>NZ_JBWKMA010000004.1:239991-256537 GCF_056431045.1 Aestuarium zhoushanense
CGATGCCTTAACAGATCTGTTCATCTTGCGTGGACCACCTGCATACATTCGCTCTGACAATGGGCCTGAGTTCGTTGCTCTAGCGGTCAGAGATTGGATTACGGCTGTCGGCGCAAAAACAGCTTATATCGAACCTGGAAGCCCGTGGGAGAATGGATATTGCGAAAGCTTTAACGGCAGGTTCCGTGATGAGCTATTGAATGGCGAAGTCTTCTACACGCTACGAGAAGCACAAATCATCATTGAAAAATGGAGACGGCACTACAACACAAAGAGACCACACAGTGCATTGGGCTATCGCCCACCGGCTCCTGAAGCCATCATACAAATGGATCAGAGGCCATATATGCACTAACTATAAACTTGGACCGGTCAAATGAGGCTGCTCAGGACCACTCATTGGTGGGGTTTCAATACCCATGAGTGGTCCAAAGCGTAATTATATCAGCCACCACCAGTGCCTGAGAGTAGGTTGTAGAGCCCCCCGCCTGGTAGCAGTGTTGTGCTGAGTGTGGGGATTAGGGCGACGCAGAACCACACGATAAGCAGGGAGACCAAATACATTGTGGCGTAGCGAAGCAAGCGGAAATACGGCACGCCTGTCACGCCCGAAGCCACGTAGAGGTTCAAGCCATAGGGCGGCGTGATGAAGCCAATCGATGCACCGACAAGGAAAATCACCGCAAAGTGGATCGGATCGATGCCAACCGACACGGCGATGGGCGCGAGGATCGGTGCGAGGATGATCGTTACCGGCAGCGATTCAAGGATCATACCGGTGACAAAAACGATCGCCATCGAGGTGAATAGAACCGCATAATAGCCGCCCATACCCGTGACAAAAACGCTGATGGTTTCCTTAGCGCCCAGCGAGGAAAGTACCTGTTGCATCGCGACGGACACCGCGATCAAGGGCACCAGAATACCCGTAATCTGAGCGGAGCGAGACACGATTGCAGGAATGCTTGGCAAGGTGAAACCTTCGACGACGATCATCGAGGCAAGGCTTTTTTCCGTAACGGGCTGTGCCGAGGAACTCCCCATGAGTTTATTCAGGGGATAGGAAACCAGCCCGACAATGATGCAAAATCCAACCGTCACGCCTGCAGCTTCTGTCGAGGAGAATTTCCCGGTGTAGATGCCCCACAAAACCAGACCGATTGCAAAGAAACCAAGCCATGCACCAACGGCGGTTTTGAACACGCGCCATGGGCTGAGCGAGATCAAGAAGCCCCAACCGTTGACGGCGCAGATGATAAACGCCGCCGTCATCATGCCAAGCACCATCAAGGCGCCAGGTACGATGCCCGCGATGAACAATTCCGAAATCGGCAGGTTCATCAAGAAACCGTAAACAATAAAGATGATCGATGGCGGTATGATGATACCGACCGTCCCCCCCGCAGCAGCCGTCGCCGCGGAAAATCGTTCGTCATATCCACCTTTGACCATTTCGGGGTGCAACATTGACCCGATCGTCGCCGTTGTCGCCGAATTGGACCCGGAAATCGCCGCGAACAATCCGCAGGCCGCGATAGATGCCATCGCCAAGCCGCCGCGCAACCAGCCCAGACAGGAGTAGGCAAAGTCCGACAGTCGCCGCGCAATACCCGATTGATTGATCAGATCGCCGGTCAAAATAAACAGCGGCATCGCAAGCAGCGCAAAGCCCTTGTTGAACACATTCAGCAACTCGTTGCCGGTGTTGTTGAGCGGCAGCCCGATAACAAAGCTACATCCGATAACCCAGTAAAAAATCACCAGCAAAACGGGTGTTCCGAGCATGAAAAAGATCGTCACGCCGATCGAAATTAATGTGACCCATGAACCGTCCGACATTACACGTCCCCCCCGATAACTGCTTGATTTATAATTTGATTGCCGGACCGGTAGTTTTTCCAATCGTCCAGCCAATTGCCGACGACGCGGCCTGACATCAGCGTGAATGCGAGCGGAACAGTGATATAGAACCACCATTTCATTGTATTATCGACGCCGTCGACCAGTTGGAAGTTATCGGCGGAATAGGCCGTGAAACGCAGCGATGTGGTGATCGCAATCCAGCAAAAGCCGAACCACAAAGCGCCATCCAGGCTGAGTGCTGCCATCTGTCCCGACGGGTTCATTTTGGAGCGGAATTCGCTAAAGCTCAGGTGGGTACGCAGCCGCACATTATACGAGCAACCAAACCATGCCATAATCATGAACAAGAAGGGCGGAACCGTCGTCGAGCCAGACCATTGGCTCGAGAAAATGAACCGGTCAATCACGCCCCAAAAGATGATCGCGGCGATCATCAAATAGGTGAGGACTGCGATCCCGCGTTCCAGATGCCGATCCATAGATGGCATAAATTTGAAAAACTGGTACGCCAGAATGCCGCCAAAGAAGGTGAAGAAAAAGGAAACAATCCACATCCCGTCGGCGTAAAATGCATCTTTCACTTTCCAGGCACTGCCGGAAAAAATAGCTGGAATAACGGCTCCTGCTTCGGCCAAAATCGACATAACTCTACCTCCGTTATTGGTTTTGCATCATTGACGCAGACGGCAAAAATGCGGACGGCCCGAATGATGCGGGCCGCCCAACCTCTATATCCTGATTAAGATCAGGCTTTCCACCACCGGCGTGGCTCGACGTTTTCTGCGAGCGTATGCGGGTTTTGGCGCGCGATATCGTAGATTTCCTGATAGGTGTCATGACCACCCGACCAGCCGTTAAGCCGCTCGCGCCAGTCTTCCCACAGCTGTGGTTGGAATTCCGGGGAACACATTTCCTCGGCCATTTTGATCTGGTCATCAGCAAGGTCTGCAACGCGGACATTGTTCTGTGCAAAGATCGTGTTCGGGCCTTGCGGGTTGGACGCACCAACGGTGTTTACCAACGCAGCTTCGTTCGCCGCCTGAACGTGAACCTGTGCAAGATACGCAGATTCCATGACCACATCCTGCAATTCGCCGCCAAGGCTATCGAATGCCGACGCGGACATTGCGGTGTGCTCTGTGCCACAGAAGAACTTGAGATCAACCGACTGCGAAACAACAGGTGACATGTTCGCAGAAGCAACCGCAGATGCCCATGTTTCCGCCCCATCGATCAAGCCCTGCTTAAGGCCATCAAGCGTTTCTTCCCAAGCGACCGGCACCGGGTTCAAGTTGAGCGCTTCCATTGCAATACGGCCAAGCTGTGTGCCCGTAACGCGGTTTTTGGAGCCGAACATCTCTTCGAGCTTCGTGATCGTCGGCTTGTCTTCCCACTTGAGGCCCATCTGGATGCCGCGCAGTTCGCAATGGCTAAAGAGGAACTTCAGACCGTGACGCTTTTCGTACGGATCACGCAGCAATTTCTGCGACTCAGGGGAGTACAAGAAGTGGTACTGGTCTGCGCGGCTACGGAACATGTACGCATAATCGAGTACGTTCAAATAAGGCGCGCCGCCCGCGGAGTTTTGTGTGGATGCAGCGTAGATATCAACGATGCCCTGCTGTGTTTTTTCAACGCAAGACGTCTCGCCGCAGATCTGGTTGTCGCCGATGAACTCGACACGGATCTCGCCGTCGGAACGGCTTTCCAGGTCGCGCGCAAATTCAAGGCAGCCCGCGCGTTGGATCAGCAAGTTGCGTTCGTTAAATCCGGCTGCGCCAAATTTGAACGTGAACTTAGGCTTTTTTGCAAAGCGCTTTTTGTAGGTTGATTCTGCCGCCGCTCCGAGATTGGCAACGCTCATCGCTCCGCCAAACGTTCCCGCAGCCAACAACGTCGAGCTGAGCCCGTAACGTCCTGCAACTCTGAACAAATCCCGGCGGGAAATACCCCGTAACTTGTCCTGAACACTCATGTTTATTCCTCCCAGAATGAGTCCGATATATATATCTTGTCATCTTTGGTACTAAAAATCGCCGCCGTCGCATAACAAATAATCTTAATGTGTTGTGTAATTTTTGATTACATTCGCATCAAAGGTCATCGTGATCGATTACTGAGAGTGAATGTCGATCCTGCATGGCTGGATGGTGTTTCGATCAAAATACCTTGTTATTTATGGAAAATGTTTTATTGCGGCGCAGAACAACAAGCGGGATGCTTCCTCTGGGCGGCTTTGTTGCACAAAGCCGCTAGGGATTCATCTTGCGAATCCAGCATGATAGCTGGAAGGCATGAGCAGTTGGGCCCCTACAAAATACAAGACCACGAACTGGTCGGCTTACAATGACAGTCTGAAGCGACGCGGATCGCTGTCGATCTGGTTTGATCCTGAGATGGTTTGGGTGCCGACGCCGAGCGGTAAGCGCGGTCGGCAGCAGAGTTTCAGTGATGCAGCGATCCAAGCGTGCCTCACGCTGAAGGTGCTGTTCGGGATGCCGCTTCGCCAGACAACCGGTTTTGTACAAAGCTTGTTGCGGCTTATCGGTCTGGATTGGTCGGTGCCAGACTTCAGCACTCTGTGCCGCCGCCAGAAAACCCTGCACGTGAGCCTGCCCTATCGTGGCGGCACCGGCCCGTTAAACCTTCTGATCGATAGCACGGGCATCAAAGCTGAAGGTGAAGGCGAGTGGAACGCCCGGAAGCACGGGGGCCCGAAACGACGGATTTGGCGCAAGATACACATAGGAATCGACGAGGAAACGCTAGAAGTCCGAGCGGTCGAGGTCACGACGAGCAATATCGGTGACGCGCCAATGCTGCCGCAGTTGTTAAACCAGATTCCAGCCGATCAATCCATCGGCTCAGTAACCGCAGATGGTGCCTATGACACGCGCAAATGCCATGACGCGATTGCTGCTCGAAATGCCAATGCCGTCATCCCTCCGCGCAAGAATGCCAAACCCTGGAAACCCACCAGCGCCGGAGCCATCGCCAGGAACGAGGCAGTTAATGCGTCGCGATATCTCGGCCGCGCCATCTGGCGACGGTGGAGCGGGTATCACCGACGAAGCCGTGTCGAAACCAAGATGCATTGTGTGAAGTTGCTGGGGCAAGGCCTCATGGCGCGGGACTTCGACCGGCAGGTCGCAGAAATACAAATCCGCGTAGCTGTCCTCAATCGTTACACAGCTCTCGGCATACCTGTCACTGAGGTCGTAGGCTAAATCCGTCCGGGGAAAGGGGAAGTGCGGTCACGCCCCGATTTGTGCAACAAAGCCCCTCTGGGCTGCAATATGTTAACTCGGAGGCTTTCTGCTAGCGGGTCTTATACCCAAATCTAACGCAGAGCTTAGCAAGGAATGACAATGAACGATTTCAATGGACTGTTGTTGCAATCTAACTTGATTGGTGGCGACTGGAGCGGCTCGGATAACGGTGAGACAATTGACGTTAGCAATCCTGCAACGGGCAATGGACTTGGAACGGTGCCTAATTGCGGCGCCGATGAGACCAATCGCGCAATCGCTGCAGCCACAGGGGCATTCGCCGACTGGTCCCGTAGTGATCTGAGTTTTCGTGTAAATTTGTTGCACAAGCTTTATGACGCTTTGATGGACAATCAAGAGCCGCTAGCGCAATTGCTAACCGCAGAGCAGGGCAAGCCGCTAGCAGAAGCTCGGGGCGAAATTGCCATCGGCGCCGCTTATGTTCGTTGGTTCGCAGAGGAGATACGGCGCGCCAAAGGCGAGATCGTGCCCGCCCCAAGTTCTGATCGACGTTTGTTGGTGACGCGTCACCCCATCGGTGTGGTCGCCGCAATTACGCCGTGGAATTTCCCGTCTTCCATGTTGGCGCGTAAGCTTGCGCCTGCGCTCGCTGCGGGTTGTACGGTGGTTGCAAAGCCTGCAACGGCGACCCCCTATTCTGGATTGGCATGGGGTAAACTTTGCCAGGACGTAGGGTTCCCTGATGGGGTCGTGAACATCGTCACGGGTTCTGCCCGCGCCATTGCTGGCGCCATGATGAAAAGCCCGGATGTGCGCAAAGTCACCTTTACGGGTTCAACCGAGGTTGGCAAAGTTTTGATCCGTCAATCTGCGGACACCGTTAAGAAGGTGTCTATGGAGCTTGGTGGCAATGCTCCGTTTATCGTATTTGATGACGCAGATCTGGATGCCGCGATCGAAGGCGCAATGATCGCCAAGTATCGCAATATGGGTCAAACTTGTGTGTGTACAAACCGTTTCTATGTTCAAGCGGGCATTCATGATGCCTTTGTGCAAAGGCTCAAAGAGGCGTCCGAGGCTTTGGTCGTCGGTGAGGGTTCAGCGGTTGGCGTAGAGCAGGGCCCGTTGATTGACGAAGCCGCGGTGCACAAGGTCGAGGAAATGATTGCCGATGCGACGGCTAAGGGCGGAACAATTGTTTCGGGTGGCAATCGTCACACTGCAGGCGGCACATTCTTTGAGCCGACGGTCATCACCGGTGCGACGGCTGATATGAAGTTCGCAAAAGAGGAAATTTTCGGACCCCTGTCTGCGGTATTCAAATTCGAGGATGAAGAAGAAGCGATCGCAGCGGCAAATGACACCGAATTCGGTTTGGCGGCTTATGCCTTTACGCGCGATCTTGGCCGCACGTTCCGACTGAACGATGGGCTTGATTATGGTCTCATTGGCATCAATTCTGGCTTGATCACAACGGTTGAAGCGCCGTTTGGCGGCTTGAAAGAAAGCGGCATGGGCAAGGAAGGCGGCAGCCAGGGTTTGGAAGACTATCTGTCCGTCAAATACATGTGTGTTGCCGGTTTGAACGGCTGATCCAGTAAACCTCTATCAATACCACGAAAAGGAAATACCATGCGCGCAGCCGTTGTCAGAGACTTCAACGAAGACCTATCTATCGAAACTGTTGAGGATCCAAAATGCCCCAGCAATGGTGTTGTGCTGGAGGTCGCGGCTTGCGGCGTGTGCCGGTCCGATTTCCATGGTTGGGTCGGCGGGCATCCCAAAGTGGTAAACGGGTCCATCATGGGGCACGAATACTGCGGCACCGTTGTCGAAGCCGGTCCGCAGGCCAAACACAAGGTTGGCGACAAGTTGATCGCGCCGTTCATTTTGGGGTGCGGTGATTGCCCCGCCTGCCAAACGGGCGCGTCCAATTCTTGCGAAAGCGCGATCGTTCCGGGGTTTGGTGCACCAGGCGCGTACGCGGAGTTTGTGGCTGTGCCGCTTGATCACAATTTGGTTCACTTGCCCGACACGCTCTCGCCTGCGTTGGCTGCTGGGTTGGGTTGCCGTGTGACAACTGCGTGGCATGCTCTGACCGACCGCGCGAACGTCAGGGCTGGTGAATGGGTTGCTGTGCACGGCACGGGCGGCATCGGTCTTTCGGCGCTGTTGTTGGCGAAAATGCTGGGCGCGCGCGTCGTGGTTGTGGATGTGGTCGAGGAAAAGCTTACCCATGCCAAACAGCTGGGTGCTGATGCCGCGGTCAATGCCGCGCATGGGAATGTCGCCGAAGCAATCCGCGACATTACTGGTGGGGGCGCGCAGGTCTCTCTTGAGGCGCTTGGCATTGACGCCACTACCAATGCGTCCGTGGAATGCCTTGCAACCCTTGGCCGCCATGTCCATGTCGGCATGCCAGCGGGGGATGGTATGATGCAGATCAATATGCGCGCCATTTATTCCAAACAACTTGCGTTTTACGGAACCCGCGGCATGCCAGCGTGGAAATATCCGTCATTGCTGGGGATGATCGAACGCGGTGAAGTCGATCTGACACCTATGCTTGACCGGGTGGTTTCGCTGTCTGACGCAAGCGCAGAGTTGCGCGCGATGAAGGGGCCAACCCGTCCGGGGACAGCCGTCATCACCGATTTCAAGAATTAAGCATAAAGAGGTTCATTAGAACTGGTGGAAGCGCAGGCCGTGGTTTTGATTGGTGCCCGTATAGGGCCCGTCAAGCGCGACGTGGCCTGCTGCTTCCATCACTCTGTTGCAGTCCAATTTTGGCAGGCGCATTTGCCGTCGAAGTCATTCCGTCAAGTTCAATAAATTTGTGGGCTGGGCGACAATAGTTTTATTGAGCCGTATCGCCGTAGCTCCATTATGATGTGCCTTTTGCGCGGTATTCATGGCACCGTTTCTGTTCATATTGTTCTGAAAAAGCCACAAGCCCTACCGCATTTTAGTGCTGGTAGACATCGGAAGTCATAAAAATTTATTCGCTCATCTATGCTCAGTCCTTGCTTTTCAAATCGGGGGCTAGGCGCGCTCACTTTTGTTGAATGATGACAAATCGATCAAGGTAGTATGTCCGAGGATTATCAAGGGGGTGGGCCGTCGTGATCGGGTTGGTCTGCCTGATAGGGAAGTCATCTCGCGCGTAAACTATCGTTACAAGGGGCATTTTCGTTGTGACGGGCTGGCTTCTTGAGTGGCGTACAGCGAAGGGCTTGCCGCGATGTTGCCTCTTAGTCTGAGGGTAAGTGAATCATGAGAAGCCGTAATCTTTGCTTACGAAAAACATTAGTTTTTATCGCTTTTTGTTAGTGAATGCGTTGGTGTAATGTAAGTTTGAATCCGGCACTGATTTTGGAGTTGAAGTTGTCTGACAGCGTGAAACTTATGGACGTCTCTATTTGGCGCGGCGACGCAACTGGTGGTGCATACGAGCACTTCGAGGTGCCTGCGCAGGAAAGCCAGACCATTCTGGATGTTGTATCTTGGATTCAGCAAAATCAGGATGCAAATTTGACGTATCGGTACGCTTGCCGTGTGGGAATGTGCGGATCATGTGCCATGATGGTGAATGGAACGCCGCGGTGGACTTGCCGGACACACGTAAAAAAGGCGCTGGACGGCAATAAGCTGACGGTCGCTCCGCTGCGTAATCTGCCGGTAATTAAAGATCTGGCAACGGACATGGATCCGTTTTTTGACAAATGGGTCGAGGCCGAAGGCGTTCACCACCCCAGCAAATCCCGTGATGATGCCATCGAGTTGATCGATCCAGAAAGCAGCGCGCGCGTCGAGGCCAATACTGGTATCGAGTGCATCAACTGTTCGATCTGTTATGCGGCCTGTGATACGGTTGCTGGCAATGCCGATTATCTTGGTCCCGCAGCCCTACAACGGGCCTGGACCTTGTATAACGATGCTAGAGACGATGATAAGCAAGTCATTCTGGATGCCGTGTCTGGCGACGGTGGTTGTCACAATTGCCACAGTCAGGGCAGTTGTACAGTACATTGTCCAAACGATCTGAATCCGATGAAAGCAATTGCGGGCCTCAAGCGCGCGACTGCGATGTCGTTTCTGAAAACGGGGCGCTAGGTCATGCTGAATCTCAGACTTTATATGTTGCAGCGGTTGTCGGCGCTCTTCATGGGGCCTTTTGTTTTGGTTCACATCGCGGTGATGATCTATGCCATCCAGGGGGGCTTGAGTACTGCAGAAATTCTCGGCCGGACCCAAGGTAGCGTTTTCTGGTTTCTATTTTACGCCACCTTTGTGATCGCCGTTTCTGTGCACTCTGCGATTGGTTTGCGGGTCATTGCGCATGAGTTGCTCGGTCTAAAGGGCTTTGCCCTGTCGACGCTGACATGGGGCATTTGTGTCGTGCTATTGTTTATGGGAGGGCGCGCTGTGACAGCCGTGACAATGCTGTGAAGCGGACGCATCGTGGACATCCACTGTGGTTTGCCTATGCTTTACATCGCGCATCAGGCCTTGCTTTGGCGGTGTTCCTGCCGTTCCATTTTTATGTTCTCTCGCTTGCTCTGACCAAGCCTGAACGACTTGATCACTTTCTTGCGTTTGCAGAAAACCCGTTAGTCAAAGTTGCTGAATTCGGTCTTGTCTTTGGCTTGGCGGTTCACATGTTTGGCGGTGTGAGATTGCTTGCGATGGAATGGTTGCCCTGGTCAGACAGGCAGAAAACATTCGCGGCGGCAGCTCTTGCGGTTTCCTTTCTCATCTCCGGTACTTTTTTCCTACAGGCGATATAAACATGCCCCTCAAAATCGATATTGAACGTCACGACACCGACATTTTGATCCTTGGGACTGGCGGGGCTGGCATGTTTGCGGCCCTCCACGCCCAGCAGACGGCACCCAAAGGCACCAAGATTACGATTGCGGTCAAAGGGCTGATCGGCAAGTGCGGTTGCACCCGTATGGTTCAGGGTGGCTATAACGTAGCTTTGGGCGGTGGTGACACGGTCGAGCGCCATTTCATGGATACAATCATTGGTGGCAAATGGCTCCCTAATCAGGACATGGCTTGGAAGCTCTGCGAACAAGCGGTCGTGCGCGTGCGGGAGCTGGAAAACGAGATCGGGTGCTTTTTTGATCGCAATGGCGACGGCACACTGCACCAAAAGGCATTTGCAGGACAGACCGCAGACCGGACCGTCCACAAGGGCGACCTGACCGGTATCGAGATTATTAACCGTCTCATGGAGCAGGTGTTGTCTCGGCCGATTGAAAAGCTGCAAGAACACCGCGCCATCGGCCTGATCCCGACCAAAGACGGTAAAGCCTTGGCAGGCGTGTTGTTCATCGACATGCGGACCGGGAAATTCCGTTTTGTGCGGGCAAAAACCGTGATGATGGGGACGGGCGGCGGCCCGACAATGTATAAATATCATACGCCGTCGGGCGACAAGACGATGGACGGTTTGGCCATGGCTTTGCGCGCAGGTCTGCCGTTGCGCGATATGGAAATGGTACAGTTTCATCCGACGGGGCTATTGGCGGGCGATCATACCAAGATGACTGGAACGGTGCTCGAAGAAGGGTTGCGCGGGGCAGGCGGGCAATTGCTCAATGGCTCCGGGCAACGGTTTATGTTCGACACCGACCCTCGCGGCGAACGGGCCACGCGCGATGTTGTCAGCCGCGGCATCTATGCTGAAATGCGCAAGAACAATACCTCCGAGAATGGTGGCGTTTATATCTCTATGGCGCATTTGGGTCCCGATAATGTCCGCGCGAAATTCAGTGGCATGGTAAAACGCTGTGCCGACAGTGGGTTTGACCTTGCGGGTGGTAAGGTCGAAGTTGTGCCGACTGCGCACTACTTCATGGGCGGCGTCGTTGTGGATGCGGACACACGCACAGAGATGGAAGGGCTGTATGTCGCTGGCGAAGATGCTGGCGGTGCGCACGGGTCCAACCGTCTTGGCGGGAATGGTGTTGCCAATTCGACCGTTTACGGTGGCGTTGCGGGCGACGTGATGGGGCGCGATATTCGTGGAATGGGCGCTCTGCGTGACCCAGACGAGGCCGTCCTTAGCGCCGAAATCGAACGCGCACAGCAGCCATTTGCAAACAAGCCTGCCAACATTCAGGCGCTGCGGCACAAACTACAAGAAGCGATGTGGGAAGATGTCGGCGTGATGCGTACGGAATACGGAATGGAGCGCGGGATCAAACGTGTGTCCGAGATCAGCGACGAGTTGATGACGGTCGGTGTCGATAGTAGCAACCTTGCGTTCAACCTGACGTGGCATGATTGGCTTAATATGCGATCGCTGTGTGATGTGTCCGATGTTATTGCCAAGGCCGGCATCGCGCGTGAAAATTCGCGTGGGGCGCATTTTCGCGAGGACTTCCCGGAGCCGGGCAGCATGGAGAGTTCGTACTTTACGGTCGCGCGCAAGAATGGCGACACCGTCGATGTCACTCGCGAGCAGGTGCAATTTACAATCGTCAAACCGGGCGAAACCATTTTGCCGGACAGCGAACCCGAAACACTGGTGGAGGCACACTAATGATCTCGATTGATTTGATCCAGAAGACCGCAGAAACCTTGATGGATAAGGCTGCGATTGAAATTCCCGATGATTATCTAACGGGTTTGAAATCTGCCGCTCATGTCGAGGATGGCGATCTTTCGTCTTTTGTTTTGCAGGCAATGCTCGAGAACTACGAAGCGGCCAAGGAAGACCGCAGGGCGATGTGCGGTGATACCGGCACGCCGCGCTGGTATGTTAAAATGGGGAACGAGACGCAGGTCGAGGGCGGCCCAATTGCGCTTGAGGCGGCGTTGCGCCGTGCCACATCGAACGCCACCAACGGGGTGCCATTGCGGCCAAACCGTGTGCATCCCTTGTGGCGCACAGACCACAACAACAACGTTGGTATCGGCGCGCCAGAGATCGAATACGGCTATGAGCCGGGCGGAGAGTGGATTGACCTGATCACCGTTCATAAGGGCGGCTTGTTCGGCACAGATTACCGGATGTTGTTCCCGTCTGATGGCATTCAGGGGATTAAGCGGTTCTACCTCGATAGCCTTGTTGCCTTTGGCAAACGCGGCCTTGCGTGCCAGCCTGCAATTATCGGCATTGGCCTTGGCGGGTGCAAGGATACGTGCATGGTTCTGGGAAAGCGCGCGGCCTGTCTTCGCACGGTTGGGGATCGAAACTCGGATCCCAAGATTGCAGAGCTGGAATTGGAGCTCAAAGAACTGGGTAACTCCATCGGCATGGGCGCCATGGGGTTCGTGGGCAAATCCATGGTCATCGATACACATATCGAAGTGGGCTATTGCCATACGGGTGGCATGCAAATGTCTGTCCACGCGTTCTGCCTTTCATCGCGCCGTGCTGTGGCGCGCGTATTTGCTGACGGGCGTGTGGAATACCGCACCGACCCTGATTGGTTCACTGATTATCAACGCCGGGAGACTGTCGAATGGGAAATGCCAAGCCAAGAGAAATCCGCCTAAGTACCACCCCAACACCTGAAGCTTTGGCAGAGCTGAAGCTGGGCGATGTGGTATATTTGGACGGGCTGATCTATACGGCCCGCGAAGGCGTTTACATGCGAGCGCTGGAGGGAAAGGCGAATATTCCGATGGAACTACCGCGCGAAAGTGCGGCGAATTTCCATTGCTCGCCTGCTGCACGTATCAACCCTGATGGCTCTTTCGAGATGGGCGCAGTGACCGCCACAGCGTCTTTTCGTTTCGCCAAGTGGTTACCCGAGTGGTTCGCCAAAACCGGCGCCAAATTGGTGATCGGCAAAGGTGGAATGACGAGCAAGGACTACAAATCTTACTTTGTACCGAATGGCGCGATTTATCTAAGCACCGTGGGGTATGGTACGGGCGCATTGCTGGGGCGCGGCATTGAAAAGGTCGAGGCGGTTCACTGGAGCGAGGAGCTTGGCCTTGCGCAGGCGATGTGGGTCATCAAGTGCAACAAGATGGGTCCGTTTATCGTGGCTTCCGATATGAACGGTGATTGCCTGTTCGAACGTGAAAACGCCAAGATCGCCAAGAACCTTGAAAGGGTTTACGAGGGCACCCGCCCAGCGACCTTGAAGCGCTTTGGCGAGACTGATGACAAGAGTGAAGAACTGATCTGATGACAAGTAATTTTGGCCAAGCGGCCGTCCGGAGAGCACAAAATGTGCTTCCCGGAGTGATGACGGCTGTCGTACTGGCATTGGCCGCGAAATTTATCTCCGAACACTACGGTGCGCCAGTGATGTTGATGGCGTTGCTGATTGGTATGGCGTTCAATTTTCTGGCGGAAGAGGGCGGAAAATGCGTTGAGGGCATCGAATTTGCATCCAAGACGTTGTTGCGTTTGGGGGTTGCATTTCTGGGCTTGGGGATCACCCTTCAGCAAATCGCATCTACCGGTCATCAGGTGCTATATATCACCTTGGCGGGGGTCCTGCTTACGATGGCGTCGGGCCTGGTATTGAGCCGTGTTCTGGGCCGCCGCGTGCGCTTTGGATTGCTCACGGGCGGGGCGGTCGCGATCTGCGGGGCGTCTGCTGCACTTGCGATTTCATCTGTCCTCCCTAAAAACGAAACGCTTGAACGCGATACGGTGTTCACGGTGATCGCGGTTACGGCCCTTAGTACTTTGGCGATGATCCTCTATCCGATTATTGCAAATTATGCGGGTCTTTCCGATGTGGCGACCGGTGTCTTTTTGGGCGCGACCATTCATGACGTCGCGCAAGTCGTTGGCGCGGGGTATTCTGTCTCCGATGTCACGGGAGAGACAGCGACATTTGTTAAATTGCTACGGGTCGCATTCCTCGTGCCGATTGTTTTGATCCTTTCGGTCATGTTTGCGGGCACACGGGAGGCAGGAAAAAAACGCAGTCTGCCAATTCCGTTTTTTGTTATCGGGTTTTCTGCGTTGGTTGTTGCCGGCTCATATGGCCTGGTTCCCGAGCCGATCAAAGTGGCGCTTCTCAATATGTCGCGCTGGTTTCTGGTCATCGCTATTGCGGGTCTGGGGATGAAGACATCGCTTGGAAAATTGGGGGATGTCGGGTTCAGCGCGATTGCCCTCATCTGCACACTGACCGTTATTCTGGCGGTTTTTGCTCTCACAATGATCACGATTTACATGACCTGAATGGAGAAAAAATATGTTTGTTGATGAACGCATTTACACGTTGCACGCAGGCCAAGTGCCTGTGTTTCTTAAGCTCTATGAAGAAGAGGCGATGGAGTGTCAGGTGGAAATTCTGGGCAAGATGGTCGGCTATTATTTCACCGACATCGGGCCGTTGAACCAGATTGTTCATATGTGGGGTTACGACAGTCTCGACGATCGCTTTGAGCGGCGCAAACTTTTGCAAGCCTCACCTATCTGGCAAAGCTATGCCAAAAAGATGCGCCCGCTGGTCGTCAATGTCGAGAACAAGTTGCTCGTTCCTGCACCGTTCTTCAAGGTGCCATAGGACTTAGGCCACGAGCTCGCGGAGCATCAAGATCATGCCCGAGACGAACAATAAACCAATGATGAGCCGTCTGAATTGATCATCGTTCAGACGGCCAAATATTGATATGCCGATTTGGGCAAAGCCCATCGTTATGGGCAGGACGACGGCCATCAGTTTGAGCACGTCCCAAGTGTACGCGCCCTTGGTGATGAATATGATCATGGTCAGCCCCAAAACTGCGACGTTAAAGGGCTGCAAGACGGCGCGCATCTCGGCCTTGGGCCAGGGGCGCATGGCGCACCACATCGTGGGCAACGCCCCTGACAAAGATGCAGCACCGCCCAATACGCCGCCCAAGAACCCCACGGTGCAATCTGCGATTGGTGTGGGTCGGTCGAGTTTTGGCAGCGCGCGCCGTAGCGAGAAAAAACCGCCATATAGCAACATGAATCCAGCAATCGTGATCTTGAGCACGCCAACCGGTACGAATGACAACGCCGCCACGCCTAGCGGGATACCCGGCAGGGCGGGTAACAAGAAACGGGCAAGCCGCCTTGGTTGGTCGGCAATGGATTTTCGCACCAACCACACGCCTTGCAATCCGCTGGCGACTGACATGACGACGACCATGGAAACGGCTTGGATGGGCGGCATAATTTGCAGCCAAAACCCGAGCGCAAAAAGGGCAGTCCCAAAACCGGCCAGCCCGTTGATCAGCCCGCCAGAGGCCGCCCCAAGAATAAGATAACTGTAGTATTCAATTGCCATTGGCGTTGCTCATTTGACTATTTGGGAAAATGCCGACGGCGGCTGCTTGGCGAAGGCGATCGACGACCTCCTCGATTGCGCGGGTCTTCGCTCTGTCTTGACGGCAGATCACCCCGAGTATCCTGTGCGGTGCGCTCGGCCCTAGCGATAATCGTTTCAATGGAAGCGGGTGCATCACCTGAACGCACCGACGCGGCGCGATTGCGACACCCATGTTGCACAGTACCATGCTTGAAATGGCCTCCAGGCCTTCCAGTTCCATGGTGTCATCAACGTGTATTTTCTGGTCTTGTAGCCACGCTTCGATCAACGATCCCACGACGGCATTGCGTGTGAACCTGATAAAGGGGTTGGTCTGCAAAAGTTCAAACGGATCATCGGAGCCGGTGTCTTGCGATGCCAACAGTTGAAAGTCTTCTTTGGCGACTTCGTTCCAGATTTGGCCCTTTGGGATGTGGGAGGGGTGCGAAACAATTGCCGCATCAATCCGACCTCGCTCAAGCTGTAGTATCAGATCATTGGTCAAGCCGGGTTGAATGCGCACGTGCAATTTCGGGAACGAGTTTTTCAAAGATGATACCGTCAGCGGTACCAATCCCGTTAGCGTTGTGGGCACAGCGCCCAGCATCAATTCCCCGCTAAGGCCATCATCCTCCAGAACGGATGGCAGCAAATTTTCGTATTCCGCGATAACTTTGCGCGCTTTGGCCACCAGTGCGCGGCCAACGGGTGTCAATTCAGGCGTGCGATGGGAGCGATCAAAGATTTTTACTCCCCACTCTTCTTCTAGCAATTTCATCTGCTGGCTGACGGCGGCATGCGTTATGAAAATGGAGTCTGCAGCTGCGCTGAATGTTCCGTATTCTTCGATTGCGACGAGGGTCTTGAGCAATCGAATAGTCATCAGCGTGCACTCCTAGCGTAAATAAATCTAATGTGACGTGTAAAAATTTCATGATATTCTATAAGATGAACTTACTGTAGAAAATGTCAAGAAGCTAAGTTTGATGGGTACTTTGAGCCTGCGCTGAAACTTGGTTCGGAGATAAAGGGAGGAACTAAATGATACAACGAAATACAATGTGTGAACGGCGGAGCAATACTCGGCCACGGTAGCGACGGCATAGTGTTGTCGCGGGCGGCGTAAAAGTCGTCCACTTTTGCCCTTTCGGATTTCGGGAGGGCTTGGGGATATACACCGTGGATTTG
>NZ_JBWKMA010000005.1:0-123152 GCF_056431045.1 Aestuarium zhoushanense
TGAACAGCGTTGCTGATGAGCTGGAGCAGACAATCCAAATGGCATGGGGGCGTCGCTGATGGCTCGAAATATCTTCAACCAACCACCGAAAGACGAAAAAGAGTCGGCAGCCCCCTCCCCTGCCCCGGTCAAATCCTCGAAGCTACCTGGCTCTGTTGGCGGATTGCGGGATTCTCTCCGGGAAATCACTGCCAACTCAATCCGAGATATCGAGCCCGACCGGATCGATATGGATGGTCTCCGGGATCGCCTGATCCTGGAAGATAGTAGCATTGAAGATCTCGCCGAAAGCATTCGCAAGCATGGTCAGCAAGTGCCGATCATGGTTCGCCCCTCTGACCAACCGGATCGATACCGCATCATCTACGGGCGTCGCAGACTTGCAGCCATTCGAAGAGTTGGTGGAACCGTCAAAGCGATCGTTCGAACGCTCGATGATGATGCTTCTCTGATCGCGCAAGGTCAGGAAAACAACCTGCGGCTGGATCCGTCCTTCATTGAAAAATCTCTTTTTATCAAAGAGATGCAAGAGGCCGGTTACAAGCCTGGCGTCATTCAGGACGCCCTAGGCCTCACCCGGCAAGGTGTGTCGAACCATCGTGTGGTCATCGAGCAGCTGCCTGACGAACTTGTCCGGCTTATCGGCCCGGCTCATGGCGTAGGTCGACGCCAATGGGGTGATCTTGCTGCACTTTCAGAGAAGGTTCCGCTTGTCGACATTGCGCGTGAGACACTTGCCTCTCTGCCTGACACCACTCCAAGCTCGGACAAGTTTCAAGCCGTCTATGTTGCTTGCTCCAGCAAGGCGCGTGGCGCAGCCAACCAAAGCGCCCGTGGCCAAACGACCGTGGTAAAGGACAATAGTGGTAGCCCTGTCGGCACACTTTCAGTCGATGGCAAGTCGATCGCTATCAAGATCACCCGCAAGGACAACCCGGAATTCGGCCAATGGCTCGAAGAGCGCGCGGAAACCACGCTGCGACAGCTTTTTGAACAATGGCAGAATGAGAGAGGCTCGGGGAGCTGATCCCCGGTCATAACCAAAAACACGAGCAGAGGAGAAAGGCGAAGACCAAAAAGAAAAGAGCCCCCCAAGGTTTCCCCCGGAGAGCCCTCATCATCTGATTAGCACCTGTGATGTAGCAATCTCCGACATACCGGTCAAGAGTCACCGATTCGGTGGACGTCTTTTTGTTGCCTTTTCTCGCCAAAAACAGCGGGAAGAGCCGGGGAAGTTGTGGGCCGCAACGGTCGTCGTTCAACAAACATGGCATTCACAAAGCTTTCCGTTCAGACCTTTGGCGTCGGCAAGGGCACCCCCGCCACGTCAACACCTGAGACCGACATCTGGGCAGTCTTCCGCGCGCTCAGAGATACTCGCAGCCTGTTCGGTCTCCGTCCAGGACATGTTCAAACGCTCCAAGCGATGCTGAGCTTTCTCAAGCCCGGGCATGGAGACACAGTCTTCGCTTCCAACGACGAGATCTGCCGTCGAGTTGGCGGGATCGATGAACGAACCCTCCGTAGGCACATCGATCGCTTTGTTGAACTCGGTTTCATGAAGCGCCACGACAGCCCAAATCGCAAGAGATACCGAGTGAAGTCCTCCGAAGGTCA
Organism: Aestuarium zhoushanense; assembly: GCF_056431045.1. NCBI lineage: Bacteria > Pseudomonadati > Pseudomonadota > Alphaproteobacteria > Rhodobacterales > Paracoccaceae > Aestuarium > Aestuarium zhoushanense. The sequence goes on from NZ_JBWKMA010000005.1 coordinate 1,618, forward strand.
GTCCATTAGCTATGGCTTGTCGCTGGCTCCGTTGCTCGCGCGTGCCGGCGAACTACTTGCGACAGCCCAAGCGATGGAAAACGCTCGTCGGGATCGCGTGTTTTTGCGAAAGCAAATCCTAACCAAACTTGCTCAGATCGACGAAGCTGACCCCGAGAACGAACTCACTCATCAGGTACGCCGAGTTCTTCGGAGGAAGCTCTCGATCGCGGAGTATCGTGCTTTGCTCGGCGAACTGGAGGCTCAATGCAAACAGATGTCCACCGCGGTGGACGCACCAGAAACAATGAAACTGCCCGCCAATGACGGGCAAACTGTCCGCCACCATTCTAAGTCTAAAAAAGAACAAAAAGATTTAGAAAGCGGGACCGACAGCGAAACACTTACCCTGAAAACGCTCACAACCGTTTGTGACCAAGCTACATCGTTCGCGACGAACTCACTTAGGAACTGGCACGATGTCGAAAGCCACGCGAGAACGCTCGCTCCAATGATGGGAATCCACGAAAGCACCTTCGAAAAGGCTGCTAGGAAAATAGGCTCTCAAAAAGCATCATGCGCCATCTTCATAATTCTCCAGATGAGCAATCGCATCCGAGACTTTGGAGCGTATTTCCACAGCATCACGCTCGGTCGCAGAGAAACTGACTTCAACCCATCACTGTTGTTGGAGAGGCTTTCTCGTTCTGGGGCAGCAACTGCGTGATGTCCACCGCGGTGGACATGTTGAGAGGTAGAGATGGGCTGTGAAAGGGGTGACGGGAAGTGAGATCGGAAGAGTGGCTTCCGGCGCCCGTCGTGGAGAAGATCTGATGGCGAAATCTGCCCAGAAAGTCACCCTGTCCCCGTCCCGGGACATTCCCTTCGACAAGCTCGTGCTGAGCCAGTCCAACGTCCGGCGCATCAAGGCCGGCATCTCGGTCGAGGAACTGGCCGAAGACATCGCCCGACGCGGGTTGCTGCAGAGCCTGAGCGTTCGGCCCGTTCTGGCGGAGGATGGGTCCGAGACCGGCAAGTTTGAAATCCCCGCTGGCGGTCGGCGCTTCCAAGCCCTGTCACTCCTGGTGAAGCAGAAGCGTCTGGCCAAGACGACGCCCATTCCCTGCATCGTACGGGATGCCACTTCTGCGATCCTCGCCGAAGACGACTCGCTCGCTGAGAACATGCAGCGCGCAGCCCTGCATCCTCTCGATCAGTTCCGCGCCTTCGTGGCGCTGCGGGAGAAGGGTCAAGGCGATGAAGAGATCGCAGCCGCCTTCTTTGTCACGCCGCAGGTGGTCAAACAGCGCCTGAAACTCGCCGCCGTGGCCCCTGCCCTGCTCGAGCTTTATGCCGAGGATGAAATGACGCTGGAGCAGTTGATGGCCTTCACGGTCAATCCGGATCACGAGCGTCAGATTCAGGTCTGGGAGGCGATCAAGTCGTCCTGGAACAAGGAGCCCTATCAGATCCGGCGCATACTGACGGAAACCTCGGTGCGGGCCTCCGATCGTCGTGCCGTCTTTGTCGGCGTCGATGCCTATGAGGCTGCTGGCGGCACCATGTTGCATGACCTCTTCCAGGGCGATGACGGGGGCTGGCTGGAAGACCCTGCCCTGCTCGATCGTCTGGTCAGCGAGAAGCTTCAGGCTGAAGCCGAAGTCATAGCGACCGAAGGTTGGAAATGGATCGAGGTCTCGCTCGACCTGCCCTATGGCTACAGCCACGGCTTGCGGCGTCTCAACGGAGACCCGGCGCCGATGACGGAGGACGAAGGCGCGGCCCATGCCAGGCTGCTTGCCGAATACCGAGCGCTCGAAGAGGAATACGAGGGCCAGGATGAATTCCCCGAAGAGATCGACGCGCGTCTTGGCGAGTTGGAAGTCGCGATGGAGAAGCTCGAGACCCGGCCGCTGATCTTCGACGCGGGGGAGATCGCGAGGGCAGGGGCGTTCGTGACGCTTGACCGTTATGGCGAGCTTGCCGTTTATCGGGGCTTTGTGCGGCCCGAGGATGAGCCAAAAACAGACGTCGACGTCCACAGCGGTGAACAGGCAGCAGACGGGCCGGGCGTGGAGCTTTCAACGGGGAGCAATGTGGACGGTATCGGCCACAGCACGGTGATCACCTCTGCTGGTCAAGCGCTTGGCGTCAACGTGCCCGACGACGAGGACGATGGTGCGTTGAAGCCCTTGCCTGAGCGGCTGGTCATGGAGTTGACGGCGCACCGGACAGTGGCACTGCGGGAAGCTGTCGGGCGCTCCCCCGACGTCGCGCTGACGCTGCTGCTCCTGAAGCTCGTGGGTGACACCTTCCAGACGTCCAGTTCGGCCGGCAGCTGCCTCGAGGCTTCGGTCCGTCACGTCTACATGTCGGCGCAGGCGAGCGATCTGAAGGACAGCGTGGTGGCCAAGCTGGTCGACGATCGCCACGCCGAGTGGGAGGCCGACTTGCCGCTCGGCGACGATGCCGCTCTCTGGGACTACCTGACCTCCCTTGATCAAGGGAGCCGGCTGTCGTTGCTCGCGCATTGCCTCAGCTTCGGGGTCAACGCGCTCCATGAGAAGGTGAACCCCTATGGTGCCGGTATCTCCGCCAGCGGGTTGACCAGGCGGATGACCCAGTCTGACTTGGTCGCCCAGGCGGTCGAACTCGACATGGTCGAGGCGGGTTGGCAGCCGACGGCCGATACCTACCTGAACCGCGTGCCCAAGGCCCGGATCCTCGAGGCCGTGCGTGAGGCGAAAGGGGAGGGGACGGCGCAACTCCTCGATCACCTGAAGAAGGGCGAGATGGCGAGTGAAGCCGAGCGTCTGCTGAAAGGCAGCGGCTGGTTGCCGGAGGTTCTGCGCCGTCACGATCTGGCAGCACTCGATGGCGCGGAAGGGCAGGGGGCGCCTGAGCTCGTTTCCGACGCTGAGCAAGCCGAAGATGTCGACCTTCCCGCCTTCCTCACCGCTGACCTGCCGAGCAATGAGGCATCGATGATAGCTGCGGAGTGATCTGCGCCATCCGAGGGCGGGGAAACCCGTCCTAGATCACATAAAATACAACAATATCAATATGATGAATGCAAAATCACGCATTCAGGATGAGGAATCATGTCTGCATCGACCATTCTCGACACCGCGCCGCTAGGGGCGCTCATTCGCTACACCGACAACAGTCCGAAACCACCTGCGCGTTTCACGAAGAAGCTCGCGGCCTGGGAACGCTCGAACGGCGTTGGCCGTCTCGTCAAGAAGGAGCCGCCGCGACCCTATCCGACCCGGGCGGCGCCGGCGTCGTTCACGCTGCACGAGGGGAACTTCTCTTCGGACGGAGTCATTCTCGTGACGATCATGCGAACGCATTCGGCTGACAGCGCCTTGACCTTCGAGGTCGCTGAGGAACCACAGCCCGGGCAGGTTCGCGTCCTTTTGGATTTCGGCGGTTGCACGGAGCTGCTCCACCTGGCCGAGTCTGTCACGGCTGCCGAGCTCTGGATCGCCAAAGAAGGCTATCGCAATGCGCGGCTGGAGATTGTCGGCGAAGAAGGCGCTGCTAGGGCAGGGGGCGCGGAGCTTGCCGCCTGAGCCTACGTAGAACCCACGGGGCCCGCCAAAGCGCGGGCCTCTCACCCATCACGACCCTGTCCCGCGAAATCGCGGAGCACCATAGGATCCAATCCAACACGGAAGGAGGTCTTCTACCAAATGTCTGCCGGGAGGCTGGCAGCGATAGCATCAGCGGGACACCCGGCTCCAGTCAGCGGTCGCACCATCCCCCGCTCGCCATTCCCTTCCTTGCCCCGAATCCAGTCTTCGAGATCAACCCGCGAGGGGTCGGACTACGGGCGAGCCCGTGCCGCCGGGTGGATTCGGACGAGCCGAACGCACCCGGTGATGTCAGCCAGTTTTCGGGCCAGCGGGGTCCTGTCGCGCGGGGGATGGTCCTCCGCCTCCAAGACAGGAGCCAAACAGATGTCCCGCAAAGATGCACATGCCTTCGCCGCCTCCCTCGCCGCCACGCTCATGGTTTCGATCGTCGTCTTCCAGGCAGGTGATGGAACCTTTGGCGCCGTCCCCGCCGATGAAATCGACGGAGACGAGGTACAGGTGGTGGGTGAGATCGACCCCTGGGCGTAACGCCCACGGGATCGAAGACGGCTCGGGTTCGGAGCAAGGCTCCGATCCGGGCCTTTCGCCTGTCCACCGTTCCGGCCGACCGGCAGAATGAGCCGACGATGGTCGGCATGCCTTTGCATTAAGAAAACAAGCTCGAGCGTTAGCCAATCTGGCTTTGCACAGACATCAGCGGTCAATTGCAGTGCAATGAATGCAGCTTGAACATCGTCAGGGTTCGTCGGACACTGCGTTGTATTTGGTTCGGGTCACGTCGCATGCTCTACAAATCATTGATTTCCTTATACGGTTCATCGCTTGCGGGTAAATCGGCTCCTGCTGACGACCTGGTTTGGCACTTTACGCCGTCCGAGGATCTGAGGCTTTTTCGCGAGTATGCGCTCGATGCCCTACAGCAGGCAAAAGTATACCTGCTCGACCATATGGCTGCAGCCTATGCCGATACGCTTCATGACGCAGTCGCCAAGCAGGCTTCGGAAACCGGTCTTCCCGCAATGGCCATTCTGGGTGAGGTAAAGCTCCCCGCCGACGTTGTTTGGGTCGAATTTGACGATCGAGAGCTGGGTGTCGCGCGCTTTGAACGGGCTTCACATGTAACGAGACATGACGACAAACCCATAGGCACTGGTCTACGCGGCTATCTCATCGATGATCGAAACAATGGCCACTTGCGCATCACGATGTTCCATCGCCGCGACAATTCGAGGGTCGTCGATCCAATCTGCGCTTTGCTCGTGAAGCGAACTCCGACAGGCGAGTTGAACTACGACAACGTCGAAATCGAGTTGAGCCGTTCCATGGTCGAATTCCGTGTGCGGAGCGGTGATACGATGGAAATGATCAACGGTCGGCGCACGGTGCACCAAGTTGAAACAGGCTACGATCTTTTCATCCCCTACGCGCTCTTTGCGATGCTGGTTTCCCCGGACTTGGGGGGCATCATTCCCACGGAACATGAGACGTTCACGGCCAAGGACGCAAAGACAGCTCGAAAGTTCGGGAAGTCCTGGATTCTGGGTGCGCAGAAATCCCATCTTACAATCCGCATTGGTCCGCAGGCCGCGGCTCACATGCAAGAGCGTCAGGCTCGCCTTGAGTTCGAGCGGCGGACTCAGGACGGACGCAACGGCCCTGTTCGCCATTGGGTGAGCGAACATGAGCGGCGCTATCGCAGCGGTAAGGTTGTCTTGGTGAAGGGGCACCACAGAGGGCAATTGCCTGCGCCCAATCTGCCAACGCGTGTGATGGGGCCAAAACCCGAGGCAACGATTTTCGAGTTAGACGCAGTTGATCCGTCCGACCCAGACTGAACCCGGAGTTTGCCGCGCGGTCATGTCGTCGGCCGTCAATCTATCGCCGCCACATCGACGAACTCCCGTAGTTTTCGGCCGTGACCTGACCAGGTCGGCGCCAAGAGCTCAGGGAGCCGGAAATCCAACAATGCTGGCGCGAAGCGGTATCCGCTCTCCCCGATCAGTTCGGCCAGGAAGTGGCCCATACCGTGGCGATGGCTTCCGCCTTGGTGCAACCTTTCACCATGCACCAATCCAAGACCGTGGAGAGTGCCCCGGCGACTTCCTTTTGCATTTTCTGTACGCGTTGAGCGACAGCGCCCCGAGATCGCAATCAGCTGTTGGGTGCGGTCCGTGTCCGGAATATTCCGGTATCGATAGCCCGTCGCAGCAAGGCCCTGCATTTCCCAACAGGTAAGGGCAGGGGGGCGAGAGCCGGTGATCGACAGTTGCGCCGCTGGTGGGGTGCAGGGCTTTGGGTCAAACAGTCCGATTGGCAAGGGGACATGGTCTGGCATGGGCTCCCCGCATCTCTCCGTCTCCTGGGCCATCCCTTCGACTGACAATCCCCTAATCCCGTTCGGTCTCCTGCGCGCAACCCCGCGTCAGTCCGGGCCGTGTTGGCCGCCTTTGGCGTCCTGCCCGCTCCACCCCGGTCGTCTGGGGGTGTCCGGTGTCCATGCTGTCCACCGTGCACGCGTCATCCGACGGGCTTTTTCAGGGTCTTGTCGAAGGGACGGTCCCGAAGACAGGACACACAGGAGCTTATCATGCAGAACATCGTCATCCTCGCCGGCAACATCGGTCAGACCCCCGAAGTCCGCACCACCCAGAGCGGCACCAAGATCACCAACTTCAGCCTCGCCACCTCGCGCCCCCGCCTCTCGGAAGGCCGTGTGATGCGCGACGAGAACGGCTACCGGGTCATGGACACCGAATGGCACCGCATCACCTGCTTCAACGGTCTCGGCAAGACGGTCTCTGAGCATTGCGAAAAGGGCATGAAGGTCCTCGTCCACGGCCGCATCCACTACACCAAGTGGATCGACAGCATGGGGAACGACCGCTACGGCTGCGAGATCATTGCCGAGAAGGTCGACTTCCTGAGCCGCCCGAAGTCGGCCGAGAACGAAAACCCCGAGCTGGTCGACCGCGACGACGAGATCCCGTTCTGAGGAACGGGGTCTCCCCCTCGGGCCCGGTGGGAAAACCCGCCGGGTTCGCTGCACTGCTACAATGTAGCTTCGAGCCCACTTTGGCCGATGATGCAATGCAGCTATCTGCCGAGCAGTGCACGCATTAACGGGTTCGTCATGGCAATGTCGGGCATGCTTTCCGATCGGTATGGAATATTGAATTTAATCAGGTCGTCGGACTCGCGCGACGCTTCGACACCAATGCTCTCAGCCATGTCCTCTAAGATATCGCCGATTGCCTCGAAGGCATCCAAATTCTTCCATCTCCCAAACTCGTTCCAAAGCGCCTCCTGCATTTCAATCAAGCGTTCGTAGAACGGAGAAAACCACCCAAACTCAGCCTCATCGGTGAGAGCAGGCGGATGCGTTTCCGGGGTTTCCTGCGCCGCTGCAGCACCCACAAAGTAAGATGAATACTTCAGCAGATCGCCGAGCTTCCCATATACTTCCCCTACAATCTGCCCAACATCCCCGTGGGTCCGATATGCCTTAATCAGCTCATAGCATTGGCCCCTGGTATCGCCCAACACCTTGACCAAGGTTTCGAGGTAACCCTCTACGGGATCATCTCCAATGGAGCCTGCGATGCGGCATACAGCATACTCATCCCACGTTGCCAGAATAACCTGCCAGCGCATGTTATCTAGGATATTGCTGTGTGTTTTCTGAAGAAGAAACCCGGGGAACGACTTGTCAAATGCTGCTGTCACCTCCACATGCGCGCATTCGTGTGCAATTAGGTGAAGTGATTGCCAAAAGTATTCGGTTTCCTCCCCAGGTCCTTCTAGGATGCTGAGCGCGTAGTTCGCGTTAAGTACTAGATGCGTTTTGATCACACCGTCGCGAATTACCGTGGGCGCCATTGCAACACCGATGGCGACACCTTTGGTGGCGGTGAGTGTGTAGGTTGTCTCATATCCACGATCAAGATCAGCCAGTGCTTCGTCGTAGTCGAAGGCGACCGTCACGCCATCCAGGTTGGTTAGGTCGATGGATTGGCTGATGACGCTGAGAACGGAATGCAACTTGTACATCGCCTCCTTGGCGTAGTCCTCGTCTGGAAACATTCTGGCGGAAAACTGAAGATCGCTCGGAATCGTAGTGCCTTGTGGCAGTTCGGCGGTCTTGCCCTCTTCATCCTGCAACTTGCTCACCTTTCACCCCCTAAGTCTGAGATTCCCACGCACATCTAGAGATGGACACATACTGCGCTGGTACAACCGAATCTGGGTAGGAAATTCGGCGATTGCGCAATCGCAGCGAGCGCCCGCTTCGTCCCGCATTGCCGCCGCTCGTGCCTCTTTTGAAGAGTGAGAGAAAGGCTGGTTGCTTTCGCGACAGGTTAAAGGCTGGGAGAGTGGCTCCCGGCGCCTGTCGCGGAGGAATGCCGATGGGCGTTGTTGAAGTTCTGGATCCGGTACAGCCGACGCGGGCTGGTGGCTGGAAGGTGGATGTGAGCCGGGGTGAGCGGAACGGGCGGGTGTCGTCCGAATGGTTCAACCGGCCCGATGACGAGCGGTATCTGTCGCTCGACGATCTCTGGGCGAGCGTGAAGGGTCGCTCCGAGCGCAGCCGCAGCCGCGTGGTGCAGACAGCGGACATCCGCGTCGAGGCCGCGCGCGACAGCGCCGAGCGATTGCACCTGGTCCTGCCGAAGGCGCATGAGCCGGTCGTGCCTACCCATTGGGCGTTTGGCCAGCTTGCCAGCATTGTCGGCGCTCCGGCCTCCTACCTGCGGCAGTTGCCCGCGCCGCTGGCGGGGATCAACCTGCAATACGGCCTGACCAACCACCGCGCCGAGCAGGTGAAGACTCTCGAGACGGAAGACGGCCAGACCGAACTGCGCGCCGTGACCGGTCCCGACTACGGCCGCATCCATGACTTCGAGCTTGTCGAGGCGGTGCAGCGCATCGCGGGCAATGGCACGGGCGATACGCGCTGGAAGGTGCCGGGTGTGCTCGACTGGTCGACCGGGGTCTACAACCCCGATGTCGAAATCAGCCGCGATACGACCACGCTCTACGCTTCGGACCGCGATGTCTTCCTGTTTCTGGTCGACGACCGCAATCCGATCGAGGCGGGCAAGTTGCCCGACGGCTCCCCCGATCTCTATTTCCGGGGCTTCTATTGCTGGAATTCCGAGGTGGGCGCGAAGACCCTCGGCATGGCGAGCTTCTACCTGCGGGCGGTGTGCCAGAACCGCAACCTCTGGGGCGTCGAGGACTTCCAGGAGATCAAGATCCGCCACTCGAAATACGCCGCTTCGCGCTTTGCCCATGAGGCGGCCCCGGCGCTGACGCGGTTTGCCAACTCCTCGCCGCAGGGCTTCGTGAATGGCATCAAGGCAGCACGGCAGCAGGTCGTGGCGCGCAGCGACGAAGACCGCGCGGATTTCCTGCGCAAGCGGGGCTTCTCGAAAGCGGAGTCGGGCAAGATCATCGAGAAGGTGCTGATGGAGGAAGGCCGCCCGCCCGAGAGCATCTTCGACTTCGTGCAGGGCATCACGCGGCTTGCGCGCGACAAGACCCAGCAGGATGCGCGCCTCGACATGGAAGGGCGCGCCAAGAAGCTCCTCGACCGGGTCGGCTGACGCGAAGCCCGGCACAGCGACCGCCTGCATCCGCGGCGGTCGCGTTTTCCTCTTCCACATGCACGCCACTGGCCCCGCCTCGAGAGGGCAGGGGCTTCGAGGTGGGCAACTCGCGAGACCTCCATGACCCCCCAGGAAAAAACCGTCATCCTCGAGGCCCGAGACATCCTCGGCCGTTATCTTAGCCAAAACCCCGTCATCGACAGCTGGCAGGGGCTTTTGGACTATTGCGCGCTTACCGTCCGCGGCCCGATCGAGCGATTTCACGTGCTCTATCTCGACCGCAAGAACCGCATCCTTGCCGATGAGCTCCTGTCGACCGGAACGGTCGATCACGTCCCGGTCTATCCGCGCGAGGTGATCAAGCGGGCGCTGATGCTGAACGCCAGCGCCCTGATCCTGATCCACAACCACCCATCGGGCGATCCAACGCCGTCCGAGTCCGATCTCAGCATGACGAAGGAGATCCAGAATGGCTGCAAGTACCTGGGCCTGACGTTGCACGACCACATCATCGTCGGCGCCGGGACGGAGCTGAGCTTGCGGGCCCTCGGCAAACTCTGAGGGCCCATCGGACCCATCACCGCCGCCCCTTCGAGGAAGAGGGCGGCGGTTTGGTTTTTGACGGATGAGGCGGGGAGAGAGGCTTCCCGCGCCGTCGGAGATACTCCCATGTTCGACCTGTACTTGCCCATCCACCCGACCGCCTTCGCGCGGGGCATCCCGCCACATTTTCCCTTGGGCGACACCGATCCCGATCATCCCTTCGCCCTGACACTGTCGCGCCGCGCACCGGCTGACCTCATGTCGGGCCGGGCCGCCCCGCTGGTCCTCGCCCGTTTCGCTTCGCTGGCCGAGGCCATGCAGGGCGCGATCGATCATGCCGAGGGGATCGACCCGGGTGCCGCACCCCAGCTTCTGGCAATCCTCGACCGCGACGCCCGCCTTGTGCTGGCCGGGGCCGCCAGTGATTACGCGGTCGCCTGGTGCCACCCGGTGACGAGCGCGGCCGAGGCGCGGGGCGTGGTGACCGAGGCGAGCCAGCTGCGCGCACAGGCGGGCCGAGCGGCCACCTGGGGTGAGCCCGATCTGGCGCAGCGGCTGCGCCACCGCGCCGATCTTCTGGATGCGCGGCTGGTCGATCCGCTCTGGCGCGGTTTCGCCGCCCGGGCGCTGCAGGTCGCGGCGTGAGGCCCGAGAGACAGAGGAGGGCAGGGAGGAATTGGAGTTGTTCCGGGTGAGAGAGAACGCCCGGGACAGCTCCGATCCCTTCCCTTGACCGGAGACACCCGATGACCCTGACCGAACCCTCCCTCACGCCGCCTATGGTGCCCCCGACCGTCGACATGGCGCAGATCATCGCGGCGCATGCCGAACGCACGGCTCGCATCGAAGCACTGCGCCCTGGCAACAAGGACCGCCTCTTCGACGGCCTCATGGCAGCCGGCATCACCCATGTCACCGTGACGTTCGATGGTGCCGGCGACAGCGGCCAGATCGAAAGCATCGGCGCATGGTCCGGTGATACCGCCGTCGATTTCCCCGCCACCGAAATCGAATACGCCGCGCTGACCTGGGACGACCCCGAGGTCGAGATGCGCAGCCTGTCGCTCGAGGATGTTGTCGAACAACTCGCCTACGACTTCCTCTCCGACACCCATGGCGGTTGGGAGAACAATGACGGCGCCTGGGGCGAGTTCTGCTTCGACGCCGCTGCCCGCTGCATCCATCTCGAGTTCAACGAACGGTTCACCTCGTCCGAACTCACCACCCATGATTTCTGAGGGGGCGGGTATGGCACATCCCTATCACCACGCCCTCTCCTCGGTGAAGAAATGGGGCGGCACGGTCGACGACTTCATCGCCGTGCATTCCTGGTTCGACCAGAGCAAGGAGATCACAGCCGACTTTCGGCACCGGGCGCTGCGCCACCATGCGGAGGGGATCTTCATGGCCGAGACGATTTTCGGGCAGACTCTCACGCTCTCGACCGGGCGCATCATCCCGACCCGCTGGGTCGGGGAACAGCATGTGAAGGAAGACCTCGGCTTCATCCCGAGCTTCGCCGACTGGGTAAAGGCGATCCGGCCCGAACCCTGGATGGGCCGGGCCGAGCGGATCGAGGCCCTGGTTGATCCGCATCTCGCCTCGCCCGTGGTCGAGGTCACCTGAGATGAGCGATCCAGCCTATCAGCGCCTCGGCCTGTCCGAAACGGCTTCGCCCTACGCCGTCCTGCGGGCGGCGGTCAGGGCGCTGCATCCCGACACGCGCGCCCTTCGCACCTTCCGGACGGCGCGCAAGCGCTTCTATAGGCAGATGCTCTGCGCGCATGCCGCGCGACAGGCGGCAGGCGACAGTCCTACCGGCTGATCGCCCCCAACCACCCCTTCATTCCAACACAACGCCCGGCCGCCCGGCCGGGTTTTCCTCATTCAGGAGGTCCCCATGGCGGATTACTTCACCCATTTCTCATGCCTGCTCGACGTCGGCACCCCCGACAAGGCTGCTCGTGCACTCGCGCTGTTCCAGAAACTGCGCGCAGCGGATCAGGACGCCGACGATCCGGAGGTGGCGGGTTTCACCCTCGTGCATCAGGACGCGCCCGAGGGCAGCACCCTCTGGATCCATGATGACGACGACGGCGATGTCGAAGCCGTCATCCGCTTCGTGCTCCGCCTTGCGGACGACCTCGATCTCACCGGGCTTTGGGGGTTCCAGCATGCCCTGACCTGCTCTCGGCCACGACTCGACGCCTTTGGTGGCGGCGCGCATGCCATCGATCTCAGCACGCGCAAATCCATCGGCTGGTCCAGCACGCAAGAATGGCTGGCCGCAGCATTGAACGGGGAGGGCATCGATGCCTGAGGTGATCTGCACCACCGTCTACCAGTTCCCCGAACTCTCGGATGCCGCCAAGGAGAAGGCGCGCAGCTGGTATCGCGAGCTTGGCCCCCATGACGATTGGTGGGACGCGGTCTATGAGGATTTTGAGCGGGTCTGCGAGATCCTCGGCATCCGCCTGAAAACCACACCCATCCGCCTGATGGGTGGCGGGACGCGGGCCAAGCCTTGCATCTGGTTCTCCGGCTTCTGGAGCCAGGGCGACGGGGCCTGCTTCGAGGGCTACTGGTCCCACGCCAAGGGCGCGGCCGCGCGCATCCGGGACTACGTACCCACGGACACGACGTTGCATGGCATCGCCGACCGGCTGCAGGCCATCCAGCGGCGGAATTTCTACCAGCTCGCCGCGGAGGCCAGCCACCGTGGCCGCTATTACCATGAATGTACCATGTCAATCGACGTCACGCGGGACAGCGCGACCTGGCAGCCGCCGACTGAGGACGCGGAAGAAGTCGTGACCGAGGCGCTGCGTGATCTGGCCCGCTGGCTCTACCGCCGGCTTGAGGCCGAATACGACCACCTCACTTCGGATGAGGCCATCGAGGAGGGGATCATCGTCAACGAGTATACGTTCACGGAAGGAGGGCGGCGGTTTGGGTGAGCTGATCTCGTTCCACGCAGACAAGCGGGGGCTAGGTGTTGTCAGTCGGCAATGCTCACGGCTTCTGCCGCACGACCGTCATGACCCGGGAATATTGTTTGATCCAGATGGCCTTATCTGGGCTCAACCATTTAATCAGTTCCATGATCTGACTATACTCAGCGGTGATATTTCGATGATGAATTGGTTCATGATGAAAGACGCGGTTGCGAAATTCACGGACATCGTCACAGCGCTTGTATAGTTGTGCATAGGAAACAGGCCCCGGCAGGTGAGGGAAGTCTCCATGCAGATTTGCCCAGAAGACGGGTTCGTGCCTTGGCAGCAGCATTTTCACCCAGAATCCAAAATTGAGCTCTGCGGTCATTCGCCCTGAGGTAACCGCGCCCGTTGTGACGAGCTTGTCGCGTGCTGTTTTTACTATGCGCTTGCCGCCGCTCTTGATCTGCAAGAGAAAGGCAGGGTCATCCCACCATTGCGGACCATAGAGCGCGATGAGGCGAGCGACGATTATGTTCCTTAGACTGACCTCGGCTGCGCTCAGTACAGGGAAGAAAGCCTCACTGAGCTGAATGTTCCAGCCATAGAGGGCGAGAGCGTGATCTGGATCGTGACCAGCAGCAATGAGGTACTTCGTGAGGCGTTCTTGAGAAATTATATTTGTTACCAAGTACTTAATGCTCCGATCGACTGTTCGCACGACTTTCACACTGCGCTTGACAGTCGTGCGAAGATACCCATATATGAGAGCAATCGAAGGCAAAGTCAGGCCTTCAAACCCTTAGAAGCCCGCGACAGCCGTTACAGGTCCTCGCGGGTTTTCGCTTTTTATACATCTACTTACGGAAATCCAAGAAGATTTGGCGAGGCAAACTCTCAGCCCAATATGGTGCGGTGGCGCTTGGTCATCCCACTATTCTGCTTCTAGTCGACCTTCACCAGGAATGGCTTTTCCAAGCTCAGAGTTATGACGTGTGAAGATACCGCAGGCCTGTGACCCCGTTCGTCGGGGGACGAGCGCCCCGTTCCTGTCACTTGTTCCCGTCGATCCACTTCGACATGAGCCCCTTGTCGCGGAAGCATTCGTCCGGAACGGCGCGCCTTTTGATCCGGGCGAGTTTCTCAGCGAAGGCCACCTGCTTGGACGTGGGCAGCCGGTCCATGTCCGATACCGGTTTCATCTGGGCCTGAGCCTCGATCCAAGCGCTCAAAGATCGCCGGTCTTGCTGAACCTCCCAGGGCAGGAGCGTTCGGTTGCGCAGGGCGAGCGACCGCGCATAGGCAATCTGCTTGGGCGTTACGGGCAGGGCGTGCTTGGTGCTTTCCATTGTGGAACCCCCTTTCTGGCTTGGTTCTAAAATAGAACATAACAAGAACAAAATCAAGCCAAGCGTCGGGAACACCTTGGTGCGAGAGGGAGAGAGGGGCCGGGAAAGATCAGGTCCGAGGCTGCCCGAGATAGGGTGTCCGGGCCTGATCCTGTCCTTCATTCCGGAGTTTCCCGATGACCCATCTTGCCCCTGTTGCGCAGGCGTCCTTGCCTGCGCCCGTTGTTCCGTTGGCAGCAAATCCTGCCCCTGCGATCGTTGCTGTTGCCGAAGCGCTGCAGCCCGATCTGGCGCAAGGACTTCAGATCGACGCGCTGCACCTGCGCCGCGAGATGGAACATGCCTTTGGCGGTTCCGATGCGACCGGTGCCTGGGACTGGAAGCTCGCCTATGAGGCGGGTGAGGTGGCGCAGATCCTCTTTCTGCAAAAGTTCGGTCGGGCGCTGCTTGCGCGTGCCGGCTCGCCTGCGGCGCTCTTGCCGATCCTCGCCAAGGTGGCAGGCCTCTTACCCACGCACACCCGGCGGTCGGAAGAGATGGAGCGCTTTCAGCAATTCTCGACGCCGCTGCCTATGGGGCTCACGGCTGTGGCGGCAGCACAGCTCACGCCCCGAGATCTCGTCCTCGAGCCGTCGGCCGGGACCGGGCTTCTGGCGATCCTCGCCGAGATCGCCGGCGGCACTCTGGCTCTGAACGAGTTGGCGGACACCCGCGCCGACCTTCTTCGGCTGCTTTTCCCGGGTCGCCCCGTCACCCGGTTCGATGCCGCGCAGATCGATGATCATCTCGGCGAAGAGACCCGCCCGAGCGTCATCCTGATGAACCCGCCCTTCTCGGCCCAAGCCAATGTCGATGGTCGGTCGACCGAGGCGACGGCCCGGCATCTGCGCTCGGCCCTCGCGCGTCTGGCCCCCGGCGGACGGCTCGTCGCCATTACCGGAGCTGGTTTCGCGCCGGATGCGCCTGCCTGGGCCGAGACCTTCGGCCGTCTGACCGAGACCGCGCATCTGGTGTTCTCCGGCGCGGTGTCGGGCGCAGCTTTCGCCAAGCACGGCACCAGCTTCGAGACGCGGATTTCTGTCTTTGACAAATGCCGCGGCGGTGAGCCGGGCGGCACCACCGCAGACCTGCGCCAGCCCACGTCCCCGGACGTGGCACATCTGATGTCTCGGGTCACTGCCGAGGTCCCGCCGCGCCTGGAGCTTGATCCGGCAGCTACCGTGAGTCTGGGCCACACTTCCCTCTTCCCGGGAAGTCCTGCCCCGACCCCCCGCAAACCCGTCAGCCGATCCCGCGCGACCTCCGCAGCTCAACCGGCGAAATCAGACATACCGATCGAGGTCGAAGACCTAAACTACGCGCTTCGCGACGTCGCCGGGGACGAAGATGCCGCACGGCTGTCCGACGCGATCTACGAGACATTCCGTTTGCAGGCTATCGACATCCCAGACGCCGCATCGCACCCGACCAAGCTTGTGCAATCGGCGGCCATGGCCTCTGTCGCACCGCCGAAACCCACGTACCGCCCCAAGCTGCCCCCGGCCATCCTGCGTGACGGCCTGCTGTCAGACGCGCAGCTCGAGACCGTCATCTACGCGGGGGAGGCGCATGGCGCGCATCTCACTGGGTCTTGGACCGTCGATGAGACCGGTGACGTGGTCTCCGCTGCACCGGACGATGCCGCTGACGCCGTCCGCTTCCGCCGCGGCTTCTTCCTCGGCGATGGCACCGGAGCGGGCAAGGGCCGCCAGTCGGCTGGGATCCTGCTCGACAACTGGTGCCAAGGCCGCCGCAAGGCGCTCTGGATCTCGAAGAGCGACAAGCTTCTGGAGGATGCGCAGCGCGACTGGTCGGCGCTTGGCCAGGAGCGGCTTCTGGTGACGCCGCTGTCGCGTTTCGCACAAGGGCGCGACATCCCTCTGACCGAGGGCATCCTCTTCACCACCTATGCGACGCTGCGCTCCGAAGAGCGGGCGGCCAAGAAATCCCGCGTCGACCAGATCGTCGACTGGCTCGGGGCGGATTTCGACGGGGTGATCCTCTTCGACGAAAGCCATGCTATGGCGAATGCCGCCGGGGGCAAAGGCGAGCGGGGCGATACCATGGCATCGCAGCAGGGCAGGGCGGGTCTGCGCCTGCAGCACAAACTTCCGAATGCCCGCGTGGTCTATGTCTCGGCCACGGGCGCGACGACGGTCCACAACCTCGCCTACGCGCAGCGTCTCGGGCTCTGGGGCGGGGAGGATTTCCCCTTTCAGACCCGGTCGGAATTTGTGGAAGCCATTGAGGCTGGCGGTGTCGCGGCGATGGAGGTTCTTGCCCGCGACCTCCGGGCGCTCGGTCTCTACACGGCGCGGTCGCTGTCCTATGACGGTGTCGAATACGAGATGCTCGAACATGCGCTCAGCCCCGAGCAGCGCGGCATTTACGATGCCTATGCCGGGGCCTTCGCCATCATTCACAACAACCTGATCGCGGCGTTAGATGCGGCGAACATTTCTGGCGAGAGCGGCACGTTGAACCGTCAGGCGAAATCCGCCGCGCGGTCAGCCTTCGAGAGCGCCAAACAGCGCTTCTTCGGCCATTTGCTCACCTCGATGAAGACCCCCACGCTGATTGCATCCATCGATGCCGATCTGGCTGCGGGTCATGCGGCGGTCATCCAGATCGTCTCGACGGGCGAGGCACTGATGGAACGCCGCCTGACGGATATCCCGACTGACGAATGGAACGATATCCGTTGTGACATCACCCCCAGGGAATACGTCCTGGACTACCTTGCCCATTCCTTCCCGGTGCAGCTCTACGAGCCTTTCACCGACAGCGAAGGTAATCTTTCGTCGCGCCCCGTCACGCGAGACGGCCAACCGGTCGAATGCCGCGAGGCCGTCCGACGGCGCGATGCGCTGATCGAGAAACTGGCTTCGCTTCCGCCCGTGCCGGGCGCACTCGACCAGATCGTCCAGCGCTTCGGCACCGACCTCGTCGCCGAGGTCACGGGCCGGTCGCGCCGTATCGTGCGCAAGGGCGAAGGAAGTGCTGCGCGCCTCGTCGTGGAAAATCGGGCGGTCTCGGCCAACCTCGCGGAAACCGCCGCCTTCATGGATGACGAAAAGCCTATCCTGATCTTCTCGGATGCCGGGGGCACCGGGCGCAGCTACCACGCCGATCTCGGGGCGAAGAACCAGCGCTTGCGGGTCCACTACCTCCTGGAACCCGGCTGGAAGGCAGATGCGGCGATCCAGGGCCTCGGGCGCACCAACCGCACCAATCAGGCGCAGCCGCCGCTGTTCCGGCCGGTCGCCACCGATGTGAAGGCGGAAAAGCGGTTCCTCTCGACCATCGCGCGTCGTCTCGACACGCTTGGCGCGATCACCCGCGGCCAGCGCCAGACTGGCGGGCAAGGGTTGTTCCGACCCGAGGACAACCTCGAGTCGCCTTACGCCCGTGATGCTTTGCGCCAACTCTACCGCCGCATCTATCGTGGCGATGTCGTTGGCTGCTCGCTCGGGGCGTTTGAGGACGCGACAGGTCTCAGCCTGACCGACGACAACGGGCTAAAAGACGACTTGCCGCCGATCACGACTTTCCTCAATCGCCTGCTGGCGCTGACGATCGACATGCAGGCCGTGCTGTTCGCGGCCTTCGAGGAGCTGCTCGATCAGCGAATTGCGGGTGCTATCGCCGCCGGGGTCTACGATCTCGGGCTCGAGACACTCCGTGCCGAGAGCTTTCGAGTGACCGACGCACGTGTCATCTACGCCCATCCCGGCTCCGGCGCAGAAACCCAGCTTCTCACCATCGCGGAGAAACGCCGCAACACGCCGACCTCGCTCGCGGATGCGTTCGACTGGCTGGATGACCCGAAGGCGCGGTGTCTCATCAACAGCCGCTCGGGCCGGGCTGCCGTGCAGGTTCCCGCCACTAGTCACATGCTGGACGATGGGACCATCGAGCCGCGCCTGCGCCTGATCCGCCCGCTTGATGCCAGCACGGTCCCGGCCAAGGTCATGGAGGACACCCACTGGCTCGAGGCCGACCGCGCGGCCTTCACTGCGGCGTGGACTGCGGAACTGGCCGAGGTGCCGGAGTTTTCGGGCTCCACGCTGCACATCGTGGCAGGTCTGCTGCTGCCGATCTGGAAGCAGCTTCCCCAGGATGAAACCCGGGTCTATCGCCTGCAGACCGATGACGGGCAGCGCATCATCGGCCGCCGCGTCTCGCCTGCCTGGGTCGCGACCACGCTGGCCACCGATGCGCCCAAGCTCTCGGCCGCTCAGATCCATGCCCTCGTTCTGGAGGGCAAGACCGTGGTGTGCCTGTCCGAAGGGATGGAATTGTACCGCTCGCGCGTCATGGGCGCGAACCGGATCGAACTGTCGGGCTTCTCGGAGGCAGCCAAGGATCGGCTCAAGGCCGATGGCTTCTTCTCGGAGATTATCAGTTGGAAGCTTCGGCTGTTTTGCCCGACCGACGCCGATGGCATCGCGATACTGGATCGTCTGCTTGCACGTTGTCCTGTTGCAAGGCTACATGATCGCGGAGGTTGTTGACCCATGTATTCCGAGACCGAAGACCTCGTGCGCGATCTGGCAGAAAATGCCGAAGGCGTCTGTCGTGCCTACCTTCCCGCCGGACGGCGGGAAGGATCCTACTGGATCGTCGGCGATCTGCAGAACAACCCCGGCCGGTCGCTCTTCGTGCGGTTGACGGGCCCTGCGTCGGGACGAGGGGCAGCGGGCAAGTTTATGGATGGGGCCACAGGCGAGCATGGCGATCTCCTGGACATCATCCGCGCCCGGACGGGGATCACGCGCTTCCCCGACCTTCTCGCCGAGGCCCGAGCGCATCTTGGCCGTCCGCAGCCGGTCGTCCCGGATAGGCAAGAGCCGAGGAAGGCTAAGGCGCCCGGTGGCACTCCTGCGGCGGCGGCGCGTTTGTTCGCGGCCTCGAACCCGATCACAGGCACGCTTGCTGAGACCTACCTCCGTTCCCGAGGCATCACCCAATTCGGGGCGAACGGCGCCTTACGCTTCCACCCGAAGTGCTGGCATCGGGAAGAGGGGCAGACCCGGAGTATCCCCAGACCTGCGATAATCGCGGCGGTCACCGATGGGGCAGGGGCCGTTCAGGGCGTGCATCGCACCTGGTTGGCCGCTGACGGGCAGGGGAAGGCGGCAGTGAAGCCAGAGCGTCGGGCTATGGGTCACCTCCTCGGCAATGCTGTCAGGCTGACCCCGCAGGATGACATCCTCGTCATCGGCGAAGGCATCGAGACCATGCTGTCCCTGTCCGAGGCGTTCCCAGGTCTGCCCGTCTGGGCGGCACTCTCTTCGGGTCACCTCGGGGCGGTCCTGCTGCCAGCGGGGCTGAAGCGCCTCTACATCGCGATCGATCGCGATCCGGCCGGGCATCGCGCGGCAGAGAAGTTGAGCGCCAGAGCCTCCGAGGTCGGGGTGCGCGTGCGGGTGCTGGAACCGCGGCTCGGGGATTTCAACGATGATCTTCGGGCGAACGGCAAGGACGCGCTGCGCCAGCATCTGGCAGGTCAGATCGGGCCAGAGGATCGGCATCGCCTATTGGGCTGAGCTGCATCGCGCAGGGGGGGGCTGGGAGTGCGGGGCAGGAGGCAGCATCCCAGTCGTGGCACTGGATCGTCGTCCTCACCCCATCCCGGTCCTTGCGCATCCACCCGTCAGCCCTGCGCGGCCTTCAAGAGATGGGCAGGCCGTCAAAGCGTTTGCCCCTGCAAGGTCGGCAGGGAACCTATTTCCGCCGGCGGCAAAGCCGCCTTTGCATCGCGAGACAAATAGCTTCCCTGCCGACCTCCTCCACGCTGTTCCGGCCCCGGTGAAGCCGGGGTGAAGGGGCAACCGCTCCGACGGCTCGGGTCTGCCCATGAAGGCCGCGCGGGATGACGCGCGGACGAGACAGGCCCGGAGGCAAGAAACCGATGACGATCCAGACCCACGACGACGCGTATGAACCCGCCCATAGCGCATCCCAGACCGCCCATGCGCTCGACGAGCTTCAGCTCTATGGCTATCGCCCCTTTGACGAGCCCGATCCGCGCCCGATGCCCGATGGGCAGCGCCTCGCCGTCGCCGTCGCCGACATCTTCGACGCCCTCGTCGCGACCCTGGAAGACACCCGTATGGAACCCGACCTCGAAGAGGTGCTCTGGGGCCAGGTCAACCTCTTCCACCGCGCCACGGCCCGGATCGAGCGGACGCTCGATGAGAACGAGCAGGCGCAGCGCCGCCTCCAGCGCGAGCAGGACGGCTCCGAAGTGAAGTCCGTCGAACTCGAGCGCCTGACGGCCGAAGGCCTGACTCTCGTTGAACGGCGCAACTGCATGGACATGATGCGCGATCACGCCGCCACCGAGTTCGTCCATCACACGGGATCGACCTGGCGCCCCCGCACCGGCTCGATGGTGAACCGCCAGCACATGACCGCATCGCTCATCGACAGCCGCGACTTCCTGGCCGCCAAGCGCCGCGCCGAGACCGAGGTAATGCTTCCCGCTGGTCCCAAGGTCGCCCTCACCGGCGGGACCGACTTCAATGATCACCGCCTGATCTGGGGTAAGCTCGACCAGGTCCGGACCAAGTATCCAGACATGGTCCTCCTGCACGGTGGAAGCCCCAAAGGCGCAGAACTCATCGCCGCCAAATGGGCAGAGTCTCGGGGCGTGACGCAGGTCGCCTTCAAGCCTGACTGGACCAAGCACGCCAAGGCCGCGCCCTTCAAACGAAACGATGCGATGCTGGATGTGCTCCCGGTCGGGGTCCTTGTCTTCCCCGGCACCGGTATCCAGGAAAACCTCGCCGACAAGGCCAAGAAGCTCGGCATCCCGGTCATGAAGTTCGAGAAGGGGGCGTGAGCCCCCGACTTCAATCCGGCACAGAACATTGTGGAAACGTCGAAGAGCGCTTGATATTGTGGTCCGGAGAGAGGCGCCAACAACATGTTCGACATATCGCAGCAAATGGAAGTGTTCCCGACAACGGTCGATCTCAAGCGGATCGACCCGTCTCTCAACATGCGGCGCTTCTATCGAATGAGCGTTCAGCCGGACCTGTTTGGCGGCGCATGCCTTGTGCGGGAATGGGGCCGTATCGGGTATAGAGGGCAGATGCTAATCGAACAGCATGATGACGAGGGCAGGGCGGTCAACGCTCTGATGAAGCTGTCGGCGACGAAGCAGCGGCGGGGCTACAAATTATTGGGCGAAATTTGAAGAAGCGGCCCGATGCAGCCACTGACCTTGAACTCAAACGCTGCACTGTCATTTCCCAAGAGATGTATTGCTTTGAAGCGATATGCGAAAGGCTGTGAACGTGAAGCGCAAGCCGACCAAGCACGTGATCTAGAGCAGGAGCGGCAGGTGTACGAACGCATGCTTGAGAGACAGTCTGAGGCATCTCGTCAATACAGCGTGGGTAAATTTAAGTCAGCTTGAGCACTTGCTGGGTGAAGAAGCTATTGAGGTTGTGAATTTTTATCGCGCCATCATGTATTCGCTCTTCAGGACCAGCAAGGTCATGACCTCGTCGTCACCCACACGGAACGACTGCTCAGCAAGCTCATACCGATCGGCGCCCTCTGTATCGAACCAGGTGTCCGCGTCCATAAGAGACAGCGAGATGTCGTCCCGGGCTCCCTTGTGCAGGATATCGTGAGCGT
Organism: Aestuarium zhoushanense; assembly: GCF_056431045.1. Classification (NCBI taxonomy): domain Bacteria; kingdom Pseudomonadati; phylum Pseudomonadota; class Alphaproteobacteria; order Rhodobacterales; family Paracoccaceae; genus Aestuarium; species Aestuarium zhoushanense. The sequence goes on from NZ_JBWKMA010000005.1 coordinate 23,319, forward strand.
TGCTCTGCGGGTCAAGTGTTCGACGCAGGAACCATCGCTCCCCGACGCTCTTCGATCTCTTGAACCAGTTGAGGCCGCCGCGGCTGTAAGAGGCCAGGAGGCTCGGCTCGAAATCCAGATCCACCAAGCGATACGCCATGGCCGTCTTGCTGACAGAAAAGGCGTCCGAAAGAAGACGGACGGTGCGCATATCGAATTTCCTGAAGTCATTCAGTGCGCTCTTGAGCATGAACTCCGGCATCAACAGCTCTGAGGCGAACCGGTTGGCGCCCTTCTCTCGGGACATTCCTCGTTCCCGCCCCTTGCTACCCCCGATATCCTCTTTTGCACAAAACAGATGTTCTCCCCTGTGCCATTCCCAGTGCCCCAGTTCGTGTGCGAGGGAGAACCTCTGGCGCCGTAGATTTCCATGCGCGTCATTCACGGCGATTATCGCGCGGCCGACGTCAGCTCGACCATGGATGCAAGCCTCACATCCGTCCATTTCCCGGTAGTCAACCTTGGCACCTTGAAGCCAGGCAATGGCTTCAAGGTTGATGTCTTCCGGTCGCTTCAGGCGCAAAGCCTGGAGGATCTCCTCAGCACGACGCGGAGAATGAGTCATTCTTCATCGCCGTTTTTGTCAGGCCAAGCGTCATCGTCGAACAGGTCTTCCAAGTCCTTCTCGATCCCTTTTCTGTCTCTCTCCGACAGCTTCATTCCATGACGAGCGGCCACCGTATCGGGCATGAAGTTGCCAGGCCTGTTCGCAGGCCTGCGTTGAGCCATGGAGACGACATTCTGGTCGCGCGTTGCACGACCTTGCTCAGCTGCGGCCTTGGCTTCCTTCATTGCCATTTCGGCGACCTCGTCTTTCGCGGTCTCCAGCCAAACTCTCATGCGATCACCGAAAGCAGCAATGTCCTCCCCGGCCTCTTCAGCCTCTTTTCGAATATCCTCGTCTGAAGCGTTCGTGATAGCTTCGTCGATTTCCTCCGCCAGGCGATCTTGAAAGGTTTTCTTATCCTTCGCCATTGAGCATCTCTTTCATTTCCGGGTGGGCGTTGCGTGTCCTTTTGACCCGCTGCACCACCGTGTTGTATTCCCTTTCATTCCAGTCGAGGCCCGTCATGATCTCGGACTTCGATTGCCCTTCCTCCAGAGCCAGGAGGTATAGCTGTGAATCGTCATCACCCTCGAAGAGCGCCATGAAGCGGGCCATAAATTCTTTCTCGAAGAGCTGCCCTTCTTGGTTGCACGACGAGGCAATGTCCTTCGCGGCCTCCATGTCTTTGTCGGCGTTCTTGCGAAACCCGATCTTAGGCCGCTCCGATGCAATGCTCCGCATCACGCCGGAGAGAAAGTCCATAAGCGCAACACCTTTGGGCCATTGGCGTGTCCCGGTGATCTCACTTTTCATCACCCTCATGACGGCCTCTTGAAGGACCTCCTCCTCGTCGCCGACTCGGTTGTTCCGAATGCACCAGTTGCGCGCCTTCTGAAGGAGCTTTCTGAGTGCGACATCATCGCGGAAGAGAAGGTCCAGTTCGTCAGTGAATTCCTTGAGGGTATTGAACTCTTGGGGTGTGTCTTTCGCCATGCCAATCGCCATCTTCGCTGCTCTTAATATACATATGCGCACTCAGCGACCTATCGCAGTCAAGAAAATTCAAAAAAATATCAAGGCTAAGAACGCGAACCCTCTTGTGCCGCGCATACACCATTGATGGCGCCTGCTGCGGGCGTCGAGCAGACAAGAAAAGGATTTGCTGCCATGACTACCGAACAGATGGAAATCGAAGATCTCCAGGCCGCCCTGAAGGCCGGCCGCAAGCCCCGCGACCACGGACCCTACAAGGTCAAAGTCGGCGACCACGACCTGAAGTTCACCGACGCCGTCATCGACGATCCGACGCCCACCGGCCGCCAGATCATCGAGGGGGCCGACTTCCGTAAGGCCGAGGAACACCTCGTGTTCCAGGTGCTGCGCAACGGTGAACTTGAAGAACTGCGCCTCGAGGAAACCACGGATCTGCGCCCTGGCCAGGTCGAGCGCTTCCTGGTCTTCCCGAGCGCGGAATCCTTCCGCTTCGACATCGATGGCAAACGCCTCGAGTGGGGCCACAAGGTCATCAGCGGGCGCGTGCTCAAGAAGCTGGCCGGGGTCGATCCCGCGAAGTTCGCCGTCTGGCAGGTGATCCCCGGCAAGGATGACATCCTGGTCGGCGACACCGATCTGATCTGCCTCGCGGATGCTGGCCTGGAGCACTTCTTCACCGGCGTGCCCCAGACCACGGAAGGGGGTGCGGCATGAGCCTCCTCCCCCGTCAGGATCGCCGCTACCTCGAGGGTCGCGGCATCACCGTTCGCGAGGTCATCGAAGGCGGAAAGAAGGGCGTGATCCTCACCGGGATCACGCTGCCGGAAGGCAAGTATCAGGTCGCCCAGGTGGATATCCTGATCCTGCTGCCGCCCTCGTATCCCGAGGTCGCCCCCGACATGTTCTACGCCGTGCCGCATCTGAAGCTCCTTGTCGGCCAGCGTGAGCCCCGCTGCACGCAGGCACGCCAGGCCTTTGATGGCCAGAACTGGCAGCGCTGGTCTCGCCATAACAACCAGTGGCGTCCCGGCACCGACGGCATCTGGACCATGCTGAAGCGGGTCGAAGAGGCCCTGGAGGTGGCGGCATGAAGCGCAGCGACATCACCCTCCACGCCCGTCACCGCGACAAGCTGCAGGCGCTGCTCGCGCACCCCCGTGGGCACGAGGGCGCCGCCTACATGCTGCTCGGCAAAAGCGAGATCGCGCAGGACCCCTGGGACCTCGAGCCGCGGACCCGTTACACCTCCTACGAGGTCATCGCGATCCCGCAGGAGGACCGCGTCGATGCCAGCGACAAGCACGTCACCTGGAATACCAACTCCTTCGCCCAGCTCTGTCGCCGGGCCAAGGAGGAAGGCCTGGTGCCGGCGATTTACATTCAAGCCAACATCAATGAGCGCGTAATGCACAAAAAAATTCTCTCTCGATTGTCACGTTTGGACATTTCGCTTGTTACCCAACCTGATGACGATGGGCTGGAACTGGCCCGTACTCTGGCATACACGAAAGCCAATGTGGAGCGGCGCTGGCCTTGCCCTGATCAGATTGGATCAAATTGCGACATTCTGGTCTGTGATTTTGAGCCCGGAATTGAGAAGCGTTATCCTTGGTCGCCAGGCGAAGCAACGGCTGCCGTTGTTTTGGTTTTGCCGCCAGTAAGCAAGATCGATGTTGATCAAATCCACTCTGCCCTGCCCGATGCGTTGCTCTATCGGCCGTTCCGACCAGAGACATGTCTGGCAGTCATTTCGACCGCCTGGGATAGCTTCAGTTACCATCGTCGACTGAACATGCGAATCGCACAACTTGATGACAGCGTTCGATCTTTGCGAGATGTTGAGCGTGCAAAAACGATTCTGATGCAGGAAAGAAAGATGAGTGAAAACAAAGCATTCCAAGCGCTTCGCGAGGAAGCAATGGAGCGAAGAATGCAGATTTCAAAGCTTGCAAAAACAATTGTTGACAACCGAAGACACTAATCGTTAGCGTTTAGTCCAACCCGTGAGAGGGTAATCTCACATCGGGATATCCGGCAACAACGCCGGCAAAATTTAGCGGCAACATCAGCCTCACGCTAGACCTTGATTGGTCTTCGTGGGGTTTTTTGTTGTGCGCACAACGGGGAAGGAAATAAAAATGCGCAGAAGAGATTTAATTAGAAACGCGTCAGCTTTGGCGGGCGTTTCGTTGGTAGCACCTGCTGCTCTTGGTAAATCAGGAATGGCATTCGCCGCAGGCGACACGATTGATGTCGGAGTACTGTTTTCACAAACAGGTGGTTTGTCGATTATTGAAAAGTCACTGGCTGATGCAACTCTGATGGCGATCGACGAAATCAATGCATCGGGCGGTGTGCTGGGGAAGATGATCAACCCCTTGACCGAGGATGGGGCTTCTGACCCGAAAACATATAACGAAAAGATCTCAAAACTGATCATTCGTGATCGCGTGCCGACCGTTTTCGGCGGCTACACTTCAGCGAGTCGCAAAGCCATTCTGCCGGTTGTTGAGCGCCGCAATAACGTCTTCTTCTATCCGACCTTCTATGAAGGCTCCGAGTGCTCCAAGAATGTTGTTTACACGGGTGCTGTTCCAAACCAACAGCTATCCAACTACATTCCTTGGATCATCAACACATTGGGCAAGAAGAAATTCTTTATCGTTGGTTCCAATTATATTTATCCAAAGGAAATGGCCAAAGTCAGTAAGATTTTGATCGAGCAGAACGGCGGCGAATGGGTTGCTGATGAATATCTGGAATTGGGCCACTCCGAATGGGGCAGCATGGTTCAAAAGATCAAAGCATCGGGCTGTGATGTGGTCCTGTCAAACGTTGTCGGCGACTCTGTTGTTGCCTTTTACCGGGAGTTCGGCAATCAGGGCCTGACGCATGCAGAACTTCCTATCTGCGCGACGGTCACGTCTGAAATTGAAATTGCTGCTATGGGTGCCGACTATGCGGCGGGCAGCTATACGTCCTTCCCTTACTTTCAGGCCATCGGCTCTGACGGGAATAAATCGTTCATTGAACGGTATCGGGCCTATGTGAATGATCCTAACGCGGTGACACATCACGCTCTGGAATCGAGTTACTTCCAGGTTTACCTGTGGAAACAGGCTGTCGAAGCAGCAGGCGAAGCAACGCCGCAAGCCATTCTGGAAGCTGTCAAAGGCCAGGAGTTTGATGCGCCAAGCGGCCACGTAACTGTGGATCCCGAAAACCTGCACACCTATCTGACCCCACGTATCGCCCAGTGGGGCAGTGATGGTCAGGGTCAGATTGTGAATGAGTTCAGTGCTCCGGTTCGACCGCTTCCGTATGTTGCATACGGAGAGTCGGCAGATAACCTGTTCTGCGCTTCAGACGGTTTGGACACCAGCAAACTCTAATCCACCTTTACACCTAAATCCCTGGCCCGATCGTTGATGTTTGATGATCGAGCCGGGTCACCACCCCGCCACGTCCTAGTGGATGCGGGACAGGTGATTTCTATCCAAAAAACGGAGACTGCGCCGCAATGGTAGACATGTTGTTCATAGGACTTTCGCTCGCTTCGATCCTTCTGCTCGTCGCATTGGGCCTGACGATTACCTATGGTGCCATGGGGGTCATCAATCTTGCCCACGGCGAATTGGTGATGATCGGCGCCTACACTGCCGTAATGGCCGGCCTTCATTTGCACCTGAATATGATTTGGGCGATCCCAATCGCTTTCGTTTTTACCGGCGCTATTGGCTTGCTGATCGAACGTTTGGTCATCCGACACCTGTATGGACGGGTGCTGGACACGCTATTGGCAACATGGGGCATTGCTATTCTGCTACAGCAGGCCGTCCGACTGGAATTGGGCCTGTCGTTTTTTGGCATCCATATTCAAGGGCTAGGACCGGGACTTCAAAACCTAGAAATCCCCGAATTCCTGAAATCTTCATTCCTGATCGGTGACTTTGTTTTTCAGCCATATCGGAGTTTTATCATTCTGGTGACGTTGCTGTTGACCGCGCTGACCATGTTCCTGATGTACCGCACACGCATGGGCATTCAAGTGCGCGCTATCATGCGTAACCCGGAAATGGCCGAGGCCTGTGGCATCAACGTAAAACGCGTATCAACCATGACCTTTGCCTATGGCTCAGGGTTGGCCGGCGTTGCTGGTGTCATGCTTGCAGGCTTCAAAACCGTATCCCCTGAAATGGGGTCTGCGTTGGTGGTCGATGGTTTTCTGGTCGTCGTGGTCGGCGGTGTGGGCAGCCTGATCGGCTCTGTCGCAGCAGCCGGATTGCTGGGCGAAATCACAAGTGTGATCGCGGCCTATAGCAACGACATTCTTGCCCGTGCAGCGGTCTTTGGACTGGTGATCGCAATCATCATGTGGCGGCCCGCCGGGCTGTTCTCTTTCAAGGGGCGATAGTCATGACCACCCAACCTCAAACCCGCCAACGGAACGCAGAAATTCTGGCATATGGCCTATTTATCCTCTGTGTTCTGCTGATGCCGACGATCATGGATGAATTCTGGCTGAATCGTTTTGCGAAATATCTGGTGTATGGCCTTCTTGGTGCCGCCGTCGCACTTAGCTGGGGTTACGCCGGTATTCTAAATCTGGGTCAGGGCCTGTTCTTTGGCCTAGGCGCATACATGTTGGCGATGTCGTTAAAACTGAAAAGTTACACGTCATTGCAACAAGGATCCGACACGCCACTTCCGGATTTTATGTTATGGAATGCAGAACCAGGTGCCGCTGCCGAGCTGTGCTGTATCAATCCAACATCATTTATCTGGCTGCCGTTTCAATCGCAATTATTTGGACTGGTGATGGGAATCGCCCTGCCCTGTTTGGTGGCATTCGTTTTGGGTTCGGCGATTTTCGGCAAGAGGGTCTCGGGTGTCTATGTCGCTATCATTACTCTGGCGATGGTGCTGCTGGTGCGATTGCTGATCATTGACGCTCAGCCGCTGACCAACGGGTTTAACGGTCTGACTGACCTTGGTTGGCTCAGCATCGGCGGGTACGAATTTGATCCTTATACGGTTCAGACATATTACCTTATCGCAATCCCGACGATCCTAAGTCTGTTGGCGGCCCGGTGGCTTGTTGCCACCCGTGCGGGATTGATTTTGCAAGCGACCCGCGATGATCCAACACGGGCCAGATATCTGGGCTTTAATGTTGCTGCATATCAAGTCTTCTTTTTCACAGTTTCCGCTGCAATCGCTGGGTTGGCAGGTATGCTTTATGTCATTGCCGCCGAATTTGCGACGCCGACGTTTTTGGACCTGTCGTTTTCGATCACCATGGTGGTCTGGGCAGCAGTTGGGGGTCGAAATTCGCTTCTGGGTGCGTGCATCGGCGCAATCTTGATCAGCACAGTCTCTGCCACAGCAAGTGAGTCTGAATTGCTGGGCGAAGCATGGCGTGCAGGGCTGGGGCTGGTCTTCATTCTCTCAGTTTTGTTTATGCCCGGCGGTTTGGCGGGCCTCGCACAGCAGGCAGTAAGCCGCCTGCCATTGGGGTCGCACGATAATCGTTCAGGTCAAAATGATCGGCCGGAAGCCCAGGCAGGGAGGGGATAAATCATGGAAAATAGTCCAGCACTTCAACTTAAAAACCTTGGCGTTTCGTTTGGTGCTTTCCAGGCTGTTCAGAACGTTTCGATGGCGGTCACTGATGGTGAAGTGCGCGTGGTGTTAGGGGCGAATGGCGCGGGTAAAACAACTTTGATGAACTTGATTTCAGGGATGACAAAGTCAACCAACGGTCAAGTAAAGCTGTTCGGAAACGACATAACGAACATTCAAGAACACAAAGTTGCGCGCGCTGGGATTGGTCGGAAATTCCAAATCCCAAGCGTTTTTCATGACTTGAATGTCATGGATAACTTAAGGGTTGCCGCCTCTACCAGCCCGTCAGTCATTCGCAACCTTAGACGCGGCATGAGTGCTGAGATGCGCCAGAGATTGGAAGAGGTCATTGCTCTGACTGAGCTCGGTGATGTCCTTGGAAAACGTGCGGGCGATCTTGCTCACGGTCAAATGCAATGGCTCGAGCTGGGAATGCTGATCATTCAGGATGCCCGCGTCATTTTATTGGATGAACCGACCGCAGGAATGACACAGGGTGAAACTCTGAAGACCGCGCAGATAATCAATCGCCTGCGAGGGCAACACACTTTGTTGGTGGTTGAACATGACATGGCGTTTGTCCGTGAAATTGCTGAGCAAATAACGGTGCTCCACTTGGGTCAGGTTCTGGCCGAAGGGACAATCACGGAGATCGAAAATAACGAACAGGTTCGTGATGCCTACTTGGGCAGCGGGGGGATTCATTGATGCTTTCTGTAAACGATCTGCACAGCTTTTATGACGGTAGCCATACGTTGCATGGTGTTTCTTTTGATCTTGAAGAGGGTGGCGTTCTTGCCGTTCTCGGGCGGAACGGAGTCGGCAAAACGACACTCCTGAAATCAATCATGGGTCTGGCTGTTCGCTCAACTGGTTCAATAGAACTCGCTTCACACGAGCTTATCAATGAGCCCACTTACCTGCGTGCCCGTGCGGGCATTGGGTATGTCCCGCAGGGGCGCCAGATAATTCCTGATTTCACAGTGCGTGAAAATATTATTCTTGGCGGTTTCGCAGATGAACAAAATACCAAGTTCATGCCCGAAATCGCAGAAACGTTGTTTCCATACATCGTGGAAAATCTGGACCGCAGAGGCGCGTTGTTGTCTGGCGGGCAGCAACAGCAGCTTGCCATTGTTCGTGCCCTTGCCACTGACCCTCGGCTTTTGCTGCTGGATGAGCCGACCGAAGGCATCCAGCCCAATATCGTAGAAAAAATCGAAGAAGCGATCATCACATTGAATGAAAGCCTGGGGATCAGCGTCATTCTGGTCGATCAAAACATCGAATTTGCGCGCCGCGCCGCCAAGAGCTTTTTGCTTATGGAAAAAGGCCGGATCGTTGCTGGTGGCCCAATAGATGATCTCACGGATGACCTTGTCCATCAATACATGGCCATCTGAATTACGTAACTAAATCAATATCATAACCAACGGAGCAAACTATGATTCACGGTGATATTACAAGCAACAATGACACAGCTGGCGTGTCAGTTATTAACTACCCAATGCCGCGTCTGCATGACCGTGCGGGCGTAATTGAGAACTGCCACAAAATTGCAGATGTCGTACGCAACACCAAAAAAGGCCTTCCAGGGCTCGATCTGATTATTTTCCCGGAATATTCCACCCACGGGATCATGTATGATCAAGGCGAAATGATGGATACGGCCTCTGTCATTCCCGGTGAAGAAACCGAAATTTTTGCGCAGGCCTGCCGCGATGCCGGTGTTTGGGGCGTGTTTTCGCTGACCGGTGAACGTCACGAACAGCACCCTGAAAAAGCCCCGTATAATACCTTGATCCTGATGAATGATCAGGGCGAAATAGTACAAAAGTATCGCAAGATTATGCCTTGGGTGCCGATCGAAGGTTGGTATCCGGGTGATTGTACATATGTCTGCGATGGTCCCAAGGGGCTGAAAATTTCGCTGATCATCTGTAATGATGGTGATTTCCCGGAAATCTGGCGCGATTGTGCCATGAAGGGTGCCGAACTTATCATTCGCTGCCAAGGTTATATGTATCCAGCATGCGAGCAGACCGTAAAGCTTTCGGAATCAATGGCTTGGTGTAACAACTGCTACGTTGCGGTTGCCAATGCTGCTGGATATGACGGCGTCTACACCTACTTTGGCAACTCATCCATTATTGGTTTTGACGGTCGAGTCTTGGGCAAATGTGGAACCGAAGAAATGGGTATGCAATTTGCGGCATTGTCTATCTCGCAGATCCGCAACGCACGTCGGACAGCTACATCCAACAACCACCTCTACAAGCTGCTGCACCGTGGTTACACCGGGATGATCAATTCTGGCGACGGAACCGAAGGCACCAACGCTCTGCCCTTCGATTTCTACCAGAAATGGGCCACAGACCCCGAAGGCACCAAGGAAATGGTCGAAGCAATTACACGACCTACGCCGGGTACCTCTGAGAACCCGATGGAGGGTATCCCCGACGAATCCTCTCTTAAACACAAGTAGAAGGCCGGGTTCCCTTGAATGGCGGCGGCTTCGACCTCGCCGCCATTCGATTGTTATTTGAAAGGGTACATGATGTCAGAGCATCTAAACGACTATCTCATAACTGATGAGCCATTTTATTGCGCATCAAGCGACGAAGTAGACCGTTTCACAGCGGCCTACAATTTGCGTATGCCGATGATGCTGAAAGGGCCGACTGGAAGCGGTAAAACGCGATTTGTCGAACATATGGCATGGCGCCTGAAAACACCTTTGATCACCGTGGCTTGCCATGAAGACATGACAGCCGCGGATCTTGTTGGTCGTTATTTGCTGTCGGGTGATGCGACTGTTTGGGACGATGGCCCTCTGACGCGTGCCGTTCGGTACGGTGGCATTTGCTATCTCGATGAGATTGTGGAAGCCCGCCAGGACACGACGGTTGTTATCCATCCATTGACCGATGGCCGTCGTATCTTACCATTGGAAAAAAAGAATGAACTGGTGCACGCGCACCCGGATTTCCATCTCGTGATATCTTATAATCCTGGATATCAAAGCGTCACGAAAGACTTGAAAGAATCAACCAAACAACGCTTTGCAGCGTTGGATTTTGGATACCCGACAACCGCCACCGAAGTCGACATTATCGTGGCGGAGTCAGGTATTGGTGAACCCGTTGCAAGACAATTAGTTCAGATTGGTGAAAAGACTCGCAATCTTAAGGGGCATGGCCTTGATGAGGGCGCATCGACCAGGATGCTTGTTCAAGCCGCAAAACTAACTCAGCAAAATGTTTCCCTGGAAATCGCTTGCGAAATGGTTTTGACAATTCCTTTGACGGACGATCCTGATCTGCGCAACGCGCTGACTGCAACAATCCAGGCAGTGCTGGGATGATCGACCCGCTCTTGCCGCCTCCCAACGAAATCAAGCCACCTGATGTGCCCTTGTCGGATGTCAGGTCCGTCGGCCCGCTTCAGGATAGAATGCGTGCAAAAGTGACGAGCGCAGATTTCGACATATGGCAAGAACAGGTGATGGCAATTGCGCCGCTTGGCAACGCGGCGCTGATGGATTTTTGCAATACATCTTTGGCCGCTGCGGACAAATTCGGCCCTGAACATACTCTGCATATTGGGCGAACTTGCCTGCATATCGAAGAAGTTTCCAGCGGTGACAATGCCCGTCATCTATTGCGCAATGCCTTGAATGCGATCGCAACCACGGCGGATGGGGCGACGTTTGAAATCTATTTGGATTGTCTCGTCACAGTCGCCAGACAAAGCCCGTTGATGTTACCGCCGCTCATAGACACACAGGCGCAAATACTCCCTGTACTACAATCAAGACATCTTGAACATTGGATCGGTACCGGTTTGGCAATCGCCAGCTGGGACCGCGATGATGCCTTGGCCTATTTTCAGCTTCAAAGCGAGGATGCCCGCAACCTGCTCGACCAAATGTCTGGCGAAGTAGATTTTGATACCGTCGCAACCAGTGTGCGCAGTTTTATCCGCGCGCTTTGGGGTATCAGCCCCATTTGCGTTAGCTTTGTGCCGGACGACAGCAACACGAACCTGCAGAGGTCATCGTTTTTTCATTCACTGATCCGAATGCCATCAAGATATGCAGGTGTTTCCGGTGAATTAGGTGAGCAGCAGTTTCGCGGTGCTTTCGCCCATATCGCGGCCCACCTTGTATTCGGACAGGGCCCTCAAGAGATAGGGTCGCTAAAACCAGTTCAGGTCGCGCTGATTTCGTTGATTGAAGATGCCCGTGTCGAGCAGTTGGCCAGTCTTGAGCTTCCGGGTTTGGGGAAATTGTGGGCAGGTCTCCATACGGCGAAAGCCGGGAAAACGACGACCGTAAACAAGCTTTTGGCGCGTCTCGCGCGGGCTCTAGCTGACCCGGATTATCACGATGAAAACACTTGGGTCAGACGAGGCCAACAACTTTTCTTTCAGGACAGTGCCCAGTGGCAGGAACCTGACTTTAGTCGAAAACTGGGTGGGTTGCTGGGGAATGATCTGGGTCAGATGCGGATCCCGTTCAACGCGCGCGCCTATGTTGTTCAACCCAGTTACAGAGATGATAACTCCGGGCTTTGGGTGCAAAAGCCTGATGAAACCGATCCGGAACAAACTGAAGATGAGTTTTCCGTTTTATCGTCGCCTGATGAACCTGATCAATCGAAGACAACACAGGTTGCCCAGTCAGCTTCAAAAGACGCGATTGCCGAATTGGGCCGGTATTCGGAATGGGATTTTGAATTGGGCGCTTACCGGCACGCCTGGTGCCGCGTGAAAGAATATGCCGTTGTGCCGGCACCTGTTGCTGCTGTGGAACGGGTGCTGACGAATGAAGGCGGTACAATCACGCAGGTCGAAAGGTTATTGCGCGAAACACGTGTCGGCCGCCCAAAACGCGTTCGAGGGCAAAGCCATGGGGATATCATTGATATCGACGCCTGCATTCGCTTTGTTGGCGAAAAACGGGCGGGGTTGACCCCTGATCCGCGGATTTACCAGATCAGCCAGATTTCCGAGCGCGAACTTTCTGTATTTGTGCTGTTGGATATTTCTCAATCGACGCGAAACCGGGTCGGGCAAACTGCGGATACTATTTTGTCGATTGAACGTTCCGCGGCGAGTATTTTGGGCTTGGCCATGCAGCGCGTCGGCGACGCATTTGAGATGGCAGGTTTCTGTTCAGATGGACGCAATGATGTACGCATCTACCCGGTTAAGGATTTCACAACGCCATTCGACATGGCGTGTCTCTGTCGATTGAATGGCCTTCGAGGTGGATTGTCGACCCGGTTAGGTGCGGCATTGCGGTATTGCGGATCAAGACTGGCCACACAAAAAAGCGAACGAAAACTGGTGCTCGTAATCACGGATGGGGAACCATCTGATCGTGATGTTACGGACGATCGGTACCTAACCGAGGACGCACGCCAGGCGGTATCGGCGCTCAGATCACAAGGTATTGACACCTTTGCTGTCGCCTTGGGTTCTGACGGAATAGATACATTGCCGCGCATTTTCAGCCGCCGCAATTACCAGGTTATCGACAGGGTTCAACAACTGCCTGAGCGATTGACCAGGCTCTATCACCAACTCGCAAGATAATAGAATGGACGCCAGACAAACATGACTTCTGAATGGAAATACGACTATGTGATTGTTGGTGCAGGTACGGCCGGATGCCTGCTGGCCAATCGGTTAAGTGCCGACCCCAACACCCGAGTCTTACTTATTGAAGCGGGGGGACGTGATACCTATCCGTGGATTCACATACCAGTTGGGTATCTTTATTGCATTGGAAACAAACGCACGGATTGGTGTTTTTCCACAGAGGCGAGCAAAGGGATCAACAACCGCTCTTTACTCTACCCGAGGGGCAAAACGCTTGGTGGATGTTCAAGTATCAACGGCATGATTTATATGCGCGGACAATCGCGCGATTATGATGGTTGGGCCAACGAGACCGGTGATGACACATGGCGTTGGGACAATTGCCTACCCGCTTTTAAAAAGCATGAAGATAACTATCGTTTTGACGGTAAGGGGAATGCGCCTGATAGCGACGAACTTCACGCAGGTGGCGGCGAGTGGCGCGTTGAAAAACAACGGTTGAAATGGGACGTTCTGGAAACCTTTTCTCAGGCGGCAGTTGAAGCAGGAATTCCAGCAACATCCGATTTCAATTCTGGTGACAACGAAGGTGTCGGATACTTTGAGGTTAACCAGAAAAGTGGTTGGCGCTGGAATGCATCAAAGGCGTTTTTGCGCCCTGTGCGCCATCGCAAGAACCTGGAAATCTGGACTGGCGCCAACGTTCAAAAGCTTTTGCTGACCGGGTTGGCCGATGGTCGTAAACAATGCAAAGGCGCGCTGGTTGAAATCGACGGGCAAGAAATCGCTGTCACCGCAACAACCGAGCTTGTCCTAAGCGCAGGTGCTGTTGGTTCGCCACAAATACTTCAGCTTTCCGGTATTGGCGGTGGCGAGCATCTGAAAAACGTCGGATTGCCCGTTCATCACGACTTGCCGGGCGTGGGCCACAACCTTCAGGATCATTTGCAGATCCGTGCGGTTTATAAGGTTCAAAACACGCGAACCTTGAACCAAATAGCAAGCACCTGGCTTGGCAAGGCCTCAATTGCATTGGAATATCTGGCAAAACGAAGCGGGCCGATGAGTATGGCACCGTCGCAACTAGGTGCATTTGCGCGCAGCAACCCAACCCGCGAACATGCCAATATTCAGTTTCATGTGCAGCCACTGAGCCTTGAGGCATTCGGTCAGCCATTACATGACTTTCCTGCGATTACCGCAAGTGTTTGCAACTTGAACCCCACAAGTCGGGGCACGGTATTGGCCCGATCACCCTCAGCCAATGATGCGCCCACGATCCAGCCCAATTACCTTTCGACCAAAGAAGATGAAACGGTTGCAATTGAGTCTCTCAAAGTTGTGCGAGACGTGATGAGCCAGCCGGCTATGCAGGCATATTCACCAACCGAATACAAACCGGGCGCCAGCAAAATCTCTGATGAAGACTTGTTGAATTCCGCTCGGGAAATTGGGTCGACGATTTTTCACCCCGTGGGAACAACAAAAATGGGTCGCGCTGATGACCCGATGGCGGTTGTGGATTCCCGGTTGCGTGTGCGGGGCATCCGTGGGCTGCGCGTTGTCGATGCGGGTGTCATGCCCAGCATCACCAGCGGCAACACGAACAGTCCGACTTTGATGATTGCGGAAAAGGCGGCCGAATGGATCGTCGCAGATCAACACAACAAAGGGGGAGCCAATGGCCGATCAACAAGAGCTTAAAAAGGGTCCACTGGACGGCGTTACAGTCCTTGATTTTTCCCGTGTTCTAGCCGGGCCTTATTGCACGATGGTCCTTGCTGACATGGGCGCACGCGTTATCAAAGTCGAAAAAATCGGCACGGGCGATGACACCCGCGCATTCGGTCCTTTCATTGATGATCAATCGGTCTACTTTTCTTGTTTCAATCGCGGAAAAGAAAGCATCGCGTTAGACATCAAATCACCCCGTGATCGCGATTTGCTGGAACGGCTTCTTGATAAGGCAGATGTTCTGGTCGAGAATTTTCGCCCCGGCGTGATGGAGCGGCTTGGTTATGGCCCGGAACGGCTGGCAAAAACCCATCCACACATCATTTATACATCCATTTCGGGTTTCGGACATTCGGGCCCGTATAGTGACCTTCCCGGGTACGACATGGTTGTGCAAGCCATGGGCGGAATTATGAGCCTGACAGGTTGGCCGGATGGCCGTCCTGCCCGCGTCGGAACGAGTTTCGGCGACTTGGGCGCCGCGCTTTTTGCGGCCGTAGGTATCGTTTCAGCCCTTTTCCGGCGGACGAAGGATGCGCAAGGTCGGCGGGTAGATATCGGGATGCTTGATTGCCAGGCGGCACTGATGGAAACGGCTTTGGCGCGTTGTGATGTAGAAGATGATGTCCCAACCCGCACGGGTGACAGTCACCCGTCGCTTGCCCCATTCGAAAGCTTTGAGGCGCAGGACGGACGACTTGTCATTGCGGCAGGCAACGATGCTTTGTTTCTTCTGATGGCTGATGCGCTTTCAAACCCGCAACTTGCCTCTGACCCAAGGTTTTTAACCAACGATCTGCGTTGCAAGAATCGGCCGGAAATGGTTGCCGCTGTCGAGAAGTTAACAAAAACTGCGCCAATTAATCACTGGATTGACCGGCTAAATGATGCGGGCGTCCCTTGTGCGCCGATCAACACCATCGACAAGTTATTCGATCACCCACAGCTGCTTGCGCGCAACATGATCGTGAATGTGGATGTTGCCAAACAAAAGGTCCGCACGGCGGGCAATCCAATCAAATTTACAGGTCACGTCGATTTCGACGCGAATTCCAAACTTTCTGCCCCGGAACTTGATCAGGATCACAGCACGATCCTGACGGAGTTGTTGGAGCGTAAGGTCGCAAAGGAGCTTCCAACTTCAGACCTGTTTGAGAACCAGAAAAAAGGAACCACATCATGACGGGTGCAACTGCCAAAAATAAGAAGGGCCAATTGCCTGTTTCCAAGACCTCGCAAGACGAAGTAGAAACCGTTTTGCTGATCGAGCGGCGCGACGATGTTGCCCTTCTGACGTTGAACCGGCCTAGACAGTTGAACGCGTTAAACCGTCAATTGGCGCATGACGTTTTGACGGCCTTGAGAGAATTCGATGCAGACCCGGAAATTGGCGCGATTGTAATCACTGGCAACGCCCGTGCATTTGCAGCTGGCGCAGATATTGAAGAAATGGCCGAAGAGCAGTTTTGCCAATTCTATATGAACGATTTCCTCTCACCCTGGGATCGCATTCAGGAGATATCGACCCCTATTATCGCGGCGGTTTCCGGGCATGCTCTGGGTGGCGGGTGTGAACTGGCACTTTTGTGCGACTTCATTATCGCATCCGATGACGCGCAATTTGGGCAACCCGAGATCAAATTGGGCATCCTCCCTGGAATTGGTGGCACTCAACGTCTGACCCGAAGTGTCGGCAAAGCCCTTGCCATGGATCTTGTGCTAACCGGAAGGTCAATTTCTGCGTCTGAGGCGCTTTCTTCTGGAATTGTAGCTCGCATTGTTACGAAAGAGCAGTTGCTTCAGACAGCGTTAGAGGCCGCACATACCATCGCAGGCTACAATCAGCCAGCCGTAAAAATGGCAAAAGCCGCCGTGAATATGGCCCAAGAAGTGCCACTTACCGCGGGATTGAAGCATGAAAGATTGCTGTTCCAAGCCGCCTTCGCAACGGACGGGCAAAAAGAAGGCATGAATGCCTTTGTCGCAAAACGCGCCCCTGTATTCCGCAACAAATAACCGAGGTAGATCGAAAATGTCATTTAAAGCGATGGTGGTTGAACGGTCCGAAGATGGTGTGACCCAAGCGGCAGTTCAAGTTCTAGACGATAGTCACCTACCCGAAGGCAACGTGACTGTTGCTGTCGAATATTCGACATTGAACTACAAAGATGGTCTTTGCATTGGGCCCGGTGGCGGGTTGGTTCGCACCTATCCACATGTTCCTGGGATTGATTTTTCTGGAACCGTCGAAACCAGCGATGACCCGCGCTATAAGTCGGGTGACAAGGTCGTCTTGACAGGATGGCGTGTCGGGGAAAACCGCTGGGGTGGGTATGCGACACGTACCCGAATTGATGCGGGTATGCTGGTCCCTTTGCCCGATGGAATGACCACACGCGATGCAATGGCCATCGGTACAGCCGGGTTCACTGCGGCGCTGGCCGTTACGGTATTGGAAGATCATGGGTTAGTTCCTGAAAATGGAAATGTTCTGATCACGGGTGCTTCTGGTGGAGTCGGATCGATTGCGACTTTGTTTCTATCCAGCTTGGGGTATCAGGTCGCAGCAGTGACGGGACGACCCGATTCAGCCGAATATCTTAAAGCGCTCGGAGCCTCGACAATTGTGCCGCGTGAAGACTTGAATGAAGTCACAAAGCGCCCGCTTGAAAAAGAAACGTGGGCCGCATGCATCGATAGTGTGGGCAGCAAAACTCTGGCCCGGGTTCTGGGTCAGATGAACTATGGATCGTCTGTGGCGGCAGTGGGATTAGCGGGCGGCGCTGACTTACCAGCAACTGTCATCCCGTTCCTTTTGCGCGGTGTCAACCTATTGGGAATTGATAGTGTTATGTGTCCCTATGAGACGCGCGTGAGAGTTTGGAATCGTTTGGAAAATGAATTCCCTCTCAACCGATTGGCGGACCTTTCCAAAACAGTGTCGCTGGATGAGTTACCTGAACTAGGCGCACAGATACTGAAAGGTCAGGTCAAAGGTCGCCTGGTTGTCGATGTGAATAGCTGAGACGGGTGGGCGGTCACTGCCTCCCGTCAATCGGGCTCAGTTTCTCCGAAAATTGCTGGAAATAAGCGATTTTGGGGTGACTCAGGATTGACAGATTGAATAATGGTACTGTAGAGTACCATACATGATCGGGAAAAGTTAATATCTAGCGAAATATAGCTATTTAATATAATATATTCCGATTTATTTAGGTACCATTAGGTACCTTAAGATGATTTATCTCAAACGAAAAGCCTCTCATGGGGCGGCTCGGTCCGGAGATTTTGTCTTGGAACTCACACAAATTTCCCTGTAGAAATCGTCCTCTACAACCTCCCTGTGGACGACCAACTGGCGGCACCGGCATTGCTGGTGCCGCCTATTTCTTTACCCATGCCGCGCAATAATCGCCCTCGTCGTCTGAACCGCCGAAGCCAGCTCCTTACTGGCTGCGCTTGTGATCCCCAATCCCCCGACATCGAGCGATAGTGGACCCGGGCCACCGCCGCTCGCAGCAGCTCGAGCCGCGCGGCCGCGTGCCTTCGCTGACTTGATAGGACCCGTCTTCGAGATTTCATTCGACGGCTTCTGCGCACTAGGGCCAGCTTCCCGCCCGACATTCGCCTCCCACACCTCCTGCAGTTCCTGCTTCAGCTTCTCCACTGTCTCGCGGGTCTCGGACATCTGCCGATCCCGCCGCAGGCCGTCCTCGTCCGGATACGGAAAACTACCCGACTGGCCCGCGTGCAGCACCTTGAGCGCCGGGTCCTCGAAATACTTCACCCTTCTTGCGCGGATCGGCATCTGCGCGTCGATCACGAGAATGACCTCGTCGAGGTCCATGCGCCGGGCCTCATCCTCTGTCAGGAGCGGCGTATCCTCGGTCCGCTCCGAAACGCTGCGCCCTTCGAACGGATTGCGTCCGACGGCACGAGAGCGGGTCACCACGCGCTTGGTGGTCTTGCCGACAGCTTGGCTCAACTCTTCGATGGTCTTCTGCTCGGACGGGGTGAGGTAGAGTTTCACGCCGGCGCCACCCTGAAGCGACCGGCGCGTGTTTTCGCCATAGATCTCGTCCAGCGCTGGGATCGTCTGGGTCACGATGGCGAGGTTGCCGCCGAAGGAGCGCAGCGTCTTTATGCTTTCGGCGACGATTGGCATTTTCCCGAGCCGGTCAAACTCGTCGAGCATGATCATGACCGGCCAGGGTTCATCGTCCCCGGGTTCCTGTGCTTGCAGCGAGGCAATCAGGTCCGATCAGACAACGAGAGCTATCATCGCGGAGCACGGATGAGTTTCGCAGGAGTTGACGTTCATTCTCCTCGCGGCGAATGTAACTGAAGAGCCCTTTGCGGACGACAGCTGCACATGCGGTCTTGACCGCGTTCCGGCCATTGGTAGCAGAAGGCACGTATGGCCGTCATGCCAGACACGGGATGCGGTCTGGCGTGACGGGTTGCGCGCATCGTCGACAACTGCGATCGGGAAGGGGGCCGCATGGGAAGTTCGAAGCGGTGGTTTAGAAGGGCGCTGTTGGTCCTGCAGGAATGGTGGGACGGCGCCTATTCCGGTGATGCGTCCCGGGCTCAATACATGAGGTCTAAGGCATGAGTTACTCCGCGATCCTATTGCTCGCCTTCGTCATCGGCATGGGGCACGCGCTTGAGACCGATCACTTGACCGCCGTATCCAACATGCTGGCTCAGAAGGGCAGCCGCCGAGCGCTGATTGCCCGTGGGGCATTCTGGGGGCTGGGACATACACTCGCGTTATTCGGTTTCTGCGCTGCTGTAGTGCTGCTGGGCCTTACAATTTCGGGCCAAATGCAAGCAGGACTTGAATTTGCGGTTGGCGTGATGATCGTGGCGCTCGGCACGCAGACACTTTGGCGGTTGCACCGAGACCGCGTACACATCCACATGCACGAACATGACGGCTCCCAGCACATGCACGCCCATTCGCACAAGGGAGAGACGCTGCCTCACGGCGAGGTGTGGCACAACCACAGCCACCACAGGACCAACGCCAAGGCCCTTGGTATCGGGCTGGTTCACGGCGCCGCAGGCTCAGGAGCGCTCTTGGTGCTAGCAATCAGCGCGACACAGAACATTAGCCAAGCTTTGGCGTATTTCGCCGTGTTTGGACTGGGTTCGATGGCCGGAATGGCGGCGTTGTCCACGGTGGTCAGCTTTCCGTTGCTGCTAGCTCAGCGCGGGGCGAATTGGCTTCGAATTGGGACCTCTGGAGCAATCGGGATAGCAGCGCTATGGATCGGCGCAACCATCATCGTTGAGAACGGAACAGCGCTTAATATCTTCGGAGGCTGAAAGCGTACTCGTCAACGCCTCACGGCCTGCACGCTTGATTCGGTCGAACAGCAGAAGGTGCGGAAAGTCCCGCATTGTGTGAGTTCATGCACAGTGCGGCGAAAGGCTGCTTTCTCCTTTCTACTCTCGCAAACGTTTTGCCCGTTCCGCCATTCTGACCACCTGCGCGCTTGTCGTTGCCGCGGCGCTCCGCACAGCGGCAGGCGTCTGCACCGCGCCTCGTCCGATTACTTCGCTTGTCGTGAGCGCACCGATCCGCGCCCGGCCCTTCACGCCGTCGGTATTGAAGATCCCCCGCATGATCCCGGTCGATCCAGCGACCACAGCGGGCGCTGCGGCTACCATCAGGTTCCCAGAGATCCCCCGCACAATCAGGGGCGTTGCAGCGACGAAGCCCTTGGCTAGGAACACCATGACGAAGAACGGCACGAGCGATCCGATGTTGGTTGCCGAGTTTGGATCACCGAGCTGCGCGAGAAGCGAATTCGCCATGCCGACGACGGTCGAAAACATTGCTGCGATGACGATGGGGTAGAAGGCATAGCTGACCGTCGTCGAGACCCACCTATGGAAGAAATCCTTGGTCGCGTCGAAGAGCGACAGAGCGATCATGATCGGAGCAAGGCCGAGCATGAGGGTCAGCATCATCTTGGCGAATATGAGGACGATGCCGGTCATGAAGCCAAGGAGGCTCAAAAGAATAAGCCCGATGCCGCCTAGGATCGCGCCCGTCATCCAGTTCAAATTGCTGCCGATGGCATTCAGGTACTGGCTGAATTTTTCGATCAGGATGTCGAATTCGCCGGCAAAGTGTGTGGCTCCGGCTCCTCCGCCGCCAACCGAAGACACTAGTGCGCCAGCGACGTAGTCCAAGCCTCCAATGACGGCGTTCGCTACTGCATTGAAGTTTGCCCAGTTGAAGGCGAAGAGCCCTATCAGCATCAGCTTGATCAGGTACCAGAAGAAGCTGGCCCCATCCATGCTGCGGAACTGGAATGCCATGTTGATGCAGACGCCGATTAGCGAAAGCGTGACCATCAGCAGGACGATCGTGCCGGTATTGCTTGCCACGGCCCCGAACTGGGACTCAGCCGCATCGACAAGGAACGCGTCTGCCGTTCCGACCATCCAGCTGACGACGCCCATTACCAGTTGCCTTGAGCTTCGCAGATTGTACGCACGCTCGGCTCGAGTTGCTTCCTTACTTCAATCCAGTCGCGGCGAAACGCTGAATGCTCGGCTTGGCTAAGGCCTGCATACCTTTCATGATACTCGCCATCGGAGCTACCCCAAGCGGGAAAGCGGGTTTCACAGCCGCAGTCGCCAGATTCAGCGATCTCCTCCCAGGCCCGAATTTCGTACAATTCCATCAAAGCTGCTGCCTTGTAGGCTTCCCGCGGATTGATTTCGTCCATCCAGGTCGGGCGCGCCGGACGATCGTTGCAGATCCGGTATTGTTGAGGCGACATATCGACCGTGAGATCGTTTGAGATCGGAGGCGAAGTCTGTGCCACAAGTGGGCCCGCAAGGGCGGCAAGCATGACTGCGAGGATTGGTTTTCGCATCTGGGGGGTTCCTTTTTTACTCAGCGGCAACGGAGGGGCTCTTGTTGCCTCTGCCGTCGACCGTGTCGAGGTTCAAATCAGTGGTTTGGCCCGGGAGAAAGAACTCGGTGATTCCGCGCGCGCCTTCATGGCGGCCTGCCTGAATGATCACGTCGATTGAGCCCTCGATATAATCGAGCATGTCGGCATAGGTCATCGGCACATCGGTTTTCAGGGCGGCGATGGCGAGGCGGCGAACAGCAAGTTGTGGGGTCTCGGCATGCAGCGTGGTCAGCGATCCACCGTGGCCGGTGTTGATTGCCTCGAGAAACGTCATCGCCTCGCGACCGCGGACTTCGCCTAGGACAATCCGGTCGGGTCGCATGCGAAGCGTTGAGGCCAAGAGCACATCGGCACTGCGGGCATCCGTGTCCCGGTCCGCGATCAACGTCACGGCATTGGGCTGCTCGGGGCGCAGCTCGGCCGCCTCCTCGATGGTGATGATCCGCTCTTCGGGCGGGATCAGCGAAAGGATCTTGCGCGCCGCCACCGTCTTGCCGGTAGATGTACCGCCCGAGACGATCATGTTGAGCTTGTTCTCGACGCAAAACCGCAGCGCAGCGTCGATGTCGCCGGACCTCACCACATCACGAAGCGCGGCGTTCCGTTCCCGGCGCAGACCCTCAAGGCTGCGTTCCTTGCCGAAAAGGAATCCGAGTTTGACCTTCTCAAGCGGCAGGGAGGAGAAGAACCTAAGAGAAATCGAGAAACCGCCCTCGACTGCCGGCGGCTGGATCACCTGCGCGCGGATCGGGCGATCACGATATAGGATCGAGACCGAGACGATAGGCTTCTTGGTGCTGAGCGTGGTCGAGGCGGCGGAGGCGATCTGGTTGCCGAGGTCCTTGATCTCGGTCTGGCTCAGCGGGCTGCCGAGACCTCGCATGAAGTGGTCGCCCTGGAATTCGCCCCAGACTTGTCCGTCGGGATTGATACAGATCTCGATCGTGTCGTCGCGCAGGACCTCGGGGCCGAAACGGTCGAGCGACGCTTCCAGATAACTTGCAGCCATGTCAGAAAATCTCGAGGTCACGATCAACCATGACCGTGATCCGTGTACCCTGGTCGACATGTATCACTGGCCGGATCGCCAGATAGTCCTGCATCACGCTTTGCGTGCTATCGCGCAGGTCGGTGCCGACATCACTCGCAACATCGGCCGCCGCCTCGCTGTCGATTTGACCCGCTGCAGCCGCAGGCAGAGCGCCGATCAAGGAGATCAGCGCGGCGGAGCCGAAGCGTTGCGCGAAACGGGTGTCGACAAACCCGGTGGTGCCAGTACGGCCGAGTTCGTCTCCACCGAAGGCGCTGATCTGCACAGTCTGATTGTCGGGCAAGATGATCCGGTCCCATGCCACCATGACGCGCGATTGGGCGAGTGCGACATCGGAGCGGTAGCGCCCGATCAGCCGCGCGCCGCGCGGGATCAGGATACGGGTTCCATCGAACGAATGGACGTCTTCCGAGACGATGGCGCGGATCGCGCCGGGCAGTGTGCTGTCGAGAGCCGTCTCTGTGACAGCCTGAATCATGGTGCCCTGAACAACCGTGTTCGATGGGTTCGCGATCACTTCGGCACGTGTCACCTGCGCAGGTTGTGCGCCCGAACGAACAAAGGCTTCATCTGCATTCAAACGTGCGGCTTCCAGCGTGTTCTCCCTATCCGCACCCGCGCCCATCCCGGAGAATGCGATCATAGGAGACGCGATACGCTCTGCGCGGGCCTCAGCTTCAGCAGCGCGCCGCCTTTCGAGTTCGGCCAGCCGCAATTCTTCTTCACTTGGTCCCAATGAGGTCGGCTCTGGTGGTGCAAGCCGTGCAAGTTCCAAGTCCATGCGGAGCTGATCCAATTCGCGGTCCCGCTCGGTCAGCTGCCGCTCGAGGGCACGCTGAGCCTCGGCGGATGCTTCCTGTAAGGTGGCAATTTGCGCCGTCAGGTCCGCAATAGCCTGCTCCGCCCCGCTATCCGCGGCCTCGGCCGGTCTTGCGCGCAGGTCCTCGAGTTCCGCTCTCAATGTCGCAAGACTTTCCATCAGCGCGAGTTCAGACTCGCTCGGACCTGTGTCCGCAGGCGGGGCTTGGCTGGGCTCCGGGGTAGAAATCGGCGCCAGATCTCCGAATCCGGGGCCGCTGCTCTGGAACTCCTCCGGCGCGGCGGTCGCCATTGGTGCTTCTGCCGACGGCTGTAGGGCAGCCCACGCCAGACCACCTGCTGCGGCGATGCCGACGACTCCAAGGATCGCGGCAAGCGGTGCAGGCCGCTTGTTTGCCTTCGCTTTGCCTGTCGAACCTTCGAGAGCCGCGAGGCGCGCGGCGAGGTCTTCCGTACCTTCGGTCATGATGTGGCCTGTCCTGCGTCCTGGACGCAAATCACCTCTTCGCCAAGGCGAAGGACCCATTGCCGGTTGACGCCGGACACGCGGATGACGCCGTCACTCAAGGCTTGGCTGTTCACCGCGCGTTCCCTGCCGTTCGAATATCGGAAGATGGCGGGCACCGGCGCGTTCCGTGCAAACCGGAAATACGTGAAGGTACCATCATCCCAGATGGCCGTCGGCGTGAACTCTTCTCGGGCGCTGACCGCATAGTTCGCGTTCGGCGCATCGGCCGCAACCGCCCTGGTGGGTTGCACGCGGTTTTCAGGATAGCGGAACTGCACGACATAATGCGGCGTCTCCCGGGCTTCGACGACATGGAAGTAGTAGGAGCGGCGGTTGGTGTAGACGGTGATGTTGGTGGCGACGCCAGATGCTGTCGGCTTGATGGCGAAGGCACGGCCACCCGGGACACCGTCGAATTGAAACCCGACCGTATCGCCGGCGATGATCGAGCGGATGGTTTCACCCTCACCGAATTCGACTGTGGTGACGCGGGTCAGAGTCGTGACGACACGGTAAACCTGGCCTTCAGTCCAGGTCGCGACGCGCACGCGATTGTCATGAGAACCTGGACGGGGCGTAGTTTCGGCCAAAGCAGTCGTTCCCGCGAACGCGAGAATACTGGCGGCCAGCAGCGCAGAGATTGGAGTGCGAGTCATTCGGAACGGTCCGATCGGATGGCATATTGGGTAACGGTGAAACCGAAAGGGTTTTGCCAAACATCGTCGATCGCTCGGGTCCGCTCGGGCCGGAATTCGAACATCAACGTGGCAGTGAACGATCCATCCTGTACCCCCTGAGGGCTGGTCAGGCGCTTTCTGAGCCGCACCTGGGCGCGGTTATCGCCAATAAGGGTGATCGATGCGATCTCAACGGCCATCTCGGCCGCAGCCCCGTAACGCGTCGGCGGATAGCTGTCCTGCCCCGATGTCCACATCGCGCGCATGCTGGCCTCGGCCGATCCGGAAGACTGTGCCAGGACACGGCGGACACGAAGATCGTTGTCGAGCTGGTTGTAGGTTTCGCGGTCGAAAATGTAGCGGTAGATTTGCGCTTCGATCACGGCAGGCCGTTCGGCGAGCGACACGGTTTCAACCGTGGCATTGGGGAGCGCCATCCCGGTCGCGGGATCGTAGGGCACAACCACGGGAGGCGGCGTCTCGACCATCAGCGCGACAGCCGCAGCCGTCAAACAGCCGAATACGCCAAAGCCTGCCCCGGAAATGCCGATCATCCGCCAAAGCTGTTCCCGGCGCAGGGCACCGTAGACAAGTTCCTCTTCCACGAGCTCGCGCGCAGTCATCACCCCTGCCCCACTCATGGCTCAAGATCCGGCAAGGTGAAGTCCATGTAGCGGCGTTCTTCGGCAACCGTGGCGGCGTCGACCACGCCTGCATTGCCTGCGCCTAGGGTTTGGATCGCTTCCAGCTCCCACATCCGGGTCATGGCGATGGCGAGTTCCGCCGTGACGCGTGTGTTATGATCCATCGAGGCTTTGAGATCCTCCATGTCGGGGATCATCTCGACCAGACGTTCCACCCGTTCGAGAGACTGTTCCGCCTCTGCGTGGCTGTTCTGCGCCGCCGCCGACATCACAGCACCTGTGGTGGCCCGCGTGGCCACGCCTTCGGCGCCCGGATTGCCGCTGGTGGCGATCTCGCGGAGTGAATCCTCGTCGAACCCGGCGCTTGCCAGCGCCTGTTCCATCTGCGTGCGCATGGGCCCGGCATTGGGCCCGATGAGCGCGCTCCAATCGCCCGCCTGGATGCCTCGGATCAGGCCGGGGATGTCTTCGAAGTTGGCCTCAAGCAAGGTATCGAGGTCCCCGCCCATGGCAAGTCCGAGGATGCTGCGCGGCCCGGTGAGCGAGGCATACATCTCGTTCAGCTGATCGAGTTGGCTTTGCAGCATGTCCAGTTGCTCCAACGCATTGTCCAGAAGATCGGTCTGGATCCCGAAATCCTGCAGCATCTGCTGAAGCTGGCGGATTTCCTGGGCAATGTTCTGAGTGTCCACCGTGGGCACACCCTGTGCCGCGACAGGTCCGGTAACATTGAGGGCAAGCGCGAGAGCGATGCTACCGGCGAAAAGGGAACGGGGCAGGCGCAGGTTCAACGCAAATCCTCCTGACTAAAATCCATGTATTGCCGCTCGGCAGCTTGCGCTGCCGCCAAGGCGATCTGCTCGGCGCTGAGTGGCTCGGTTCGGGCGGCCTTGATCCGGGTCCGGATTGCGACCAGCCGGGCCAGTTCGGCCCGGGCATAGGTGTTGAGCGCGATGGCCTCGTGGAGATCCTCGGTCTCACCAATGCGGGTGATGATGTCCTGAACCCGCAGGGCGGCGGCACGGACCGAGACCAGCGAATAGTCGCCATAGACCCCTGCGCCGTGGGCCGAGAGGCTGAAACTCGCGTTGGCGAGGAGCACAGGATCGATGGTGCCGAGCGCATCGATGCCGCCCACGGCCGCGAGGTAGCTGTTGTACTGCTGCGGGATCACCACGACATAGTGCTGGGTTTCCGCGAAAGGCGGCACACCGCCATAATCCTGCACATTGCCAGGACCGGCGTTATAGGCGGCGAGCGCATGGATAATGTTGCCATCGAACATGTTCAGCATTTGTGCGAGGTATCGCGCACCGCCGGTGACCTGCAGATAGGGATCGTCGTAATAGGCCGGGTAGATCCCGAGATCGCCCGCGGTACCGGGCATGATCTGGGTAAGTCCGAAGGCCCCTACCGGTGAGCGTGCCCCGATCTGGAAGCGGCTCTCCTGCCAAATCAGCGCCTGCAAGAGACAGCGCCATTGCACGAGCGAAAGACCTGCGCGGCCGACCCCGGACAGACTATGGGTGTCGCGTGCTGCGCGGATGATCAGCTCCTCGATCCCCTCCCTGGCATCGCCGAACATCCGCGCTGCCGCTGGATTGGTGTCCTCGGGCGCATAAAGACTGGCGGCCGCGCTTTCGACGTCGTCTACCGCCCCCTGCCCCGCCTCGAGCCCCGCCACGGTTCCGGCCACGTCTCCAGCGCCAAGCGACATGGCATCCATCAGCCCTTCGAGGGAGGCGAGTTGCTGGCGCTCGATTTCGGCCAGTTCCTCCTCGCGGCTTAGCCGGACCTGCTGCAGTGCCAGGTCCCGATCGGTCTGCTCAAGGATGGCCTGCCGCTCTGCGAAGAGGCGCAGATCGAAGGTCGGCACGCCTTGGGCGACCGCTGGCCCTGCCGTGGGACCTGCCAGTGCAAAGCCGATCATCGAGAGAGGTAGCCAGGTCCGCATTGGCTCAGCCGCCCGCCCCCAAGAGGACGAAATCGCAAGGACTGTCGCGGCGCGTGACCTCCGCCCCCATGGTCGAGATCGTGGCGGTGGCGGTTCCTGCCTGCGCAGGAGCCTCGCGAAAATTGAAGCAGTTGGCTTGCGGGGGGTTATGCTGCGCACAGGCTGTCAGGGTCAGGCCGAGCCCGAGCAGCACTACGCTGCGAATGATGGTACGGGTCATGTCACTCTCCAGAAATCAGGACGTTCGCGATAATCGGCGCCGACAAGCGCTTCGCCCTTCTCCATTCCGCCAAGGATGGTCACGAGCGGGCCGAGCGCGCTGAGATCGGCATCGATCACGACGGAACCACGGTCGTCGCGTACAAGCGCGAGCCGCGAGGCCGAGCCGACGCCCAGAAGCACGTCGAGCTCTTTCTCGGTCAGGCCGAGCATCGCGTAGTCAGCGGCGGAAGCACGAATGTTGGGCAAGAGCACCTGCGTCGGCACCGCTTCCACGATGGTCTTGCCGGTGCGCGTGCGCTCGAGCTGGCTGGCATATTGCGTCATCATCACGACGACGGCGTTCTGCTTGCGGGCGGTCACCAGCCAGTTGCTGAGGCGCTCCGCAAAGTAGGCGTTGTCGAGGGCTTTCCATGCCTCGTCGATGACGATGATGGTGGGCTTGCGGTCCTCGATCACCCGCTCGACCCGGCGGAAGAGGTAGGACAGGACCGCCATGCGTTCCCGCTCGCTCTCGGAATCGAGGATGCCGGTGAGGTCAAAGCCCGCGACGTCTCCATCGATGCTGAAACTGTCCTCGGCATTGGCCCCGAAGATCCAGCCGTAGCGACCCTCGGCCGTCCATTCCTGCATACGCTCGAAGAGATCGCCCTCGTCATCGGTCGAGACCAGCAGCGAGGCGAAATCCGACCAGTTTCGTAGGCCCGCATGTCCTGCGCTCGCGTTCTGGCGCACGACTTCCTGCAATCGGTTGGTCTGAACCGGGGTTAGCGGTCGATCGCGCCGCTCCAAGAGGCTCGCGAGCCAATCAGCAAGCCATGCCTGGCCCCGCATGTCGATCTCGGTCTGGAGCGGATTGAGGCCCGTGGGGCGCCCCGCCCGCACGGTCGAATAGCTGCCGCCGAGCGCGCGGACGGCCATCTCCATGCCCGCGCGATAGTCGAATACGAAGACCCGCGCACCTGCCCGCCGTGCCATGGTCATCAGGAAAGCCGCCAGGACGGATTTGCCGGAGCCGGGACGGCCGAGGATCAGCGTGTGGCCTCCCGTGGGCTCGCGATCCGGCGCGCCCTGTTCGTGGAAGTTGAAGCGAAAACCACTGCGCTCGGGTGTCGGAAAGAGCGTGATCGGCACGCCCCAGGGGACTTCCCGACCTGTCTTTCCGAGCGGGGTGCGGTGAAAGGTGGCGAGATCGGTGAAGTTGTGGTTCGTGATTGCGGCCTTGCGGCTGCGCGCCCCTGTGTTCCCGGGATGCTGCGCCATGAAATGCGCCCGCGCCCCGAAAGCTTCCGAGATCAGGTTGATCCCGGAAGTGGCGGAGATGTTGCGGATTTCGGCCGCGATGTCGTCAAGCGCCGTCTGGGTGCGGGCATAGACGGCCACGGTCATGTGGTGCTCGCCGAAGATCAGGCGTTTGGATTCCAGATCGTCCTGCGCGAGTTCCAGTTCCTGGGCGAGACTGACGGCTCCGTCATTGGCGGCCTGCATTAGCCGCAGCTGCCGCTTGATCCGGCCCGCCATGATGTTGGCGTTGATCGGCACAAAAGAGTGCGTGACCACCATGTCGACGGGCAGATTCAACTCGTCGAGCATCAGGCTATCGGTCTTGGCCGGGTAGTTCTTCACCGCAAAGATCGCCCCGAGCTTGTCGCCGACGGCACCGTCCGAGAGTGCGATGGTCGTGCCGCGGAAGGTGACGCGCGTATTGGCTACGTCCTCGGCGATCACACCGAGGCGCGACCGGGGGAAAAGCGGGGACTCCTCGCCCGTGTTGAGTGAACCGAGGAAGCCCAGAAGCTCGCCGGTGCTTGCGGCCAGCGGGCGGGGCTTCAGCTCATCGAAGGAGGACAGCAGAAACCCCACAACCTCGTCGAGCTTGCGCAAGCGGCGGGTGGTGTCGGCCGCATGTCGCGAGCGAGACGCCCCCAGACCGAAGGGCAGACGGCTGCTCGCCTCGGGGCGCTTCAGCACGGTCAGAGTCAGCGTCTTGTCGCGCAAACTCGCGCGGCCGAGATGCGCGTGCCATCGTTTGTCGACGGCGGCCGCAAACCCTTCGCCCGGAACGGGCGGCAGGGTCACGTCGACCGCTTTCGAGACCTTGTGCAAGTAGAATGAGAACTCGGTCCCGACCTGCGCCACGATGCCAGCCAGCAACCCTCCGATCCGGTCGAGATGCCCGTCCTCGCTCGTGGTGCTGTTCACCCCCTCGAGCCGGATGCATTGCATCAGCTCGTTGCCGCGTGTCCGGATCGTTCGGTCGTTCACGAGGCTCACATAAGGCAGCATCATTGAGAGCCGCTTCTCGCCCTTGACCCATGCGGGTAGCGCGGTCAGCGGATCGATGGCGTTCTCAATCTCATCGGCAATTCCATCACGGGGCATAGCTGTCGCCTCCATGCAGCTTGCGGTTCGTCGTGGGCGGGGTTTCCTGCAGGGTGATCACCAGGACATCGAGGAAGTTCGGATCCCAGTCCGCGGCCTTCCAGAGCGCCGGCCAGGCCAGCCCCGCGAAAACAGCCACCACCCAGCTCTGCACCCAGAGGAACAGAAGCGTCGAGCCGAAGAGCCAGACCATGGCGTACATGATCGGCAAGCCCATCAGCTTGGGTGGCCTGAGAAGGCCGATGAACACGCGGGACTGGTCAGCCATGGCCAAGAACTCCGGGATTGCTCAGGTGGTCCAGATGGCGGCGACGATGGTGGGTGCTGCGGCGATGCCCGCGATTGCAACCACGACCCAAAGCGCCTGACGAAAGTCGAGGATGCCAAAGAGCCAGGAAAGAAACACACCGATCAGTGCGAGCGTGCCAATCACGATGCCCAAGGGACCGGTGATCGCATCGACAATGCCTTGAAGCAGGGTCTGTACCGGCGAGAGGTCGATGCTTTGCGCAAGCGCTGGACCCGCCAGCACGATAAGGGCCGTCGCGCCGAGCGCGACGATCGCCCGCGTGCGGAGCACGCTTTGACGTTTCCTCGATGTCATGAAAGATCTCCTCTGAGCCGCTCAAACACGGCAGTCACACGGGCCACATGCCCTTGGGTTTCTCGAAAAGGGGGGATGCCGCCGTGGCGTGTGACCGCCTCAGGGCCAGCGTTGTACGCGGCAAGGGCCAGAGAACCCTCACCGAACTGGTCGAGCATCATCAGCAAGTAGCGGGCTGATCCGTCGAGGTTCTGCGCAATGTCATGTGGGTCCACGCCGAGGTCGCGGGCGGTATCCGGCATAAGCTGGCCAAGGCCTATGGCACCGACAGGGCTACGTGCAGCCGGATTGTATGCGCTCTCGACTTCGATATTGGCCCGGTAAAGGAGCGCCCAATCAGTGACTGAAAGCCCTGCGCGACGCAGCGCACCATGCCCGGCATACCGCAGAGCCGTGGTCTCGATCGCATGGAGGATTTCTGGGGTGGCGCGGGCGGCGGATCGAGCCGGGATCGCTGTCTCGCTCGTTGCGTCAGGAACGCGAGGTTCTGCGAAGAGAAAAAGGCGCCCGTTTGCCTCTTGAGAAGAGGAAATCAATTGGCCGTCTGGGCCAACCGAAAAGATGAAACCGTCGGCCAGGGCCGGGGGCGCGGAACAAACGCCTGTACCCAAAGCAACGACGAGCGCAGTCGCGCGGTCAGCTGCCTTTGACCGGAGGCGCGGCGTGGCGCTCGCGGCCACCTTCTTCAAGTGGGATGCTAGCGGTCGTACAGCCCATGTCGGCCAGGAAACTGACAAGGCCAACGATGGTTTTGAAGTCGCGGAGCTTGAGGACGCTTCGGCTGGTGACGAGCATCTTATCGTCACGCTCATCAGTGGCGACGGCGCGGATGACCCACGAGCCGTACCAGCTGTTATGGCGCTTCTCTGCTCTCTCCTTGCAGACCACCTCAATGAGGTAGCCCTCGGCGAGCAAGCCGCGCAGTCCGTCTTCTGTAACCACATTCGGGGCTTCTTCAATCATGGCCTTCCCTTGGGTCCTTGTTCTGCCTGGGTGCAGTATCAGGCCCACGGGGTCGCAACACCGTGAGCGATACAAAACAACATTAATGATAGCAAGACAATAATAACGTGTTGACGAAGTTCGCCTTGCTCCGATAACGGTGATAGCCGACAGAATGATAATCTTAAAGGCGGCAAAGGAGTTTTGCCCTGCGGCTGTTTATTGCGCGCAACGCACCGTTGCTGTTCGCGTTCCTGCTTGGAAGCATGCCGATAGCCGCGGCAGCAGATTGCGTACCTCCCGAACGACCGTTCTTGCCTCAGTCGCAAGACGACATGCGTGCCTACGCCGATCTGATCAGAAGCGATTTCGAGACCTACATTGCCGATGTGCAGGACTACTTTCGTTGTCTCGACGCCGAGCGCGCTCGCGCCTTTGTTGAGGCGAGGGAGGTCAGTGATGACTACGCCAGGTTCCTGAATGCTCTCGAGTAAGCGACTACGGGTTTGTGCCGCCAGTAGAAATCAACCGTTAGACCAACGCTCCGTCAGTCTCTAACGCAATGATGTTTTTCAAGCGGGCGATCATGTCGTCACCGCTTGCGACATCCGCGCTCGCACATTCATTGATCGATTAGGATTTCAGCAGTTTGTTCAGACTTCTACGAAGAATGTATGAAAAATTGGCCCACACGTTTTGGTGACTTGCCGACATTTTGTTTCAGCAATACAGCTTCAAAAATGATGTACAGGATTCGGGCCTTTTTTGGGATACTCCAGATTGCCTCCATATTGGTGGCAGTGACCCTGATGCCGTCCAATGCATCAGCCATGGTTTCGTGCTCTGTTGAACAACTCGCCCAGGAGTCTTCAAACGAGCGCCACCATCATGAAACGGACATTCCGGCTGCAGATATCGACCATGGAGCAGACCACTGTGCGTCACATATCTGCGTGGTCGGAGACTTCGTAGGTGCCGAAAGTTGCACAAAGCAGTCCGCTAATGTTTCCCTCCGGTCCTGGGATATTGCGTCCCTAGTCCGTTCGGCCACACCCGAAGGTTTGCGGCGCCCTCCTCGCGCCTGATGCACCTGTAGCCGCAGTTTGACTGCGACCATCTGCATCTGACATTTCGAGGAAATCTAAGTGAAAATTCTGCTTGCGGCATCCTTGCCGCTGTTCGGGGCCGCCTGCTCGGCGCTTCCTGAACTTGAAACCGTGCCAGCGCTTACGGCGGCGGTTACATCGCCTGTGGTCGCGTCTGCGCAACCCGGGCCTGTTGTTGCTTACGCGGGCTACTCGGTCGGAGAACCGGCCGAATGGCGGACGCTGAATGATGAACAACGGGAGGGTGGCGAATGAAACTGCCTCTTCTCATGGGGTCCATGTTGCTGGTGTCCGCCTGCGCCAGTCCTGCCGTTCTTGAGCGCGCAAAACCAGATCGCGCGGGCTTTGGCAGTGTCGAGACGGGTGCACGCCAGGCTCTAGGGGCCACACCGATCTGGAACCTGTCTGCCGCGGACCTTGAGGAAACGCGCAAGAGGGTTCACGCCATGGTGCATGGTAAGACCGTCAGCGCCGACACCGCAGTGCAGGTTGCCCTGATAAACAGTCCCGCACTTCAAGCCAGCTTCGCTGAGCTAGGTCTGTCCTCAACTGACTTATGGGAAGTGGCTATGGGGCCGGTGCCCTCGATCGGTGTGTCAATCTCCGGGTTGGCTGGCGATGTCACTCGCACACTTGAGGCAACATTAATCAACTCCCTGCTCGACGTGGCAACATCCGCACCGCGGACCCAACTTGCGGAGATTCGCTTCAGACAATCCGAACTTGCTGCGCTCGCCGACACGATAGACTTGGCCGTTGAAACCCGCCGGGCCTGGATTGAGGCGGTTGGCGCTTTCGAAGCCGCTGCACTGATCGCTCAAACTCAGGGCACTGCCGAGGCAGCGTCCGAACTTGCTGTGCAACTGGGCCGTACCGGCGCGATGAGCAAGGCCGATCAAGCAAGAGAGCATGCCTTTACTGCTGAGCTTGCCGCCGAACGTGCAGCCGCCCAATTGGAGGCGCAATTGGCCAAAGAAAAACTGCTTCGGCTGATGGGGCTTTGGGGTAGCGACACCACTGTATTCGTGCCGGACTCGCTGCCCGCCTTGCCTGGTGGCCCGCGCGTTGCAGGAAATATCGAACAGCTGGCACTGGCAAACCGCGTAGACCTGGCATCTGGAAAGCTGGAACTCGAGGCGCTCGCGCTGGACTACCGTCTGACCGGGCAAACCCGTATGGTCTCGGACGTCCAGTTGGTGGCTGGTTTCGACCTGGAACGTGCAGCCGGAGAAACCGAGGCCAATCCAGCGCTTGCTCTAGATTTCGAGATCCCGCTCTACGACACCGGTCCGCTGGTGTCGAAGCGTGGCCGCATGGCCTATCTGCAGGCAGCGAACAGGCTGGCCCAGCAGGCCGTCGATGCGCGTTCGGACGCACGCATGGCCTATAGGGCCATCACCGGTCGCCATAGCATCGCGCGGCATTGGCGCGACTCTGTTTTGCCTCTGCGACGCCAGATCGATGACGAAGCGCTGCTGTCCTACAACGGCATGCTGACCTCGACCTTTGAATTGATCGCTGATGCCCAGGAGGGGCTCGCTTCGCGCCTCTCTGCCGCAGAAGCGAAACGTGACTACTGGCTTGCCGAAACAGACGCGACCGCGGCGATTTGGGGCGGGGCAATTACTCTGACCGGAGGTAGCGAAGAATGATGAACCGTCGTCAATTACTGGGCGCGGGATTGACCGCGAGCGCTGGAGCTGTGCTGGCGAACGCCGGGGCCGCGCAAACACGCTTTCGCGATCTGCCCGAGGCCGCCTTTACCGACAGCCCCTATACACAAGTTCCCCCAAGGCCTTCGGATCGGTTCGACTACAACCCCGTTGTAACACTGAACGGATGGTCTTTGCCGTATCGCATGAACGGAGATGTAAAGGAGTTCCACCTCGTTGCAGAGCCTGTTGAAAGGATTATGGCGGACGGGATGATTGCGCGGCTCTGGGGCTACAATGGCCAATCCACCGGACCCACAATCGAAGCGGTCGAAGGCGAGCGGGTGCGTATTTACGTAACCAACCGTCTTCCGGAACATACCAGCGTGCATTGGCACGGACTGATCCTGCCATCGGGAATGGATGGAGTTGGTGGTTTGTCGCATCCCGGCATCCCGCCGGGTAAGACCTTCGTCTACGAGTTCGACCTCATCAAGTCCGGCACCTTCATGTACCACCCGCATGCGGACGAGATGGTACAGATGGCCATGGGCATGATGGGGCTCTTCATCGTGCATCCGCGCGACACGGCGTTCATGCCGGTGGACCGGGATTTCGCGTTCCTCCTTGCGGCCTATGACATCGACCCGGGGACCTACATCCCGCGCGTGGCCGAGATGACCAATTTCAACATGTGGACCTGGAACAGCCGGATCTTCCCGGACATCGATCCTCTGGTGGTCAACAAGGGGGACCGCGTCCGTGTGCGTTGTGGCAACCTGACGATGACCAACCACCCAATTCACATGCATGGCTATGACTTTCAGGTCACCTGTACTGACGGAGGCTGGGTGCCGGAAAGTGCCCGTTGGCCCGAGGTCTCGATCGACATTCCTGTAGGCGCCATGCGCGCCTACGAGTTCGACGCGATTCACGAAGGTGACTGGGCGATCCACTGCCACAAGTCGCACCACACCATGAATGCTATGGGCCACGACATCCCTACATTTATTGGCGCCGACAAGTCCCGCCTGACCCAAATGATCCGCCGCCAGCAGCCTGGCTACATGCCGATGGGCACGGCGGGTATGGCGGATATGGGCGAGATGTCGATGGAGATCCCCGAGAACACCGTGCCGATGATGACCGGATGGGGGCCGCATGGCCCATTGGAAATGGGTGGCATGTTTAGCGTGGTGAAGGTTCGCGAGGGCATCGACCGCGACGATTACAGCGATCCTGGCTGGTACGACAACCCGCCCGGAACACAGGCCTACGAATGGACGGGCGAGCTGCCCGAACATGCATACAACACCAGTCCGAAAACCGTGATCACGCCGCGCGGCGGCGTGCGGCAGGGCTGATGCCAGAGCACAGGAGAAACACGCTCATGAAAACTGCACTTTTGACATTGGGGCTGGCCCTGATTCCCGCCCTCGCAATTGCGGACGCCGGGCACGGCAACGGTCAAATGGCCATCGGCATGCCTGCGATGCATGGCCATGAACCCACGCGAACCATCGATGTGATAATGCGTGAGGACTACGACAAGGACGCACCGTTCGTCTTCGAACCCTCCTCGGAAATGACTTTTTCTGAGGGTGAAACCGTGCGCCTGCGCATCACGAACATGGGTGAGGAAACCCACGAGTTCGTGATGGATTCGATGGCACAAAACGCTGAACACAAAGAGCTGATGGCCAAGTTCCCTGAGATGGAACATGACGACCCTAACGCTGTGCGCCTTGAACCAGGTGAAGAGGCGGAGATCCTTTGGACTTTCAACAAGGCCGGCAACTTCGAATTCGCCTGCCTGCTGCCCGGCCACTATGAAGGCGGCATGCACGGCGCCCTTACTGTCAACTGATCTCAAATCAAAGGAAACCAATCATGACCAAATTTTTGACGCTCGCCGCTGCCCTTCTGATGACCGCTGGAACTGCAATTGCTGCTAGCGATAGTGCCATGTCCTCGGGCACGGTGACCAAGATCGATGCCAAGTGGAACAAGATTACTGTCGACCATGGCCCGCTGGAAAACCTCGACATGCCAGCAATGAAAATGGTCTTCGTTCTCGCCGATCCCGCGATGCTGGAAGGGCTGAGTGAAGGCGCACAGATCAACTTCGTTGCCGACCGTGTGAATGGCAAGCTGACTATTACAGAGCTGGTGCAGTAACTACAGGTCGCGCGCCCTGTCTCGCAGGGCGCGCGATTTCATTCGTCGTCGGAGATCATGAGAAAGTTGCGTCGTCTACGACAGAAAGATCCGCAAGAATTGGACAATCCGGTCGGTGATCGCCAGCACACTGGTGCACGAGAGACGAAAGAGTTTCTTTCATCGACATGAGTTTAGAGATCTTTTCATCAATCTGGCGCAGGTGCACCTCTGCGACGGCCTTTACCTGCGCACTTTCTCGATTGTCATCGTTATAGAGCGCCAAAAGCGTACGGCAGTCTTCGATTGTAAATCCCAAGGCTCGCGCTCGTCCGATGAATGCCAGCTTATGAAAATCGATCTCTCTGAAGCTTCGATACCCGTTTGCAGCGCGCAAAGGTGTTACTAGACCGATATCCTCATAGTAGCGAATGGTCTTGGCCGGCACTCCTGACCGCTCGGCAACATCACCAATGTTCATTTCTGCCTCCTCTCACTCGGCCGGGACGGGGGCGAAGTCCTCCACCCGCCCAGACTCTTGGCGCTCGTCCATCGCCGGTCTTACGCGCCGCAGCCGCAAGGCGTTCGTCAAGACAAAGACCGAGCTAAGTGCCATCGCACCGGCAGCGACGACCGGTGACAGCAGCACGGCGAAACTCGGATAAAGCGCTCCGGCGGCCAAGGGTATCAAAGCCACATTGTAACCAAAGGCCCAACCAAGGTTCTGTTTGATGTTTCGCATGGTGTGTCGCGAGATCTCGAAAGCGTTCACAACGCCGCGAAGATCACCGGACATCAATACGACATCTGCGCTTTCGATCGCCACATCCGTGCCAGTGCCGATGGCGATGCCAACATCCGCGTGGGCGAGCGCGGGTGCATCGTTGATGCCATCGCCAACAAAGGCCAATGTGCCCTGCTGGCGCAGATTTTCCAGTGCCGCCACCTTGCCGTCGGGCAAGACCCCCGCGATCACGTGGTCGATACCAGTCTCTTCGGCAATTGCTTCTGCCGTTTCGCGTTTGTCGCCGGTAATCATTGCCACCTTCAAACCCAGACTGTGCAGTGCGGCAATCGCGGCTCGGCTCGAGGGTTTGACCGGATCGGCGACGCCAATCGCAGCCACCGCCTTGCCATTGATTGCGGCGAAGAGTGCGGTGCGACCTTGCCGTGCGAGCATAGTTTCAGCCTCTGCGAGTTCACCAAGATCGATCCCTTCGCGCTGCATCATTCGGTCAGCTCCGACAACAACCTCGGCCCCGTCAACGATGGCGCGCACGCCATACCCTGTAATCGAAGTAAACGCGCTCGGTTCCGACAGTCTGATGTTTTCCGCCTGCGCGCCGCGCACGATAGCTTCGGCGATCGGGTGTTCTGATCTGGCTTCGACCGATGCGACTGCCGCAAGAACGGTGCAGCGCTCGGCTCCTTCCGCCAGCACAAGGTCGGTCAGCGCGGGACGTCCGGCGGTGACGGTGCCGGTCTTGTCCAGAGCGACAACCTTGACGTCCCCCAATGCTTGCAGAGCATCCCCCTTGCGGAACAACACGCCCATTTCAGCAGCGCGACCGGTCCCGACCATGATCGACGTCGGCGTCGCCAGTCCCATCGCGCAGGGACAAGCA
Organism: Aestuarium zhoushanense; assembly: GCF_056431045.1. Lineage (NCBI taxonomy): Bacteria > Pseudomonadati > Pseudomonadota > Alphaproteobacteria > Rhodobacterales > Paracoccaceae > Aestuarium > Aestuarium zhoushanense. The sequence goes on from NZ_JBWKMA010000005.1 coordinate 61,139, forward strand.
ATGATGAGAACTGAGACACCCGCGACCAGCGCATAGGTGAGGGCGGGATCAGGGCCGAATATTAGCCAGACAAGGATCGTCAAGGCGGCGAGGGTCATCACAGCGGGGACGAACCAAAGCGTGATCCGATCCACCAACCCTTGAATGGGGAGCTTGGCGCCCTGCGCATCTTCGACCATGCGGATGATTTGGGACAACGTGGTATCCGCACCAACACGCGTTGCTTTATAGGTCAGACTGCCCGCGCCATTGACCGTACCGCCCGTGACAGGATCACCAGCCGACTTGCCGACCGGCACGGGTTCCCCGGTGATCATGCTTTCATCGACATGGCTTTCGCCGTCCACAACCTCACCGTCCACGGCGAGTCGTTCTCCGGGGCGCACAACAATCAGATCTCCGGTGCGCAAGGCATCGATCTCGACCTCGACCGCATCGCCGTCACGCAAAATACGCGCCGTACGAGCCTGTAGGCCGAGCAGCTTCTCGATTGCAGCCCCTGTTCGCCCTTTCGCTCGCGCTTCGAGCCAGCGCCCGATCAGGATCAGGACCACGATGACCGCGGCGGCCTCGAAGTAGACAGCGCGGACGGCCTCGGGCATCAGCGACGGGAAGAACGTTGCGACAACTGAATAAAGATAAGCTGCGCCTGTGCCGACGGCGACCAGACTGTTCATGTCTGGAGCACCTTTCAGCAAGGCCGGAAACCCTTTCAGATAGAACTGTCGGCCGGGCCCAATGAGCACAGCCGTTGTGAGGATGAACTGGATCAACCAGCTGGCCTGCTGTCCTATGGTATTGTTGATCGCCATATGCACGGCCGGGATCAGGTGCCCGCCCATTTCCATCAGGAAAACCGGCAAAGCGAGTGCTGCGGCCAGTGCCACCCGGCGTGCCAACCCGCGCGCTTCCTCTTCTTTTCGCGAAGTGCGATCCTGTGTTGCCGTGGCCTCGGCCACGCTGGCTGGATATCCGGCTTGCTCGGATGCACGGATGAGGGCCACAGGGTCGGTCATGCCCTCAAGATATGTGATGCGCGCATTTTCCGCCGCAAGATTAACGTTGACCTCCAACACGCCGGGAACCAAGGCAAGTGCCTTGTCGACGCGCCCGACACAAGAAGCACATGACATGGACGCGATGTTCAGCGTCACGGATGCCGTTCGCGCTGGATACCCGAGATCTTTCAGGGCTTGGACCGCATCTTGCAGGTGGGGCGAACCATCCACGCTGAAACGCGCCGTCTCGTTCGCGAGGTTCACCGAGACATCGGATATTCCCCTCAACGCGGCTAGGCCCCGATCCACGCGCCCTACGCATGAGGCGCAAGACATTCCTTCAATCGAGAGCGTCACTTTGGATTGATCTGTCATTTCAGTCTCCTGGAATCCCATTTGACACCCCAAATAGGAGTTCCAGTGACTGGAAGGTCAATACCCAATTTGAACTTTCCTGGCTTCGCTTTAAAAATCTACGGAGACCCTTGACCTTCCCCCCACTGGAAGCCCCATCTGCACTGAACAAGCTGTCACAGAGGAGACATCGACATGAAATTCAACGTTCCCGACATGAGTTGTGGTCATTGCACCAGTACGATCGAAAAGGCGATCAAGGCAGCTGACGCAAATGCGAGCGTATCTTGCGACATTCCGGCCCGCACGGTTTCTGTTGAAGGTGCACTGTCAACAGAACGGCTGACGGCCCTGCTTCGTGAAGCTGGGTACGAAAATACCGTGACTGCCTAATCTATGGGTCATCGCACCCGTCGTGACGGGTGCGATGACCTAGCGATTTCTAGCGACGGATTTGCCTGGTTTTCTGAGGTTCCGCAGATCATGAGCGCGAAGGCAACAGGATGAGAGCACTGCCTAAGAGGCAAAGAAGAATGCCTGCAATGTCCCAGCGGTCCGGTCGGCTCCCCTCCACTAGCCACATCCAGATCATGGACGCCGCTATGTAGACGCCCCCGTAAGCTGCATATGCCCGACCGGCCATTTCGCTTTCTGCGCGCGTCAAAAGCCATGCGAAGAGTGCCAAACTTACCAGACCTGGCCCGACCAAAAGTGGCGAACGATCGAGCCGCAACCATGCCCAGAAAGCAAAACATCCGGCGATCTCGGCAAAGGCAGCAATAAGATACCAAAGGTAAGTCATCTTCTCGCCGCCTCTTTCAGTGGTAGGCCGTGCCTAGGTCTTTTGGTATGTAGGGGCTCCGGCTCATTCGCCTGCATCATTGCTCATCGGGCGTGATGTCAGAACCCACCGCAGAGTGCTAGTTTGCCGACGCCCGCACGTTGTCGACCAGTTCCGTGAGCTTATCGCTCTCCACGAAGCCTGGAACCAGATTGTCGCCGATCACAAATGAAGGCGTGCCACTGAAGCCGAGCGACTGCGTCAACCGCATCGAGGTCGCGATGTGCTCTTCAATTTCGGGGCGCTCCATGTCGGTTTGAAGGCGTTCGATGTCGAGACCAACTTCTTGTGCTATCCTGAGAACGCTTGCCTCTTCCGCCCGGCCGTTCATACCCATTAGGGCCCAGTGGAATGCCTCATACTTGCCTTGCAGCCGCGATGCGAGTGCAGCTTTGGTTGCAAACACTGACCCGTCCCCGAGAATTGGCCATTCGCGATAGACCAGACGCACATCAGGATCGGCCTCCAACAGAGCCTGAACTTCCGGCATAGCGCGTCGACAATATGGGCAGTTGTAATCGAAAAATTCGATAACGGTCACATCCCCATCGGGATTGCCGAGAACCGGTGCATTCGGGTCTTGCTCGAGCAATTGTCGCTGATCGCGCAAGACGGTTGCCTGCGCTTGTGCCTGGGCTTCGGCGTCCTGACGTTGAAGTATTTCGACTGCTTCCATGATGATTTGCGGATTCTCGCGGATAGCCTCATATACAAGTTCCTTGACCCGCGCTTCGTCCAGGTCTGCGGCCTGCACTGCCATTGGAAGTAAGGCAAATGACGATACGAGCATCAAATTTCTGAAAATCATGTCCATTATCCCTCTTGTTCTGCTGCTGTGCGTGCGGCCTGAGCATTGCGCTCTCGCTCTGGCCAGGTCGACTTAATGAAGCCGAGAATGTTCCAAATTTCCTGATCTGTGAGTTTGCCGGCGAAGCCCGGCATGCCACTATCGAAATCTGAGCCCTGTTGTCGCATCAGTTCCGCCCCCCCGAGCTTGGTGTAGGAGAACAAAATCTGGTCACTATGGTGCCAGGTATGACCGTTGCGATCATGCGGCGGCGCGGGCAGGCGGCCATCTGAACCAGGGCTTCGCCAGTCTGGTTGCCCTTCGAGATTGGCGCCATGGCAGGACGCACAGTTTTCAGAATAGAGAGCTTGCCCCAGTTCGATATTGACGTCGTCAAACGGGGAAGAACCCTGGGAGGCATTGCCGCTGAACCACCAGGTTGCACCTAGCCCAATCAGGCCAATGGATGAAATTACCGCCAGGTAAGCTGATCTCATGCGACCTCCAGCCACGTCATCATGCCGGATGCCGCGTGCGAGAGCATGTGACAGTGAAACAGCCACTTTCCCGGATTGTCGGCAACGAAGGCGATCTCGCGAGTCTCGCCACCGAACATCAGCAAGGTATCCCGCAGGGGACCAACTTCACCGCCCTCCAGCACCTCCCGGAAATGCATCCCGTGCAAATGCATGGCGTGGGGGAAGGATGTATCGTTGTAGATCTCCACTCGCGCTGTTTCACCGCGTGACAGGCTAGCCAGTGGCTTCTCGGTCATGCCCACGGTACCATTGAAAGCCCAGAACTGGTTCGCGTCGACCAGTTGGCGGAACGTTTTTCGCTCACCCTCAAGTATGGCTGCGTCAAGGTTGCCCATTGCCCCGCCTTCCATGTTGAGCCTGATGCGTCTCGCCTGCTCCAGTCCCGGCACATCCATATTAGGGTTCGGTGGCAGAACTTGGGGGACATCCCGCACAGCGGAGGCCAAAGTGCCGGTCACGCGAAACTCGGTTTGGGCAAATCCCTGGCCGTCTTCAAGCCGCACCAGATGAGCACTTTCCCCTTCATCCGCAATGACGTCGACAAACAAATCCGCTCGTTGGCCCGGCCCAAGGATGATCGGTTCGCTGATCTCACTCGGCGTCACCAGTGGCATTCCGTCGAACGCCATCACCCACCCCTTTAGACCTGACAGGCCCAAAACAAAGATCCTGGCATTTGCCGCGTTGATCAACCGAAGCCGCATCCGCTCACCCTGGCTCACGTTGAGCGTAGAATTGAAGCTTCCGTTGGTGGCGACAAAGTTGCCACGTCGGCCTGCATGGCTACGATCATGAACGGCTTCAAAATCTGGGTCGAGTTGTGCGGTCTCCGGGTTGAGGAGCCAATCGTCAAGAATAAGGACTTCATCGCGATCAACATCCGGGGCTATCGGTTCTTCGACGATCAACGCTCCGTAGAGCCCACGAGCGACCTGTTCGACGGAGCGATTATGCGCGTGAAACCAAAAAGTTCCTGCATCTGGAACGGCAAAATCGTAGTCGAAGGTTTCGCCTGTGGGGATGGCATCTTGGGTGAGCCCGGCCACGCCGTCCATCGCATTTGATATCCGCACGCCATGCCAGTGCAGGGACGTCGCCTGCGGCAACTTGTTGACGAGCCGACGTTGAAGACGCGCGCCCTGCCGAACACGGATCACGGGGCCAGGAAACTTTCCGTCATAGCCCCAAATCTCCGTCTTGGGGTAGTCCGGAGGGGCGAGTTGTACGGCGCCACTTTGCGCTGTCATCACCTGAAATTCAGGGGTGGCTGCTGATCCAGCCTTAGGGAAGACGCTCAACGCACTCATTGCCAACCCCGATTGAATGAATGCTCTTCTGGTGTGTGTCATTTCGTTCTCGTTTGTTGTGCGAGCCAGTTTTGGCTCACACATTGTCTCTATTGCAGTCACATGTCTTTATTAGCAGCGGCGCCCTCGCCCTGAGCGACCCGGTCGGCTCGAGGTTCGTCACCATCAAGCAAGTACACGGCCATCGCTTCCAGATCATCGGGGGACAAAAAGCGCGTATTGCCCTGCACGACCTCCACCATGCTGCCGCCGAAAGCGTCGCCTGACGGCGTCACGCCAGTACGCAACGCATAGGCGAGGTTGGAAACGGTCCAGCCGCGTTCCGCCAGTGAGTTCGGCGTGATCGAAGGCGCCTTGCTCCCCCCTGGCAATGCCTCATTTCCAGCAAAAACCGCGTCAAGCAGGCGCCCGCCTCCGATATTGCGTGGCGTGTGGCAAGCACCGCAATGTGCTGCACCTCGAACCAGCTCGCGACCGCGGTTCCATTGTGCGTTTTTCTCGTCAATGGGTTCCGTGGGTGGATCGTAGAGATAGGCCGCCCGCCATAGCTTCAGGCCCCATCTCTGATCGAAAGGAAACTTGACATCATGCTCAAGCGCTGCCTCGGCGACCGGTGGCACGGTCTGGAAAGCTGCCCAAAGGTCGGCAATGTCCTGATCCGTGAAATCCGCATAGAACGGATAGGAAAAAGCGGGATAATACGGCTCTCCGCTAGGACTAATGCCCTGGCGAACCGCCTTGGCGAACTGCTCAACCGTCCACCCCCCGATGCCGCTCTCTTTGTCTGTCGTCAGATTGGGCGGAAAAAACGTGCCAAAATCTGTCGCCAGCCCCGCGCCGCCTGCGAGTGCGGCGCCGCCAGCCTCTGAATTGGTGTGGCATGAAATGCACCCGGATACGCGAGCCAAATAGGCGCCGCGCTGGACATCACCCGTTTGCGTGATCGACGCGGGCACCTTGCCAATCGGCCAGATCACAAGGCCGCCGACCACAAGGGCGCCAAGCGCCCCTGCAGCAAAGACCAGTTTTTTCATCCGGCCCATCTTTACTTCGCCTCGTAGCGGAATTTCGCGTGACATGCCGAACATGTCTGGGTCACCATGTTGAATGCCCCATCTGCGGGCATCGAGGCATAGTCCATCATCGGGCTTCCTGACGAAGTTCCCATCATGGACGAAGCTCCCATCATGCCACCGGGGGATTGCGTGCCCATCATAGAGCCTGCATCCATTCCCGCCGCTGACGCCATAAGCCCGTTGTCGGCGGCTTTGGCAAGACCTTCGCTAACCACCTTGAGCTGCTCTGCGAGCGCACTGAATTCTTCCCAATCCGACCAGATCTCGGGCTTTGCTTCCGACGGTTTCCCAGCAGACCCTTCGGGAAACAATTCGGTCATGCCTTCGCTATGTTCGACAAAGACGCGTGCTCCCGCACGAACAGCTTCAGCATCATAGGTGATTTCACCACGCATCATCGGAGCCAGTTCTTTGACCGATTGCCCCATGGCCATCATGCCGTCCATGCGTTCCTTGACGACGCCTTCCGCGCCACCATGTGCAAATGCAGCTGCGGCCATTGTCGTTCCTGCCAAGAGGCCGATCATCAGTTTGCTTTTCATCGTTCCGTATCCTGTATTTCCATGCTTGATAGATTTAATTTGATGAGGCGTGGTTGCCCCTAGGTCAGGATAGGTGTTTGGGAGGCGGGGTGTCCCTTAGGACATTCCGGTTAGAAAAGCTCTGATCTGGATGTTCGCGAGGCAATTGCGACAAGTTGGTCGAAGCTCTCGGAGCTGATAAAATGACAATTACCATATTTTTCGAGCAGTCCGGCCCCGGATCGCAATGCCCGGGGAGAAGATTATCTGCATCTTCCTCATGAGAGGTCTGATGTTTTTGCGCACTTCGTTCGGAAACTTTGGCAGCGACCGTTTCATGGCCAATTGCATCGAGAGATCCCGCCGGGAGAACGACAAATAACGCAATCGAGACCAGCAGGAGAATCTGGATCGCGCTACGGAAGATGTTCAGCCTGACGACCAAAGTCAGTTGATCCCGTTCGCGCGCTGCAGTTCGCGCACGTATCCAGCAATCATCTTCACATCACCTTGGGTGAGGCCTTCAACGGGAGGCATATTGCCAAAATTCCAATGATGAGATTGGACGCCGTTTTGCGCCGCATTCAGGAACGCGGCATCGGAATGGTGGTTCGGCTCGTAGATTTTGTGAACAAGCGGAGGAGCGACCCCATTCTGGCCTGCGGCATTTTCACCATGACAGCTGGCGCATTTTGCCTCGAACGCGCGTTGCCCCATTTGGGCTTGCGGCGAAAACTCAGCGGGAATTATTACATTGGCAATGGGCGCGCCCTGAGGAATGCCGCTCGTGTCCGGCGGAACCATTGAGTGTCCTTGAGCGGTCTGCGCCGGGGCCGGCTGCAACGCTTGCCAACCGACCGCTCCAAGGCCGAGCACGAAGAACCCGCTAACGAACCATCCCCAGAAATTCATAGTGTTTTACTCTCCTGCATGTGATCCGTTCAGATCAACTTAACCTGCGTCCCGACCGGCGTGCGATCGAAGACCTCTTCTATATGTTCGTTGTAAAGGCCGATGCAGCCGTTTGATGATCGACGCCCGATTTTCCGCGTGTCTTGGGTTCCGTGGATCCGGTAGTATTGCCACGACAGATAGAGCGCACGCGTTCCCAGAGGATTGGAGGGATCTCCTCCAGGCACATAGGCTGGCCATTCCGGATTGCGTTCCCGCATTGAAGGGGTCGGCGCCCAACTTGGATTTTCCCGTTTCTCGACAACTTCTGTATACCCGCGCTTCGTCAATTCATCAGTCAAGGGAACAGAGGTCGGGTAAATCCGCATCTCTTCATCCTCTGTCCAGTGTTGGAGCACCTTTGTGACAGTATCCGAAATGATGATGCCCTTCCCGAGACGGTCAAAGTGATCACGCCAATTGTGGAGAACGAACGACGAGATATTGCGTCTTACCACACCAGCCTCTTCCGCCCGAAGAGTGTGGGGGGTCATCAAGAATGCGCCTGAAATTGCAATCAGGCTCCGCCTGTTCAAACTCGGTCTCTCTGCCATTTGTTCGTCCTTGGTTACTCAATTGGACGAGACAGGCATTGCTCAGATGGGGCTGAATCTCAACCGCAACAGGCCGCAAGATTTGTATCGAAGTGTATCCTTGACCTTCCAGCGGGAGATCAAGCTAAACAGGATGCGTTGACCAAAATCAGAGGTGGATTCCATGCAAGAGGATAGCGAGTCAGGTGGCAATCGCCACGGAAAGTTGATGCACTGGGGCATGATGGCTTGCTGTGCTGTCATGCTTCTACCCATCGCAGCTTTCCTGATTGGCGGAGGCACCGTCGCAGGCCTTTGGGCAAACGCTACCGTCTTTGCGCCTCTGGTGCTCTGCGTTGGCGCCCATTTTGTGATGCACAAGATGATGGGGCGTTCATGCCATGGAAGCAAAGAGCACAAGCAGACCGCCCCCCAGCCAGTGCCGATTGAAGATATGACCGACAGCGCCGTCCGGCGGTAAGTCGAAATGAGAACAAGAGCGCGGCTGGCGACTGTCTTCTTGGGAGCGATTTTCGTGAGCGCTTGTTCCGGCGGACCAGTCCTGTGCCCGACAAACCCGCCGCCAACTTTGTCGACAAAGTCACCAGAGCTGGAGCTGCCCAATGGATGTCGTCTGGCAGGGCCTATCTCCAACGGTGTGGGCCAGTTGGATTGTGTAAACGGCCGATCAGGCTTTGTTGCCACTCAAGTTCAAAGCCTGGAGATAGTGCGATGACCATCTGGCGCTCGCCAATCCGTCTTGCTTTCTGCGGTACCCTCGCTGCCGCAATGTTCTGGCTCTTGATCCCCTTTGCTGCAACGGCCGAGGTATCAGTCGCCCACAAGGTCACTGCGGTGGAAGCGCGGCTGATCTCCGCCGAGGATGCCGTTTCCGCCGAAGCTCAAACGCTCTCCGCCGGTCTGGATCTGAACCTTGCTGACGGATGGAAAACCTATTGGCGTTCGCCTGGCGAGGTTGGCATTCCGCCACAGATCGACTGGAGCGGGTCGACGAATGTCGCGGGCGTTGATTTCCTATGGCCTGCGCCCGAGCGGTTCACTGCCTTTGGCATCGAAAACTTCGGCTATCATGATGAGGTTGTCTTTCCACTTCAGATCACCCTGAAGGATCCTGGGGAACCTGTCGAACTCAGAGCAAACGTCAAGCTCTTGACCTGCTCAGCAGTTTGTGTCCCCCAGGATTTTGACTTGGCACTTTCGTTGCCTCAGGGGAACTCAATCGATCAAGTCTCGGCTAATCGTATCGGGGCATTTCTCGCACGCGTTCCGGCGGAAGGAGGAGCGGCAGGCGTGACCGCCGCCACATCCCATATAAACGATGATTTCACCCGCCTAACGATAGAAATAGCTGCCACGACTGCCTTCAAAACCCCGGACGTCTTTCCTGAAATTGGTGATGGCAACACGTTGGGGAAGCCCGACATTCGCCTTGGGGCAAGCGGGCGAACGCTTTGGGCTGAATTCCCAATTCTTGCCTACATGGCAGATACAGACGCGCCGCCACGGGTAACCGTGACGGACGGGCCGGATCACGCCCTCACCGTCACGCCAGATCGGGCAACAACCGCCCCAACTCCCCCTTTCAGTATTGATCGGGTGGTCCCCGGCATTGATCAAGTGATCTGGATCGCCATCATCGCTTTTCTTGGGGGCTTGATCCTGAACGCCATGCCTTGCGTGCTTCCTGTTCTGTCGATCAAGTTATCTTCTGCCCTGAAATCCGAAGGACGCGGCAATGCCCAAGTCAGGGCAGGCTTCTTGGCCGCCGCCGCCGGAGTCATGGTCTTTATGTGGGCACTCGCGGCTGTTCTCTTCGCATTGCAAAAGATTGGCGTTGCCGTCGGTTGGGGGCTCCAGTTCCAGAGCCCAACGTTCCTGGTTCTGATGCTCCTGATCCTTGGTCTGTTCACCGCAAACCTGTTTGGACTGTTCGAATTCTCTTTGCCAGCCGCCCTGACAACGCGGTTGATGAAAGCAGGAGGTACGGCCGGTTATGGAGCGGATTTTGCCACCGGATTTTTCGGGGCGGTCATGGCTACTCCCTGCTCCGCGCCGTTTCTTGGAACAGCTATCGCATTCGCACTTGCGGGGCGGGTGATAGACATCGCTGTCGTTTTCACCTTTCTCGGGTTAGGTCTGGCCAGCCCATATCTGTTGGTGGCCATCGTGCCGAACGTTGTTCGGTTCGTGCCCAAGCCCGGCCGCTGGATGATCGCCTTGAAAGCCGGCCTTGGCATCCTCCTGATGGGTACCGCGGCATGGCTGTTCTATGTCCTGCTCGGCGTTGCTGGATCGCGCGCGGCCCTAACAGTTGCATCTCTCGGTGCGGTTATGCTCTTCATAGCGGCATCGCCCTGGGTGCCAAGATCTCTTCGCTGGCCCTTTGGGCTGGCGCTGGCGGCACTCGCGGTCGCGGCCGCGCCATTCTTGGCAACACCCGCCGCACCCGATGCCCAAGCAGGAAAAATTGCCTGGGTCACATTTGACCGCGGCGATATTGCCCGTCGGGTTTCACGCGGAGAGGTCGTTTTTGTCGATGTAACCGCCGATTGGTGTTTGACCTGCAAAGCCAACAAGGCGCTCGTTCTTGAACGCGACCCGGTTCTTTCGGCATTGAACAGCTCTGGTGTCACGCCGATGCTGGCCGACTGGACCCGCCCAGATGACGCGATCACCCGTTTTTTGGAGACCAACAACCGTTACGGCATTCCATTCAACGCGGTTTATGGGCCGTCTGCTCCCGAAGGAATTATCCTGTCTGAAATATTGTCGACTCAGGATGTTCTTGCTGCTCTGCACGCGGCGCGTCCGGGGGCCGCTCAAGCAACGCTCATCGAGGACGATGTGAAGGTTTCCAGATTTGGAAACACTTTGGAGCAAAGTGCCGACTGAGTAATTTCGCCTAAGCTGCGCATCAAGGACGCCGAGTCAGGCAGCATTTAACGCCCTGATTTAGATCAACCACACCATCTGGATAGCGTGTTATAATCACCTAGGAAGGACTCAAATCATGCGATCAAGGCCACATATCGATGTCAGAAGAGTGTCGCGTATTCGCGTCAGCTTCGTCCTGATATTGATCGGAGCCTTGTTTTTCGGTCTCATTGCCGATGGTTTGCATGCGCATGAGGGCGAGCCTGCCGGGTTAGAGACGCAGATTGTTCAGGTCACCGACGCAAATTCCTCCGTCCACGTTATTCTGGACGCGGATTGCGGAATTCATCCCGGTTGCGCCGCTGCTCTGATCCCTAACGGGCTTGTCAGCGCAGTAGTTTCGAACCGTAGCACGCGAATGGTAATGTCGTGGCGGCAATCGGCGTCTTTCGCCGATGACGAATTCATACACGTCCCCATTCTCTTCTGAGCATTCCAGTCAGCGAGGTAGCGAAGCGCCTCCCTTTCGGCTTTTACGCCAATCGTGACGCTTAGGTTTTTCGACAGGCTCGTAGTCTGGATGTCCGGATTCTGCCTGACCGCGCTCCTCACTTCATTCGCTCCTATTAACCGTGGATCCGCCGGTTTTCTGCCCTCGCCACGGCCACCGCATGATCTCGACCAGATAAAGGTTCCAAAAATGAACATGTCGCCCCGCATCGCCTATACGCTCGCCACTTTGTTCGTGTCAGCACCAGCTTTGGCCGCTCCGCCTACGGTCTTCATTCCAGAGGGCAGCGCCAATTCAGTCCTGATGGTTCAGGCGGAGACTGGAAAAGTCCTGCGTCGGATCAATGATGTCGAGGCGGTCCACGGTCTCGCAGGCGCACCCGGCGTGCCGTATCTGGTCGCCGGCAGCTATTCGGAGATCCCGCGCGAGGATGTCGCGGCGCTAGAAAAGCCCTCCACCGTGTCTGCAGACGATCACGCCGCGCACCACGCACCAAAGGCCGCGCCAATGGGGCCACCCGATGCCGGGATCAGTCTTCTCTCGATTCTGGACGCAAAAAGTGGCGATATCCTGCGTCGGATAGAGGTGCCGGGTGCCGTACATCATACGGCAGTTTCCCCTGATGGACGCTTTGCCGTTGCGACCCATCCGGCAGGTGACGGAATATCGGTGATTGACCTGGCGACTTTCGGCATGACGGCATTTGTCCCGACTGGATCGATGCCGAACTATGCAGCGTTCGGAACTGATCCCAATCTCGTCTACGTCTCCAACACCGGTAACGGAACGATCAGCGAAGTAGACCTGTCGCGGGGTATCGTTCGTCGCAACTTCATTGCAGGTGACACCCCGGAACATACGGCGGTTTCGCCCGAAACTGATCGACTCTTTGTGGCAGACGCGGACGCAGGTCAGGTTCTGGAACTGTCTTTGAGTACCGGTGAAAAGCTGCGGACCTTCGAAATTGGCGGCGAGATTCATGGACTGGGGCTGTCAAATGATGGGGCAACTTTGTTCGTCGCGGGTAGGGGAGAGGACAAACTCGCCTCAGTTGCACTCGCTACCGGGGAAGTGCGCACAGCCACGCTTGCACCAGAACCCTACCACCTGACGGTAATTCCAGGCTCCGACATCCTTTATGTCTCAAGCCGTGCAGAGCCCGTGGTTTGGCTCATCGATACCAGCTCACTGCAAACGCGTGAAACAGTTTCTGTCGAAGGAGAAGGACATCAGATGGTGGCGCTTCCCTGAAGGGCTGCCGATGGGAATGAAAGGCACAGGATCATGGCACAGGACACTCGCCCAACACTTCGTTTTCTGGGAGCCGCCGGAACAGTAACCGGATCGCGCTATCTGATTGAAACCGGGGATCGCCGCATTCTAGTTGATTGTGGCTTGTTTCAAGGCTTCAAATCGCTGCGGGACCGCAACCGCAAGGCGTTTCCGGTACGCCCCTCCACCATTGACACCGTACTTCTGACGCACGCGCATCTCGATCACTCAGGCTATCTGCCTGCGCTGATCCGCGGCGGGTATCGAGGGAAGGTGATGTGTACCGAAGCGACGGAGGAACTCTGCGGCCTGATCCTGCCGGACAGCGGCCATATCCAGGAAGAGGAGGCACGTTTTGCCAAAAGGCACCGATACTCCAAGCACAAGAACCCCAAGCCGCTCTACACGTTGAAAGATGCTCAGGCGGCGCTTGAGCATTTGCACAGAGTTCCCTTCAACAGCACAATCGATGTTGGTGACGGAATATCCGCAGAGTTCATCCCGGCGGGCCATTTGCTCGGTGCGGCGCAGATCCGTATCAGACTGCCGGGAAGGACAATCCACTTCAGTGGCGACCTCGGCCGACAGAACGACGCACTGATGCGACCACCACAACCGTTCTCAGGTGCGGACGTGTTGGTTTGTGAATCCACCTATGGCAATCGCCATCACGCAGCCATCGACGCGGAGGAAGAGCTTCTGCCAATCCTGAAACGTGTTTTCGGGCGGGGCGGTACGGTTCTCATCCCCTCATTCGCGGTTGGGCGCGCGCAGGGGCTTATGTATCACATTGCACGCCTGCAAAACCGCGGCGAGATCCCATATGTGCCGGTTTATCTCAACTCGCCAATGGCGATCGACGCGACCGAAATCTACCACGGCCATCACGAAGAACATCACGTTGCCTGGGAGGATTGCCTTGCGATGTTCCAGATCGCCAAGCGGGTCACTTCGGTCGAGGAGTCGAAGAAGCTGAACACGCAGCATGGCCCGATGATCATCATTTCGGCGAGCGGCATGTTGACCGGCGGGCGGATCCTGCATCACCTCGCCAGCTTCGGCGGCGACCCGCGCAACGCAATCCTGCTGTCGGGCTTTCAGGCTGGCGGTACCCGCGGGGCGGCACTGGCCGCTGGCGCGGACAGTCTGCGCATGTTCGGTCGAGATTTCCCGATCAGGGCAGAGGTGATCCAGCTCGAAGCCTTTTCCGGACATGCCGATGCCGAAGAGTTGCTGGCCTGGATGCGCGCGTCGGATCGCGCGCCGCGCATGACCTATGTGACTCACGGCGAACCTTCTGCCTCGGACCGGCTGCGCTGGCGGATCGAACATGAACTCGGCTGGCCTGCCCGCGCCCCCGAACACCTCGAAACGATCCGGCTGGACAATCCAAAATGACAGAAATCGACAATACGCTCGCCCTGTCCCGCGCGGGGATCGACACTTACCGGCAACCCGTTGTCTTCATGCGCGAAGACTGCCACGTCTGCCGCGCCGAAGGCTTCGCAGCCCTGACCCGGATCGAGGTCACGCTCGGCGACAGGTCGGTGATTGCCACGCTGAACGTGTTGACCAATGGCGACTGGCTGCCCGACGACACTGCCGCCTTGTCGGAAGAAGCCTGGGCCGCCCTGAAGCCCCAACCGGGGGACCGGGCAAGTTTTACGCACCCGGAGCCACCGGACTCCGTCTCAGCGATCCGCGCCAAGGTCTATGGAGAAACCCTTGAGCAGCAAAGGTTCGACGCAATCATTCGTGACGTCCTCGATCATCGTCTCTCCGATCTCGATCTGGCAGCCTTCATCACCGCCTGCGCGGGCGACCGGCTTTCGATTGCGGAAACCATCGCACTGACCCGATCCATGCAGGCGGCGGGCGAAACGCTGGATTGGGGCGGCGCCGAGATCTACGACAAGCATTGCGTCGGGGGGCTTCCAGGAAACCGCACCACGCCGATCATCGTTTCGATCATCGCGGCGGCGGGGCTGATGATCCCCAAGACCTCTTCTCGCGCGATCACTTCCCCCGCAGGCACGGCCGACACGATGGAGGTCATGGCTCCCGTCTCGCTCGACATCCCCGCGTTGAGACGCGTCGTCGAGGCTGAGGGCGGGTGCATCGTTTGGGGGGGCAACCTCGCTCTCAGCCCTGCGGACGATGTTCTGATCCGGATTGAACGGCCACTCGATTTCGACAGCGACGGACAGCTGGTGGCGAGCGTCTTGTCGAAGAAGGCTGCGGTCGGTGCGAAGCGCGTGCTGATCGATGTGCCCGTCGGACCAACGGCCAAGGTCCGCTCGGCGGAAACCGCCGCTGCGCTGGCAGAGCGGCTCCGCGCCGTTGGCAAGGCCATCGGCCTGACGCTCTCGATCCATCAAAGCGACGGGACTGCACCTGTCGGCCGCGGAATTGGACCCGCACTTGAAGCCCAAGATGTCCTTGCCGTGCTACGCCGCAACGAGAACTTCCCTGTCGACCTGCGCGACCGTGCACTCGACATCGCTGGAGCGCTGCTGGACCTTGTCCCCGAGACGGGCAGCGCGGGAGGGCGAAAGGTGGCCGCACAGCTGCTCGACAGCGGCGCTGCCGAGGCGAAGTTCATGGCGATTTGCGATGCACAAGGCGGTTTCACTGAGCCCGGTGAGGCGCGTTATCATGCGGTGATCACCTCCCGCACGGCGGGGCGCCTCATTGCGATTGACAATCGTCGCATCGCGCGCACAGCGAAACTCGCCGGCGCACCGCGGCAGCAGCTCGCAGGGCTGCGCCTTCTGGTCCAGATCGGTGACCATATCGAATTTGGCAAGCCGCTGTTCGAGATCCACGCCGAAACGCTGGGAGAACTGGAATACGCCCGCTCCTATGCCGAGGCGCAATTGGGACTTTGCACAATTGAGGAGGCAAACTGATGACCATTATCGCCCCCTTTCCCGGCATGGAGCCATTGGCGCGCAGAATGGCGGCGACATCCGGTGCCGAAATCCAGCCGGTGGACTTGCACCATTTTCCCGATGGTGAAACCCTCGTGAAGCTCGGCGGCGATCCTGCAGGACGCGAAATCGCCTTCCTCGCCACGTTGCGCGATCCTGATCGGCTGGCGTTGCCTCTGCGTTTCGCAGCTCTGACGGCGCGCGAACTTGGGGCCGCGCGTGTGGGGCTGGTCGCGCCCTATCTTGGCTACATGCGCCAGGACAAGCGGTTTCATCCACGCGAAGCTGTGAGCGCCCCGATCTTCGCGGGATTTCTTGATGAATGTTTCGACTGGGTGATGACCGCTGACCCCCATCTGCATCGCAACCCGAGCCTTTCAGCGCTGTTCCGCATTCCCGCATATCGTGTCGCCACAGCCCCTCTGCTGGCCGACTGGATTGCGGCGAACGTTCCAGAGGCCGTGCTCCTTGGGCCTGACAGCGAAAGCCAGCAATGGGTGGCTGAAGTCGCCAGGCTCGCCGGACGCCCCTACGAAGTGCTGACAAAACATCGCTCCGGGGATCGGCAGGTCGAGATCAGCCTGCCGGGCAGCGCCGTTTTCCGACAGGGGACACCCGTGATCCTCGATGATATCGCCTCGTCCGGACACACGCTGATCCGAACGCTCGAACAACTCGAGCAGGCCGGTGCCCGACCTGCGACTTGCGTAATTATCCACGCGGTTTTCGCACACGGCGCAGAGGAAGCAATCCGCCATGCCGGTGCCGCGCGGATCGTCAGTACCGATACGATTCCACACTCAACGAACGCAGTCTGCGTCGGCGAGCTGTTAGCGACAGAAATGAAAGTTGCTCAATGCGCCACTTGACCTTCCAGTTACTGGAAGAATTAGGTTTGAGGCAATGAGCTAGAAATACGGGAAAGGATCCCCGAATGAACAACCATCACGAACATGCCAACGGATCTGACGATCAAGTTCCTTCTGGCTACGCGGGCACGGTCTTCACTTGCCCGATGCACCCCGAGGTACGCCGCGCCGAACCGGGAGATTGCCCGAAATGCCAGATGCATCTGGTGCCGGAGGGCGAGCCCTCGCAACACCACGCCCATCATCAGCACACGGGCGACGCGGTGGAGCCAAACCACTTGGACTCGGTTCCCAACGACTACACTGGCCCGGTTTATACCTGTCCGATGCACCCTCAGGTGCGCCAGACGCATCCCGGGTCTTGTCCGATCTGCGGTATGGGGCTGGAACTGGAATCGGCCGCCATGGAAGCGGAAGGCCCGAACCCGGAGCTTGTGGATTTCAGCCGTCGTTTCTGGGTGGGGGCCATTTTGACCGTACCGCTCCTTGTGCTGACCATGGGCCCCTATCTTGGCCTGAGCGGGGTGCGCGAGATATTCGGAGAACGCGTCACCCTCTGGGTCGAACTCGCGCTCGGGACACCCGTTGTCTTTTGGTCCGGCTGGCCTTTCCTTGTTCGTGGCTGGAACTCGTTCCGGACAAGGAACCTCAATATGTTCAGTCTCATTGCCATGGGTGTAAGCGCCGCATGGCTGTTCAGCATCATCGCCGTCCTGGCACCGGGCATATTCCCCGATGGGTTCCGGGATGCCGAAGGGCATGTCGGCGTCTATTTCGAGGCGGCGGCTGTGATCGTCACGCTGGTCCTTGTGGGACAGGTGATGGAGCTGCGCGCTCGCGAAGGCACTGGCAAGGCGATCCGTGCTCTTCTGGATATGGCCGCCAAGACGGCACGTATTATCCGCGACGACGGAAGCGAGGAAGAGGTTCCATTGGAACAGGTCCAGGTCGGCGACCGACTACGTGTGCGACCCGGTGACAAGGTGCCGGTCGATGGTATGGTCGTCGAAGGCAGGTCCTCAGTTGACGAAAGCATGATCACGGGCGAGCCGGTACCTGTAGAAAAGGTCGGAGGAGACCCTGTAACGGGTGCCACGATCAACGGAACCGGCAGCCTGATCATGGAGGCGACGCGCGTCGGCGCCGACACGATGCTGAGCCAAATCGTCGAGATGGTGGCCAATGCGCAGCGGTCTCGCGCGCCGATCCAGAAATACGCCGACAAGGTCTCCGGATATTTCGTGCCTGCAGTTATTGGCATCGCCGTGCTGGCCTTCATTGGCTGGGCCATTTGGGGCCCGGTCCCGGCCCTTTCCTATGCTCTTATTGCGGCCGTTGCCGTTCTCATCATCGCTTGTCCCTGTGCCCTCGGCCTTGCGACACCGATGTCTATCATGACGGCGACGGGGCGCGGCGCGCAGGCGGGTGTCCTGATCAGGAATGCAGAGGCACTGGAACGGTTCGAGAAGGTCGATACCCTGATCGTCGACAAGACCGGCACGCTGACGGAAGGCAAGCCGAAACTTGTCGGCGTCTACCCTGAACCGGGTCACGATGAGGTAGAAGTGCTTCGGCTTGCCGCATCGCTGGAACGCGGCTCCGAGCATCCTCTCGCGGAAGCCATCGTACGCGGTGCTGAAGAGCGTGGCGTCGACCTGGCAAAAGCCGACGCCTTCGAGGCGGTCACCGGCAAGGGCGTCAAAGGCACGGTGGACGGGCGGGTAGTGGCGCTCGGCAACGTGAAACTCCTGACTGACCTCGGACTTGATGCAGCAGAGCTTCGGGACAAGGCGGATGCCCGTCGGGATAATGGCGAAACGGTTATGTTTGTCGTCGTCGAGAATGACGTTGCCGGTCTTGTCAGCGTCGCAGACCCGGTAAAGGCGACCACACCGGCCGCCCTGAAGGAACTGCACGCACTTGGGTTCCGTATTATCATGGCGACGGGAGACAATGAGCGTACCGCTAGGGCCGTCGCGTCCAGTCTAGGCATCGACGAGATCCGCGCCGATGTGATGCCGGAAGACAAAGCGAAGATCATCAAGGAACTTCAGGCCAAGGGGCACAAGGTTGCCATGGCCGGCGACGGTGTCAACGATGCACCTGCCCTGGCTCAGGCCGATGTCGGGATTGCCATGGGCACCGGCGCCGATGTGGCCATTGAGAGCGCAGGGTTCACGCTCGTCAAAGGGAACCTCGACGGTATCGTGCGTGCGCGCAAACTCGCCCGCGCGACCATGCGGAACATACGCCAGAACCTGTTCTTTGCTCTGATCTACAACACTGCGGGCGTGCCCGTCGCTGCGGGGATCTTGTTCCCATTCCTCGGGATCTTGATCAGTCCGATGTTTGCGGCCTTTGCCATGAGCGCTTCCTCAATCTCGGTCGTCCTAAACTCCCTTCGGCTACGGCGCGCGCAGATTTGAGGGGAAACAAGAACGATCGCGAGGTCCATCAGACCGTTCAATAAACAGTATTGGGTACAATCCATCGCCGGAGAAGGGGCAACAGCGTTCAGACAATCACCTGCAAACCAAGGAGACCAAAATGACCTACATTTCCAGACAGATGATCTTAGCCATTGCTGTGGTGTGGGCGCTGCCAGTCGGCGCCCAAGACAGCGGGCATATGACAGATAATGGGGCGATGAGTCAGATGATGAGCTCCGGACTGTTCCTGCCAAACATGGATGCAGCCAAGGGGCGTGCGCTGTTCGCCTCGAAAGGCTGTGTCGTTTGTCATTCTATCAACGGGGTCGGAGGCGAGGATGCCCCCGCCCTTGATGCAGCGTATATGGACCTGCCAATGAACCCGTTTGAATTTGCCGCCCGAATGTGGCGCGGCGCGCCGGCGATGGTCGCTGCCCAAGAGGATGAGCTCGGCGGGCAAATTGAATTCACAGGTCAGGAGCTTGCCGATATCATCGCGTTCGTTCACGATTCCGAAGAACAGAAGGCATTCTCTGCCGGCGACATCCCCGAAAAGATTGAAGAAATGATGCACCAAATGGGTGAGGAGGATCACGACTGAAGCGTCAGGGGATATCGCAGTAGAATAAGGCAATGCGTCGAAAGTTTCATTTGCGCCCTAAGATGCCGATCCTATGGCGGACCGCTTCTGCGCCAGCCAAAGTAATCCAAATCCCGCGGCTAACATCGGCAAGGAAAGGAATTGCCCCATCGTAAGCCCCCAGTCACCAAACTGCACAACATACCCAATCGGATTGTTCACGTCTGCGAATTGAGCGTCGGGCTGGCGAAACAACTCTACAAAACTTCTCGCAAAACCATATCCGGCCAGGAAGAGCCCGCAAATTGCCCCTGGTGTCCTAAGCCATCCGCGCCGCCACGCAAGGAATAGGAGAGCGAAGCCAAGCAACAGGCCTTCCAAAAGGGCTTCGTACAGTTGCGAAGGATGCCGTGCGCAAATGTCGGTTATTCCCGGGCATGATTGCGCTGCGTCACCGGGAAATATGACGGCCCAGGGCATGTCCGATGGGCGGCCCCATAGTTCATTGTTTATGAAATTTGCGATCCGGCCCAAGAACAAGCCCGGAGGCGTTGCCAGAGCGAGAAGGTCAGCCATGCTCAGGAGCGGCATACGCTGACGGATGCCATAAACAAGCGCGGCAATGGTTACGCCAGCAAACCCACCATGAAATGACATTCCCCCTTGCCAGACCTTCAGAATTTCTAACGGATTGGCAAGATAGAACCCGCGCTGATAGAACATCACGAACCCTAACCGCCCGCCAACGATCACCCCGATGATAATCCAGGTCAAAAGATCCTCAATTTGGCGCGGTGTTAGCGGGGCGCCCGATGCAGGCCACAGAGCGGCGCGTTTGACCGTGGCAACACAAATTCTCCAGCCGACGAGAAGGCCGATGATATAGGCCAACGCATACCAGCGGAGAGTCAACGTAAACGTGCCGATCTCAACCGAAAATATATCCGGCCCGATATTTGGGAACGGAAGTGCGGACAAAGGCATGGACATTCTTTCTAGTCATTCGGGTGAGGTCGGATCGTGCACATACGCCGTTCGTGCTCTCTCATGGTTTGTTCATCGCGAGTGAAGCTTCCGCGGGCTATTGGCCCGACTGGAGTTCTTCCAAGGACTGCAAAATGACACTTTGGCGCGGGTCTTCGGAGGAAACGGGCACCAATAGCTCTTTGGCTCGACTGTACGCGTTCAAGGCGAGGTCAGTTTCGCCGAGCACCCTGTAGGCCCTGCCAAGACGCATCCATCCATCGATATCGTCTGGTTCAGCCTCAAGGCGTGTTGCCAAACGTTCCACCATGGATCGGATAAATGCATCTCGATCGACATCATCCATCTGGCTGGCCGCTTCGACATCTGCAGCAGTGGGGCCGGGCGAATTGCCTGACATTACTGGAGCATAATCCGACAAACTGATAGGCGCTCGGCCCAGTGCCGCACCTATCCGGTTTGCTTCCGCGACAAATGTTTCCATCCAGGGTGCGAACCCATCCACTTCGTCCAATCGCGTGAGAAGACGATTGTAGGCCTGCTCATTCGCACCCGCTTGCGCAAGCCCGACAGCATCGTAAAAAGTTCCAGCAGGATTGGTCGGATCGAGCTCAAGTGCTCTTGCAATGGCCCGCTTCGCTTGGGGTGTCACGATCCCCTGTTCGGAAACGATGAGAGCTTCCGCATAGATCGAAAACACAGCAGAATCGGCATTCATGGATTGTGTTGCACGCTCGTAGGCCGATGCGGCATCCGAAGCGCGGCCCAATTTCATGAAGGTCTGTCCAAGGAGCATCCAGCCCTCCAAGGCTCCGCCTTCTGAATCCGCCTGCAACCGCTGCAATAGCTTCTGCGCCAACGCTTCGATTTCACGATTTTGCGCGACCTCTGCCTGGCGATCCTCGAAAGCGATGCTGGATAGGTTTGGCGCTCCAGCAAAACTGTAATACCCCGCCGCGAACAGCGGCACAAAGACCGCAGCAGCCATGAGTATGACCCTGCCGCCGCCGTTGGATTCCCCGGTGTTTTTTACTCTCCCCACGGAGAGAACCCGCCGCTTGATTTCCTGTCGCGCCGCATGCGCCTCTGCGACAGAAAGCAGGCCGCGTTCAGCATCCCGATCGACTTCAGACAACTGGTCCTTCAAAACTGCGAGAGTCCTGTCTTCGGCCGGACCTTGCACCAAGGCAGGCTTCCACGCCGAAGCCGCAACAATACCTGAGGCAGTCAAGGCGAGGACTGCCATTGCAATCCATATCATCGGTGGTCCCCTTCGCTGGATGAAGTGAAAATGCGTGCGACCTCGGCCTCCTCGTCATCGCTCAGGTCTGCGATTTTTTTTCTTTTTCGAGAGCCCATCAGGATGCCGCCACCGATCCCCAGAGCCAAGAGCCCAAGGAGTGGGGGGGTAAACCAGAGAGCGTAGGTCTCGGGTTTAAACGGAGGCTTCAGTAGAACGTAATCGCCGTATCTCGCTTGGATGAAAGCAATTGCATCTTCGTTCGTGTCACCCGCAACCAACCGTTCCCGGACCAAAAGTCGTAGGTCGCGCGCAACGCCGGCGTTCGAGCTGTCAATATCCTGATTTTGGCAAACTACGCAGCGAAGCTGCCTGGAAACCTCCCGTGCCCGAGCCTCGAGGATTGGATCGGAGAGGATTTCGTCGGGCTCAACAGCCTGCGCAGACATTGGCATGATGAGTGCCAACACAAGGAAAAAACGACGCATGTCAGCTCCTCTCCTCTAACACACCCGCTTGTCGGAGAGCCTGGCGAAAGGTTGATACAGCCTCTTCACCGACGATCGGGCCGACGTATCGGTAGAGCACCGTTCCATCGCCTCCGACAATGAATGTCTCGGGCACACCCGAAATCCCCCACTCGATCCCGGCACGACCTGACAGATCCAAGCCAATACGTTCGTACGGGTTCCCGAGATTTTGAAGCCAATTGACCGCGTCTACCGGTTGATCCTTGTAGTTGATCCCGAACAAACGCACGCCATCGCGCTCAACCAAAGCGCTCAGAACCGCGTGTTCGGCACGACAGGGAACGCACCAGGAAGCGAACACATTAACGACGACTGGCGTTGGGTTTCCGAGCAGGTTTTCCCGAGACAGTCCCTGTACATCAAGACCCGGCACCGGCCCGAGAATGAACGAGGGAGCTGGCTGAGAAATGAGAACCGAAGGAATCTCGCTTGGGTCACGATTGGGATTCAGGCCCCACAAGAAAAATCCGCCGACAATCACTGCCAGTACCAAGGGAATAATCGCTACAGCTCGTTTCATTGCTCACTCCGCTGCGACCGGTTTCGTGGATCGTGCCTTGGAGCTTTGGGGTGCCCCGACCCGGAAGCGGCGATCGGACAAGGACAGACTGCCGCCTATGACAAGCATGGCCGCACCCAACCAAAGCAAGCCGACGAATGGCTCATAGAGAATACGCAGAGTCCAGGCACCGCTCTCTTCGGCTTTGTCCAGAGAGGGTTCCGTGATCGAAGCGTATAGGTCTCCCGCCAGGGTTGACCGTATCGCCGATTCTGTTGTCGTACTTTGTGCGACCGGATAGCTGCGCCGTTCAGGTTTGAGAGCCGTCACGAAAGAGCCGCCCCTTTCGACGCGCAGGGTTCCCTGATCCGCAATATAGTTCGGGCCACGAACGCGCTGCACACCTTCAAATGTGACATCAAATCCCGCAATGTTGACACTCGTGCCGGGCTCTACAAATGCGATCTCTTCAGATTTCCAAACCGAAGAGCCAATCATGCCGATCATCAAGACCGCAACTCCCGCATGAGCGAGCGTCATTCCATGCGCCGCGCGGGGCAAATTGCGGGCACGCCGGATGCTTTCCTGGAGCGGAACCTCGAACAAACGAACCCGCAGCGCCCATTCACGTAAGGAAGCAAAAAACAACCAAAGCGCGATGAGGATCGAAAGATATGCCAACACGGGCCCGCCTTTGGCGAAATACCAAATTGCGAGCGTTGCCAGCACCGCCAGCACCACCACGAAGCGGACACGTTGAAGCACTCCGACGAGATCGGCTCGTTTCCAGGACAAAAACGGCCCCAGACCCATGACAAAAACCAAGGGGAGCATCATTGGTACGAACGCGCCATTGAAGAACGGCGGACCGACGGAAATCTTGTCACCAGAAACGGCTTCGAGAAACAGCGGATAAAGCGTACCGAACAGAACCGTGCCAGTCGCTGTAGCCAGGATCAGGTTGTTTAGCAACAACCCTGCCTCTCGACTAATCGGCTTAAACAACCCGCCACCTTCCATCATTGGCGCCCGCCACGCATAGAGTGCAAGTGAGCCACCAATTGAAATCGCAAGCAGGCCAAGAATGTATAGGCCTCGCTCCGGATCCACGGCAAAAGCATGCACAGAGGTCAGCAAGCCAGACCGAACCACAAATGTGCCGAGGAGTGACAGCGAAAACGTCAAGATCGCGAGTAGGATTGTCCAGCTTTTGAACGCGTCACGCTTTTCAGTGACAATCGCCGAATGGAGAAGTGCTGTCCCGAGAAGCCAGGGCATAAAACTGACATTTTCAACCGGGTCCCAGAACCACCATCCACCCCAACCCAGTTCGTAATATGCCCACCACGATCCCAGAGCTATCCCCGCAGTCAGGCTGATCCACGCGGCCAGTGTCCAGGGTCGAACCCATCTTGCCCAGGCTGTGTCGATCCGTCCCTCGATCAAGGCTGCGGCTGCAAACGAAAAGACGATCGAGAAACCGACATATCCAAAATACAGCAGAGGCGGGTGCATCGCGAGGCCGATATCCTGGAGCAGAGGATTGAGGTCAGCGCCATCAAGCGGCGGAGGAAAGACGCGCTCGAACGGATTGGATGTGAAGAGAAGGAAGGACAGGAACCCGACGCTGATCCATGCCTGCATTGCCAAAGTTCGCGCTCGAAGTGTTTCCGGTAGGTTTGAGCCGAAAGCAGCAACCGCAGCACCGAAGATGGTCAGAATGAAGACCCAGAGAAGCAACGATCCTTCATGACTTCCCCAAGTCGCCGCGACTTTGAAGATCATTGGTTTCAGCGAATGCGAATTGTTCGCAACGTTCAAAACAGTGAAATCAGAGACAACAAAAGCGCGCATCAAGGCTGCAAAGGCAAGTCCGACGAAGACGACCTGCCCAAAAGCAGTCGACCGGGCCGAACGCATCCAGAGAAGATTGCCCCGGGCCGCGCCGAAAAGAGGAATAGTCGATTGGACGAGGGCCAACGCCAATGCGAGGGCCAGCACAAAATGGCCGAGTTCCGGGGTCATAGGAGCCTCACGATCTTTAGCAGTGGGGTCGACTGGTGATCACTTTCTCAGTCGTCTAGAGCGGCTTTGCGCTTGCGATACTCTTCTTCATCAATCTCACCGCGCGCGAAGCGATCCCTGAGAATGTCATGCGCGCTCGACCCGGAGGCACGGCCCTTTTCGCTGAACCAGCGAACGGCGAAGAATATCAGCGCAATAATCACGCCCCAGAACACGATCATCATCAGCCCTCCCAGCATTCCAAATCCACCGCCCCACATGTGGCCGTAATAATCTCCGCCGGGGTCCGCCATGGCGGTCGTCGCGAACAGTGTGAATGCTGCGGTTGTGTTGGTAAGTCTAAGCATGTCGGTTTCCTTTTCTGTCATTTCATGTTTCAGCAACTGGCAATCGAATTGTCGCGATAAGCCCCCCGTCCGGGTGGTTCGCCAGACTGATCTCCCCACCCTGCGCACGAAGAATGGACCTTGCGATCGACAGGCCCAGCCCATGCCCGCCGGTTTCCAGAGATCGGCTTTCTTCAAGCCTGAAGAATGGGTCAAATATGCGTTCCAATTCTGCGGTTGGAATCCCCGGCCCTCTGTCAGTGACGGAAATTTCTATTTCCCCCTCGGCTGATATCCAGCCCAGGGTTGCGGACCCGCCGTAGCGCACCGCGTTCTCGATCACGTTTCGCAATGCGCGTCGAATGGCATTGGGGCGCAATCGAACCGTGACTTCGGGGCCGTCAGAGAGCACAAACGGTACGACCATATCCCCCCGCAGAGCTTCTAGGAACGATTGCAGGTCAACATCCTGCATTGGTTCGTTCCCTGAGAGACCTTTCGCGAAGGTAAGGGTTGCTTCCACCATCGACTGCATTTCTTCGACGGTTGCGACGAGACTCTCTCGGGTTTCGTCTTCCTCTACCATTTCTGAATGTACTCTCATTGCGGTGAGCGGAGATCGAAGATCATGTCCAAGGGCCGCCAGAACCCTCGTTCTGTCGGCAACGAACCGTGTCAGCCTGTCCTGCATACGGTTGAAACCAGCGGTCAGCTCCCGAACCTCCTGGGGTCCCCGTTCTGGCAACGCGTCTATGTCTTCTCCACGCCCCAATCGTTCCGACGCCCAGGCCAATCGCCGCAGAGGGCCCAGCAGTCCGGTCATGACAAACCAGCTCACTGCGACCAACAGGGCCATTGCCGTCAGACCAAATGTCAGCATGGAATAAAGCGGCCACTGGATCGGCGGACGCTCAAAGCGCGTACTTACGTTCAACCACTGGCCGCCGGCGATCGAAATTGAAAGGTTCATCTCGATTGCGGACAGTTCACCTCGCATCATGGCCAAGTGCATCTCGGTCATTTCGTGCGAAAGGTTCGGTAGCGGCAGGATCGCGCCTTGGATCTGGTGAAGCTCCACACGAATGTCGCGACTGTAGCTGTCGTTCAGGAGTGCGCGGACGCGGGTTTCAACCAACCCGCCATCCGAATGGTCGCTATGTTGCACAAGCGGCTTCGTCCCGAGGTCAAAGCGAACAAGGGGCGAGTTCGCCGCGCGGATAATTGATGGGCGCAGGTCAGCGGGTGCCTCTTCAATCAAGCGCGCAACATTTGCCGCTCGTCCAGCTGCCTCAAACCCAAGAGCAGCCCGTATGGCGAGGCTTCGTTCATCGGCGAAGAGCCACAGGCTGACAAACTGTGCGATCCCCAACGCGATAATGATGAGAAGAACGAGTTGGACCCGGAGAGATCGTAGGAGCCGCCAGATCATTCGGACACCTCGACGTCGACCGACAGGCAGTAGCCGCCGCTTCTGATCGTCTTGATAATACGTGGACGGAGAATGTCGGGCTCGAGCTTTCGCCGAAGGCGCGAAATCTGGTTGTCAATTTTCCTGTCCAACGGACCAGCGGAAATGCCCTGAGAAAGATCTAGCAACTGATCGCGGCTCAACACCATCCGAGGGCGCTCCAGAAGGACCGTCAGCAGTTTGAATTCTGCGACCGTAAGAGCGGTCTCTTGTCCCGCGTCGTCGAGAAGCACCTGCCGGTCTACATCCAAGGTAAGGTGTGCAAAGCGGACTTTGCGGCCGCTCAGAGATCCGGTGAAGGCCTCTTTGTGCTCGCTTCTTCGCAGGACGGCTTTGATCCTCGCAAGGAGTTCGCGTGGATTAAACGGCTTGGGAAGATAATCGTCCGCACCGATCTCCAAACCGACAATACGGTCCGCATCTTCACCGAGCGCGGTTAACATGATGATCGGCAGTCGCCCTTCGCTTGACAGACGTTGGCAAACGGAAAGGCCATCCTCGCCAGGCATCATGATATCCAGGACCAGTAGGTCGAAGCTTCCGACAGCCAGCTTCGCGTCCATCTCCGCCGCATCCTTGGCAGCGGTTGCTCGCATGCCATTCTTTTCCAGATAGCGGGTTACACTTTTCCGGATCTGTTCATGGTCATCCACGACGAGAATATGTGGCGCGTGTTGCATGGGGCCCTTCTAAAGCATTGGAAATCAGACGGTCAGGTTCCTTTTTGTCGCCAATTGTATCAGCCCCTGTCCATTGCGACAGACGGATACAAATCCACGGGTGTACGTCCTTACATTCAAATGTTTGATGCCAAGTTGTATGAGGTCAAAAGAAGGAAAGGCTTCAAAATGTCCTACTCAACAAAAGTTTCTACCGGTCTTCTGGTTGCCGTTCTCACAGCAGGTGCTGCGCTCGCCGATGACAGCCATCACCAAGCTGCGGGCGGTGAAAGCGTCTCTCCCAATGTACTTGCTCAACCGATGGCAGGGACGGGCGGGCCCGGAATGATGATGGGTGGCGGCATGATGGATCCCAGTCAGATGGCCGAGCATCTTCAGATGATGCACGGCATGATGCGCATGATGATGCAAATGCATTCGGGCATGATGAGCGGAAACGGCAGCATGATGGGACCAAGCACAACCGGTCAAGGTATGTTCCCGATGATGGGGGGCAACATGATGTCAATGTTCGATATGGATGGAAACGGCGCGGTGTCTCCCGAAGAGGCGCATGAGGGCCTTCAGTCGATGCTGTCGGACTATGACGCCGACGGTAATGGCACGCTCTCGATTGACGAATTCGCGTCGCTTCACGCCAAGGCGATGCGCGAGACCATGGTCGATCGTTTCCAGATGCTTGATGCTGATGGCGACGGCCAGATTTCTCAAGGCGAAATGGTCGCCCCTGCCGACAACATGGCACAGGGTATGGCCGCAAATCCCGGAATGATGACGGACGAAGACAACTGAACCCCGTCGTTCAGAAATTCCCCATTCAGGTAAGCCCGTCAACGGTTCGGTGCTTTGGGTTTGCCTGAACAAGATCGAGAGGGCTCAAAATGAGTTATACCTACAACAGACATCTGCCCAATACGGCGATTGATGATGCGGAGATGCGCCTGCGCGAAGCCCTGAAAGAAAAGGGATTTGGTGTACTGACCGAAATCGACGTACAGGCAACAATGAAGAAAAAGATTGACCGCGACATGGATGGATACCGCATTCTGGGTGCGTGCAACCCTCATATGGCATGGGAGGCCATTGGGCTGGAGCCCCGTATAGGATCGATGCTGCCTTGCAATGTGATCTTGCGGACGGTCGAAAACGGCACTGAAATCAGCGCTGTTGATCCAGTGGCTTCGATGGCCGCTGTCGAGAATGAGAAGCTGCACGAAGTCGCCGCGCAGGTGCGCGATATGCTGCGATCTGCGGTTGATAATGCATAAACTAAACTGAGGAGGCAGACCATGCTGAGCCGCCGTCAAACTTTTGGCCTGTTCGCATCGAGCACCTTGCTTGCCTATTCGCCAGCTTGGGCTGACAACCATGACGTATGGGCGCTCGATACTCTCCATGATGCGCTGAAAAGCGATTTGGCAAGGCTTGTGGACATCCGCAGACCCGAGGAATGGCAAGATACCGGCGTCGCGGAGGGGGCGTGGCCAATCGACATGACCCATCCGCGGTTCGGGGAGCGCCTCTTCGACGCCCGCGATCTTGCTGCGGGACGCCCGGTCGCCCTGATTTGTCGGACCGGCCATCGCTCAGGTCTCGTAATGAGCAAGTTGCGTGAAGCGAAAGCTGCCGGCTTTGTTGACGCCGTAGGCGGGATGCTTGGCGCCCCGGGGAGATCCGGCTGGATCGAGCAAGGTCTGCCGACAGTAACAAGAGAAGCCGCACTGGCCGCCCTCCCAAGTGAGCTAGCGTGAGACACAAGCTATACCATGACAAATCGTAGAGCCTTCATCGCCGGCTTGGCTGGCCTGCCGTTCGCCACAGGTCCGCTGGCGGCCATCGCACAGGGGAGTGTCAGGGCGTTGGCTATGCCACCATTGCTCGACGCAACCCGCGATCGGCATTTCCGTCTGACTGCCCAAAAGGGCAAGACCGATTTTACAGGACTGGGCGGCGGTGAGACCTGGGGGTTCAACCAATCCTTTTTGGGGCCTACGCTACGTCTTCCCGCAGGAGCTTCGACGCAAGCACAGATCGACAATACGCTGTCAGAGAAAATCTCGGTGCACTGGCACGGTATGCTGATACCCGGCGAAGTTGACGGCGGCCCACACCAGACCATTGAACCGGGCACGACTTGGTTTCCCGAACTGGATCTGACACAACCACCCGCTACTCTTTGGTACCACTCGCACGTTCATGGTGACACCGGACGACAAGTTCAAAGGGGATTGGCCGGTGTGATCCACGTTGATGACGGTCGGGACGATGCTCGGGGTCTCCCGATCTCATACGGCGTCGATGATTTGACCTTGGTTCTGCAAGACCGCCGGTTCGACCGGCAGGGCCGCATCGATTATGGCCTGTCTATGCCAGATCAGATGATGGGTTTCATGGGCAATGTCATTCTTGTTAACGGTCAGCTAGGCACCCAGGCTGTCGTCCCTCGCGGTATTGTCCGTTTGCGCTTGCTCAACGGCTCGAACGCGAGGATTTATCCCCTATCGTTTTCTGACCGTCGCGAGATGCACCTCATCGCGACGGACAGTGGCTATCTCAATCAACCTGTCGCCATTGAGTCCCTCGTGATCGCTCCCGGCGAACGATACGAAGTCCTCGTCGATTTTTCGGGAGGAGAGGCTGGCACGCTGGTATCCTCTGCAAATCCCAATCAGATGATGGGTGGGATGATGGGCGGCGCGAGCACTGCTGGGGGGAGCTTCGTAGTTGTACCCTTTGGTGTGGATGCGAGACTTCCTGCCCGCATTCTGGAAATACCCGCCGACTTGGGCGGCGTCCTGCCTGACGGTGAGGCCCGATCAGTCAATACACGTCAGATCACACTCGATATGCCAATGGGGATGGGCATGATGATGCGTAGGTCGAATGATCGGTTTGCGATCAATGGGCAGTCCTTCGACATGGGGAGGATAGACTTGTCTCTTTCGAAGGGGGCGACCGAGATTTGGCAAGTCTCCTCAAACATGATGATGCACCCGTTTCATGTTCATGGCGTGAGGTTTCAGGTGCTCGCCGAAAACGGAAAGAAACCAAGCATACAAAATTCTGGCTGGAAGGATACCGTGCTCGTAAATGGCCGAGTCGATATCCTGGTCAGCTTTGAGCAGACGGCAGATCGCGCCAATCCCTTCATGTATCACTGTCACATCCTTGAACACGAAGATGGAGGAATGATGGCGCAGTTCACGGTCACATGATCGTGCAAGCATGGGGATATGGTCGCCTGATTGGTTGTTTGGCGATAGCAACAGTTCTGTCTCTTGCAGCTTTCGGTTTTTTTTCGGGCACGGTTTCTCTGAGCAATCTTGGGGTCGCCTTTTCACAGGCTGAAGTGCAGCGCCATATTGAAAATGCCGGAGCCGTTGGCCCCCTCGCGGTTATTGCACTCATGGCCCTCGCGATTGTCGCAAGCCCCATACCGAGCGCACCAATCGCACTTGCCGCCGGGGCTGCATTTGGTCACTATCTCGGAGCCACCTACGTAGCCATAGGCTCGGAGCTCGGTGCTACAATCGCATTTGTCTTCGCGCGAAAACTCGGTCGAAGCACAGTTCGGCGTTTTTTGGGTAAGTATTCAGAGTTCGGGCTGTTGGGGTCGCAAAAGGCTCTGATGTTATCAGTGTTTGCGTCCCGCCTGCTTCCATTCGTTTCTTTCGATGCAATCAGCTATGTTGCGGGCTTGAGCCAACTTCATCTATGGCGCTTCATGCTGGCAACTTTTGCCGGGATTTTGCCGGCGAGTTTTGTTCTTGCCCATTTTGGAGCTGTGGCCATGTCAGGGGATTGGGGAACGGCTGAATGGATCACGATAGGACTTGGGGTTGTGACAGCACTGCCTTTTGTCTTTTTGACCCTCAAAAATAGAAAGCAGATCGACGATGAATAGCGACTATAAAGCGGGCAGCATTTCTCTTTGGGATGCCGTCGCCATGGGGACTGGTGTCATGATTGGCGCCGGAATTCTGGCACTCACAGGCCAAATTGCGGAACTGGCCGGCCCTACCTTTCCACTTGTGTTCATCGTTGGAGCCATCGTTACAGCCTTCAGCGCTTACACTTACATAAGAATGTCCAATGCCTACCCGTCAGCTGGCGGAATTGGAATGATCCTGCAAAAGGCCTATGGACCAACCGCCGTAGCCGCTGCAGCGGCTTTGCTTATGGCTCTGTCAATGGTCATTAACGAAAGCCTAGTCGCACGGACCTTCGCAAACTATTTGCTCCGTGGACTGGGCATTGCACCAGATGGCTTACTGGTTCCGGCAATAGGCGTTGCTCTCATTATCGCAGCCTATGTCGTCAACATCTCGGGCAACCGCTCTGTAGGCTGGATTTCCCAGTTGCTCGCGGTACTGAAGGTTGGCGGTATCACTCTGTTTGGGATCTCTGCGCTTTGGGCCGGCGGGTTTACTTTTGGCACAACAGGAGATGGAACAGCTTCACAGGGTCTCAGCGGATTTGTTGGTGCCACAGCGTTGGCAATTCTGGCATTCAAAGGGTTCACGACAATCACCAACAGCGGCGCCGAGATAGTGGACCCACACCGCAACATCGGACGCGCGATCATCATTTCATTGGCGGTCTGCGTAGTGGTGTATCTCTTGGTAGCATTTGCGGTGGGAAGCAGCTTGCCGCTTGGCAAGATCGTCGAAGCAAAAGACTATGCGCTCGCGGAAGCGGCAGCACCGTCCCTTGGGGAAACGGGCTTCTATCTGACCGTCGCGCTCGCTTTGATCGCAACTGCATCAGGCGTGATTGCCAGCATCTTTGCGGTATCTCGTATGTTGGCAATGCTGACAGAGATGAAATTGATCCCGCACAGTCATTTTGGGATGTCAGGCGGAGTCCGCGACCATACACTGATCTACACAGTAGTGATTGCGAGCCTGCTGACCATTCTCTTCGACGTTAGCCGAATAGCGTCGATGGGGGCCTTCTTTTACCTTGTAATGGATATGGTTATTCACTGGGGAGTGTACCGAAACCTTAGGGCCGAGCTTTCTGCGCATGGATGGATCATGTTGACTGCAATCGGTCTCGACGCGATCGTGCTTGCCGTATTCGCTTCACTAAAGTGGCAGAGCGATCCAATGATTGTAGTGGTCGCATTCGCGATCATGGCTTGTGTATTGATCTTTGAGCATTGGTTTCTTCAGCGCACAAAAACCGAGCCACATCAACATGATCACAATGGGCATTGAGTGCTCGCGTGATGACCAGGTATCGAAGCAGTAATTCTTAGCGCTTCCAACATTCAAATTGGTCGGGTTTGAGCGATTTTGAGACCCACTTTGCCGATGTGTAGGACTACTTTCGTTGCCTCGATGGCGGGCGCCAACGCGCGTTTCACGAGGTCAGTGAAGACTATGGAAGACTGGTCGAGCCATTGAAATGAGGAAACGCAAGGGCTTAACCGCCGTCGAGATCCTCGTAGTAGACGAGCGCGGGCATGTTGCGGCGCTGATGCACGATGCGCAGGATGACTGCCGCCCCATCCGCCGCATCTAGCCGCTTGTAGAAGATCACGTGACGTTGGCAGTTGACGGACCGCAACCCCGGAACGAAGAGACTCCTGTCCCGACCCCGGTCGGGATCCCCGGTGATCTGCTCGAAGGCGTTGACCAACTGGCGGTAATAGACGAGCCATTGGTCCCTACCCCAAGTTTCGACGGTGTAGGCACGGATCTCTTCAAGGTCGGCCCTGGCCCGACCGGAAAGTCGAATAATCATATGGGTCAGCGATCAAATGCATCCGGTTCGAAGGCATGAGCATCGAACTCGGCGAAATCCCCATTTTCGGCCAGGGAGGCTGCTTCCTCTAGGTCGGCCTTGAGGGCATAGAACTGCCGGGCGCCATCCTTCTCCATCAGCATCCTTACGCCGGCGCGCACGACTTCGCTCAGATTGGCGTAGGCGCCGGACTCGATCTGCGCCTGCAAATATTTCTGCATCGGTTCGGTCAGGTGGACGTTTGGCATCAGACTCTCCTATCCATGCTCAATCGTATCAGATACTGACATAGATATTCAAGCTCAGGCTCGATCCCAACTTGGGCCCCAAATCGGCTCGCTGGCTGCTCCCGCCCTTCTGCTCCCGGATTCCATGCGGAGAGCCGGGCCGGGCAGTTTCCCGATACAGCCCTTCCCGAGGCCAGGAGCGCTGCGCCACGCGGTTTGGAGGGCTCATTCGATCTGTCCTTCCGTGACCACTTTCGCGGCCACATTGGAACACCCAATTTCCCCTTTGTAACAGACGTTTGTTTAGCAGCTAACATGAAAGGGGTCCGCAATTTTGGCCACTTTCAAGACGCAGAAGCAGCCAGAACCGGCGTCAGATCTTGGAAGCGGTCAAGCGACACAAGCGAACAGTCGCAAGCAACCATCAATCAAATCTCCTTGCTATCATTAATGTTGTTTCGTATCGCTGCACCATTATAGATGGAGTCGGCATCATGAAGCACGTGATCCACAGCGTGGCAACAGCCACGGCACTAACCATATCCGGACTAATGGCCTCGTCAGGTCCGGCTCAGGCCTATCAGGTGGACTGTGCAATCCTCCTCTGCCTTGCGGGCGGCTGGCCTGCCTCCGCGCCCTGCGCGCATGCCAGAGCGGTCTTCATTCGGCGGATCACACCATGGCCGATCGAGCCGCCCTTACAAATCTGGCGGTGTCCGATGGGTGTGTCGTTCAACGATCCCAGCCCGATGTCGCCTATGGAACGCCTTTATGACACCACGTTCCGCGATCCGCCCGAACCGCAGGAATCGACTTCGAAACCCCTTGTTCGCGTCCAAGCAGATGAGCAAGCTGACATCGACATTTCGGGC
Organism: Aestuarium zhoushanense; assembly: GCF_056431045.1. NCBI lineage: Bacteria > Pseudomonadati > Pseudomonadota > Alphaproteobacteria > Rhodobacterales > Paracoccaceae > Aestuarium > Aestuarium zhoushanense. Next base: position 95,131 of record NZ_JBWKMA010000005.1, read on the forward strand.
GACGCCTTTGATTTCGTGCGCAGCATACGGGTCTATCACATCCAGTATCGCCAGCACGAAAACCGAGATGGCGACTGCAATCGCAGCGACTCGACGCGATTGGGGTCCTACGGCGTGCAGGGCGACTACCGATGGACAAGATCCACCGTGGGCCAGGTGCCAGCCGCATCCGGCCTGAGCATCCCGAATGGATGCGGCAGCTACTTTTACCGTTCCGTCTTCGTCGACTGGCGTGATCACGCCGGGAACTATGGCTCTGAAGAGGTTCGCTACTGACAAAATCTGCGCGCGGTATTACCGCGCGCGTCCTGACAACCCCGCACGGAAGGCTGTGCAAAACCCCCGAAAAGGAGACGACGCCAGACCGTGAAGCCTGACGCCGTGCTAGAAAACTCCGTGAACAAGAGTTTCCTAGCGCACCGCTAAAACACCCGCAACCAGCAAAGTTGTTTTGCTGGCAAGAATGTTGTTGTCTCACGACATGGCGTCGGTTCTCCAAGGAGACCTCGACCATGGAACCTACGACCGGCCTGATCCTGCGACGGATCACACAGACAAATCTCTCTGTTGCTGCGCACAAGCTTGCTACCCTCATCCTCGATGCCATCGCCTGGAAGGATGGCTACAACGGTTTGTCGCGCGGAACGGCAGCCTTCACCCTCTCGGCCCTGGCGGAGAAGATGGGTGTTTCACGACAATATCTTTCGGTTCTATTGAGCGAACTTGAGACGTCGAAGTTGCAGCTCGAGCGGGCAAAGCCGAATGGAAAGTTCGCGCCCTGGATCTTTCGGTTTTCCGCCTTCGACGAGGAGAGTGAAACCCATGATCTCGTGTCAGGTGAAGGTGACACATCACTATCTAGAGATAATAATAACAAAACTATCTTCTCAGGACTGATCGACATCACCGCGAGTTCGAACGTTTTTCAGACCAGTTGGGCAGAGCTCATCAAAGCAGCGAAGGCCACGTTGCCCTGCTGGAACATCGACACCCAGGTCATCTGGGATCGCTTCCTCGCCTTCAATCGGTCCCGAGGCAACGGCAGGGTGCCGGCCGGCTTCCTGCTTGGCTTCATGCGCCGGTGGCGAAATTCGTCGGGAACTCCAACTCGTCCCGCGGTCAAGCCGCCCGCGAGACCAATAACGGACCCCAAAGAGCGCGAATTGCTGAGACAGATGCAAGCCGCACCAACTTCGAACCGCCAGTTCCACGCGTCCGACTTGTGTCGCTTGATCGGATACACTGCCTACGAAGCGCGTGTACTCGATGTGATCCACGAGTTTGGGTGCCAGAGGTTTTCAGCGACGTTGGCGGTGCACGGACGAGCGGTGCTGGCAGGGGAGATATCCAGGTAGATTCACCTGCCAAGCTTTGGATCCGGGAAGGCTCTGCCCCCGTACAGAAAATCGGCAGATAATGAAGTTTATGTTAAATTTCGAAGAATTCAGCGCGTAGGGACTTATTTTGCAGCCTAAAGTCGACATCAAACTTCATCGGATTTTTTCATCCGAGCAGACAAATGTTGCTGACTACATTTAGATCGTTCCGATCCTCCATTAATCGTGAAGCATCTGATGTGATGTCAATTTCCAGGCCAGAATCCTTTTCTTGCAGAATCGCTGGCTACCCGTCACGCGCCCACGCAATTGCGGACTCGGTATCGCTGGATTCGAACCACTGCATCTCGGAGCCCGTCAGTAGGTTGACCACCCGTGCGCCCCATTCCATCCATCTGCGTTCTCCGACAACCGCTATGCGACCGAAATCGTTCACGTGGGCGGTGTCGACCTTCAGATCTTCCAGCATCGCCGAAGGCTCTTCGTAGCCCTCGAAACTTGTAAGGTCGAGAACCAGACCCGGATTATCGGTTGTTCCAAGACGCTCATGAAGCAGCGCGTGCATTTGCTTGAATTCTGTCTCCGTCAACTTGCCTTCGCAGACGAGCCCGATGACATCATCACGCTCGGTCAGCGTTTCCTTGAACATTGGTCTTCTCCTTTTCACTTGCGTTGCCGTGACAGTAGAGATCGGCGTTCTGATGAGCGCGATCCTCGTGCTCGAATTCGAGGCTGGAATGGCTGATGCCGAATTCTTCCTTCAGCCGCTTCTTGATCGCGCTCTTGATCTCTTCAATCTTCGACCACCCTTCGGCTGCCACGACGACATGGCAGTCGAGCGCAGCCTCGTGCTCTTGCATTTGCCAGAGATGGACGTGGTGGACGTCGGCGACGCCTTCGACTTTCCGCATCGCTTCGACGACGGCCTCGTTGTCGATGTCCGGCGGGCTCCCGAGCATCAGGGTTCGGATTGGGCCGCCTATTTCAGTGAAAGACAGATACAGGATGTAGATCGCGATGCCGATGGTGATGGTAGGATCGACCAAACGCATGTCGTAAAGGATGATCATCGACCCAGCGACGATAACCGCGACCGAAGCAAGCGCGTCCGACAGGTTATGCAGGAAAAGCGCGCGGATGTTCACGCTCCCCTTCTGCATCGAATAGGTCAGCATTGCGGTCAGCGTGTCGACCACAAGCGCGATTCCACCGAGAATGACGACGGTCCACCCCATGACTTCGGGTGGATCAATCATGCGCATGCCACCTTCGTAGATCAGATAGAAGCCGATCACGATGAGGGTGGTGTAGTTGATCAGGGCCGCGACGATTTCGACCCGACCATAGCCGAAGGTCATGCGCTCATCGGCCGGGCGGCGCGCGATCTTGCGTGCGGCGAAGGCAATGACAAGCGAGGCCATATCGGAAAAGTTGTGCAGCGCATCGGCGATCAGTGCCAAACTACCCGAGAATATGCCCCCGACGATCTGCGCAACGGTAAGAAGCCCGTTCGCCCAGATCGCGATGGCAACCCGCCGATCGCCAGAATCCGGTTCGATATGCGCGTGCCCATGATCATGCGGCATTGGCAGGCTCCTCATGCGCGTGTGTCGCGCGTCGGTCAGTCTTGAGGCGGCCGCTGCGGAAACCACGTACGCGCGCATTCATCCAGTGGCGGATGATATGACGGTAAAGGGCACCACGCAGCCACCCAAAGGATTGCTCATGGGACAAATAGAAGGCGTCCGGCGTATCGTACACGCCAAAATCTTGCACAATGCCGGTTTTCTGAATGTAGGTATCTTCTCCGTTCCAGGCGACGGGAGGCGCGCCAAGGCAATCCGTGCCCGCGCCATAACCGCAGAGACTTTCTGTGTCCGAGAATGACGTTTGCAGGACATCGAGGAAAGCGTCATCCAGGATGAAGCCTTCAAGGTTGATCCAGGCACCTTGAAATTCGATCTCGACCCATGAGTGGAGAATTTCCTGCGGAGCAAGCGGATACACCAGCTCAGGGACAACACCGCGCTGCAAGCCTTTGTGGATCGTAAACCCATGCAACCGGCAACGAATGCCGACACCACGCAGCAGCGCCATCAAGAGCGTGCCTTTGGTATTGCACTGCCCATAGCCGTCGGAAAGCACTTCGGATGCGGGGATGTCGTCAGCTCGATTGTATCCGAACGCGATTTCATTCCGAACGAAATCATAGGCAGCTCCGATCCGATCGTATTCGGATAAGCCGCGCCAGCTGCGGTTCTCAATTAGACGCGCAAGAGGCGCGGCATCAAAATCCAGTAGTTTGGTGGGTACAAGTAGGGGGTCGGTCATCTGCAACGGGTCGCTCCTCGAATCGTCTTGGAACAAGACTAATTGCTATAGTCACTATAGCTTCAATCCTTTCTTTCAGAAAGAATCTCCCGCAACTATTTGTCCGTGTGAACCGCTTTGTGGTGTTCGCCGTGTGCGTCGCGCAGGATGTCGATACCGCCCCAGGCCGCGATCCCGGCGACGATCACACCGACGACAAGGTCCGGCCAGTTGGTTCCTAGCCAAGCGACGAGGCCACCGGCCACGACGATCCCGAGGTTCGCGGCGAAATCGTTGTAACTGAAGGTGTTGGCCGCGCGGATATTGACGTTTGGATTTTTGAGCTTAGCGAGCAGCCAAACGCAGACTGCGTTGATAGCCGCCGCGATCAGGGCCATTGCAATCATGATCGTCCCGAGCGGATCTGACCCACCGATGTAGCGGCGCCACGCATCGTAGAGGATGCCTGCAGCGAACAGGATCAGCAGCCCGCCGGAAACGTTCGCCGCCCCGCGTTTCCATTTGGCGGATCGGGACAAAGCGAAAAGGCTGATCGCGTAGACGAAGCTGTCGGAGAGGTTATCGAGCCCGTTGGCGATCAGGGCACTTGAGTCGCCGAAGGCGCCTGTTGCGAAAAAGGCCACGGCCAAACCGATATTGAGCGCCAGAACGATCCAAAGCGTCCGTCTCTCCATTGAATCTTGTCTAGCGGCCATTTTGTGGTTCCAGCTTGTGTTGTACGACACATTAACTTCTGCGGCTGATCTGCGTTCCAGCCGGAATGTTGGCTGAATTCCTTCAGGCCCCGATTTCCTCGTGTTCGGTCAAGCATTCCGAATGGTCCCGCAACACCTCAAGCACCTTGCAATCTCCCGTCCGCCCGCCGCTGCATTCGTGAACCATGCGTTTCAGTTCCGTGCGCAGCGCCTTCAGGCGGGCCATGCGCTGCTCCACCTGTTTGAGCTGGCGACGCGCGATGGCATCAGCTTCATCACAGGGCCGATTGGGATGGTCGCTGAGGTCGAGCAGCTCGCGGATCGCATCGAGCGAGAAGCCGAGTTGCCGCGAGTGGCGGATGAAGGACAGTCGATCAAGCTGTGCATTGTCGTAGCGCCTCTGTCCGCCTTCGGTCCTGCCAGGTTCGGGCATGAGTCCGATCTGTTCGTAGTACCGGATGGTCTGCACTTTTGTGCCAGTCTTCTTTGACAGAGTACCGATCGTGAGCATTTTCGCCTCCATGAAAAAGATACAGTTTGTGTAGGTTTTGCCGTCGGAATAGACAAGTGTCGGATTCACAGACGCGTGAGTTCAAGCTATACCATGATTTCGTGCTTGAACCTCTAGCAGCTAGAGGATGTATCCGCACAAGCAATAAGAATCAAAATCAGGCGAACAGGATTGTCCCTTACATCGGCACAGAAGTTTCTTTGGGTTTTGGCAGGCGTGGCAGCGCTTGCCTTCGTATGGCTTTTGCTATGGTCCGATTATCGTGCCGATAGCGCCCGAACCGACGCCGAACCGCCTTTTTTCGCTGAGTTCGAACTGACGGACCACCAGGGTATGGTTCGAACCGAGGAGGACTTTGCGGGGCGCTGGATGCTGGTTTTTTTCGGCTTTACCAACTGCCCCGACGTCTGCCCGACGACCCTATCCGAGGTCGCGGCGGTGATGGACGGTCTGGGCGACGATGCCGCCAAGGTCCAGCCGATTTTCATAACAATCGACCCTGAACGAGACACGCCCGCAGCACTCGCCGAATACGTCCCGCTGTTCGATGCGGGCATCATCGGGCTGACCGACACGCCGGAACAGATCGCCGCCACATCCGAGACCTTTCCGATCTTCTTCGAACGCGTCGAAGAGGCTGCGGCGCCGGATGGTTACACGATGGGCCACACGTCGCATCTGTTCCTCTTCGATCCCGACGCGGGCTTCGCCGACTCGTGGCCCTACGGCACCTCCGCCGAAGAGATCCTCGCCAATCTGGAAGAGAGGATCTGACCGACATGAACCGTATGTCCGGAGAAACAGCCCTCGGGCTGGCGTGGATCATCGCGCTCGTCGCCTCGCTTGCCGTGCTTTTCATCGGCGAGGTGCTGGGGCAGACGCCCTGTGTGCTGTGCTGGTTCCAGCGCGCCTTCATGTTCCCCTTGGCCATTGTCCTCGGGCTCGGCCTTTGGTGGCGGGACGGCCGCGTGGGGCGCTACGGCATCGCATTGGCGCTTGGCGGCGGCGCAATCGCCCTCTGGCACATGGGGCTGTACGTCGGTCTTGTTCCCGAACGCGTCCAGCCCTGCACGGCCACCGGCCCCTCTTGCACCGATGACAACCAACTGGTCTTCGGCATCCCTATCCCGCTGATGGCGCTCGCCGCCTTCGCGCTGATCGGGGCGCTGTCGGCCCTTTCATTAAAGGACACACGAACATGAATCGACGCGGCCTGATCCTGTCCGTTCTTGCCCTCGGCGCCGCCGGTTTCGGCGGAGCCACCTGGTTTGCAAACCGCCCCGGCCCAGTGGCCGAAGCGGAGCCCGTTGCTCCGGAACTTGCGGAGGCGATGATCCGCCCCTACTCGCCCATCCTCGGGCCTGCGGATGCGCCCGTCACGATCGTCGAATTCTTCGATCCGGCCTGCGAGGCCTGTCGCGCCTTTCATCCCATCGTGAAGGACATCATGGCCGAGCATGGGGATGCTGTCCGCGTCGTGATCCGCTACACGCCTTTCCACGGCGCGGCATCCGAGGAAGCGATCCGCGTGCTCGAGGCGGCGCGCATGCAGGACGTTTACATGCCGGTGCTCGAGGCCGTTCTGCGGGAACAGCCGAGATGGGCGTCGCACGGTGCCCCGGAGCCCGGCCTGATCCTTCAGATCGCCGCCACGGCCGGGCTCGATGCCGAGGCCGCCCGCACGCAAATGCTGGCACCCGGTGTCGTGGCGATCCTTAACCAAGATCGTGCTGACGTCGAGGCCGTGGGAATTCGCCAGACGCCCACATTCTTTGTGAACGGCAAGCCGCTCGATCCATTCGGGGAGGCAGAGTTGCGTCGTCTGGTGGCCGCCGAAGTCGCTGCCGCGCAAAGCTGAATGGAAAGGGCAGGATCAGAACGATGAAAAAGTATATTTTGACTGGCACACTGGCCGCGCTTTTGACCCTAGGAGGGCTCTCAGTGCCCGCGCTGGCCGGACCCGAGGATGTTGTCGTCGAGAACGCGTGGTCCCGCGCCTCCATCGGGATGAACCGTCCCGGGGCCGCTTACATGACGATCCGCAACACTGGCGACGAGCCGGTGACGCTGATCGGCCTTACAACACCGCTCGCGATGATGCCCGAAATTCACGAGACGAAGACAAATGCCGAAGGTGTGAGTTCCATGAGCCCGGCGGGGGAGATCGCGATCGCCCCGGGCGAGAGCATCGCGCTCGAACCGGGGGGCCTGCACGCAATGCTGATGCGGCTGCAAGAACCAATGACGGAAGGGGACACTTTTCCGCTGACACTGCTTTTCGACGACGGAGGCGAAGTGACGGTCGAGGTTCCGATCCTCGGCATCGCCGCGCGGGGGCCAGAGGACTGATGCAGCGACGGGCGATCCTGGGGTACGGCGCGGCTGGTGTCGGGGCGGTCGCCCTGATGCTCTTCGTCGGTTGGTGGCGGGTCGACGGACCCGGTGCACCCGCACCTGTCGGGCAGCGGCCTGTGACCCTTACCGAGATGGACTTCCGTCTGACGGATCATGAGGGCAACGCGGTCGGGCCGGAAACCCTGATCGGTCGCCCGACGATGGCGTTCTTCGGCTTCACCTACTGTCCCGATGTCTGCCCGACCACGCTTTCTGACATTTCGGGATGGCTCGACGATCTGGGAGACGAGGCCGACGAGATGAACGTGGTTTTCATCACGGTCGATCCCGAGCGCGACACTGTAGAAACGATGGCCGAATATGTCGGCTACTTCCATCCGGCGATCCGCGGCTGGACGGGACCGGAAGAGCAGATAGCGCGCGTCGCGGACGGCTTCCGCGCCACCTACGAGCGAGTACCGGCGGAGAGCGGCGATTACACGATGAACCACACCGCGAGCGTCTTCCTGTTCGCAGCCTCTGGGCGATTCGTCACCATGATCGACTATCACGAGCCCAAAGAATTCGCGGTGCCGAAGATCCGCCGCGCGCTGGAAGAAGAAATGGAGGGGGCGACATGAGGCTCAGAACTTTGGCGGCTTGTGTCGCAATTGCGGGGACGGTTTCGGGAGCGGCTATCGCCATCTCTGATTCCATGTCGAAAGAACCCGTGCCGCCGGAACTTGCCCAGGCAGGTAGCTGGATGCCCCAAGGTCCTGAAGCCCCCCAGAACGTTGACATCCCCGTGACGCTGCCCGCGGCGGCATGGGCAGACGATGCACCCGACCTCAGCCCGCTGCCCCTTCTGCAGGCCGCGTTTGCCGACAGGCCGGTGCAAGCGATCGAGCCACCCCTGTCGACGTGGTCGCGCGACATTGCTCCGGGCGAAACGCTCGATTTCTTGCTGTCAGAGGCCGGTCTTGCGGCACCTGACAGAGCCGAAGTTGCCCTCGCGCTTGGCGCGGAATACGATCTGCGACGGCTGCGGCCGGGGCACTCGGTCACTGTTGCTTCGACCATGGACGGCAGCCCCCGCACCGTCTCAGTCGCCGTCGAGGACGGGGTTCGGATCGAGGTGGTTTTCGGCGAGCAGTTGTCCACACAGGTCGTGGCTCCGGATCCGGAGATCGTAACCCTTGCCGGCGAAGCCGTGATCGACAGCTCGATCTTCGCGGCACTCGACGAAGCCGGCATACCCGCCCGTTTTTCCGTGGACCTTGCGCAGATGCTGGGTGGGACCGTGGATTTCCGCCGCGAGATGGCCGGCGGCGAAACACTAAGGCTTCTCTGGCGTGAGGCGCGGGTCGGCGAGGACAGGATCGGACAGCCCGAACTCGCCTTCGCCGCACTGGACATCGGCGGTTCGCTCTACGAGATCGTATGGCCTGACGACGGCAGCGGTCAGGCGACGATCTACGTCGATGGCGAGGTGCTGCGCGTCTTCGCACAGCCGGTCGAGGGTGCGCGCCTCAGCTCGGTGTTCGGGCGCCGCACGCATCCGGTCTTTGGCAACGTCCGGATGCACACCGGCGTCGATTTTGCAGCGGCACGTGGGACACCGGTTCAATCGACGGCACCGGGGCGGGTTAGTTTCATTGGCTGGCGCGGTGGCTATGGCCGTGTGGTCGAAATCTCGCACGGCTCCGACACCATGACGCGCTACGCGCATCTGAGCGCCGTGCCGGAAGACCTGGCACAAGGCCAACGCGTTGCGGCGGGAGATGTGATCGGCCGCGTCGGCGCGACTGGCACGGCGACAGGTCCGAACCTGCACTACGAAGTCCTCGTGGATGGGCGCCCGACTGACCCCCTCACTGACGACCGGCTCGCCGAAGCAGCCGAGAGCGAAGCGGATGATACCGCCGCGCTCTCGCGTCTGGCCGAGGCGCGCGCGCTTCTGAATGAAAACCTCGGCAGCGAGATTGCCGAAACGACAACCGAAAGGCTCTGACCCATGAAACGCATGACCCAAGCTCTGGCAATCACCCTCGCCCTGTTACCAGCGGCCCAGGTTCTCGCAGAGGCAACGGCGATCGAGGTCCGCAAGACGAACGGTTGCGGCTGTTGCCTGTCTTGGATGAACCATCTCGAAGAGAACGGGTTTGTGCCGACCGGCCAGGACATGTTCGGCGGGCTTCTCGTGCGCTTCAAGCTAGACAACGGCGTGCCGCAGCGCATGGTCTCCTGCCACACCGCGCTCATTGACGGCTACGTGATCGAGGGCCATGTACCGGCCGCTGACATCCGCCGCCTTCTCGAGGAGCGCCCGGACGCCGTCGGCCTCGCTGTTCCGGGGATGCCCTATGGCTCGCCCGGCATGGGGCCAGAAGACGACCGCGAGGCCTATGATGTCTTCCTCATCCGCAAGGACGGGTCGACGGAAGTCTTTTCGAGCTACGCCGAAGGATAATCTGGCCCGCCCATGGAAAATCTGTCTCCGATAATGCTTGGCTTTCTCGGAAGTCTCGCCGCCGGTTCGCTCACGGCAGTCGGAGCAGTTCCCGTGCTGTTTGGGCGCATCCCGTCCCGGGCCACGCGCGATCTGTCGCTCGGCTTCGCCGCCGGTGTCATGCTGTCAGCCTCGTTCTTTTCGCTGATCATCCCGGCATTGAATGCGGCAGAGCCAATGTTCGAGAACGGCGCGATGCCTGCGGCCATCGTGTGCGTCTCGATCCTTCTGGGAATGGGGGCTGTCGCCCTGATGAACGAAAAGCTGCCGCACGAGCACTTCAAGACAGGACGCGAAGGGCCCGAAGCGGCGTCTTTGCGGCGGGTCTGGCTGTTCATCATCGCAATCACGATCCACAACTTCCCCGAAGGCCTTGCGGTTGGGGTCGGCTTCGGATCCGGAGGTATGGAGGGCGGTCTGCCTCTTGCTGTCGGAATCGGGCTTCAGAATGCGCCCGAAGGATTGGCCGTCGCTGTATCTCTGCTGGGCGAGGGATATCCGAAGCTGCGCGCCTGGGGCATCGCGGCGCTGACGGGCATGGTCGAGCCGATTGGCGGCCTGCTCGGGGCCGGGATCATCACACTGTCGGAACCGCTGCTTCCATGGGGTCTGGCCTTTGCCGCGGGCGCAATGCTCTACGTTATCAGCCACGAAATCATCCCCGAAACCCATCGCAGCGGCCATCAGAACAGGGCGACGCTCGGTCTCGCAGTCGGGCTCGTTCTAATGCTGTTCCTTGATGTCTGGTTGGGATGAGGCAATGTCACTAAACAAGGTATCTCCGATGATCGGCGTCTTCGCAGCACTTGCTGCGTTCGCGATCGATCAGATCACCAAAGCCATTGTCGTTGCGAATGCCGTCACTTTAAGCGCCGGGATTCCTGTGTTTCCGGGATTCAACCTCGTCTTTTATCGTAATGACGGCGTGACTTTCGGGATGTTGGGCGGCGCGCCGTGGTGGAGCCTCATCGCTCTCGCTCTTGCCATCTGTGTTTGGCTAGGGGTTATGCTGTTTCGCGCCGAAAATGCGGTCGAAACACTTGCCTATGGCGCGATCATTGGCGGAGCCCTGGGCAATGTCATCGATCGTGTGCGGTATCGGGCTGTAACAGACTTTCTCGATTTCTACATTGGCACAACACATTGGCCTGCCTTCAACTTGGCCGATGTATTTGTCGTCAGTGGCGTGGGGCTCTTGCTCGCCGCGCCATGGATCAGCGCGCGGCGTTCGATCAAGTCGTGAAGCCGGAAATTCTGAACCGCATCGCTCTGCGCCACCGTTTTCTTTCGCGGGTGACGCTTGGTTTCGTCGCCGGGGCGCTGACCGTTCTGACTTTCCCGCCTTTCTCGATTCTCCTACTCGTTCCCGTTGCCTATTCCGCGTTGTTTGTCGGTCTTCGCGGTCTCTCCTTCGGGCGTGCTTTTCTCGTCGGCTGGGCGTTCGGACTCGGCCAGTTCGGTTTCGGGATTTCATGGATCGCGGAGAGTTTCTACGTCGAGGCCGAGCGGTTTGGGGCGATGGCGATCCCGGCCGTCGCGGGATTGTCCGCAGGTCTCGCGATTTTCCCAGCCATTGCCGCTGTGCTCTTCGCCGAAATCGCGCGGCGCGGAGCCCTGGGCAATCTCCTGGCCTGCCTCCTGTTCGCGACCTTCTGGACCGTGGCCGAGTGGTTGCGAGGTCACGTTCTGACAGGTTTTCCGTGGATCCTCGCCAGCTACGCTCTGGTCGATTACGCCGCGTTGCGCCAGCCCGCCGCCTGGGTCGGAAGCTATGGACTAAGCTTTCTCACCGTGTTCGTCGCGGCACTTCCCGTCGCGGCTGTCATGGCGTCCGGGCGGCAACGACTGACCATCTCGCTCATGGCGCTGGCCGGCATCGCGACGATGTGGGCCGTCGGCACACTTCGCCTCCAGTCGGATACAGAACAGCCACCCGGTGTGGAGCTGCGCATCGTCCAGGGCAACGTTCCCCAAGAGGAGAAATGGGCGCCCGAGAACCGCGAGGCAACCTTCGCGCGTTATCTTGAGCTTTCAACCCGGCGCGGCGATTTCGACGTTCTTCTCTGGCCGGAAACCGCCTTTCCGGGTTTCCTCGATGAGGATACGGAGGCACGGGCCCGCATTGCCGCAGCGCTACCAGACGGCAGAGTGCTGCTTACCGGTGTGCCGGACCGTGTACCGAGCGAGGATGGCACCCGATATTTCAACACGGTCCAGGCATTTGACGAGACCGGCGAGATCCTGACCGGATACGCGAAACACCATCTCGTGCCCTTCGGCGAATATGTGCCATTCCGCGGCTGGTTGCCCATCGAGCGGCTCACGGCGGGTCTGGGCGATTTTACGCCCGGACCGGGCCCGAGAACGCTTGCGCTTCCGGGTGTGCCGCTGGTCGCCGTGGCGATCTGCTATGAGATCATCTTCCCAGGGCATGTGGTCGACGACCTGTTCCGGCCGGACTGGATTTTCAACGCGACAAACGATGCCTGGTTTGGCACCAGCATCGGACCCGAGCAGCATCTGGCTTCCGCACGTATGCGCGCCGTAGAGGAAGGCCTTCCAGTCATCCGAGCCGCGAATACGGGCATCTCTGCGGTCATCGACGCGAGCGGAGAGATCGTTGCGCGGCTCGATACCGGCGAAACGGGCATCATCGACGCTAGCCTGCCCTCCGCGCGACCGCCGACACTCTACGCGAGCTTCGGGGACTGGATGCTGTTGGCGCTCATCTTGGCTTCGTGGAGCTGGGCAATGGCGCCAATGCGACGGCTCACTACCGCCGCATGAGAAAGACCGTCATGCAAAGATGTGGATAGGTGTCCCGTCCTTCACCATTGCATAGATGTCCTCGATCTCCCGATCCGTGACCGCGATGCAGCCAGCTGTCCAGTCGCGGACATTTGTCGGGTCGATGCCGGGGCGTGGGCCACCATGGATGAAGATGTCGCCGCCGGGGGAAAGGCCCTGCGCTTCGGCAAAGGCGATGTCGGCCTCGTTCGGATAAGAGATGCCAATCGAAAGATGGTAGGTGCTGTTGGGGTTTCGCCTGTCGATTGTGTAAACTCCTTCCGGAGTCCGGCCATCCCCTTCGAATTGTTTGTGACCCTCAGGAGCGAAACCCAGCCCGACCGGATAGGTTTGCAAGACGCGATCGGCTCCGTCGAGAACAAGCAAGCGCTGTCCCTTTTAAAGCCGAACACGGGTGACTTCGGGTCCGTCATAGCTGCGGAACTTGCTGGCACACCCGGACAGAAACGCTACCAACCCGCCCAACAGGACGGCGCGGCGGGGAAATCGGATGGTCTTCACTGCTCGATGCCTCTTTGGTGAGGTCTGATATGGACATCACGTTACCTTGCAAATGCTGCGTGATCAATGTCCGTGGGCAAGCGCGGCCTTTGCCATCTGTGGGCCAACCTGCTCACCGCCGGACGGCGGCGCCTTGGCCTCTTGGCTGTTCAGCAGGCGCAGGGCATTGGCCACCACCAGCAATGACACTCCTACGTCGGCTGCAATCGCGCCCCACATCGATGCCAGTCCGAACGCGGTAGCGACAACGAAAACGCCCTTGGTCGCCAAGGAAATACCGATGTTCTGATGAATGATCGACATTGTCCGGCGCGAATGACCGATCAGCCAAGGCACCTTGCCGAGATCGTCGGTCATCAGGGCTATATCCGCCGTCTCGATTGCCGCGTCCGAACCAACGGCACCCATTGCGATGGCGTAATGCGCGCGCGCCATGGCCGGGGCGTCGTTGACCCCGTCGCCGATCATGGCCACCATGTCATGCGTTTCGACCAGTTCTTCGATGGCAGTCACCTTGTCTTCGGGCAGAAGCTCGGCACGGACCTCGTCGATGCCGACCTCGGCTGCAACAGCGTGCGCTGTCCGCTCGTTATCACCGGTCAGCATGACGATGGTCTTCACACCCTGCGCGTGGAGCTGCGCCACGATGCCTTTGGCATCCGGGCGGATACGGTCGCGCAATTCCAAGATGCCGGTGACACCGGTGTCGTCGCCCACGGCAACAAGGGTGCTGCCAGCCCCTTCGATGCGGTCGCGCAAATCCTTCGGAATGGCGTCGCCGAAACCCTTCTCCGCGGCAAACCGGTCCGACCCCAGCCAGATCGACCGGCCGTCTGTGCGTCCTTCAAGTCCCCTGCCCGGAACGGTTCGGGTATCTTCCGCGGCGGATACCTTGATGCCGTCGGCTTCTGCCCGCGCAAGAATGGCGCGCGCCAAGGGATGCGAGGAACGTGCCTCCAGCCCAGCGGCGAGGGTCATCAGATCTTGCGCCGAAGCCCCGCCCAGCGGATGCACCGCCGCCACTTCGGGCTCGCCCATTGTGATTGTGCCGGTCTTGTCCATGGCCAGCGCGGTGGTCCGACCCGGTGCCTCGACATAGGCACCACCCTTGATGAGTACGCCCGCCCGCGCCGAAGCGGTGAGCGCCGCGACGATGGAGACAGGAGTCGAGATGACCAGAGCGCATGGGCAGGCGATCACCAGCAGCACGAGTGCATTGTAGAACCAATAATCCCAGGCTCCACCGAAAATGAGCGGCGGCAGCAGGGCAATTGCGATGGCGAGCGCCATGACGATAGGCGTGTAGATGCAGGCGAACTTCGCCACCCACTGCTCCACCGGCGCGCGGCGGGCATGGGCGTCACCGACCATGCGGATGATCTTGGCCAACACGGTATCCGAGGCGGCCTTCGTGGCGCGCACCGTCAGTGTGCCTTCGCCGTTGATCGTACCGGCATAGACTTCGTCGCCCCGTTCCTTTGGGACCAGCGCACTCTCTCCGGTGATTGGCGCCTGATCGACGGCCCCTGCCCCATCGACAACCTCACCATCCAATGGGATGCGGTCTCCGCCGCGCACGACGAAACGTGCGTTGATAGCAACCGCAGAAGCCGGAACGTCCGCTTCTGAGCCGTCATCATTAAGAACTCTTGCCGTCGGCGGCGCCAGGTCGAGCAGAGCTGAAACCGCATTCCTCGCACGCCCGACGCTCCAGCTTTCGAGGTAGAGCGAGAGCGAGAAGAAGAACGCGACTGTCGCCGCCTCGAAAAATTCGCCAAGCCCGATGGCACCGGCCACGGCGACCACCATGAGCAGGTTCATGTCGGGCGACAGCCGCTGAGCGGACGACCATGCCTTGGGTGCCACGAGCCAGACACCGAACAGGATCGCAACCGCGAACAGCCCTGCCTCGACCAGTGGCATCGGCGCTTCGCCGTGACCCGCGAAGAGGCCGAGCGCCCCGCCCATGCCGGTCTCGATGATGTGCCACAGAAATCCCGCGGCCCAGAAGCCTCCACTGAGCGCCGTAAACAGCCGCTGTCTTGCAAGATGGGCCGCCTGGTCGACCGACGCGTTCTCGGCATCCCAGGGCTTGGCGGTCATGCCGGTGCTTGCCACCAGTTCTGCAATTTCGCCGTCCGATACACTGCTGGCGCTGTCGAGAATAGTCATCCGTCCATTGATCACGTCGAACGCGAGATGCTCGGCTCCACCGATCTTCGGACCGACCACCTTGTTCAGGATTGCTACCTCCTCGGCACAATCGAGGCCGGATACCTGAAAACTGCGCCCGCCCGATGGCGCGGGCGTCGTCGGAACGATGTCGCCGCACGTTCCGGCGCCCCCGCAGCAGCTGCCGCCGCTTGTCTGGGCATCTTCGGCGTGATCGTGGTCGTGACGATGGGTGTCGGACGGCATGAATGGACCTCTGGATTCGGGTGCTTTACCATGACATAACCCCTACAGTAGCTAGAGCTTCAAGAGCAAAATACGGTGGTATTTCAGTTTGCTTTATTGCTAGAGGATGCGGCGACCGGCTCCATCACGCCTTGAGGCATGAAAAGCCGATGCAAAGAAAAACAGACACGAAAGGAAGCTTGATGCGGGTTTTGATGCTGAAGCAAAAAATAATTGTTGCAGTGGCGCTGTCTCTTACGGCCGGGTGCGCAATCCAGCCGACTGGACCGGGCGACTCGGCAGACCGGCGGGGCAACGTTCCCGAAGCCGTGATTGCAATGGCTGCCCCGAATCAGGATGTTTCAACCGCGCGCTTGGTGCCCGAGGACGGGTGCTACTGGTACGAACACAGCGGCCCCGTTGAAACGACCTTGCTGCCGCTGCGCACGGCGAACGGCAACCCTATCTGCGTCGCGCGGGAAGTGTGACGACGACCCGCACGTCACATCAATGCGCTGAGAGTTAATTACCTCATTCAACTTCTCGCGGTAACGCTAGCCTCAGCCGAATAAAGATGTGCTATCGATCCGATCTCGACGTTCGGATAAAGCTCGTTGATGTGTGCCATAACCATCCGCACGCAACCCGAACTCGCACGACCGCCGATGCTTCTCGGATAGGGTGTGCCTTGTATCCGAAGATAGGTGTCGCGATCACCGACATAGAGATAGAGCGCCCGTGACCCGAGAGCGTTTTCCGGCCCTGGTTCCATCCCATCGGCCCATTGTGCGTTCACGGGATCGCGTTCGATCATGTTTTGTGTTGGCGTCCAGTGCGGCCACCTGACCTTGCGCTTGATGTTATAAACACCCGGCTCGTAGAGGTTGCCCCGCGCGATCGCCACGCCGTAGCGCATCGCGGTTCCACCCTCCTCAATGTGGTAGAGATACCGCGCGACCGCATCGACATGGATGTCTCCCGGCACGAGGCCGTCCTTCGCGTCCACACGCTGAGGCAAGAAACGTGGGTGTAGTCCCCAAGGGTTTGACGTGGCCGGATCGAAGCCGGGCGGGCTGACTTGCGCGTCCCATTCAGCCTTCTGAGCCTCGGTGGGCCAGCTATCGGCAAACACAGGGTTGGCCACAGTCGCCGAAAAGAGCGCTGTTGTCGTTTGAATAAAGTGTCGTCTTGTCAGCATGTCGTACCCTTTCGGTTCCCACCGGCAATCAATGGCAAGAACGATATAGATTCTCGTCGACTAGATAGGACTTCTAGTGGCTAGAGGTTCAAGGGTAAATTTTCGTGAACGCATGCACGCGACCCTGGTAGCACATGCTTGCCTTGCGGGCGGGTTAACGGCCAACCAGGTCAGGTCCGAATTAGCGTGGTAAAGCGGGAGTCAGGGGGCGGAGTAGGACAGATTTGCCGAATTGATCCCCCGGTGGATCGGTTTTGGTCGAAAGATACTATCCTGACACCCTGTCGATCTTCACCCGCCCGTGTCATTGGCCGAAACTTCGGCTTGGAACTCACGTTGTCGCTCAGGCCAGGTGCTCTTGATGTAGACGAGGATAGCCGCGATCTCTGCGTCTGTCAGATCCTCTCCGAAGGCCGGCATGTCGCTCTCGTATCCCGGCACGACGGCCCCGACCCCGCCTTTAGTGATCTGAAAAAGCATGCGGTCTGAATGGTGCCAAGTGTGGCCTGAGTCATCATGCGGCGGGGCCGGCATTCTTCCTGTGTCAAGACGACGACGCCAATCGGGCTGACCCTCGAGGCTGGCACCATGGCAACTGGCGCAGTTGTCCGCATAAAGCTGTTGCCCTGCCATGACCTGGGATGCGAGCACGGGCTCTCCCAAAAACGTCAGTCCCTCGACACGCGGGTCAACCGGTTCCGATTGGGCCAGCACCACAACGCCGGTGGTCGCGAGCGCGGACACTAGGGCAGCGAGGTGCACTGACCGCCTGACCGCACACTTCGCCGATCGATCTTTCGGCCCTTTATTCATCGGCATAAATTGAAATTCCGTCTGGGCCAAAGGCGTAGGTCCTTAGCGTGCCTGACTTGACCGCAGCCATGCCCGGCGCGTTCGCGGGCATTCCCGGCAAGGTGATACCCGTTATCGCCGGACGGGTTTCCAGCAGCCGATCGATGATGTCGACGGGGACGAGACCGCTGACATAGTAGCCGTCGATCTCGGCCAGGTGGCAGCCGATGCCCTGGGCGGGCACACCGACTTCGACCGAGCGTTTGTCGAAGTCGCGGTCATCCACACGCGTAACGGTAAAGCCGTGTTCTTCGAGATAATCCCCATAGGCATCACAGCAGCCGCAGCCCGGATCGCGCCAGATGGTGATCTGCCTTTCGTTGCCCGCCAAATCGGACGCCATATCGCCTGTCGCTTGCGCCCAGGCCGATGTGGACAGGCCCACCATTCCGACAATGCCGCTGCCAATCAGGCCAAGCGCGTTTCTTCTCTGCATCATTTTCTCCATCATTGTTCTCCTGTTTCGATCCAAGTTGCGCCGCCGTCACGGCTGATTTTCAAGATGCCGCCCAACAGGGCAGCGATGTAGGTCTCGTCTCTTGGATGAACCGCAACAGCGGTCGCAGCTTTGCTGGCCCGCTTTTGCCAGATGACTCCGCCGTCCTGCGATGCCCAGAGGCCCGAGGGCAGCGCGGCGTACATCACTTCCGGCGCCGAGGGGGCACTGGCCAGCGACAGGATCGGTTCACCTCCAGGCAATGGCGCTTCGGACGGTGGGGCTTCACCCGCAACCAATGCGTCCATCGCGTTGCCTGGCTGCACGTCCTGCCAGCGACAAAAGCAATCGGGCACCCGCGTTAGGCCAACTTCGGTGCCCGCATAGATCCAGATCCCGCCCATGCCGGTTTCAAGCTCGACCGAAGCCAGAGCAAGAGGATCGCGCTCTGCGTCGTCGAGCCAGGGGCGGTCCATGGCGAGCGACCAGGTTGCACCGGCGTCTTCGCTCTTCCACAACCCGTCGCCGCGAAGCGAGGCATAGATCATGTCCGGGTTCCGCGAGGCGATAGCAACGGCAGTGATTTCTCCGTCAGGCAGCCTAGCTTCAAAGATACGCCACGAAGCGCCCCCGTCTTCGGAAATGCTGACACCGCCCTCGGCCAGCCCCGCAACCACAAGTCCGGGCCGGTCGCGATGGGTCGCCAGCGACAGCACTTTTCCGGGTGTCTCTGCCGCGGTCCAAGTCCGGCCGCCATTATCACTGACGAACAGCCCTCCTCTCGCCAGCAGGATGGTATCACCATCAAAGGCAAGTGCCGCTGGATCACCATCGCTCGCCGCGAGTGCGAACCCCGGCAACATCGAAGCGACGCCGATACTGAGTGCCGCGGTGAGTACCTTGCGCCGGTCTGGCCGAAATTCAATCTCAATCGACTTCAATCTGCATGCTCCCCTGCTCATGCGACGCGGATCACGCCCATCATCCCGGCCGCCTGGTGCTCGAGGATGTGGCAATGGAACATCCAGTCTCCGGGATTGTCGGCGACCAGGGCGATTTCGACCTGCTCGCGCGGCGCGATCAGCACGGTGTCCTGCCATTCACGGAATTCGGTCCTAACGCCATCGCGGCTGATGACGCGGAAGGAGTGGCCGTGCAGGTGGATCGGATGGTCGAACGCCGTGGCGTTCGTCATGTGGAGGACATGGCTCGCGTCGCGCTCCAATGTCAGGAAGGGATCGAGCATGTGCCCTTCGGCCGCAACGCCATTGACGAACCACATGCCGCCGCCCACAACGCCACCCATCATTCCGCCCATCATGCTGCCTGACTGGCTCAGGCCCATCTGGCGCTCGACCATTGCTCCCATCATGCCCCCGGTGAACAGGATTTCGTGACGACGGGCCGCGTTCAGATCAGGTTCGACAAGCGGATTGGCTGGAAGGGCAATTTCCCATTCCGGCGGCGCGGCACGCAAGGGCGTGTCGTCAAAGACGACATCCAGCAGGTTGAATTCATTATCGCGATAGGCGCGGTCGACGATTTGAAGCGTGGTTCCCGGGTCGGCAGGGCAATCGAGCATTATGTCGGCACGCATCGCCGGGCCCAGAACCACGACACCGTCAGGCGCGGCGTGCGGGGTGATCGGCTGGCCGTCGAGCGCAATGATGCGCGCGGAAAGGTCGCCGAAGTCGAGCGCGAAGATGCGGGCGTTGGCGGCATTGATCAGCCGCAACCGGATACGTTCGCCTTGCCGCACCACGAAGACATCGGGAACACGCCCATTTATCGTGACAGTATTGCCCAGACGGCCCGCATGACTCATGTCCATGGATGCGCCGAAGTCATCCGCAATCGCCGCGTCCTGTGTCAGCCGCCAGTCGTCAAGCAGCCAGGTGACATCGCGGTCGACCCGCGGCGGGTTGGTTTCGTCGATGATGAGCGGTCCGGCCAGCCCACGTCCGACCTGCTCGAAACTGCGCTGGTGCGGGTGATACCAGAAAGTCCCGGCATCGATCGCGTCGAACTCGTAGGTGAAGGTTTCTCCGGGTGCGATCGGCTTCTGCGTTAGGTGTGGAACCCCGTCCATCGCGTTCGGCAGACGAAGTCCGTGCCAATGGACGGTGGTTTCCTCGTCCAGACCGTTTGTGACGACGATGCGCAGCCGATCGCCTTGCCGAACCCGTAGCTCCGGGCCGGGAACCTGACCGTTGAAGCCCCAAACGGGGGTTGCGGGATAAGGTTCTGGGACCAGCCTTGCCTGTCCCGGCGCGGGGCGCAGCGAAAAGCTGCGGATTTGCGGCTCGGCGCGCAAGGGCCTTCCGAATGCCGTAGCGCCGATGCCCGCTAAGGAGGCTGCAAGAAAAGATCGGCGACTGAAAAGGGAATTTATTTGGTAGGACATGGATGAACACTCTCTGATTTCACTGTACGCCGCCAAAGCAATTGCGTGGCGACGTTCATGGATCCGCGCAAACGCCCATTTGAGGGCGTCCGGCACGGGGAAACACACGAAGCGCAATCAGGCGCCGTGTGTCAGATCAGAGGTAGACCCGAGGAGGTTGCTTGGCCGGGGGGCCGGATATTCCGTGCGGAACGTCCACGAGCTGGATTTCATGGGCTGCGGTGGCAGCGATCGGGCTGGTACCAGCCGGGATCGAAAGAAGAGCGGCCATTCCCGAGGCATTGCACGCAAAATCACAGACGGAACCCATCTTACCGTCTTCCAAGCTGCCGCAGGCGTCGCAATCGTCCATAGCCATCATGCCGCCATCCGTGGAGACCATTGACGAGGCCATGGCAATTGAGCCAGCAGACTGCGCGACCGCGCCGATGGCAAAAGCCACCAGCGAGAGGATACAGATAAGGCGTGCCCAACGTCTCATGATCTTGATCTACTACCCGCGCGATCCGAATGCCAGCGGCACAATATCACGTTTCTTGGACCATCCAAAAATTGGCTCGTTCAAATCCTCGGCCAACCGACTTGTTGCAGCGGCAACCACCTGCCTATGACCGCTGGGCAAACGCCGCGAACAGGGCAAGCGTGCGCTCGCTCACATGATGCTCGATCCCTTCCGCGTCGCGTTCAGCCGTCTCGGGGTCGAGCCCGAGGCTCAGGAGAAACCGCAAGACGATCTCGTGGCGGTGTCTGCATTCCTTGGCAAGCGCCCGGCCTTCCTCGGTCAGAAAGACCGAACGGTATTTCGCGCGAGTGATCAGGCCGTCCCGCGCCAGACGGCCGAGGGTTTTGGCGACCGTCGGCGCGGTAACGCCCATCCGGGCCGCGATATCGACCGGTCGGGCTTCGCCGTTCTCGTGGATCAACTCAGCGATCAATTCGACATAGTCTTCCGCCACCTCGCTGCGCCGCGCCTCGCGCACACCGATGAAGGCCTCGGCGCGGGATTCGACCGCACGTGCCTCTGCCTCGGTTGATTCAAGGTTCTCATCATCCGTCATGCCGTCACCCTCGCACGATCAGGATTGACTCGTAAAGCCTGAGCGATGATTATTAGCCTATGCTAACTTTTTGCGCCGGGACTTTGGCCTGCGTGTCATCTGAAGGGACAACGTCCATGCCTGTCGATACCAGCAAGCGAGGGCGCGAGGTGTCGTCCGCCGTGGAGACATCGCTGCCCACAGCGCCACCTGGCGTCGTCACGGAGCCAGTTTCGGCGTCGCGACGCGCGTTGTTGGTCGGCGGTCTGGTGGCTGCCGGCGGAGCGGCCGTGGCCGCGAGCCGCGCGCAATCCCAGGCAACGCCCGACCCGATGGCGGGGCATGCGATGCCCGGCGGGGCGGTCGATCCGTATTCGGCCCATGACAGTGGCATGGCGCATGGCAACATGACGATGGTCGGCCAGGTCGACCACGCCCGGAACGGGTTCGACCCGACGGCCATGCTGACCGACTGGGAGACAGGCCAGACCGAAGTTCTGCCGGATGGGCGCACGTTACGAACGTTCGAGGTGGACGCCATCGACGTGGAGATCGAGATCGCTCCCGGCGTTTTCTTTCCCGCCTGGACGTTCAACGGACGCGTTCCCGGCCCCGCTCTGCGCGCCAAAGAAGGCGAACGGCTACGGATCATCTTTCGCAACCTCGGTTCACACCCGCATTCCATGCATTTTCACGGCATTCACTCTGCGCGAATGGACGGCGTTCAAGGCGCCGGGCTGATCGATCCGGGCGAGGAGTTCGTCTATGAGTTCGATGCCAAGCCCTTCGGCTGTCATCTCTATCACTGCCATGCCCTGCCGTTGAAACGGCACATGCATAAGGGCATGTACGGACTTTTCGTGGTCGACCCCGATCCGGCCCGCCACCCTGAATTTGCGGCCGTGGCGGCGTCGCGTGTGCTGGGCAGCCCGGAAAACGCCGAATGGCAGGAACTGGCAATGGTGATGAACGGATTCGACACCAATTTCGACGGCGAGAACGAGGTTTATGCCGTCAACACGGTCGGCCAAGCTTACATGAACGCGCCGATCCGGATCGACAAGTCGCGCCCGGTCCGTATCTACCTCATGAATGCGACCGAGTTCGATCCGATCAACTCGTTCCATCTGCACGGCAATTTCTTCGACTACTACGACACCGGTTCGCAACTCACGCCGACCCTGCGCACGGTCGATGTGATCATGCAGTGTCAGGCGCAGCGCGGCATCCTCGAGTTCAGTTTCGCTGACCACGAGGATGGATTGTACATGTTCCATGCCCATCAGGCCGAGTTCACCGAACTAGGCTGGATGGGCTTTTTCGACGTGCGGGAGGCCGGAGCATGACCGATCAGACCGAACAAAGCCGCCCGCCAATGACCCGCCTGCTTCTCGTTCTCGTGCCGCTGGCCGTCATGCTGGGGGCTTTCGTGTGGATTGCCTCGCTCGATCCGCTGCGCGGCTTCAACAATGGCGCGCCCCCGGTCGAGGCGTTGACCGTCGAACGGACGATCCTCGATGGGTCGGGGATTTCGCTCAGTGTGCGCGCCGGCGGATCGGAAGCAATGGTGGTCGCGCAGGTCGCAGTGGACGACGCCTACTGGACCTTCACGCAGGAGCCCGCGGGGCCGATTGCCCGCGGCGAAGCGGTCTGGTTACGAATTCCCTATCCGTGGGTTCTCGGCGAGGCCCATCACGTCAACCTGCTGACCAACACGGGCGCGACCTTCGGGCATGAGATCGGGGTCGCCGTCTCGACGCCAAGTCCCACCTGGGGTCAACTTCGACTTCAGGCGGTGATCGGGGCGATCGTCGGCTTGTTGCCGGTGGCGCTTGGCCTGATGTTCTATCCGGCCATGAAGGGCGTCGGGCGAAGCGGGATGAACTTTCTGCTGGCACTGACGGTTGGGTTGCTGGCCTTCTTGCTGATCGACACCCTATCCGAAGCAATGGAGCTGTCGGCAGAAGCGGCCGCAATATTCCAGGGCTCCGCCATGGTCTGGCTCGCGGCGCTGGCAAGCTTCCTTTTGCTGATGGCGATCGGGCGCTGGCGCGGCAACCCGGAGGGCATTGCGCTGGCGTTCTACATCGCCCTCGGGATAGGGCTGCACAACTTCGGTGAAGGGTTGGCGATCGGCGGTGCATTCGCCGCAGGATCGGCCGGGCTTGGCACTTTCCTCGTCCTAGGCTTTGCCTTGCACAATGTCACCGAGGGCATCGGCATCGCCGCCCCGATGCTTCGTGCCCGGCCAACGCTTTGGACGTTCGCCGCCCTGACCCTGCTCGCCGGTGGCCCGGCCATCCTCGGAATGTGGGCGGGCAGCCTTGCCTATGCGCCGCAATGGTCGGCATTGGCACTCGCCGTCGGAGCGGGTGCGATCCTGCAAGTCATGGTCGAGGTCAGCGCCTACCTTGTACGTCAAAACGCCGACAGGCAGGCGGCGCTGATGTCACCAGCCGTACTGGTCGGGTTTCTGGGCGGCATCGCCTTCATGTACGCGACGGCGGCATTGATCAAGATCTGAGCGGTGATCGGCTGTTTCGGCTTCATGGGGCGGTCGCCCAACTCTATAAACTGACCCCGTCTGTCCACGGGGAGATCGCAATTTTCGTGCCCCAGTTTGTGCGCCCAAGAGACTTATTCTTTCGTGATTTCGAAATGAAGAATTTGAGGCTAGAGCGACTAGAGGATCCCACAGATAGGTGAAAACACTGCAAATCCATCTGACTACTATTGCTGAGCCGCGCGTCGAAATAGACTGTCTCATATTTTCATTCTGTCACGATCCAGCGCCTCCGTTGAACTATCAACAGATGTTACGCACCAAAACGAGTGCTTCTGTAGAGGTGTTTCATGGCATCGCCCGCCACATGCGGAAACGCCCTTGTCCGGTCACCTCGCAGATCAGGTCGCGCGTTTCCATCCAAGCAAGGTTGCGCTGGACGGCGCCGCGGCTGGCACCGGTCAGGGTCTCGGCCATTGGGGCGGAGACGAGGGGCCATTCGGTCAGCACAGCGCGCAATGCAGGTGGTGTCCTGCCAGAGAGCGGGGCCATCATGGCTTCCGCCCGCACTGACCATGCCTGGATATCGTCGAGGTGCCGCATCGCGGTCAGGCATGCTGTTTCCATTCCCTCGAGCCAACGCTCCAAGCGCTCAGCAGGTGGGCCACTGGCGCGCAGCCCCCCTGCTCCGCGCATAGCCAGAGGCGCAAAGATGGCCCCGCGATTCGAATTCGGGCCTTCGCTCGCGGCAATGCGTGCGGCGGTAACCGCTGCTTCCGTCCGGTCGCCCTGTTGCCTGAGGCCCGCAAGGTTCCAGAGGTGAAACCCCATGCAGGCGCGTGTGATCGAGTGCAGGTCGGCGGCTTGCGCCATCAGGTCAAGCCAACCGACCGCGCGATCCGCAAAGGGCTCGGCTTCATTGGCCATGTTTTCAGGGTCACGGCGATCGAGGAAAGCGGATAGGTCCACCTCTGGGCCGGGACCGCCTGTCAGACGCCGCACCGCCCATCCGACACGCGCGAGTGCTGCGGTGTCGTCCTGCACACCCGACAGGCGCATGGATATCCAGAGTGCCAGCCGATCCGGGCCAATTCGGTCGCCCACAAACCAGCTGAGGTCTGCCGCCTCCATCAGCGCGAGCCTATGCCGCCAGCCCTCCGGGCCACGGTGCAGACGGTCATCCAGCGCGCCAATCCGGCCCGCCACACGGGCGAGACGGGCGGCATTGCCTGCCTCTGCCTTCCGCCAGTCGTCGAGGACTGCGGTTTCACGCAGCTCTGCCCTCGGTCCGGGCGGCAGATAATCCGGCTCCACTTCCATCGGACCGGGCAGGAACCACAGATCGTCCTCAGACGTCACTTCAAGCCCCTCCGCATCCACTAGAGGATCATCAAAACTATCATACTGCGTAGTTACTTGAGGCTTCATATGTGCAAAATACGGCAGTTTTGCAGTTTACCCAAGTGTTTTGTAAGGGTGCGCCTGTACACCTTATATAGCACGCGCGCGCGGTGGTCTGCGAGATCTCTCTGATCGCGCTCAGCGTATGAAAACCAAGGGGTTTTTGATGAGCAGCACCACAGAGAGCACCCTTGCATCTGTTTACAAACGGTCGTTTATTGGTGGTACATAAAATTGCAAACGGCCCAGTTTCATGCCCCTGATTGGCTATGCGCGCGTCTCCACCGAGGATCAGACCCCCCTGCCCCAGTCTGAGGCACTGCAGTCTGCGGGATGCGCCGAGATCTTTGAAGAGCACGCCTCGGGCGGCAATCGCGCGCGGCCCGTGCTTGCACGTGTGCTGGAGCGGATTGGCAAGGGCGACACGCTGGTCGTCGTGCGGATCGACCGGCTTGCGCGGTCTTTGTCGCACCTACTTGAGGTGATCGAAAGACTGGAGGGCAAGGGGGCGTTCTTCCGCTCGCTCCAGGACCCGATCGACACTGCCTCGCCCCAGGGCAAGTTCACGTTGCAGGTTCTGGGCGCTGCGGCTGAGTTCGAACGCGCTCTGATCCGCGAGCGTACCAAAGCCGGACTTGCCTCGGCACGCTCAAAGGGCCGCGTCGGCGGCAACCCAGGTCTTCGCGCCAAGGACCCTGAAGCGCTGCGCAAGGTGCGGCTGGCGCGACAGGACGGCTACATGGAGCGCTTGAACGGAACTGCGCAGGATTGGGTGCCCCATGTGCGCCGTTTGCGCCCCGATATGGCTTGGGAAGACGTCCTGCGGATCATCAATGGCCCCCTGCCCCATGATCGGCGCTGGACGCAAAGCCGCCTGCTCCGCGCCGTGAAGGCATACGTGGCGGACGGATTCCTGCCCGCTGAAGTGCTTGGACGCGCTGGACGTCGCGAAACCGACGATCGCCTGCCTGCGATTGTCGCCGCAATCAAAGGTGCTGACCCCGAGATCACCTTGCAAGCAATCTGCGACCGACTGGAATCCATGCGTGAGCGCACCCCTCGCGGTCGCACCAGCTGGCAGCCTTCCTCAGTCAGAATGCTGCTGGAGCGGGCAGAGCGTCTCGGCCTTTTGTAGGCGGCGATGGTCGGCAAACTACTCCTGTCACTCGGCCAAAATCCTACAGAATCATCGCCTAAACTGGACGAAAACCACGTAAATATCCAACAAAGCCTTGGGGTTAGTTCGCGCGAGCAGAAAATATCTCGAAGGGTATCGGCTTCGCCAGACGCGGTCTTTATCGTTAGGAATCAATGCGTTATACAGCGCGGGCCCCGCGCGGCCAAATTGGTTCTGTGGATAACTTTTGCACTACATCTAGATTCTTCTTGCCGGACTCAGATGTTCGTGGCATTTCCATTCTGACGGCAAAACGCGTCAGACGTGGCTTTGACCGTCAGAACGACAAAGAGCCTTAGCAAAGGCCATGAGAGGCGGCAGAACATGGATGATCGAAATACGGGCTACGCGCAAGGCATAGGCTCTTCTGACATCGGAGCATTCGCAGACAGTCTTGCTGAGTCGCTTGACCGGCAGATGAAAGTTGCGTTCGAGCCAGAAGAACGCAAGTCCTTGCGCCGCTTCAGCTCGACCGAGGTCGCCGAGTTGCTGCGCGTTAGCACATCGAACCTGCGCAACCGCCACAAAGATGGCAGCTTCCCAGAAGTTCACACTGACGGTCGCGGTCATAGGTTCTACACGGCCGAAGAAGTTGACGACCTCCGCAACATTTTGGCGCGGACAGGCAAAAATGCTGACGCGTACAGACCTGGCCGCCGAGACGGCGACCGTCTTCAGGTCATTTCGGTCGTGAATTTCAAAGGCGGCAGCTCGAAGACAACAGCGACGATCCATTTGGCACACAGGTATGCCCTGCGTGGCTATCGCGTGCTTGTGCTTGACCTCGACCCGCAAGCCAGTTTGACGACCTTTTTCGGCTTCCGGCCTGAGCTCGAATTTGCCGAAGGCGGCACGATCTACGACGCATTGAGATACGATGATCAGGTTCCGCTCTCGGAGGTCATCCAGAAAACATACTTCCACAAGCTCGACATGGTCCCGGCTGGCTTGATGTTGTCCGAGTACGAAACCGAGACAGCGAACGCCCTTGCGCGCAGGGTTCAGCCGATTTTCGCAGAGCGTCTTGCTCTGGCGCTAGAGGAAGTCGACTCAGAATATGACATCGTGCTGATCGATTGCCCTCCGCAGTTAGGCTTCCTGACATTGACAGCATTGGCAGCGTCCACGGGCTTACTCGTTACGGTCGTCCCCGGCATGCTCGACATCGCTTCGATGAGCCAGTTCCTCAAACTCGCTTCGGAAACGGTCAAAGCCGTCGAAGAGGCAATTGGACGACATGTCACTTGGGACTTCGTAAAGTTCCTGATCACACGCTACGAGCCGTCGGACGGACCACAAACGCAAATGGCCGGGTACTTGCGTTCAATCCTTGCGGGCCAAGTCATGACTGAACCGATGCTGAAGTCGACAGCCATTTCTGACGCCGGCATGACTCAGCAAACCATCTATGAGGTAGACCCGAGCCAGCTCATTCGGAAGACCATCGATCGGGCTCTGACCAGCGTGAACAGCGTTGCTGATGAGCTGGAGCAGACAATCCAAATGGCATGGGGGCGTCGCTGATGGCTCGAAATATCTTCAACCAACCACCGAAAGACGAAAAAGAGTCGGCAGCCCCCTCCCCTGCCCC
>NZ_JBWKMA010000006.1:0-5846 GCF_056431045.1 Aestuarium zhoushanense
TTGAACAGAAGACAGCAAAAAGCCCGCCGAAGCGGGCTTTATTATCTTTTGTATCTCTTTGTTTTTATTATCTTCTCATTCGCATCGATGTCTTCGAGCAGTTTGATCGGATTGTACGCCTTCCTGTAATTTGGATGCGTAAATGGCGAGAACTCTAGAGGCACCCGACTCTTTCGAGAATATTGATAGACGAAGTCATCTATAGAAATCGTCTTGGACGTCCGCTTCATCCCTGAAGCTAAGACCTCGATGATCAATTCGATGACAAGGCCCCATCTGTATCCACACGCGAAGACAAGGCGGTCTAGAAAACGATGCTTCAAGAAAGGGGTAATATCGACACCAGAAAAATCAGAATACCCGTACAGCAACGACAAAAGCTCATCCCTGTCAGACCTCATAATTTCTTTGATACCGTCCTCCGTGTCGACGAAATAGCTTCGAACAACATCCAAATCGATTGGCTCGAAATGGACTGGGTTCAGGAGCTCCCTAAGTTCTTCGAATGGCAGGATGTGATCTGACAACTCTGGCACTCCAGAAAAGATCAACATTACCGGCCAATCAGCCTCCTTCATCAGAGCTTTGAAACTATCTCTAATAATCTTGTTCTGATCATTGATAGCGGCCGCCTGATTTGCACCTTTCGCAGGCCTTTTAAAGACGTGCTGAACCTCATCGTAGTAGATCCCCATCACGCCCTGCGCGCGCATTTGATGTAGAACCTTACTCCAATATTGACTTGAGGTTCGATTATCACTGCAGGGATAGCCAAGTGCATCGAGGGTTTTGGCCCCAAGATTTTTCCAAGTCACTGTTCCTCGTAGGGTGCAGCTTACTATTTTGGCTGGACGACCATCTTCTAGTTTCACGCCGCTATTGTTGAATTCATCAACAAGACTTCGGACCTCAGTGGTTTTTCCAAGCCGTGACTCCCCCGTAACGAGAAGGCCACGTGCTTCAAAATTTAATCCCTCGTCAGCTTTCATAGTCTGACCGTCGAGATGGTGAACGACACAAGCCTCAAACTCGCGCCGCAGATCTCTGCAACGAAGGAAGTCATACCTTTTCTTACGCAAATCTCGAAGGTCTGTCGTACGGTTCATGTAGGATGGGCTCATTTCAACTGCCCTCCATTCGTCGGACGCGCCAGTGGCTTTTCGTCTTCGCCCTCATCGTCCTCAATGTCTTCGTCATCTTCGAAATCTTCTTCTTTGAAGTTGTCGTCCGCTAAACTGACGCCCCTCCCAGAATGCCCCTGGTGGTCCTGGGGAGAGATCATTTGCGCGTGCTGTAAAGTCTCATCGATGAGTTCTTGGTGTGAGCACTCACCTTCAATGAAATCATCTAACTTCACAGCCTTAACATCGCCTGTGACAGACATGAGATCATCTGGAGACGTCGTGAACGGTAAACTGGACGTAAAGTTGACCCGAGCACCACGCAGCACGAAATCAGCTTTTCTCTTTATGGCCTCCAGACTGAAGCTTGACGGATCAGCGTTCCTTTCAAGTTCCAACCGCTTCAATTCATCATACCGGTCACGGCGCAAAGCAGCCAATTGATCTTCGTAGATCTCGGTCTGGCGCGGATGTTCGTAACGGTATCTTTCAAGGAGCGTCATCACTTCCAGCAAACTCATATCTGCAAAAAATGACGTCTGAAGATCCACACGGAATGGCTGGGCCTCGCCCGGCACCAAAATCGTCGCATGATTTAAATCATTGGGATCAACGTACACCGAGACCTTCGTGCGTTTCCAACGATCCATTGCCTTTTGAAACTGCAATGAGCTGAACCAAATGCACCCAAAAACGCATACGCCTTCATCCGTTGGCGTTACTTTGACTTTATGCCCCAGATGTATCCTGCGCTGATCAGGGTCAGCGACTTTGAATATGCCGCGTGTTTCGTTGATCTCTCTAAAAAGCTCTATCGGACGTTTATTGAAGACCCCGAGACCATAGTGCCGTTGCAATGGATATTCGTCGATAAAGTAACGCGTTATAATCCTGTATAGCTCGTTGCGTAGTAGCGTTGCATTTTCGATTGAATCATATTCCGGCAAATCGCCGGGGCGCCGACCAGTGTAACCGTCAAAGGTCTTTAGGACCTGTGACTCAAACGAACCAAACAAGCGTTCGACGTAACACTTATCCGTCGGAGCGCTCGTGCGCACATCCGTAATCGATGCGCCCACACCAAGCGCGCCCGCTTTTACGGTCGCGTTTCGTAAGCCTGTGCCATTGTCATTCTTGATCATCCCCAAGCCCATCGCGGGCGCGGGGTCATTGACGCATCCATAGAGATTTTTCTCATAGGTTTTGTCACGGGTCGCCATGCGCAGAAGTTCCATCGTTGCTTCCGCTTTGGGTGCATCACTGAGGACCCACGCGAGTGGGAAACGTGATGCGACATCAATCATGACCAAAAGGTAATATCGCCTTGCTATAAGTTCATCGATGGCTTCCAGGGTTTCACGATAATCTGTCGAAAGCGACTGCCAATACCCCTCGTCCTTAGCAGATGCGACCAAGGACATTTTGTATTCATCAATTTCAACCAACTCCCCGAGACAAAGCGCCCGCACGTCGCTGCTTCCTCGACCATGCTTGGACCGGGTATGGTTATACCCCTTTGTTGCAACAGAATACTCCACAGGCGAAAGCATCTGGTTGCGATGCCTTGTGACCGTCGTCTGAGACGGCACAATCAACGGTGCAAGATCGTTGAGTTTCCGCTTTTGGTTTTCTAAGCCGATAATGTCTCTCAACCGGTCCAAGACGTTTGATGGCGAGGCGGCTTTAAGGTCAAGCCCGACCTCTTCCCAGGCTTGTGACATGAGCTGGAGGTGCCTTACCGTGATCCTGCGTGTCTCATTTCCCTTGAGATTGTCCAAGGTCGCCAAAGCAGCGATCGGATCATCATTGGTATCCACGCTTTCATATATGGAAAGATATTTTTTTAGCGTTCGGCCGCGGTAGAGTATCCACCATTTCCTTTTGCCCCCAGCCGGAGGTTGAGAAACAATCTTCTCACCGAAAATATCGGAAGAAAGCCTACAAAGCCTTTCTCGAACCTTTGGATTATCCAATGCTGCCGCGGTGAGAGGCTTTCCGGGTTTCAAATTAATCTCAGGCTCCAAGATTTTTATTGCCCGACAGATTGCAAAATGAAACCGCCCCATAGCCTGCTGATCGGGCGACAAGCATTCCGCAAAGTTCAAACCCTTGGTGCGCCGTGTGACGACCGACGCCAGTTCTCCAGGTGTGGAACCGACCTGAAACGTCGGCGACTTTAAGAGCGTCGCAAACTTCAGATACGAAATGAAGGACTGCACCCCCGTCTCTTCATCAATGAACTCATACCCATCTGAGACCATATTCTTGAGGATAAGCACCTGATCATAACGAGTGACCTTGGTTCCGGCTGGAATTTGATATCGGGGGACGAAACTCATTGCACGCACTCCAGCCTAGAGTGTTCGTGGACCACGTTGTTAAGGTTCGCACGAAGCTGCTTTCGCCCAAGGAGACGATAACACGACTGGAAAATCCGCTTTTGCTCAAACGACAGCTTCGGAAAGAGGTCGAGCATCCGAAATGTCCCTCCGTATCGATGTGCAACCTTCTGTACTGCCTCATCCACTTCAGGGTCACACTCTGCGCAAAACGCATACATTCGGAACACATTCTCACGCCTCTGACGCGGAAAATCGTCAGTATTCGCGACGATAAAGTCGTTCGCTAAACCTTTGGGCACCGCGTCGATGATCGCCCGGATTTGTCGTTGCGTTTTCCCGCGCGCCAAGCTTGATCCATGTCGCACGTAGACCAAACGACGATAGCCACTGCGCATGGTGAGAAGGAGGTCAGGCGTGTGATGATAGTGCGCCCCATCAAACTCATATGGGACCATAAATGGCTGAAACTTAATATCGTGTAAGTCCTTACACATGAGCGCTTCGAATGCGACGGTGGCCTCACCCGCACTCTCAGTAACGGCCCACCGTTTCTTGAAGTTGTCCGCGGCGGTTTTGTAAGTGAACCAAACGCGGTGGCTTATTGCACTGCGATAAGCAGGGTTGCGCGCGCCATCAAAAGGCAAGACGCCTTCGATTTTACCGAGCTCAAGCGCGCTCATTTTTATAGTGGCTGATTTCTCCGTGATGAACTCATCAAAGTAATCATGGTTGACGTTATAGAAAGACATGACATCTCCGTTTGCGTCCGAATGGACGCATCAAATTGAAATCTGAGGTACGGGTGACGTTTGGCCGGTCAGGCGATTTTAGGTTTCCCGAGAGTTCAGGAGCTGAGCGCAATGACCGTGTTTCATGTCTTTGGTCCGAAAGAATCTTTGGCCGTCTGCACCAATGGTGCTACCGTCAAGATACGATACAGTCGGGACCTGCGTTCCGATCCAAGGTCTCAGTCGCTCCAACGGCTGAGACCTTTTTCTTCTCGATTATGGCGACGATACTCCTTCTTTGAGTGAGATACTGCTCCGACCAGACGGGCTTCCCTGATGATATTACGGCATTAAGATGAAAGTGGGCACGTTCAAAATCTGTCAAAAGTCGCTCCTTGCTGCGAAAATTGTGGATTGCTCTGGCCCTTTCGTCGCTCAAGGGCACCCTTTCACCAAAATCGCCCCGTGGTTTGAGCTCGAGGCCCCCCGACCACTCCATCGTGACCCCATCAAAGCCAAAAATCCGGAAAACTCTTCATTTAGGTAGGAAAATACGATCAGCGTCATGCAATCTTTCGAGTATCTCAGTCATCTGATGACTTGATGCGACCGTGATCGCATCGAACGCCATACGCTTCAGAATGACTGGCAAGAACTTCGTGTCGAACGCATCGTAAGAGTGCCACCCGAACCTCACTGTCTCAAAGCTCAGCTCATCCTCTAGGCGGTACCATCGCGACATCGTCCGTCCAAAGCAGCGATCTTCAGACAAGAACAGAGCTTGCGATGTCGCGATATCCCTGCAGCCCAATCTTGGATGACCGGCAACATGGCCGATAAAGCGGACGACATCGGCTGAAACGCATTTCCAGTTTCTCAAAACTGGGGCAGCCTGCATCTCTGCGTCCGTTGGCCCCTGAACGATGGCTTCGAATGCCGCAGTAAAATGCTCGACAGATTTTAGGGCGTCGACTTGGTCCATAGCGTGCCTCCAGATAAATTCGGCGGCATTGGTAACAACACGAAGTTTTTGATTCAATATATTGTTTTCATGACATTTTTTCGCAAAATATACGGAAAATCTCCAAGCTCTAGGGCAAGATTTACGCACTTTTTCGCGCATCCATGTCGAACTCAATTTTCGCATATCTAAGGCGAACGATTTGCACCCATAAATGAGAAATAACTCTCATATAAAGGGTAAACTATACAGGACGATTGATGCCGCTCTTTAAGGAACACGCAAATGTCCGAGGCTTGAGAGCACCAAGTTCCACACTTTTTCGCATACTTTTTTGATCTCACTCGAGGGCTCCAGCACTCAAAAAAAGCTGGGACCGCTCCAGCGCACAACGCGCTCACCAGACCGCAGATTGAGGAGAATCAACCGCCGCAACCCAACAATCAAAATACAGAAGCGCACGTAACATGACGTGCGCTTCCGAGCGGATCATTCGATCTATTGCACAGCTCTTGACCACCGATGCCTTCCGATATGCCCTCGGAGGCATGTTTATGGATTACCGTCAGTCATCGCCCTCACCTGAGTCATCCGCCTCAAAGGCCTTTATCTCTTCAATGAACCTTTCGATCGCGAGGAAATCTTCACTCTCGTGGATCGAGAGGGCATTTCCTTCGGGATACCAGCCGGGAAC
>NZ_JBWKMA010000007.1:0-14339 GCF_056431045.1 Aestuarium zhoushanense
CAAATCCACGGTGTATATCCCCAAGCCCTCCCGAAATCCGAAAGGGCAAAAGTGGACGACTTTTACGCCGCCCGCGACAACACTATGCCGTCGCTACCGTGGCCGAGTATTGCTCCGCCGTTCACAAATCCACCGGAATTCCGCCCCTACCTGCTTGAGGCGCTCGATTTCGTCACCCGCCCCTCTCAAGATTTGGATTGACAGGTTATCAGACAATCTGATTGAAGGAGGGTATACCCAGTCAGAGACAAGCAAGGAGACCCCGCCCGTGTCCAACAAGAGCCCGCTCAGCGCACCCGACGGATCCGCCTTTACCGAGAAATTCGAGAAGGGCCTCAAAACCCGGCGCGAGGTCCTGGGCGAGGAATACGTCAACATATCGGTCGGCAAGGCTACCGAATACAATTTTCCGATGCAGCAGCTTGTCACCGAATACTGCTGGGACGAAATCTGGAACCGGCCCGGGCTGGATCGCAAATAACGCTCGGTTCTCAATCTTGGGATGATCGCCACCCTGGGGCGCAATCACGAACTGCGCCTGCATGTGCGCGGAGCGATCAACAACGGCTTGAGCAAGGAAGAGATTCGCGAGATATTCATGCAGGTCGCGATTTACTGCGGCGTGCCCGCCGCCATCGACAGTTTCCGCACCGCTCAGGACGTGTTCGAGGAAATGGGTATCTGAGCCCCGCCCCCGGGCGTTATCAACTGAAAGGACGAGACATGAATCCGTTTGTTGCCGCGGTCGCACAGATCGCATCCATTCCCGACGATCCGACGGCCACCGCCGAAAAGATCGTCGCCTCGATCCACGAGGCCCATGGCCAGGGCGCGCGCATTGTCGTGTTCCCCGAGGCCGTGCTGGGCGGCTATCCCAAGGGCGCCAGCTTTGGATCGCCCATCGGGGTGCGCAAACCCGAAAGCCGCCCGGCCTTTGCCGCTTATCACGCGGCCGCGATCGACCTGGATGGCCCCGAGATCGACGAAATCGCCCAGGCAACGGCAGAGACGGGTATTTTCGTCGTGCTGGGCTGTATCGAACGCGATGGCGGAACGCTGTATTGCACCGCTCTTTTCTTTGACGGCGCGCAGGGCCTGGTCAACAAGCACCGCAAACTGATGCCGACGGCGGGCGAACGGCTGATCTGGGGATATGGCGACGGATCGACCATGGAGGCGGTCAAGACCGATTTCGGCACTATCGGCGCGGTGATCTGCTGGGAAAACTACATGCCTGCGCTACGGATGCACATGTATTTCCAAGGGGTGACGCTGTATTGCGCGCCGACTGCCGATGACCGCGACACATGGCTTCCAACGATGCAGCATATCGCGCTTGAGGGGCGGTGTTTCGTGCTCAGCGCATGTCAACACATCACCCGGGCGCAGTTCCCCGACAACCACGAATCCGCGCTTGGCGATGCCCCCGATACGGTCATGATGCGCGGCGGATCGCTGATCGTGGACCCGCTGGGCAAGGTGCTTGCCGGGCCGGATTTCACCGGGGAGACGATTCTTTATGCCGAGATCGACCCCGGCGACGTGGTGCGCGGCAAATTCGACATGGATTGCGTCGGGCATTATGCGCGCCCCGACGTGTTCGAACTGCATGTCGATGACCGCGCCAAGAGCCCGGTACGCCGCCGGTCGGACCAAAGCCCCGACTGACCCGCACGGGGCCACCCGCGCCGGATGGTCGGGATGGGCCGTGTTGCACAGATCAACTGCAACTCAGAACGCGCCCTACCTGAGACGGACTTCAGGCGGTGCGTTCGAAATGCGGGCGGCCAAGTCCGGTCATCCGGTTGAGAACCCGGACGCCAATCTTGGCTTCTGTTTTCTGATTTCCGATGGTGCGCGCCTTTAGCTTTGGCCCGATGACGGTCTTCCAGCGACCCATCTGGGTTTCGCCGCGGCTCCGCTGATTGTAGCCCGATGACTTCTGCCAGGCCATTCGTCCGTGCGCGCGAATGTCGGCAATATGGCGATCACGAATGCTCGGGCATTGGGCCGGATTGGGGCTCAGGATCGCGTTTTTCGGAGGTGGGATTGTGACCTCAATCATCGATCCGAGCCGAGCGGCAAGCAAATCAGATGTTGGTTCTCCATCATAAGCTCCGTCTGCCAGAAAGAGAGCAACCGGGCCGTCGACTTGATCCAAGAGATCTGGCAGCGCTGTCGGATCGCCAACATCATCGGTTGTGAGAAACGCGCGAAAGTTGGTGATGCCCTGAGGGGCGGCATATCATGGCGGTGTCGAGTCGCCGTCAATTCTCTGCTGAGAAAGGGATATGCCACATGTCAGAGACTACCATCACTCAACTGCCCGATCCATCGGGTTTTACATCCGACCCATTCACCGACGTCCTGCGCGATGGAGCGCGCAAGCTGATCGAACAGGCGATCCACGCCGAGCTGACCGCGCTCATGAACGCCTTTTCCGGGGACAAGCTCGAGGACGGGCGGGCACGCCTGGTCCGACACGGTCACCTGCCGGAACGCGAGGTGATGACCGGCATCGGCCCGGTGCCAGTGAAAGTGCCGCGCGTGCGGGATCGAAAGCCTAGCGAAGACAAGATCACCTTCACGCCCAGCATCCTGCCGCGATACCTGCGCAAGGCGAAATCAGTCGAGGAGCTGCTGCCGTGGCTTTACCTCAAGGGGGTATCCACCGGCGATTTCAGCGAGGCGCTGGAGGCGCTGGTGGGTCCGAATACCAAGGGTCTGTCCGCCAAAACCGTCACCCTGCTGAAGGCCGACTGGTGGAAAGACTACGAGGCGTGGCAGAAACGCGACCTCGGCAACCGGCGCTTTCTCTACGTCTGGGCGGATGGGGTCTACTTCAAACCGCGCATGGCCGAGGAAAAACAATGTGTTCTGGTGGTTGTCGGGGCGGATGAATATGGCCGCAAGGAGTTGCTGGCCATGACCGACGGTTTCCGCGAGAGCACGCAAAGCTGGCGTGAGGTGCTTCTCGATCTCAAGCGGCGCGGCCTGAAACAGGACCCCAAGCTGGCCATCGGCGACGGTGCCTTGGGGTTCTGGACGGCCCTGCGCGAGGTGTTCGCCACGACGCGGGAGCAGCGCTGTTGGGTCCATAAAACCATGAACGTGCTGAATGCCATGCCGAAATCTGTCCAGGCAAAGGCCAAAGGCCATCTGCACGACATCTGGCAGGCCGAGACAAAAGCCAAAGCGAACGCCGCCTTCGACTTCTTCGTCGCAACCTACGGTGTGAAATGGGACAAGGCGGTCGCCAAGCTGGTCAAGGACCGCGACGCGTTGCTGACGTTCTATGATTATCCGGCCGAACAGTGGAAACACATCCGGACATCAAATCCGATCGAAAGCACCTTCGCGACGGTCCGGCATCGCACGAAACGCACGAAGGGATGCCTCAGCCGGAAGACCGGGCTGGCCATGGCCTTCAAGCTGATGATGTCGGCGCAGAAGAAATGGCGCAAACTCGACGGCCAGAACCGCCTGCCCGAGATCATCCAAGGGGTTGAGTTCCGCGACGGGATCCGCCAACTTCAAACCGCCGCCTGATCAAGCATCACCAACTTTTGCCCATATCTCATCGGTTGTTAGATCGGAGCAGACGATCTCGCGGTGTTGTCACGTTAACTCTCCGAGTTTGAAAGCTGGCATGCCGGTCGTTGATCAAGCGGCATTTGCCGCAGATTTCCACGCCTCGAAAGCTTCGAGCCGATGGTGGGGTAGATTCCGGCTGAGTGCAGAATGACACCCTAAGCCAGCCCTTCATCGTTTTTTCCACTTATACTCGCCTGTGAGGAGGATGTGTGCCCATCCGAGAGGCGAGATGTGCCCCAGGAGATCGGATGGACAGTCTAATCCGACGTGTTGGCGCCGTGTGACAGCCTGCCCGAGGTGCTTGGTGTTCCAGTAGATGATGATGGCGGCCAGCAGGTTCAGCCCTGCCATACGGTAGTGCTGACCTTCGACGGTCCGATCGCGGATTTCGCCCTGCCGCCCGATGCGCAGGGCGTTTTTTAGGGCGTGATGGGCCTCGCCCTTGTTGAGGCCAATCTGGGCACGACGCTGCATGTCGGCATCAAGCAGCCAGTCGATGATGAAGAGCGTGCGCTCGATGCGGCCGATTTCGCGCAAGGCCACGGCCAGCTCGTGTTGGCGGGGATAGGCCGCGAACTTCTTGAGCAACTGACTGGGCGGCATGATGCCCGCCGCCATCGTGGCCACGGCCCGCAGGATATCCGGCCAGTTCTGGGCGATCAGGCTCTTTCTGATTTTACCGCCGATTAGGCCGCGCAATTCCTGCGGCGCGGCTGCCGGGTCGAAGAGGTAGAGCCGTTTTGAGGGGAGGTCTCGTATGCGTGGAACGAACCTAAAGGCCAGCAGCGAGGTGACGGCAAAGACGTGGTCGGTAAAGCCGCCGGTGTCAGCATACTGCTCTTTGACCTTTCGGCCCGCTTCGTTCATCAGCAGCCCGTCCAGGATGTAGGGTGCTTCGCTCACGGTGGCGGGAATGTTCTGTGTTGCAAAGGGTCCAAACTGATCGGAGACATGGGTGTAAGCCTTTAGCCCTGGCTCAGATCCGTATTTGGCGTTGATAAGATTCATCGCTTCTCCTTGCCTCGCGGCGGGGAAGAATTGTCCGTCGCTGGACGCGGTGACGCCGCCGCCCCAGAACCTGGCCATGGGCAGGCCCGCTTGCGCGTCAATCACCATGGCAAGCGCCCGGTTGATGGCATCGCTTTCGATGTGCCAGCGGGACAAGCGCGACAGCTGTAAGTAGTCGTGGGTGTTGGTGGCCTCGGCCATTTTGCTCAGCCCAAGATTTAGCCCCTCGGCCAGCAATACGGTCAGCAGCCCGATGCGATCCGTACAGGGGGAGCCAGTGCGCACGTTGGTGAAGGCATCCGTGAAGCCGATGTCTTCATCGACCTCCTGCAGTAAATCGGTGATGCGCACGGCGGGCAGACGATCATAGAGAGCAAGCACCAGAGCCTCTGCTGCTTCGGGCACGGCTGCGGGCAGCCGGTCAACTTTCAGAACGCCGTTTTCTATGGAACCGCCGGGAATTGCCCCAGACCGCGCTGCCTTTGCCAGTCGGTCAAGCCCATCTGTCAGCCGCGCCTTGCGGTCTTCAAGCCAGCTTTCTGGATCAAACGGAACGGTCAATCTGGGCGTGGCCTGTGCAGCTTCAACCGGAACCAAGGCCTGTTTCAGATCTGCATAGCGACGTGAATGGGCCAGCCAGATATCGCCCGATCGAAACGCTTCGCGGAGATGGGACAGAACGGCCACCTCCCAGAGCCGGTGATCATCGGCCGCCTGAGCGTTAAGGTGGCGGTGCCATTTGGAACCACGCCGTAGAAAGCTTGTGGAATGAGATTTGCTATTCCCATCATCAGCAATGATCTGTGCCGCTTGCTCCAAGGGCCGCGCTACAGCGGCCCCGTGGATATCCAAAGCTCGCAGCATACGCGGTGCATATCGCCGGAACCGATGATACCCTTGCACGACATGGACTATAGGGTCAGCGGACATCGTATTCGTCAGTTCGGCGGCGGTTGCCACAAGGCCTTCAAGCTGAAGCCAACCACAGGACATTTCGGTTGCCACATCAAGGGAGGCCTCATCCCCCTTGGCCTCCAAAAGGGCAGCGCCCAAGGCTTTGAAGGAGCGAAGTGTGTCGTGCAGGGCGGATTTTGCATCCGCTATGCGCGTGTCACACAACCTTTTCGCATCCTGCCAAGTCTTACCCACGATCCGGTCATGGGTCTCGACCACCGCATCGGCAATCCCCGCGTGCCATTCTATGGCACAGACCGCGAGAATGGCCAGGCGCCGGTCGCTGGTAATGTCTCGCAGGCCATCGGCAAAATATCGTTCGCCCTGGCGGCGCAGTTGCGTAACACGGTGGGGCGGCAGACCATCCAGAATATCGGGCGCCAACCCTATTCTCTGTAAAAACTCCAGGCGATCCAGAAGGCGGCTGGCCCCCGCTGAGTTTTTGCCGACCTCAAACTGCCGAAGCCAGATGAACCGGCTGACACTGCCACCGACCATCTCCGTTAACAGGTCATCCAACCGGCCTTTCATCGTCTCATCCAGTCGGTCAGCGATCCGGCTTTCAATCCGGCGCTCGGCCGCGACGAGAGCGTCAGCACAAAGGCGTTCGATGACAGACACGCCAGGCAGGACTGTCTGGGTGCGTCGGCATTCCGCGACAAACCGTCGGGCAAGGTCTTCATTGGATCGAGCGGTCTCTGCCTCGCGTTCAAGCCAGCCCTTCAGATCACGCGCGCCGCGACCGGAGAACATTTTGTAGCCGTATATTTCCCGAAGCTCCTGCAGATGTTGCTGTCGGGTTTGGCGCCGCGCCGCATAGGGTAGGATTTCATCACCTGTCAGACCCAGTTGGGCTCCAATAAAGCGAATGGCCTGCTCGGGAATGACCTCATGGGAAGACAGAAGTCGCCCAGGGTATCGCAAGGCACATAGTTGCAGGGCGAAGCCGATCCGGTTTTCGGCGCGACGCCGTGCGTTGATGTGGTCAAGGTCGTCATCGGCAAGCGTGTAATGTCGAAGGAGCGAAAGTTCATCGATAGGGAGATCAAAAAGGGCCGAACGCTGGCGCTCGGTCAGGATGCTGCGGTGCGCCATGTTTCTTTTGCTTTCTATTTTGG
Organism: Aestuarium zhoushanense; assembly: GCF_056431045.1. Lineage (NCBI taxonomy): Bacteria > Pseudomonadati > Pseudomonadota > Alphaproteobacteria > Rhodobacterales > Paracoccaceae > Aestuarium > Aestuarium zhoushanense. The sequence continues at coordinate 6,675 of NZ_JBWKMA010000007.1, forward strand.
GTTTGCTTATCTTTGATTAAGATAATTAATAAGGAATAGCTTTTATGAGCGGAAGCAGAGCATCTGCCAGAGCATCACAAACATTCGTTTGTGAAACATGCTGATCGGCTATGCTCGCGTCTCAAAAGCCGACGGCAGCCAGTCCCTCGACTTGCAGCGGGATGCGCTGATCGCGTCAGGCGTCGAAGAGGACCAGATTTACTCGGATCTGGCATCCGGAAAGAAAGATGACCGCTCAGGTCTGGAGGCCTGCCTCAAGGCATTGCGGGATGGCGATGTTCTGGTTGTGTGGAAGCTTGACCGCTTGGGCCGCAGCCTGCACCATCTTGTCAAAACCGTCAGCTTGCTGTCCGAGCGCGGCGTTGGCCTCAAGGTGCTCACCGGACAAGGCGCGCAGATCGATACAACAACTGCGGCAGGACGACTTTCATTTGGCATCTTTGCGGCCTTGGCCGAATTTGAAAGTGAGTTGATCCGCGAACGCACAATGGCCGGGCTCCAAGCCGCCCGCGCCCGTGGCCGGAAAGGTGGAAGGAAGTTTGCGCTGACAAAAGCGCAGGTCCGTATGGCGCAAGCCGCCATGGCCAATCGCGACACGTCTGTTAGTGATCTCTGCAAGGAGTTGGGGATCAAGCCTGTTACGCTCTATCGATACGTAGATCCAAACGGAAATCTGCGTGAATACGGAAGCCGCGTCCTCAAAATGCCTTAGGGTGTCATTCTGCACTCAGCCGGAATCCACCCCTTGTTCCGCGGCTCTCGTGTTCGGGCACCGTGCGTCGAAAGCGCGGTGAAGGTCCTGTAGAGAACGATGCCCGCGAATGACCGGTTTGCCGACATGAATTGCGATGCCGTGTATCTCGTACCGCAACTGCAAACGGATGCTGCGTCAGCAACATAGCAAAACATCAATGTCGGGAAAGTCCGCACTTCGGCCATAAACAATAGTCCGAGTGAACGTCCATTTTATTTAGTCCGTGTCCAGTCTTGCGTCTTTTTGAATGTTGAACAGTGTGTTAGAATCAAACTCTTAAGACTACCGTGTCCAACACAGCATTTCCGCCCTACACTTAAAATGACACCAAAAACACACTTGCGCACACACCAAAAATTTCGCCACGTAAATTATTGATTTTAAACATACAATTTACACCGCCTCCATTGAAAATCCTCGTGTCGGTGGTTCGATTCCGCCCCTGGGCACCACTTTTACTAATAATATCAATGATTTAGCTGAGCGCAATGCGCGCTAAAGTTGTGTAATTCAAAAACACACCTTAAACACACTTTTTGCCGTGTTGCTGACTATTTTGACTGCGGATTCGCTGTGTTGGACACAGTGTTGAGTGTGGCTGTGTTGCTAACACTGTGTTGGTGGAGTTTTGGGACAACATGGTTGAAAACACAACGAACTTGCTTGCTGGTTTTTCGCCCAGAGCAGACATTCACGCTAGGCGCGGAGAATGGCAGCTTCGAGCCGATTGTGTTGAAAAACTATTCCTTGATCGTAGCTCCGGCTGCTGATTCAATCTGTGTATTGAACCGGGGGATTTGCGATGTTGGGACCAAGGCAGGAAGCACAGGCAGCACTGTTTTATGAATTTTCGCTGGAAGATCACGTTCCCCAAAACCACCTGTTGCGTTCGATTGATCGGTTCGTTGACCTGAGTAGTATTCGTGCGCATCTTGCTGAATTTTACAGCCACACTGGTCGCCCATCCATTGATCCTGAATTGATGATCCGGATGTTGCTTGTGGGCTATTGCTCCGGCATCCGGTCGGAACGCCGCTTGTGCGAAGAGGTTCATCTGAACTTGGCCTATCGCTGGTTCTGCCGCCTGGACCTTAGTGACCGCATCCCGGATCATTCGACGTTTTCCAAGAACCGCCACGGTAGGTTCCGGGAGAGTGGCCTTCTGCGCCACGTATTTGAGACGACCGTTGCGCGCTGTATGAAAGAAGGGCTGGTGGGTGGCCAAGGATTTGCAATCGATGCCAGCTTGATCAGTGCAGATGTCCAGAAACAGAATTCCAGCAACCCTGAAAATTGGGCAGCCCGTGTCGCCGACGTCGATGATGCACCACGCGCAGTGCAGGAATATCTCGACACATTGGACGACGAGGCGTTTGGTGCGGCCACCACGACCAAGCCCAAGTTTACTGCTCATGCTGATCCGGCCAGCCAATGGACTGCAGCGCGTAAAGGCCCTGCATTCTTTGCGTATTCCACCAATTATCTGATCGATACAGATCACAGTATCATCGTTGATGTCGACGCCAGCCGCTCGAACAGAACCGCCGAAGTTGGAGCCATGCGCAAGATGATCGACCGGACCGAAGAACGCTTTGGCCTGAAGCCGGATTGGATCGCTGCGGACACTGCCTATGGCTCCGCTGATAATCTCGTCTGGCTGACCACCAAACGGAAGATACTTCCGTTCATTCCGGTCATCGACAAAGGAGAGCGCAAGGACGGCACATTCTCACGTTCCGACTTTACGTGGGACGATGGGAACGACCGCTACACCTGTCCTGGCGGCAAAGAGATGAAGCATACCCGGCGCACCTATTCCGATCCTGCAAGGAATGCGCCCGAATGGAAAGCGCGCAAATACCGGGCCCTTAAATCTGATTGCATCGACTGTCCATTAAAAGCCAAATGCTGTCCCAAATCAGAGACCCGCGCGATCCATCGCGAGAAATACGAAATCGTCCGAGACTTCGCCCGTCAGTGTACAGCGTCAGAGTTTAATCAAACCGCGCAGAACCGACGAAAGAAAGTCGAGATGCTCTTCGCCCACCTCAAACGCATCCTTGGCTTGGCCAGGCTCCGACTTCGCGGCCCATACGGCGTCCAAGATGAATTTACCCTCGCAGCAACCGCCCAAAACCTCCGGAAACTCGCTAAGCTCAAGCCGATGGGACCAGCCGCAGGGTGAAAAGCAGGCTGGCTACGAACAGCTAAATTAAATCAACGTGGTAACCAGCATCAATGGGCCAAAAACATCGAGTTTTTCAACACAATCAGCCCAGAGCGGATGCTAATCTAAGGCACTGACGACAATCGGATTGATCAGATCCGGCTTGGTCATTGTCGCCATGTGCCCACCGCGCTCTATCTGTTCGAAGCGCCATTCAGAAACGCTCTCTTTCATCAATTCAACAATCTCACTAATGGATCGGACTGTATCTTGTGCTGACACGACAGTCGTATCTTTGGGTAAATCTCTTTCCCATTCCGCAAATGACGTTTCTTCATCCCACATTCTCCAAGTAAGTCGCTGATTTCGCTGTCGTAATCGTGATATTTCGCATATAAATCATGGCGTTGACGGCTGCGAGGGGCGCGTTTCATGGATCACCTGGAGGGTGCGGGCTTGGCGCGGGGAGATCGGGTTGATTTCGACCGCCGTGTGCGTCTGGAGTTCCGTGGTGCGCAGATCAGTTCAGACGGTGGCCTGCTGGTGATGCGCGAGCTTGATGACGTGCTCGGCCTGTCCAATCTGGCGTCGGAGGCGCTGCGAGACAGCCGCACCGGGAAGAACACGCTCCATCGGCTTGACGGATTGTTCCGGCAATCGGTGTTCGGACGACTGGCCGGATACGAGGATGTGAACGATGCCGACCGCTTGGCCCTCGATCCCGTGATGCGTCAGGTCGTTGGCGGCAGGGCCGTCGAGGCGCAAGCTGCTTCGGCATCGCAGATGGGACGGTTCGAGACCGAGACGCTGGCTCTGGCCGCGAACCGGGCGGCGCTGGCCGATCTGAACGGCCAATGGATCGACCGGTTTCATGACCGCAACGGGTTGAAATACATCGTGCTGGACATGGACAGCTCGGTCAGCCCCACCCACGGCGATCAGGAAGGTGCTGCCTGGAACGGGCATTTCGACTGCACCTGCTATCACCCCATCTTCTTGTTCAACCAGTTTGGCATGCTGGAGCGCTGCGCCCTGCGTAACGGCAATGTCCACAGCGCCGATGGCTGGCGGGATGTCCTTGATCCCGTCATTGCCCGATATGCTGGCCGCGACCTTGGTGGACGCTTCTTCCGGGCCGACGCTGCCTACGCGATCCCCGCGATCTATATGCGGCTGGAAGAAGCCAGGTTCTTCTACGCCATCCGTCTGCCCGCCAACGCCGTCTTGCGCGAGAAGATCGCGCATCGGCTGACACGGCCCGTGGGACGGCCTTCGCTGACCAAGGTCAAACGGTTCTTCGAGGACTTCGAGTATCAGGCGGCGTCCTGGGACAAGCCGCGCCGCGTCATCGCCAAGATCGAATGGCATCCGGGCGAGCTGTTCCCCAAAGTCGGCTTCATCGTCACCAACCTGCCGATGGAGCCAGACTGGGTGGTGAGGTTCTACAACCAGCGCGGCACCGCAGAGCAGCACATCAAGGAAGGCAAATATGCCTTTCGCTGGACGCGGCTGTCATGCCGGAAGTTCCGGCACAACGAGGTGCGGCTGCAACTGCACGCGCTGGCCTACAACCTGGCAACCTTCCTGCGCTGCATCGAACTGCCCGAGGCCATGGCGGACTGGTCGTTGACCAGCCTGCAACTCAAGCTGATCAAGATCGGCGCCCGCGTCGTCCGCCACGCCCGCGCCATTACCTTCCAGTTGGCCGAGGTCGCCGTCACCGGCCCGATGGTGCGGGCCGTCCTTGCCGCCATCCGCCGTCTTCGAACGCCTCCGTCATGCGCATGACCACGATCCATGCCCAAGCTGAACGAAAGCGGCAGGACAGGTCCGTCTGCCGCGCGGGAAAGCGGCTCTGCCGGGCCAGAATGCTGCGGGTTCGAGGCTTGATCCACCCGACTTCGGCCGTTTGCGCGACGACAGACACCGCTCGGGGCGAAGAACGCTTGCCCAGCGAGCAAAATCAGGCGATCTTGAAGTCAAGCGGCAGGCCACTTGGGGAATGTCGGGCACAAGGGAGATTACCATGCAGGACTGGCGGTGGATGACAGCGGCAGATCTAGGACGCCGGATTGGATCGGGGGAAATTGACCCCGTTGACCTGACAAAGGTATTTCTGACTGCCATCGATGAACATGAACATCGCGACCGCATCTATGCACGTGTGACACCCAAACGCGCCTTGGCAGAGGCTCATGCTTCGTCTGCTCGTGCGAAAGCCGGTTTGCGGCGGTCTGCGTTGGATGGGGTGCCGATCAGCTGGAAGGATCTGTTCGACACGGCCGGAACGGCAACAGAGGCGGGGACGCTTTATCTAAAGGATCGGATCCCTTCGCGGGATGCGGAGGTTCTGCGGAACGCAATGGCGATGGGTTTGGTGTGTTTGGGTAAGACCCATATGACCGAGATCGCCTTTAGTGGGTTGGGGTTAAATCCGATCACTGCAACGCCGCCTTGTGTGAATGACCCTGATGTTGTTCCGGGGGGATCATCGTCGGGCGCTGCGGCATCCGTGGCCTTTGGTCTGGCTGCTGCGGCGGTTGGGTCGGATACCGGCGGATCAGTGCGCGTGCCGAGCGTTTGGAACGATCTGGTTGGGCTAAAGACAACGCATGGGCATTTGTCGCTGAAGGGCGTTGTGCCACTGTGTAAGACCTTTGATACCGTTGGGCCGCTGTGTCGGTCGGTCGAAGACGCGGCGCTGATGCTGGGTGCATTGGGTGGATGCGCTGCTGACATTAAAGGAAGCGACCTGAGCGGCGTTCGGCTTGCCATCCTCGATACGATTGCGATGGAAAATGTGCGCGAAGACCCGAAGGCGGCGTTTATGGCGGCTGTCGTTCGGTTGGAGGAGGCTGGCGCAGAGGTCGAACATGTGAGGTTCGAACCGCTTCGGCGAGCTTTCGAACTGGCGGGTATTCTTTATACCGTTGATGCCTATGCCTACTGGCGCGACATCATCGAAGCTGATCCGTCAAAAATGTATCACCAAATCCTGGCGCGTATTCGGGCTGGTGCCGAATTTGATGCCGTCGATTTTGTGGCTGGCTGGGCCGAACTGAACGAAATTCGAGCCGAATATCACGCAGCGATGGCTGGTTTTGATGCGGTGATCATGCCGACCTCTCCGATCTTGCCGCCGAATGCGAAACGGTTGGAGGAGGACGGGGAATTTTTCGTCCAAGAGAACCTGATGACGCTCCGCAATACGCGTGTCGGCAATCTGATGGGCGAATGCTCTCTGACGCTTCCTACGGGCGTTCCGTCCTGTGGGATCATGCTGAACGCGGCCCCAATGAGCGAAGCGCGATTGCTGCGGATTGGTGCAGCGGCAGAGCGCGCCTTGGCCTAAATGCCACATTTCTGACGCGGGGCGCTCTGGATTTGTTCCGTTTTTCTGGACAGCGCAGGCGGTCGGGGGTTATCAAGGTACAAAGCGGGACGAAAATGATCTCGCAACTTTGAGGCAGAAATGATCTATCCGGAGCGGTTCTCGAACCTTGCGGACTACGCATTCCCGCGTTTGCGGGCTCTACTCGACGTCCATGAACCGGGCGGAGAACCTCTGGCGTTGACCATTGGAGAGCCACAACACGCGTTCCCGTCGTGGGTTGGGGATGTCTTGGCCGACAACATCGCTGGTTTTGCGAAATACCCGCCCAATGATGGTTCATTCATTACCGCATCCCATTCATGGAAATTTGGCATCAACGCCTGCGCAAATTTGGATTTCCGGTCATGATGCATGGCATCCCAGCTTCCAGCACCTGTCCAATAATTTGCAAACACTTCAGCAGCGACTTCCCATCTCCCAGCTTTCCCGTTTGACTTGATCGCATCCCTTAAAGTGACCGCTTCTTGGTAGGCTTCGGACCGCCCATACTTTTTCAGAAGATAAAATGTGTTAGGCTCGATAAGGGCCAAGCGGCGAACCTTCGTTTTAAACATTGCAGCCGCCTTCATCGCAACGCTGCCACCGAACGAGTGTCCAACAATCGAAATCTTGTCGTCACCTGTCGGCAAAAAGGGTTCGATTAGCCTCGCCTGATCTTTCAAACGCTGCTTGCCATCATCTTCCCAAACACGGGTATCTCCGTAGCCAAATAGGTTAATTGCTATGACATGGAAGTCGTTGGAAAGCGTCTCCATCAGGCTCCGCCATTGTTTGGCTCCAGCAACACTTGAGTGAACAAGGATTACCTTTTCGCCACTTCCCGCTTCGATGAAATCCGTCTCTTCTAGTTTCATAGATTAACCTCCAAAAGAGCAAACAGTATATTCTGAGGGACTTATTTTACGCGAAATAATGTTACTTCACCTTCTTCAACAACAACGCCATCCATCAAATGTCCATTGGCTGCCATGCGCTTCGTGCGTTCTTCAGCTGATCGATCAAATGCAGCTTTGTCTTCATAAATTGAGGTTAACGAAGCAGTTAGTGGGCCAGTTCTTACTGAAACTAATAATAGAGCTTCAGGAAACCCTGCAGGCGCTGTCGATGCGTAATTAGCTTGAAGTTCGTCTGCAGCCGCTTCTGAAGTAAATGTGATTGTGTTTATCCGAGCATAGGTCATTATTTTAATATCCCTTAATTATTTTGTGTCTCAGCACGATAAGCTGTCAACGGCGGAGTAAAATTCGGCCATTGGGGCGGAGCAAAAGTCGGCCAGTTTGGCGCGAGCGCCTTGGAGCGTGCGGCCCTCATATAGCAAGCCCGGTCCAAGGCGCATTGGTCGTCAGGCCA
>NZ_JBWKMA010000008.1:0-28140 GCF_056431045.1 Aestuarium zhoushanense
TCTAAGTGGCCAGATAGTCGCCGCGAGGCGGCGCGACGGACGATTGTCCGAACCAAGCGTCGAGACACAAGTCTAAGCGCAGCTCAAAACGCGTTCTCAGGCCGACTTTTTCAACAAAATCCGCCCTTTATTCTACAGCTTCATTCGCTCAGGCTGCCTGCTGATTTGGCGATAAGAAGGCATTCGTTTTGCATCTGCACTGTTGGGTAAATGTAAAATTGGATGTTCGTGTGCCGCTTGACGGAAGGTGAGAGAGATTACAATTGATCCCAAAACTGCCGAGCGACGGGGCTCATTTGTCGATCGGGGGCGTGTATTTTGATCAGGTGCCGCTTCGCTTGATCATTGGCGGGGCAAAGGAACATTAAATCTGGCTCTGTGATCATCGCACTTTTGGGGAGGATCGTCGCACCAATCCTATTCCTTACAAACGCCAAGAGAGCCGTCGTGTTCTTGGCTTCTAGGTTGCACTCGAGAAGTATTGCCTGAACTTCTGGTGCTTTTACGATCGAGCAAAGTGGGTTTGAAATGAAGGGTTCAAGCGATAGAATGTCCCAGGTCTGCCGGCCTTTTGCCCATGCTGCTGAGATGGCCGACTCTTTGTGGCAAACGATTCCTAATTCGTCCGTGAGGATTATTTCGCCGTCGTGACCTGTGTCTGTTTCTGACGAGATGATCCCAATGTCAGCTTCATCTAATTGAACTCGCCTCACGACCGAAGCGGTATCGACGTCACTGATTTCCAGTCTCACATCCGGTCTGTGTTTTCTAAACGAAGTCACTACGTTCGGTAAGAGCGTTACAGTGGCTGATGGCACCGCTGCGATCCGGATCAACCCTGCGGTTGACATTGCATGACGACGAATAGCTTCGGTGCTGCGCACGAACGCCTCGTTCGCTCTTCGGCTTTCCGCTAGGACCAGTGCGCCAAGTGGGGTGAGTTTGTTTTTTCGATCGGTTTCAAAGAGACGGTCGCCAATGTCGTCTTCGAGCTGCGACAGCATCATTGAAATCGCAGAGGGCGTTCGCCCCAGCTTTGCTGCGGCCAAAGAAAGTGACCCTTGTTCGGCGACAGTTTGAAAAACGCGCAGCATCTCTAATTTCAGTGCCATTCAGTTTTCCTGAAAAAATGTTCAAAACTTCAAGATTGATTGAAGTTAATCGTGCTGCCAATACCAACGCAAGTGGAAATAGAGGGGTTCTTTCTGGATGAATACGCAGCTTTACATCAATGGTCAGTGGCAATCTGGCAAAACCGAGATTGAAAACCGCAACCCCTCTGATCTTTCCGACCTTATCGGTCACTATGCGCAAGCAAGTGGGGAGCAGCTGCAATCTGCGTTGGACGCAGCCCGTGCTGCGCAACCTATTTGGTGGGCTGCCGGTATTCAAAAACGCCATGATGTACTGATGGCAATCGGCACAGAACTGATGGCGCGCTCTGCAGAGATCGGCGAGATGGTTGCCCGCGAAGAAGGTAAGCCGCTCGCCGAGGGCAAAGGAGAGGTTTATCGCGCGGGTCAGTTCTTTACCTATTACGCAGCGGAAGTTCTTCGCAATCAGGGCGATCTGGCGGAAAGCGTTCGCCTTGGTATCGAAATTGACGTGCGCCGCGAACCGGTTGGGGTTGTCGCTATCGTTAGCCCTTGGAACTTCCCTGTCGCGACACCAGCTTGGAAAATTGCGCCAGCACTTGCTTTTGGCAATGCTGTGGTATGGAAACCCGCGAACGTGACCCCGGCGAGCGCGATCCTGCTGACAGAAATCATCGCAAAGCAAGACATCCCCGCAGGCCTGTTCAACCTTGTTATGGGGTCTGGACGCGAAGTCGGTCAGGCGCTTGTGGAAAGCCCAAAAGTTGATGCGATCAGCTTTACTGGGTCTGTTCCTGTTGGTCGTGGTATCGCTGCGGCGGCTGTCGTGAATATGACTAAGGTCCAGATGGAAATGGGGTCGAAAAACCCAATGATCATCATGGATGACTGCGATCTTGATTTGGCAGTTGCGCTTGCCGCTGGTGCTGCATTCGGCGGAACTGGCCAAAAGTGCACTGCTGCAAGCCGACTGATCGTACACGAAAAAATTCATGATGCTTTCGTTGAGAAACTCGTCGCTGCCGCACAGGCTTACAAAGTGGGTCATGCATTGGCAGAAGGGACCCAGATCGGTCCGGTCGTTAGCGAAGGTCAGCTTAAGCAGAACCTCGATTATATCGCGCTGGGTCAGACCGAGGGTGCAGAGCTTCTGTGTGGTGGACAAAGATTGGAGCGCGACACCGAAGGCTTCTTTATGGCGCCTGCTGTATTTGCAGGAACGCGCAACGATATGCGGATTAACCGTGAAGAAATGTTCGCGCCAATCACCTGTGTTATCAAAGCTGGCGGATATTCCGAGGCTCTCGATATTGCCAATGACAGCGAATTTGGTCTGACAGCGGGGATTATGACCACGAGCCTCGCTCGCGCCAATCACTTCCGGGCCAACATGCGTGCAGGATGCGTCATGGTGAACCTGCCTACGGCTGGAACCGACTATCACGTCCCGTTTGGCGGTCGTGGCGCATCAAGCTTTGGCTCGCGCGAGCAGGGCCGCTATGCTGCAGAGTTTTATACCACCGTTAAGACCGCCTACGTCGCATCGGGGGAGCCTGCATGAAACGCGCGCCTCTGATCGATGGCCTTCAGTATGCCAACTGGTCCGAGAAGATCTTTCGGCAGTTGCGCGAAGGCAATGTAGACGCTGTCCATGTAACCATCACTTATCACGAAACCTTTCGTGAGACCGTTCTGCAAATTGAAAAGTGGAACCGGTGGTTCGAACTTTATCCAGACCTTATCTTTCAGGGCCGCACAGCCGCAGACATCGAGAAGGCCCAAAAAGAAGGTCGTACAGCGATCTTCTTTGGTTCGCAGAACCCGTCCTGCATGGAAGACGACATTGGTTTGATCGAAATCCTGCACACGCTCGGAATGCGGTTTATGCAGTTGACCTATAACAACCAGTCGCTACTCGCGACAGGGTGCTACGAGGCCGAAGACATGGGTCTCACTCGCATGGGTCGCGAAGTGGTCGCTGAGATGAACCGCGTCGGCATGGTCGTAGATATGAGCCACTCCGGTGAGCGTTCCACGCTTCATGCCATTGAATATTCGTCCCGACCGATCGCGATCACTCACGCTAACCCGCACGATTGGCATCCTGCGCTGCGCAATAAATCAGACATTGTCCTGAAGGCTCTGGGTGAAACGGGAGGGATGCTCGGTTTTTCTGTCTATCCACATCATTTGCGCGACGGATCGAAATGCACGCTGCAGAGCTTCTGCGACATGATTGTTCGGACCGCTGATGTGATTGGGCACGGGAATATCGGGATCGGAACGGACCTTTGTCAGGACCAGCCCGATAGTATCGTTGAATGGATGCGCGTTGGGCGTTGGACAAAGTCAATCGACTACGGCGAAGGCAGTGCAGCCAATCCAGGTTTCCCGCCTATGCCGGAATGGTTCAACGACAATCGTGATTTTGGGATGATTGAATCCGGTTTGCGTGCCGCTGGCATGGATCAAGCGGGCGTTGACGGTGTCATGGGGGGCAACTGGGACCGGTTTTTTGCAAAGAGTTTCGGACCCGCCGCGGGTGGATCGGAAAGCGTCGCACGGGCCGCGGAATAGGCTCACATCAAAAATAGAAACTGTCGTTCAGGGGAGGAACCTTTAGATGAGCGATACGACACAAACTGGTGCCAAAGGCACTGGCCTAGGCAAGGTGGATAAACCCCTTTTTGCCATTACAGGCGGATTTATCCTTCTTTTCTGTGCTTGGGCACTTTTTGACCTCGATGGCCTGTCGGCCATGGTCGATGCCGGCTTTAACTGGTCTGCGAAGTACTTTGGTCTGTATTGGCAGGTGTTGCTGCTAGCGACGTTCCTGATCGGCTTGGTCCTTTGTGTCCTCCCAGGTGGGCGCGCTGTCCTTGGCAATCTGGATAAGCCAGAATTCACGAGCTTCCAATGGGGTTCGATGATCATGTGTACGCTGCTTGCGGGTGGCGGTGTGTTCTGGGCAGCGGGTGAACCCATTGCGCACTATCTTTGGACGCCGCCACTCTTTGGCGACCTGAGTGCCGACGAAACCGCATGGACCAATGCTGCTTTGGCGCAGGCCTACTTGCATTGGGGTTTCCTTGCATGGGCGATCCTTGGTGCTCTCACGACTGTTATGATGATGCACTATCACTATGACAAAGGTCTGCCGCTTGCACCGCGCACGCTGCTGTATCCAGTGTTCAAGGACAAAGCGATCAATGGTCCCATCGGTCTCATCGCGGATGCGTCATGCATTATCGCTGTTGTCGCTGGTACCGTTGGTCCGATCGGCTTCCTCGGCCTGCAGATGTCTTACGGCCTGAATGCTCTGTTCGGCATCCCTGACACATTGGCAACACAAGCCATCATGATACTCGGGTTGGCCGGTATCTATACAGTTTCCGCAATCTCGGGACTGAACAAAGGCATCCAGCTTCTGTCAAAGTTTAACGTTATTCTGGCGTTCGCACTGATGGCGTTCATGCTGGTCTTTGGCCCGACATCTTCGATCCTTACGGGTTTTGCTGGTGGCATGGGCACCTATCTCACGAACTTCTTCGACATGGCTATGTTCCGCGGTGACGCTGGTCTCTTTGGTGAACCGGGTTGGTTGGGCTGGTGGACCGTGTTCTTCTGGGGCTGGTTCCTAGGCTACGGACCATTGATGGCGATCTTTATTGCAAAGATTAGCCGTGGCCGTTCGATCCGTTCGATCATCATTCTTCTCGCAATCATCGCGCCGATCATCACGAACTTCTGGTTCACGATTATTGGTGGCAGCGGTATTGCGCTGGAACAGGCAAACCCCGGAGTAATCTCTGGTCCGTTCGAAGGCTTTAACCTGCCTGCCGGTCTGCTCGCGATCACTCAGGCGATGCCTATGGGCTTTATCCTGTCGCTGTTGTTCCTCGTTCTCACGATGATTTTCGTGGCTACGACGTCGGACTCCATGAGCTTTGTGATCGCTGCTTCGATGTCGGACGAGAACCCGTCGGCTGCACTCCGCGCGTTTTGGGGGATCGCCATGGCTGTGATGGCCCTGATCTTGATCGGAACAGGCGGTGGCGGCGTTGGTAAACTCCAGAGCTTCATCGTTGTGACAGCGGTTCCTGTATCGTTGGTATTGCTGCCATCACTGTGGGACGCGCTACGTATCACATTGGCCCTCGGCCGCAAATAACTCCCCCATCGGGGGCGGTAGCCCTATACTATCTCTACCGCCCCCGATCCCTTTTTTCGAATAGGATCAAATGATGGTACACGCGACTGAACATTCTCCGAGGACGCCGGCAGAGTTCTACCGGAGCCCAGATCAGGTCATGCGTTTGTCACGTATGGGAAGCGCGCACCCGATGCGACTGTCGTTCCTGCGCGTCCTCATGCGCCGCGTCGAAGCCGAAGGTTGGGTGTTCGATCGGCACGTTTGGGACGTGGACGCCAAGGGTGTTGGTCGCGCTGTTTACTGTGCCCGTGGTCCTGTTCGCACCTATTCACTCGTCGCGTTTTCCCATGATTTGCCTCCTGAAATGCGGTCTGATCGTGTCATTGCGACTGCATGGGACGCGACCTTTGCGCTCTTTGACGGTGTGCCAACTTCGGAAGATCTGGATCGTTTGCAATCAAATGTGCCCTATCAAGAGGCAGGTCGGATCACCGACCGCGAACTTTCATTGAGCCGCGCAAACCGATCTGTTCGTCTTTTTGAATATGTCGTCGATGCGCTAGCGCAAGGGGTTCAGCCTGACGCAGAAGAGATCGATGCTGTCGGATACTTGATGCGGACAACTGCGGTATATGGTTCCGGTAAGTTCGGTGCAGCGGACAGGGCCTCAATTGCGGGGCGACCTGAGCTTTCAGCGCCCTTTCAAGCAGAGATGCTATCGGTATGGCTCATACGCTGGTTTACGGTTGATATCGTCAATCACCTCGCACGATCTAAAGGCGGTGAACGTGCGGTAGCTCTCGATATGGACCTTTGCCGTCGTTTAGGCGTTGGCAATTCGACAGGGCTCGGTATGGCACCGTTTTTGGTGCGCCACCCGATCCTTATCAACAATTGGATGTTTGCGCGCGAAGAGGCGCTTGCGCGGGTCAGATCCTTGGCATCTGTGACTGAGAAGACCAAGTCAGATATTCATAGGGCGCTCGATGCCGCGATTGAAAATGCCCGAACTTGGAAGTCCTCGCATCCGATCCAAATCACGAAATTAGAAGATCTTCGACGTGACTTGGCTCTTATCAAAACGCACCTTGAGATATGGCCTAACGGTGACCTGCCTTGGAACGACCTTTGGCTGTGGGCTGAACACACCCTGAGCGAGGAAGGACAAGAGGCGCTGGTCTCGATCATGCTGGAGCCACATGGCGATCTTATCGATGGCCTTGCCGATTGTATGAGCGCTGATGAACGCGCACAGTTTCGGATCGATGGTGCAGTATCCGTCCAGTCGCAGTTGGAGATATTGAAAAAGCACTATGCATGGGCGCTGGAAATCGATTTCGATCAAGAAGACCAAGCCGCGCAGTTCTGGTACGTCTCGGAAGAAAAACTTGAGCCTCGACTGGGCGAACGATTTGCGGAAGAGGGGGCTGACCTTGAACAGCCACTTTGCGTCGCACGTTTAGCTAAATCTCTCTATAGCGCCTTAGAGGCATGGTCGCCTTCCGCGCCTGTCGCTGAGTTTTTGTTGGCGCATCCTGAGCATCGTCTGATGGTGCGCCGCGCTCAACAGGCCCCCAAGCATCCTTATGCTGAAGTGCGCGACAATCTTATTGCCCGCGACATGCTCCCGATTGACCTGATGCGGTGTAAACTGGCGTTTTTCGGTGCCACTCACTTTGACCCGCGATCTGATAAATGGGTTCGCATCAGCCTGTTCAGTGGCGCGCCATATCCATTCGAAGTAAATGCGGGGGGAGCAGCATGAACATGTCTGAAGCTGCTGAATTCATGTCGGCAACGGCCCATGCTCCGGTCGGTGTCCGGTTGAGCCGCACAGAGACAGAGACGCTTTGCTACAAAGCAACACGCGGCGCTGGATATAGTTGGGGTATAGCCGAGGAAGCTGCGAATGCCGTTGGCTGGCTGTGTGCGAATGGTATCGACGGGACAGCAGTCCTATTGGCCGCGATCGTTGCCCCAACAGTCAATGCGCCAGACACGTCCAACGATTTTTGGGTCAGCTCAGACGGAAAACCTCTTTGCCCGCTGATGACTGGTGCCGCACTGTCAGATTTCGCGACCTCTATTTTCGCTGCAAACGATGATCATCTTCAGGTTGGTCCAGTTCGGCAGCCGGTTCTGCTCCTCCCGTTTATGGCTCAATGTGCAGCAACGATGGGCGGTTCTATTGCTATCGAATGGGATGGGAGGAAACTGGTGGTGGGCAATGGTATCAAAACCGATGCTGAGACATTATCTGCTTTCTTATCTGCATCCGTTGCGACGATCAGCCTGAGCCTGTCCGGCGACCTATTTGACCCCGACAGCACGATGACTTCGTTTGCTCTGGCATCCCCACATACGATAGCCGCGCTCGATGCTTTGGCAATGCGCACAACCGTTCCAGCCACTGAACAGTCTCGTAACAGCGGTGCTGGTGCAGGAACCTCTGATAACGATTAAAGGAAGATCAATGACACTCTCGCGTCTTAATCCCGGCCCTCGAATGAGCGAAGCTGTCACCATTGGTGATGTTGTCTTCTTGGCTGGCCAGATTCCGACCACGCTGACCGGCGATATCACAGTGCAGACCCGTGAAGTTTTGGCCGAGATGGATGCCGTCATGGCAGAGCTTGGCGGATCTAAAGCAGATATTGCCTCTGTTCAGGTCTGGCTGACTGATATGGCTGACTTCCAGGGAATGAACGCCGTCTGGGATGAATGGGTTGATAAGGAAAATCCACCAGCGCGCGCGACCTGTGGCGTAGCCCTTGCTCGACCCGGAATGCGGGTAGAGATGGTTGCTGTAGCGCGCAATCCAAAGGCTTAAAGAAAATGAACGCCGTCTGCTTTCAATGTGGGCGGCTTTTCCTTTTGTGCACTGTAAGACCCACCAGTCTCAGCGCGGAGTCAGGTTCGGAATGCGGAACTGGAAGCGCAACCATGTATGGCGCACAACCGCTCAAACAAATGCCGCCTTCCACGCTTCGATGATCTAAAGTAGCGCGCACGTTGAACGGTATTGCTTAACGGCCGCTCAAGTTTTTTTGCGAGCCACTATTGGTGCAGCGAATGACTGGTTTCCCGCCCAATTTCTACCTTCGATCAATCTAATAGCATTTTTTGTTCACATTCCGAATTTGCGAAATAATAATTTGAACAAAATTCAAATTATGAACAATTCTCTGGATTGTGTTACATCTGATGATTAACCGAAGAGGCAGGAGGACTGCCTCATGGATAAAACTTTAGATTCCCTTTCTGCTGCTGTGTCGCGCATCCACGATGGTGCGACAGTGATGATCGGTGGCTTCGGCGGCTCAGGTGCGCCGATTGAACTGATCCACGCACTCATTGATCACGGCGCAAAAGACCTGACGGTCGTGAACAACAATGCAGGCAATGGTCATGTTGGCCTTGCGGCCTTGATCGAACAGAAACGCGTTCGCAAATTGATCTGTTCGTTCCCGCGTTCTGCCGATCCGCGCGTGTTTACAGAGCAATATCTCGCTGGTGAGATTGAGCTGGAGTTGGTGCCACAGGGCACGCTTGCTGAACGTATTCGAGCGGGTGGTGCTGGCATTCCTGCGTTCTACACACCCACCAGCTTTGGGACCGACCTCGCCAAGGGTAAGCCGATCGGAGAATTTGAAGGGCGGTCTTATGTGCAAGAACGCTGGCTCAAGGCCGATTTTGCTCTGATCAAAGCAGAGGCTGCGGATGCTCATGGCAACCTCACCTACCGCATGGCAGCGCGGAACTTTAATCCGCTGATGGCAACCGCGGCGAAGGTGACGATCGCTCAGGCCTCGCGGATTGTCCCGCTTGGGGAAATTGATCCCGAACAAGTCGTCACTCCCGGAATTTTCGTGAACCACGTGGTTCATGTTCCGAACCCCGCGCAAGAAGAAATCCTCAATCGGGCGGAGGCTGTTTACCCATGACCGATATTCAGACTGTAAAGCTCTCGAACTCGCAAATCGCGTGGAGAGCAGCCCAAGACATCGAAGACGGCGCCTATGTGAACCTCGGGATCGGGTTTCCAGAGATGGTGGCAAAGTTCCAGCCAGAGGGTCGTCAGGCCATCTTCCATACTGAAAATGGTGTTCTCGACTTTGGTGAAGCGCCGATCGCGGGCGAGGAAGATTGGGACTGCATCAATGCAGGCAAAAAGGCGATCACGATCAAGCCGGGAACCGCGTTCTTCCATCATGCGGATAGCTTTGCGATGGTGCGTGGCGGGCATTTGGATGTTGCTATCCTTGGCGCCTATGAGGTCGCACAGAACGGTGATCTGGCCAACTGGTCGACCGGCGCTGGCGGAGTTCCTGCTGTGGGCGGCGCGATGGACTTGGTTCACGGTGCGAAGCGCGTCGCCGTCCTGACGGATCACGTCACCAAGAAAGGCGCGCCAAAGCTGCTTGAGGCCTGCACGCTCCCTCTAACGGGTGTTGGCTGCGTGACACGTATCTACACATCGCTTGCGGTTATCGACATTGAGAACGGTCACTTCGTGCTTCGCGAAAAGGTCGCAGGGCTGTCGTTTGACGAACTGCAAGCGGTCACTGGCGCCACATTGCACACTGACGGCCCCGTGGCCGATCTGATCGTCCCTGAGATCTGAGGAATAGAGATATGACCGAAGCATTTATCTGCGATTACATCCGCACACCAATCGGACGGTTTGGTGGTTCGCTGTCATCGGTGCGTGCGGACGACCTTGGCGCTGTTCCGTTGAAGGCACTCATGGCGCGAAACGAGAAGGTTGATTGGGCGGCTATCGATGAAGTGATCTTTGGCTGCGCCAATCAGGCGGGCGAAGACAACAGAAACGTCGCCCGAATGTCGGCTCTTTTGGCTGGCCTACCTGTCGAAGTCCCAGGGACCACGATGAACCGTTTGTGCGGATCGGGCATGGATGCTGTCATCACAGCTGCCCGCGCCATTATGTCGGGTGAGGCTGAGATCATTATTGCGGGTGGCGTTGAATCCATGTCGCGTGCGCCCTTTGTCATGCCCAAGGCTACCACTGCGTTCAGCCGCGACAATGCTGTCTATGACACGACGATCGGCTGGCGTTTCGTGAACCCACTGATGAAGCAGCAATATGGCGTAGATTCCATGCCAGAGACCGCCGAAAACGTGGCAGAAGATTTTGGGATCAATCGCGCGGATCAGGATGCCTTTGCGCTTCGGTCCCAAGACAAAGCTGCCACGGCGCAGGCCAATGGTCGCCTCGCCGAAGAGATCACGCCTGTGGTCATTCCGCAGCGCAAGGGTGATCCCAAAGTGATCGATACTGACGAACATCCTCGCGCAACCACGCTTGAGGCACTGAGCGGGTTGAAGACGTTCGTAAAGGCCGACGGCACCGTAACGGCAGGCAACGCCTCTGGCGTAAATGACGGGGCGGCGGCGATGATTATCGCGTCAGCTGAGGCGGCTGCGAAATACGGTCTGACGCCGATTGCCCGTATAGTGGGCGGTGCGACTGCTGGCGTTGCTCCTCGCATTATGGGCTTTGGTCCTGCGCCTGCCGCGAAAAAGCTGATGGCGCGTCTCAAACTCGCGCAATCCGACTTTGACGTGATCGAACTGAACGAGGCATTCGCGTCTCAAGGTCTTGCGACGCTCCGTGATCTGGGGATCGCGGATGACGATGCGCGGGTCAACCCGAACGGCGGGGCGATTGCACTTGGTCACCCACTTGGGATGTCCGGCGCGCGGATCACGGGGACTGCAGCGCTTGAGTTGCAGAAAACGGGCGGTAAACGGTCTCTCTCAATGATGTGTATCGGTGTGGGGCAAGGCATCGCCATCGCGCTGGAGCGCGTATGATAGACAAAGGGCCGCCTCGAGCGGCCTTTTTGCTGGGCAGATGCGGGATTTACAAATGTTCGCCTTTTGAACAAAGGTTGCATTATGAAAGCAAAGAACACTGACATTGTTGGATCATTCATTAAGGGCCTTACGGTCCTCGAATGTTTTGGGGCGGATCGCGCCCGCCTGACGATAACGGACGTTGCAGAGCAAACGGGGTTTGATCGCGCAACCGCAAGACGCTGCCTTCTAACGTTAGAGCACGAAGGCTATGCGCACTACGACGGGAAGTTTTTTACCCTGACACCGCGGGTTTTGCGTTTGGGTATGGCAGCTTTGGCGTCATTACCCATGGTGCAAATTGTTCAGCCATGGCTCGATCAACTGTCTGACAACATCGGGAAAAGCTGTTCGGTTGCGATCCTCGACGGAACCGAGATTGTCTACATCGCACGCGCGGCACAACGACGTGTGATGTCGATCAACCTCTTACCGGGATCGCGCCTTCCTGCACATTGCACGTCCTTGGGTAGGGTTTTGCTGGCTGGGCTTCCAGAAGCCGAGTGCCTCGACATTTTGCGTGCTTCCGACCTATCCCCGCGCACGCCCTTCAGCCTGACCGAACCCAATGAGATCATGGATGCGATCCATTCTGCGCGTGAAACGGGCTATGCCGTGATCGACCAAGAAGTCGAAACGGGACTACGATCGCTCGCAGTCCCGTTGTCGAATAGCCGAGGCCAGGTCGTTGCTGCACTCAACATCGGCATGGCCATCTCTCAAGACCCTCCAGAAACCATGGTGGACCTTTATCTGCCGTCACTACGCAAGGTCCAAAGTGGGCTCCAGAGGATGCTGTAGGATTATCCCATCGTTGCACCGAGCCATAAGGTAATTGCGGGGAAGGCGACCAAGAGCGCAAGCCGGACAATGTCGACTGCGATGAATGGCACAAGACCTTTAAAGATCGTCAATACTGGCGTGTCTGGCAGCACCGCTTTGAGAACGAACACGTTCATTCCAACTGGAGGTGTGATCAGAGCGATCTCAGTGACAACGATTACGATGATACCAAACCACACCAGATCAAAGCCTTGGGATACGACGATCGGCGCGAAGAGCGGGACGAAAATCAGGATGATTGCCATCGAGTCCATGACGCATCCTAGGACAAGGAATACTGCCATGATTGTTGAAAGAGCCAGCCCGCCTCTCACATGACCGACAAAGGCAAATGCAGCGCGAAACAGATCATTCGCAATGCCCGTTTTGGAAATAACGTTGCCCATCAGAATGAACATCGGAACCACTGCGAGATCGTAGGACAGGACTGCATCTGAAATGGTAAGTGGCACCAATTGAAACGCGATATTCCAATTGATAGCGAAACCGATGCCAAGGACGGAGACGGCCATAAGGGCGAACGCAAGGGGCACGCGCAAAAATGCCAGTGCAATAGCCGTAGTCGTTGCGTTTGTACCGATGATCTGTCCCACAAGGGCTGACGTCAGACATCTTGCGCAATCTCGGACAGGTCAAACGCGGGGATCGCGTGTTGATCTTGGGCGGGGCAGGGAGCCTCGGTAGCGCGGCTGTGCAGATCGCTGCGCATATGGGGGCTCAGGTGACGGCCACTTGTAGCGGTCGAAACGCGAGTAATGTTGAGAGGCTCGGAGCGAACCGCGTGGTCGATTACACACAAGAGGACGCGCTAAAACAGGCCGCCGAGTATGATGTGATCTATGACACTTTGGGCGTCGCGTCATTTTCGGAGGCAAAACCAGCATTGGCTGAGGTAGGTCGTTACCTTTGTCCTGTCTTAAAGCTCGGGCGGCTGCCTGCGATCTTGTTATCAAATCTTGTGGGCAAAAAACGCGCGATATTTGCGGCGACGGGGTTGGAAAAGCCTGAGCGTTTGCGGGCTATGTTGTCAGAGGTTCTGCACGTGATGGAGCAAGGTCACCTGACCCCCGTGATTGATCGGGTCTATCCGCTCTCTGATCTGGTTGAGGCTCATTCTTACGTCGAGAGAGGTCATAAACGAGGCAATGTTGTCGTGGTGTGACGGGGTCATGGTGCAACGCACTCAACGCGCGTTCGAAATCTCGATCAAGTTCCCATCGGGGTCACGCATATAGATAGACGTGATTGGTCCATTTGCGCCCGTGCGAGGTACTGGGCCTTCGTTGATCGGGATACCGCAGAGCGCGAGGTGATCGATCCATTCCGCCAGAGGGGTGTCTGAGAGCAGACAGAGGTCCGCAGAGCCTGGGGTAGGGGAAGCCGCATATGGAGCGAACTCTGCACCCGCTTTGTGGAGGTTTATTTTCTGCGTGCCAAAGGTCAGGGCTTCGCGGACTTCGCCAGACGGGGTGGTGAACGCGGTTCGTGTCATGCCCAAACCCACGCAGTAAAAACGGCAGGTTTCTTCGATGTTTGCGACCGTGAGGACCAAATGGTCGAGGGTGCGGATGGTTGGTTTCATATCAGCGTGCCATAACAATGTCAGCGCGGAGCCCGCCGAGGGTAGGGCTGTCCGATAACCGCAAAACTCCACCATGCAGGCGCGCGATATCGGCAACGATGGCAAGGCCAAGGCCAACGCCTGTGCCTTTGTTTTGGTTCCTAGCGGGGTCAAGCCGCGTGAAAGGGCGCATGGCCTCTTCGCGTTTGTCGGCGGGAATACCGGGACCGTCATCCTCGACCGTGATGCGGAGTGTGCGGTCGGTGAGGGCGACCGACACTTGGGCTTGGGTGCCACCATACCGCAAGGCATTGCCGATCAGGTTGTCCAAGGCACGACGGACGGCCAGTGGCCGCAGAGGCACAGCAACATCGTTGAGCGTTGGATCGATCGGCCAGAGGGATACATTCTGCCCGCCACGTTGGGCATCATCAACGACCCGCGTGACCAAATCGACGACATCCACTTGCTCAGCTGCATCGCCTGCATCAGCACGCCCGTATTCGAGGAAGGCTTCGATCAGGCGTTCCATATCTTCTACATCGCGGACCATGGGTTCCGCTTCGGCGTCGTCGACCATGGACAGACCGAGCCGCAGCCGTGTCAGCGGCGTGCGAAGGTCATGGCTGATACCCGACAGCATCATCGTGCGCGACTGGGTCTGGCGTTCAATCCGTGCCCGCATGTCGAGAAAAGCGGTGCCCGCCGCGCGGACTTCATTCGCGCCACCGGGGGAATAGGGGACAATTCGCCCTTTACCGTATTCAGAGGATGCATGAGCCAACCGTTTGATCGGACGCAGTTGGTTGCGCAGGAAAGAGTAGGCGACAAAAGTAAGGAACGTCCCCATCACCATCATAATAACGATCAGTTGGTGAGGGTTCGACGCCGTCACCCGCCACCGCGGGAAACTGATCCCATTCACGCCCGAACGGTCAAACCAAACCATAACTTCGGTGTCATCTGACAGATCAACAGCGCGTAGGTCGTCAAAGTCGGTCCGAAGGGTCGCAATCATCGCACGACCAGAGAAATCCAAGAATCCATAGTCATCAGCTTCGGGCGGTGCCTCAGATGACAAAAGCGTAAACCCGAGCGCTTCAGAGAGCGCGGCCTGCTGCACAGATGGGCTATCAAGGATCAGGGTAATCTCACCACTGACTGATTGCGTCATCCGCCGCGTCACCCCATCGTAATGACGTTGGATAAACACAACAGAGACGAGGATTTGGAGCGATATGATCGGGAGCAGCAGGATCAGTGCAGCTCGGCCATATAGTCCGCGAGGGAGATAAGATTTGATCGACCCGATTGCCATGTGGCAAAGCTATCGTGACACGAGCGTAGAGGAAAGCAGCATATGATCCAGATTCAATCCGATATCATCTGTCTTCGCGCGCCTAATCCGTCTCCGCTGACCTTCTCAGGCACCAATACATATATAGTAGGCACCGACCGCGTAACGGTTATCGATCCAGGCCCATATATAGAGAGCCATCTCGACGCGATTTTGGCTTTGATCGATGGTCGCCCAGTGGATGCGATTATCGTGACCCATTCTCACTTGGATCATTCGCCTTTGGCCCGTCCGCTGTCAGATCGTTGCGGTGCACCTGTTGTTGCATTCGGTGGGCCGATGGCGGGGCGAAGCGAAGTGATGCAGACCCTAGTTGGCGCGATCGGAGGGGGGGAGGGGGCTGATACCGACTTTGCCCCTGATCGAACGGTCGTCGATGGTGAAGCTATTGGTGACTTCCGCGCTATTCACACGCCGGGTCACATGGGGAACCATATCTGTCTCTTATATAAGGATGTGCTTTTCTCGGGTGATCATGTGATGGGCTGGGCGACTTCGCTTGTCTCCCCGCCAGATGGCGACCTTACAGATTTCATGGCATCGTGTCGCAAGCTGCAGTCTATTCCTGCACGTCGCTATCTGCCTGGGCATGGTGACCCGATTGAGGATCCCATGGCACGGCTCGATTGGTTGATCGCACATCGGTTAGAGCGTGAAGCCCAAATCATGTCCGCTCTCATCGCGGGCGCAGATACCGCAGATCACATCACCGCAAAGGTCTATGCCGATATCGACGCGAGCCTGCATTTCGCGGCAAAGCGCAATGTAGTGGCCCACCTTATTGACTTAACACAACAAAAGCGGATCGAACCCGTTGGTGTATTGTCCGTCGATGCTGTGTTTCAGCCTCTGTGAAGATTGGTGGAAAAAACTTGTCCTTACCCTCTTGCAGCGTTTTGGCACCCTAGCTATACAGCGCCACATATTCCGGCGTAGCTCAGCGGTAGAGCAGTTGACTGTTAATCAATTGGCCGTAGGTTCGATCCCTACCGCCGGAGCCAAACACCCTTCTCGCAGCGGGGTCCCATTCGGGAAAGATGCGAACGGCATTCCGGCGTAGCTCAGCGGTAGAGCAGTTGACTGTTAATCAATTGGTCGTAGGTTCGATCCCTACCGCCGGAGCCAAAGAATTCAAGGACTTAGCGCTCGCCCGCTGAGTCCTTTTTCTTTTCAAGCACCGAATAAGCACCGTGCAGTGTTCCGAATGAGACTGTAGTGCGAACCTCTAGGAGGCCTTCGGGCTTTCGTCAGTCGAACGAAGCAAACCTGTCCTGGCCCGACATGGGATGAGGCCTACGGCACTTTTCAAGTTAGGGTCTGCCTTGGTCATGCGGTTTTGTTGGCTCTTGAACAACCTGAGCTCACGATGCAGCGCGGTGGCTGCCAACCGAGCCGCGCGCTTCGTCATACCTAACGCAGTGCCCATCCGCGCAAACGCCAACTGAAATACGGTTGCGGCTGGGTGAACGATTAACGGCAGGTAAAAGAAAACTAAGAGTGGCAGCTCAATCATGTAGAAATTCCAAAGCCAGCATCAAATCGGTAGTTGTGACTCCATGATCTTCGCGTTCCGAAATTTGCATCACAGTGCCAGCTGCCCGCAAAACGCTCGTTGCATCCCCAACACGCGGATCCATCGGAGAATAAATAGCCAGCCCACGCCCCTCTCGAAAGCTACACGCATCGCCAGAGCTTTGCTTCCACCAAAACTCACTTAGAGACGTTGGATCTGTGACTGGTTTGAAAACAACATAGCGGGCTGCTAGATCAGCGATCATCATCGCATGCCAGCCACCCCAGCTAGCCCCAACAATAACTGTTTCATCAGGCGGCCCAAGTTCCGCTTGTAGTGAAATCATGAACTCCCTGAATCTATTGCAATACTGCGTGCCGCCGTCATTTAAAAAGTCCGCGTGCGCATACGGCAGGTCTATCAGCACAATCTCATGACCTGCCTCCAACATGACTTCTGTAAATGTAGAGTAAGGTTCCCGCCTCCAAAAATCACGATTGTCGCGAAAACCATGTAAAAGGTATATTCGTCGCCCGGATGACCCGGGAATGACTTCATAGTTGAAAGCCATTGGCTGCGGTTCCGTCACCATAGCCGAAACCCAAGCCTTTCCGAAACGCCCAAGCCCAGAATAGAAAACGCCCCCAATAATAAAAAAAAGCGCCACCGCCCCCCAAAAAAATCTGACATTGAACTTCATGTAACGCACCTTCCATCACAAACATACGAAAAAAAACCGCATGTCTCTCATAGCCCTAACTGAGCCGCTGGTTCTGCTCAAAACTCTTGCAAAAAAACATAAACCAAAATGCAACTGCCGCATTAAGTGATTGAATAAACGGAAAAACACTCATACACACAACGACAACCCAGAACAGAACAGACCCCATTTTCCTTTCGCGGCGCAATAGGCCGAAGAGCCGCACAAGCATAAAAAAGTAGATTAAAAATCCAACCAATCCACAGTCCAATAAAAGCCTCAAGAAATCGCTCTCAGGAAAAATACCAATTGCGTTTGCGTAGCCAAGGCGATCAAACAGAATATTCCATAGAGGATAGCCAAGATAGGCCCTAAAGCTTTCTGTCCAATAGTAAACCCTAGCCAAATTGCCAGACGAATTTGGGTCAAATGCAGCTAGCAGAAAGGTGTCTTGCAGATACACAGATACCAGCGCAATACCCAAAACAGGCACAGCTCCAAGCAGAAAGATGCGCATAACCAAGCCACTTGCTGCAAACAACTGGTTAAGTACTAGCGTCGATGAAACCAAGATACCTAACCTGCCATAAGCCAGAATGCTTCCAACCAGCGCCAAGACAGGGATCCTGAGTCCAGGAAATATCAGAATCATAATGATATAAAATCCAACAGCGTTCAAAGGGCCTTGAAACATTCCCTTTGCTCGAAAAACATCCGCAGCACCCGAAAAGAACTCGGCGGTAAGCAAGCTTCCCTCTTCCGCCACGGTGACAAATAAAAATTCGCCAGAGAGATGTTCGTACCCTTGAATCAAAACACTCAAAATCATGTGAAATAGCAATAATTTCAGGAAGATTCCCGAAATCTCTTTGGCGATAAAAAACGCCACAATGGGCGCCAAGACATAGTTGCTAAAAACAAAACCAGACGACTGCGAAGAGTTGATCACGAGAAAAAGAATCAAACCAAAAAGGAACCAAAGCTGGTTATAACTGACCGAAAGCCTAGGACGCGCGACAAGAATAAGGAACCCCGCAGCAAGCGCAGCCAGAAAAACTGAGTTCGGAAAAAATTGCGCGACCGAATCCCGAAAGAAAATCGCAAAATAAAGTAAAAGCGCGGCAACAACATTAGCCATTTTCCTCAAATTTACAGTGCTCCGAGAACGAGTCCTGCGCATATCTGGCCCAGTTGAAATGGTCATCAATTCTCCTGAACGAAGCGGTTTAGAACCGATGTTACGGTTCGCATTAGGTGAGTAACGACATGGCTCGGGTCAGTCAATTCTTCGAGGGCGCTGCCAAAGGATAAACAGCGCCCCATGGTCGATCGAACCGGTGATGATCAGTTCTTGGTCCGCCTGCGCATCGGAACATCCACGCCCTTCTTGCGAAGGGTCGAGGCGACGGACGCCACCGAGCGGGCGGTGGTGCGGGCGTCTGGGTGCTCTTCCAGCACCTTGTCCACGATCTCAGGGTATCCGAGGTCCGTCTCGGTCAGCAGCCGCCTCACGGTCGCGCCCACGGTCGGCCGGAGTTGATCCTCGGTCTTCTCGGTGGCCTCGGGCGCGGCAGTCTCAGCGGCGTCGGCGCCGAGAACCTCAGTCTCGTCGTTCGTCTCTTGGGTGGTCTTGGCCATATCTGGTCCTCCAGTTCGGTTGGTTGCCAGTTCCACCATGTCGTGAGCGGGAGACCCCGCGAACGGGCCGCCCGCTCACGATACGCTTCGATGGACCAACTCCTCCTAGCTCAGGAACGGACCCAGGAAGACGTCGCCCGTCCCATCCGGTCGCAGCATCTGGGCTACCATCGCCCGCTTCTCGACCGGCAGGCGGTCCAGGGCGTGCGACACCAGGGCCACGAGGTCGAAGTCGTCCATTCGATCCGCGAGGCGCGCGGCGGCGACCAGCGTGGGATTGGTCTGAGCCCAGCTCCCGTCGCTCAGGTGATTGCCGCCCACGGCAGTGGCCAGGGCGCCGTCGCCTACCTCTTGGATGCGGTCCAGTTCGATAGTCAGGGCGGTCTTGTCGGTGAGGGTCATCTCTTTTCTCCTTGTCTGGCAGGCCCCGACCATCCGGCGCCCGCATGGAGAAAATCGCACCCTGTCAAGCCTCCGGGCCATCCTCATTACGCGGCGTGTGAGAAATGATGGTGTTGCCCGCATGACACACCGGGCACGCCAGAACGAAAGAGACCCGCCCCCGATCAATAGGGGCGGGTCCAGTCTCGACCGGCGGGCAAGGTCGTGCCGAAGGAGTACGGCGGCGCCGGTCACGAGATGATCGGTCGGGCTACTCGACGTAGCGGGAGGCGCTGAGACCGGCGCGCGTGGCGAGGGCCTCGCGTTCGGCCAGTTCCAGGGACATTTCGTAGGCCCGGCTCGCGGTCGGGTCGCCGGACGCGATGTACTGGGCCTTCGCTAGGTCGCAGCCGTGCTCCTGCATCAGCTCGCGGACGCGGTCCTCGTACAGGTCGTCCGCGCGCTTGCGCAGGTCGCCGAAGCGGGAGGTGGACTTCGCCACCGCGTCCTCCAGCATCTCCAGTGTCTTGATACGGTCGTCCATGCTCATTCCCCCCAGCCCTCGGGCTTCATCTCGGCCAGCCGCGCCTCCTTCGACGCGATCTCCTGGCGCAGGTCCATCGCCTGCCGTTCACGTTCGACGGCCTGCGCGATCATCGCGTCGATGATCTGGCGCTCCTTGGTCGCTTGGCCGTGGGTCCATTTGTCCTGCATGTTCCTATCTCCTTTTCATTCACCGATTGCCGGGATCAGCCGCTCGGCGCTCTCGCGGAGCGGACGGCGCCGGGTTCCCGTCGCGCGGGGCACCTGCATGTCCTCGCTGGCGCCTGGTGCCATCGACCACGCTGCCCACCGCATGGCGGGTCCGAGCGAGTAGGCCAGCCGTCCGGAGTCCGCGTTTCCCGAGAGGCGCAGCGAGCGGGACAGGTCCAGCGCCGCCAGGCGCATCCGGCCGTGGGCTGCGTCCAGGGCGTCCAGGGCGGCGTCGACGGCGGATGCGGCGGCAAGCAGCTCGTCCGCGTCCTGACGCGCCTTCGTCATCGCCTCGCGGCGGGTGCGGTCCCGTTCGGCCTGGACCTTGTTCGTCTCGCGCTCCCTGACGAGCGTCAGGGCCTCGCCCAGGTCGCCGTGCTCCTCCATCAGCTCGCGGCGCTTCGCCCGCAGCTTCCCGACCAGCGCCTGGTCGGCGTCGCCGTCCGCGATGCGCTCCGCGATCTCGCGGTCGAGGCGCGCGACCTCGGCCTCTATCGACGCGCCGCGGGCGTCCAGTGTTTCCTTCGTCTCGGTCATCAGGCTCTCCGTGTTCGTCTGTCCCGTCGCGCCCGCATGCGTGCGAGGCGACATGAGACGAGCATGACGCCGGGAGCGCTGCGTCGTATGCCAGCGCTTGCGCCCCGGAGGCATCGGAACGGTGCCCGGTGCGGTGTCTGTGGGTTGGGATGGACCTGAAGGGCTTTGTTTCCATGGACGGCGGACTGCCCGGACGCCGGATCGAGAGTCAGTGGGTCGGGCCTACGCGCGCGCGAGGTCGTCCAGGAGCTGCCTGTCCACGTCCTCGCCCGCCTCGAAGTAGTACGGGTCCTCGCGCAGCTTCGACCTGTACCAGCGCATCGTCGCGGCGGTCGGGGGCTTGAGCCCCGCCTCCTCGAACCGGATCATGGCCGCCCTTACCCAGCCGCGGGGGAGATTGATCGTCCCGGTTATGGCGTATGCCGCGAGGAGGAGCCCGATGGCGTTCCAGCGCTGCGCCCGGTCCGCCCTGAGCGGATAGTCTGCCGCCGCCTCGACGAACAAGGCGTCGGCCCTTTCCTGCCTACCGGACGCCTGGGGCACGCCCCGGCTCTGGACCCCGGCGAAGGCGTTGTCGGCGGGGAGCCTGCGCCATTCGTCCAGCAGGCCCATCCGCTCCATGTGGGTCCTGATCGTTCCGGGGTGGATGCCCAGCCGTTCGGCGGCCTCCCGCTTGGTCCCGGAGGCGCGGACGGTCTCCAGCACCTTTCCTTTCCAACTCCAGTTCACGCTGCACCTCCTGTTCGGTCAATGCCGACGAGGGTGCCGTGCGGGCGCGATCCAGGCCGCCGCTGTTTGCGTCAAAGGCGCTCCCTGGGGTCCGATCTGTTTTCCCGAGCGCATCGGGCAGCCCGGGATGTCCGAGGCGCTCCAGGGGTCGCCGTATGGTCCCGGAGGCGCGTTCGGGTCAGTCCTCCGAGGCGTAGTATCCTGAGCGCCTGACATGGCGGACCATGCGCTCGCGCAGGTCGTCTTCCATCAGCCCCGCCGGGAGACGGCTCAGGCGTTCCAGCATCTCCGAGCGGTCGCGCTCCGAGGCGAACGGGACCCGTTCCATCCTGCCCTCCACCTCCGCCTGTAGCCCGTCCTCCGCATCCCAGATGCCAGCCGACAGGCGCGCGTTCCAGGAGCTGCCATCGGCAGCCAGCACCGTCACGACGCCGCCGGCCGTCACCAGTTGCACGTCGATCATCCGTCTACCTCTTCGAAGTCCGCATCCTCCGCATCGTCGGGCATGACCAGGCGCGGCCGCTTCGGCGGCGGGCCGGTCTCGACGGCCACGTTGGTCTGGACCGCGACGTTGGTCACGCTGGCACCCTCGGCCTGGGTCAGGCTACGCCGCCCCTGGGTCAGGGCGGCGAAGCCCAGCGTGCTCACCATGACGGGGATCGGCTCCAGGTCTTCGTCCAGCAAGAGCTCGCCGTCCGCGCCTCTCCGATAGACCACGTTGCCCTGGGGGTCGCGCTTGGGTTCCCAGTCGTGTTCGATGTGGCTCTCGATGTGGGCGTCTATACCGGCCACGAGCTGGTGGCGCCGATGGTCCAGCGCGACCTGCCAGTCTCGGGCGAACCGCTCGTCCCGCCACTTGAGCTGGTAGGCCCAGTAGCGGGTGACGCCGATGGTGCGCGCCGCCTCCGTCACGTTGCCGGTCGTCGCCAGCGTCTCCAGGAAGATCGCCCGGTGCTCCTCCGGCACCTCGTTGGGCATCAGCTTCTTCGCGGTCGCCCCGCCGCCCTGTTCCATCGTCTGCCTCCGATACGGTGCCCGGTCCTGTGCTCGCGCGCTGGCGCCCTGGGCGTGATCTTGTTCCCGCTGCCATTCTCCCTCTTGGCCGTCCGAACCGACGATCAGAGGGGCAGCCCTTCACTTGCAGGTTGCCGCGTCGCAGGTCCCAGCAGAACCATCGTTGGCGTATAAGGGAGTGAAGGGCTGACAGGTCGAGGGGCGCCATGCGGGTGTGAAGGCTGGGCGCGCCCTGACGGGAAATTCAGCGAGGGGCAATACACCTAAGTGTCTTCAATACATCAAGGGAAGCGGCTTGGTGACTTGCGTTTTACACATCTAAATCATGCGCTTAGATCAAAAAAGACACCTAGGCACCTAAGACACGTAGCTCTAAGTCATATACGGACGCCCCGCACCGAAACCACGCCGTGCACCGAAATGCCCGAGGGGGCAAAGCGCGTACGATCAATTTCTATATAACTACTACTTCTAGGTGTCTTGGGGTATTATTCTGCATAAGATCATGAACTAAAAAGAAAAACGCCAAGACCCCATGGCAAGACGTGTAGCAAGACACGTCTGTCCCTGGTGTCTTGGCCCTTCTGCCTCAGTTGAGGAGGTCGAAGTCCTCCTTGGTTTCGATGCCCTGCATATCCATCCAGGCGCGCGTCCTGTCAGCCGCCCCCGCCTCCTTCCATTTGTCGTGATCCTGGACGGACCAGAGCATGACTGCGGGCAGGCTCGGATTGGTCTGCCGGGTATGGCGCACGCAGCCGGCGGCCTGGAGCGCGAGCGTCAGGGCGGACTTATGCGGTCGGAACGAAGCAGGAAGCGCCGCCCATGCGTCCTCGAAGCGGAACAGGTCGTGCCGCAGCGGGCCGGTCCTTGAGGCCATCCACTCTGCGACTGTGCTTTCCACCTCGTTCATCGAGGCTTCCCGCATCTCCGCCTTCGCGGTCGTCATGGGCGCGCGGCCCTTCGGGTTCAGTCCGGGCACGTGCCTTTCGAGCCGATGCTTCCAGGCGGCGGGACCGTCCTTGCTCTCGATGAACGACCACAGCCTCTCGTAGTAGGAGGCCTCGCGAGGTTCCGCGGGTGAGAAAATCACCAGCCACCGCCTGTCCCCTTCCTCAAGCCGCATGGCGTTCTTGTGGTTGGTGAAGCACATCATGTTGAGGTGGTTGGGGATCGAGTAGAGCGGCGCCCCCTTGTCTTCGATGCGCAGGGTCTCGTTGGTGATGACGGGCTTCAGCTTGTTTGCCAGCTCAAGGCGGCCGTTCGTCATCAGCTCCTCAACGATGGCCAGGGACGCGCCCTCCTGCCACTTGGTCCACCTCTCGCGGAGCTCGTCAGGGCTGGGTTCGGCCACGTTGGCGGCGCCGATGATCCGTTTCAGCAGGACGCCGAGCGCCGTCTTGCCCGTGCCCTGCTGCCCCTGGATGAGCGGGGAGAACATCACCTTCACCTCCGGACGGCAGCAGACGAAGTGCATGAAGTCCAGAACGTACCCCCGTTCGACCGGATCGGGAAAGAGGTATTCCAGGTGCTCCTCCATGACGGAGACGTCGCCCTCCCTGGACGCCACGCCAGACGGTCGCCACAGGTTGTAGGTCGATTTCCCCAGAACCTCCTTGGCTGCGGGAACGTAGGCCATGGCCTCGAAACGCCTGACCGGGGTCTTCCCCTTATACACCCGCGACACAAGGTTGTGCTCCGGTTCCAGGCTGGCGTAGAGCGAGTTCCACTGTTCAGGCTTGAACTGCTTGAGGTCCTTGCGACGGACGAAGCGCATCGCATCCGCCACGAAGACCCATTCGGCCATGTGGTCCTTGGGCGATTTCGAAGCGATTTCGGCTGCACCGTCTTGAAGATCGTCGTCGAAGTCCTCCGCAGGATCGACCACGAGGCCGGGTATCACATCCTCGCGCCCTGTGTCGCGCAGCAGCTTGAGGAGGGTCCTGTGCGTCACGCCGTCCGCCTTGTCCGCGTGCAGGCTGTCCCAGCGCCGCCCGATGATCCAGGCGTCGTCCGCGTATCTCGGATCACGGGTGGACCACTCCACAAACTCCGTCCGGCCTTCGCCTGCGGTGGCGTGGTGACAGGCCTGCATGAGCTGGAACCAGTCGCCCTGGTCGCCGAAGTCCTCCGGGTCCAGGGCGTCCAGCATGGCGGCCAGTTCCTCGGGATCGTATGCCCCGGCCTCAGTCGGGGCCCCCGCGGAGCGCACGGGGCGGCGCGCGACCGCGAGCAGGGCTTCGGGCGCTTCGGGCAGACCCAGCCACATATCTTCGGGGTCCGCCTCCCACACCCCCTCCAGCCGCAGCCAGGCGTACTGGCTGCCATTGGGATGGATCGATCCGGGCGCGACGACCTGGCGCCCGCGGGTCTTGAACTCCACGCCGGGAAAGGCGTTTACGCTGTCCAGCACCGAGATTTCGGCCGGCTTCGCGACGTAGATGTGCAGGCCGCCGCTGCCCGTCCTGACCGCGGGCCACTTGGTCGGGTCCACCCCCGTCGAAAGGATCAGTTCGGCCAGCGCGTTCGGCTCGACGCCGCCGCTCGGATCGTTGCGGGGATCGTAGTCGATCACGAGATGACCGGCCGCCAGGCGCACGCCGACGTTGGTCCCGTCCTTCGCCGCTTCGGCCATGACCCGATCCGCGCTATACGGGCGGCGCGTCCAGTCCGTGTCCCTCGGCCGTTTGCCGTCCTGCTGCTTTCGGCCCTTCTTGTCCCGGCTGGTCCGGTCCCAGCGGTGGAGCGGCATGAGGTCGAAGCCCGCCTCCGAGAGCGGGCGCATCTGTGCTGTGTCGATGGAGGCCATATCAAGCCCCCTTCCGGCGCTGTAGCCACGCCGTGCACTCTGCGCGGGAGTAGAGCACGGTCCAGCCGCGGCGTTCGAACGCCGGCCCGCGGTCGATGCCCTTGCCCCTGAGCTGGCGGTACTGGTCCATCGTGGCGACGGTCAGGCCACAGAACTCCGCCGCCTCCCGCCTGTCGAGCCAGTCCTTCGTCTTCACTGGTTCTTCCGCCCTGACGGGCGCGCTATTCTCTTTCATGTTCGGTCCTCGTTTTCTTTCCTAGCTTCATCGTCCGGGCGCTGGGCCGAGCGATCAGTTTGCTGACTGTCCTTCGACGCGGCGGCCCAAACCGCCGCGTCGATACTTCTCCAGAATGTCGAGTTCGCTTTTCGCGGGTGACCAACAGAGCGAGCGTGGTCGCAAGTGCTGGCGGACGCTTCGCCGGTTCGTCGCCGCGACCCGCCGGGCTATCCTGAGGACAGGTCAGAGCGCCCGCCTCCAGGCTCGGTAATGGTGCTCGGGACCCGATCCCCCGTCGCTGGTTGCGGATCAGGGCCGACCGCCATGTCCCGGCGGTCGGCCCGTCTTTCCTTTCCGCCCAAACGAACTGGTCAGTGCCCGGTCTCCATTCCGGCGAGTCGGCGCGCGTATGCGACAGCCTCGGCCCCTAGGTGGTCGAAGCTGATCCTGTTGCCGTTCTTCAGCAGTTCGTCCGCAGTCGTGTAGATGTCGCGGGATCGATCGTAGAAGAGGCCGTAGGAGCCGCTGAGGACCGCGTCCACCAGCCAGTGGTTCTGCCCACCGTCCAGTTCTACGTCGCGGGATGCCTCGTGCACGGCGTCGATCAGCGCGCTCTGTGCTGCCGCCTTGGTCGTCGCGTCTGCGCTCATGAGCCGGAACTCTGCTGCCTGGAGCAGGAAGTACCAGGCCAGCCAGTCACGATAAGGCCAAGTTTCGGGCCTGCCGCCCGGATGTTGGAGGGAGGTCTTCATCGTGCCACCTCCCCGCGCGCGAAGGCGTCGAGGTCGTCGCGATGGTAGCGGACGAGCCGACCGCCCACGAGCTTGTACTCCGGCCCCTTGCCCTGGCAGCGCCAGACGGCGAGCGTCTTTGGGCTCATGGACAGGTACGAGGCCGCATCCCCGGTGTCGAGCCAGGGAGAGGTGAAGGTGCGCGCCTCCGCGGGCGCCGCGCTGGTTGTCGTCATTAGACAGTCCTTTACTGGTCCCGCACCTCGGCGCGGGGTTGGGAATGTGCCAGCGAATTGGACTGTCTGCCTGCGGGCCCCTGACGGCACTATGAGGTGGGGACCGAGGTCGTGCTATTTAAGCTAGTCTGCACCTGTTTGAGCTTATCCGGGCGAGGCGCGGGGGCGATACCAACATTTGACGCCCCCGCGCATTTCGTGGCTTGACTAGGCTGCCAGCGCCCCGATGCCAGCCTTCGCCAGCACTAGGTCCTCGTATGCCTGGGCGTGAGGCCGAAGGCTCTCGACGAGCATCTGCGGGTGGACGTAGCCCCCTGACGCGCCGGGAAGCCGCTGGCCGAGGAGCAGCGCCGACTCCGCATATCCGACGCCCGCCGCGATCATCATCGAACGGGCGACGTGTCGCAGTCTGTGGGGCGAAGGCACGCCGCTTCGCTTGGGCTCCTCGATGTGGCCGCTCGCGCTGGTGGGGCTGGGCCATACCCATTCGGAAGAGAGCGCCAAGTCCTCGGCCAGCCTGTCCGCCAGCATCTTCGTCAGCCATCGGCCGGTCGGGAACATCAGCGAGCCGCCGGTCTTCATGTGGGTGAAGGTCAGGATGCCCCGCGCCGGATCGAAGTCGGCGCGCCTGGCGTTCAGCAGCGAGGACCGACGCGCGCCCGTCAGGAGGAACGCCCGTTGCAGGTCCCGCATGACCGGCGAGAGCGTCTCGGTGTGGGACCAGAAGCCCGGAAGGTCCAGCTCGTCCACCTGGCGCTTCGGCGTGGTCGGCAGGCGCAGCGCCTCGACTGGATTGGCCTGGATGCTCTCGTCCATCCGCATCGCCGTGTTGATGGCGGCGCGGACGGTCCGCATGACCGACGCGGCAGTGGTGCGCCCGTGCCTGCGTTCCAGCGTCTCGAAGAGCTCACGGCAGTCGGCCCGCGAAATGTCGGCCACGGCCCGCTTCCTGAGCCGGGCGAGGTAGTGATCCAGATGGTAGGTGTATCCCTTCACCGTAGCAGGCGAGAGGTCGCGCTCGTCCATGTGGGCGCCGAGCGCCTTCTCCAGGCTGATGCCGGTCTCCTCGGGTCGCGCCGTTGGGTCCACTCCCGACTGGATCGTGGACATGATCGCCTTCGCCCTGCGTCGGGCCTCCGCCAAGCCGATGCGGTCCGTCCTGTCGATCTTCACCCGCACCGTTCGGACGTGGCGCCCGTTTCGGCGCACGTCACCCTGGCAGGCGTAGCTCTTCGTCGTCTTGTGGCAGATCACCATGAGCCCCTTCACCTCGGTGTCCCTGTGGATGCCACTACCCAGCGGCAGCTCCCTGATCCTGGCCTCGGTCAGCTTCATCACGGCCATTCCGTTTTCCTCCTTGGATGAGTACCGTTCCGAGCACCGTCCGGGCACAGTCGCAGACTGGCCTCGATAGGTGCCGATAGGTTCATTGTGTCGAGAAAACACAGGGCCGCGGACCACGATTAGGCTGGATAAGCCTCAATAAATCAGTGTCTTACGAGCTGTTAATCAATTGGTCGTAGGTTCGATCCCTACCGCCGGAGCCAAACTTTCCAAATAATCAAGACTACTAGAACAAACCCATCGGGTTTGCTCTGCGTTCTTTTCATCTGTCGGGGCAGGGCGCCGAACGGGCGACTCGTTGCGTCGAGCGTGTCACCGCGTTGACGATTCCAAGGGGTGAGTCTCCCAGATTTGCTGCGACTGCATCGTCTGCATCACCCTCAAAGGGCGAAAAGTGATGGGGGTAGGAGCCATTTTCGGATATTCACGGCGCATTTTTGAGTAGTCTGGAACGTGAAACACCTTGTTTTGTTGGCTGATGCAGAAATTTTACATTTTTCGTCATTTCGCTCTTGCGGGTAGTTTGAGATAACCTTAGAACCCCCTTCACCGGCGGCGCTGAGGCGCGGTTGGGGCGGACGGAACGGTCGGAAGGCTGGGAAGTTTGGAAAAAATTAGAGGTATTTCGGGCGAGGCGCGCCGTTCAAGTTAGG
>NZ_JBWKMA010000009.1:0-1512 GCF_056431045.1 Aestuarium zhoushanense
CGTGTCCGTCGTCATATAAAATGGGATAATATAGCGGTTTGAGCTTTGGAGGCTCTGGTTCGTTTGTGTGATTGATTATGCGGCTTGTTTTTGATGTTGCAAGCGGCGTTGTTGGATTGTCCGTTTCTTGATCTTTTCCCTTTCTCTAAGAATGGCTTTGTCGCGCCCGAAGTAGACGTCTGCAGGTGTAACGTTGTTCAGGCTCTCGTGGTAACGCTGATTGTTGTAATACTCGACGAACGCGCCGATCTGGCGTTCGAGATCACCGGGGAGGTAGTAGTTCTCCAGCAGAACCCTGTTCTTCATGGTCTGATGCCAGCGTTCGATCTTGCCTTGGGTCTGCGGATGGAATGGCGCGCCGCGGACATGCTTCATGCTTTGCCCTTCCAGCCATTCAGCTAAATCAGCCGAGATGTAGCAGGAGCCGTTATCGCTCAGAAGACGCGGCTTGTGGCGCACGACGGCTTGGTCGCAACCCGATGCCGCCAGCGCCAGTTCGATCGTGTCTGTCACATCCTCAGCGCGCATGTTTGTGCAAAGCTTCCAAGCGATGATGTAGCGGCTGTAGTCGTCCAAAATTGTGCTGAGATAATACCAACCCCAGCCAATAATCTTGAAGTAGGTGAAGTCGGTCTGCCACATCTCGTTGATGGCAGTGGTTTTGTCCGTGAACTCGTCGGCCGCTTTGATCACCACATAGTCCGGTGCAGTGATCAGGTCAGCTGCTTTCAGAATGCGATAAGCTGATGATTCAGAGACAAAATACTGCTTCTCATCGGTGTATTTGACGGCCAGTTCCCGCGTGGTCAGCGCCTCATGTTCCAGTGCGAACCCAATCAGATCATCGCGACGAGCATCAGGGATGCGGTTCCAGACCGATCCTGGGCGTGGGGACCTATCAGCCAGCCCATCCAGGCCGCCGTCGACATAGAGATCATACCATCGATAGAATGTCGTGCGCGGGATGCCCAGCATTTCGAGGGTCTGCTTAACCGGCAGATGCGACCCCTCCACGGTGCGGATGATCTGCAGTTTCTCGGACGCAGGGTATCTCATTCCTCTAACGCCCCAGCCCCTGTCATGCTTTTTTTGAGCAGACGGTTTTCAAGGGTCAGGTCAGCCACGCATTCTTTCAGGGCCAAAGACTCAGAACGCAAATCCTTTACCTCAGGCGAGGTGGCCTGCCGCGCCGTGTCGCCAGATAACCGACGCTTGCCAGCTTCGAGGAACTCCTTCGACCAGCTATAATATAGGCTTTCAGCAATACCCTCTCGGCGGCACAGCACAGAGATGCTTTCCTCGCCACGCAGACCAGCCAAAACAATGCGGATCTTCTCTTCAGCTGAATAGGTTTGGCGCGTCTTGCGGCGGATGTTCTTGACCACCTTCTCGGCGGCGTCTTTCGATGTCTGTGGCTTCTTCGTCATCTCGATCTCCTAATCGATAAGATGAACCAGAAATCCTCCGTTATTCAAAGCTTCAAATCTGTCCCAATGGTGCTGACGTCAGACA
>NZ_JBWKMA010000010.1:0-10828 GCF_056431045.1 Aestuarium zhoushanense
AAACGGACAATCCAACAACGCCGCTTGCAACATCAAAAACAAGCCGCATAATCAATCACACAAACGAACCAGAGCCTCCAAAGCTCAAACCGCTATATTATCCCATTTTATATGACGACGGACACGATGTTTAAACATCCAGATCGTAATGACCCGAACTCCATGCGGCAAGAAAATTAGGGTTGCCACGAGCAGCGGGGAGACAAGCTGAATCTGTAGTGGGCGCATCCAGAACTGCATGGCTAGAAAACAAATAGCGAAAGCTGTGAAGACGACTGCATCAGGTGCAATGAACTTTAAGACACTACGGAAGTTGTACATGTCTCTCCTCCCTTCAAGTGCGATAAACTGTTAGATCATCAAGTTCAGAAAGTCATTTGAGGGTTTCCTCATTATTTGAAGACATCGGCGACCGGATGGACCATTGAGGTTCTTTGGCCGGCCTTTCGATTTTGGGTAGTAGGGTGGGATGTCCGCTTGTGTTTTGAGCCCACGGTCGTGATCAGTGGTCAAGTTCTCGCAATCTGCGGGCTGGTCAGGGTCTGACATCGAGGATCCATGTGTCATGCATCGTCAATACACTGATTTGCAGGCGGCGAGCTTTCTTAACGCTATCCACCGTTTTTTGGGTGCTGAACGGAGACTTGTTTGCGTGTGCGACGAGGAGTGTTTTCAGGGCTTTCTCGGTGCAAGTCTCCGCTATTTAAAATCATAACGATTCTAATTTTTTTTTAAGTATATGATTTTATTTAAATTTATGGATTTGCATAAGAATTTAAAGATCAATATGATTGTTAAGCCAGGGATATGGCAGGTGAGATCACCACTACAATCAAATAGGGATTCCAACATGGAAATGAAATCAAAACTCTTAACAGCCACTGCCTTGATCGCTCTTGCGGCAACGTCCGCAAGTGCGAACACGATCTATTTTAATCAAGAAGATCAAACCGGTGGTACAACCGTAGGTATCGGTGCGATGACCATCACTCAAGACAACACCGGCAACTCGGTAGGTACTTCTACCACTGACTCTTCAGTAGTTGGTGCTCTCGCTACACTGACCATCAAGCAGCTCGGTGCTACGGCTACGGGAAACACGGCTGACTTTGCTGTTCACGGTAGCGATTCCTCGACAACTGGTACCCTCATTGGCTCCTTCACCGGCTCCTCGAACAACTGGGATCTTGTTATTGGTGCGAGCACTGATACTACCCGCTACGTGAACCCAGACTACTCTCTCACCGTTGCTGGCTCCACGAACACCATCAATGACAATATGGCAAATGGTGCTGCTTCTACCGATGCATTCGACTACACTGGTACGATCACGGGTGATGGCAACACTGTTCGCTCTAGCTCTTCTAGCGGTGTTGGTGCTGTGAATATCGCCTATGCTGTCACTGGCGATAGCAACACTGTTACGACCGCACTGTCTTCAGCATCGGGCGCACGCGATATTGATCTGTCTCTTACTGGCGATAGCAATACATTGAACTTGAACGCTCAGTCTGCAACGTCATCGGCAATTGATTTGACCCTCGCTGGTAATGCTGTCGCGGCTACAATTGGCCAGACAGGAACGTCTTCGTCGATGCTGGCGAATGTTTCTCATAGCGGGACATCGGCCTTCACCCTTACAACTTCGGCTACCGGTAGCGGTCAATCCGCAGACATCACTTTGGTGGCTGCAAACGGTGGCTCGTTTACCCTCAACCAGGACGCAGACAATGCTGTCTACAATGCTGCCCACAATATCGCTGCGGGTGGTTCGGTAACTGTAAACCAATAATCACTGCCGCGGGGCAGGGATCCTGCCCCGCACCAATTTTCATTAAGGTGTACCTCATGCGCAATACTGGCATTTCCATTCTCCTTCTTGCCCTGCCCGCATTAGCGAATGCGAATTCTGTCAGTATTGCGCAGCCAACTGGCTCTATACAGTCACTGAATATCAGGCAGGCGTCTTCGGGGGGGCATAAGATTTATGGCCTCGATATTCTTGGCGCGCCAAGTGAGGCGAACCCGCTCAAGCTGAGCGGAACATTCGGGTCAGTCAACGTCGAGCAGGGTGGGAGCGGAGCTTCTACTTTTGCGGCCGGTGTTACGGTAACCGGTCTCGGAGACATTGATACTCAGTTGAGTGGGGCTGGCGATCATATGGTAACTCTAAACGCTGTTTCTGCTTCGTTGGTCTCCAAGATCGATGTAGATACCAGCACTGCTTCAAATATTGATGTGGTCGTTGATGCTGCAGGTGAAAACGTAAGCCATGATATTTTTATTGCTGGTTACGGCGTTGATTTCAGTCTTTCTCAGTCTGATGCAAGTAGTGTGATTGGCACGGTGACCGCGGTTGGTTCGGGATCATCGGTCGATATATCGCAGTCCGGAGCGGGAAGCTCACTGTCATATGACTTAAGGATGAATGCTAATTCATCGGCTGTATTGAACCAGACTGGGTCAGGCAGTGTGTATAACATCAATGCTGAGCTCGGAAATGGTGCGACTTTGAACGTCAATCAGCTGTCGAACCTCTATTCGGGATCGGATCTCGGCGTAGTGGTGCCTGACGGCCTAACCGTTACGATCACGCGTTAAAACAGGGAAATCAGTCCTGTTTTATCAAAGCACCCGTTGCAATCAAAGCGAGAGTAACCTTGCAGACTAAGAGAGTCGCTAAAAGGCCGAGAAAATCACTTATAATCAATTGGCTCACCTCGACGAGCCACAAAACTGAATTTTGTTGTTTAAAGATAACGTTGGGGTCGGCCAACTGGGTAACGATTTTTGATCCGAAGGACGCGGTCAACGCGGCCAACAGGAAGGTGAGTCCGGAATGATGCTTGGGTAAAGGCTGATCGAACCTTGTAGGCGTCATATTTACGGCAAGAAAAACTGCACCCAGAACAACTGTGTCTAAGGTCGTCATGATCAGAATGTGAAGGCCGATGTTTTGTACATCAAAATAGCTAGAGAATATCATGATATTTAGGAGCCCTGTCGGAAGCAGGTAGGCAATTCCTTTCCAGCGGTACAGCCACACCACCACAATTTTTACCCCAAATGGTAGCCAGATGGTGAGGTGTACAATGTGGGCGAGATCCTCGCTCATGTCGGCCGGTAGGGCGCCTTTGATCCATCTAAAAACGATAAAACTAAGTAACGCTGACCCAGAAGTGAGGGCGGGTATGGCTATGTACTTGAGCAAATTTATTCTCGTTTTGATATTTTTATACTACGACTCCCTATACACATAAAAATCATAAAGATTAATATATAATCGCAGAATGATCGTCGGTATACAGCCATGGCCTTTCGTATATTTCCCTGGAAAATAACGGGGATTTGTTGGATTTTACTGAATTAAACCGTTTTAAATCAGATATTTGAGTTGTTATACCTTTGAGCGAGCGTTTTCGAAAAATAGATGTGGATCAGTGGTCTTTCTGCGTGATATCTAGGATCAAAATGATTTTTGTGAGGGTCAAAATGAAGTCTAATTTTGGTATTATTGCGTTGGTTTTGTCGGTGTCGGGAGCGCCGGGGTGGGCTGAACTATCGTACACCCCTGTTTTGCCGCAATTTGGCGGAACAAATGGTCAGGCACTCACCTATCTCCAGTTCGAAAAGCAAATGCAGGACGCGGAGTTGGCACGTATTGCTGCTGAGGAAGCCGCCATTCAGCGCGAGCTCGACGCTATAGAAAACCAAGTTACTGCCGCAGATCGGTTAGTTACCTCGATTACCAACGTTCTGAACGTACGTCTCTCCCAGATCGCCGTTGATAGTATTCTCGAGCGCGAGAGTGGCGATATCCCATTAAGCGCAGATCTTTCGCTTCAATGGGTGCGAGTAGATGGAAACTTGCAGCTTACGATCGCAGAAATTGGGTCCGACCCTGTCGTAATTACACTTCCTGTTTTTTGAGGGCGTTATGAAAAATATCTTCCTGTTACCCCTGCTTTTTGTAGCTTTATCGGCGTGTGCAACTGTTGAGGGGCTGCAAGAACCGCCGACTACTGACCAGCAATCACTCGCAGATCTTATTCAAGATCTCGGTGAGCCGACGAGCGCTCCGCTTATCGTGGCGGTCCCAGCTTTTATGGACCAAACTGGTCAGCGCGCCATGACAGATAGAAATGTGGCGGAGCTTTCTACGGCGATCCCACAAGGGCTTTCTACGATCTTGGTGCAGGAACTCATGAGGGCTGGGCAGGGCGAATTTTACCGCGTTGTAGAGCGTGAATATGTAGGCAGTCTGCTTGATGAACGACGCATCGCCACCGCGACGCTTGCCGAAACTGGGACTGATGCTGTGAGGCCTCTTCTGCTTCCTGGCATTTTACTTGTCGGTGGGGCTGTCTCCTATGATCGAAAAGTTGGACAATCTCTCGCGGGGCTCGGATATGACAGCATCAACTTACGCCATGACATCGTCGCGGATGAGGTCGGCGTAATCCTACGGGCTGTATCTGTGCAGACTGGCGAAATCCTTCATACAGTTCATGCTAGTAAAACGGTGCTTAGTCAGCGGGACTCGATCAATGGCTTGCGTATCCTAAACAACAATGTCGCAGCGATAGAGTTTGGCCAGGTGGTTAATGAACCTGTTTCGCTTGCGGTGCGATTGGCGATCGCGTCAGCCGTCGTTGAGATGACCAAGTTTGGTATCGAAAATCAGTGGTGGAGCATGTGATGCAGGTGCATGAAGTAACCCCAAGGGAAACAATCTCAGTTCAATGTGGTAAATGGAAAGATATGGATAGGCCTGTGCTTGATTTCGCTCGCATGACGCTTCGCGATTTCATCCTTTGCCTTCCAAAGTACCCCCTTTACCGTATGGATGTTCTTCAGGACCCGCTCTTTGATCTTACTGTCGAAGAGATCCAGATGCGCGGACTTAAGGAAATTGAAAAGGATGCAAAATTTATCCCTGGGCTTGGCGTCAAGGGGCAGGAAAAGTTGATGAACATTGTGTGTGTGATTGGCGCTAACTGATCTTAGATAATTTCAGTTTTATTGAGCAGGGAGGACGACATTCCCTGCTCTTTTTTTATATATTGCTATTTGTTGGGGGCTGGTGGTTAAGCGAAGGTTGAGATGACCGGGTGACAGTCCTGCGTTTGCCGCGTTGGGTAGGGGCGACTTTACTTGCCGGTAAGAGAATAGAGACCGCGTTGCCTGCCTTCATGCAGGGCAATCTTTTCTTTCTCGATCAGTTTCTTGATCGCTCTTGTTAGTGTTGCAGGTGGTACCTTTTTGAGTGCGGGCATCTCCCGTACGGCGGTGATGTCAATTGGTTTATCTGGGTTTTTTGCTGCTAATTCATGGAAATATAGCAAGATGTCTTTTTCAACTTCAGAAGCATCAGCGATACCGACGGCCTCCTCAAATTCAAAAAGCAGAGAGCGCAGTTTAATAGCGGCTTCCCAGTCAATCATCTTGATACATCTCCACTGCTTAACCGAAGCGTTCAGTCGTTCATGAATAACTTTTATTTAAGATGTGTCAATATTCTAATTGCTATGTGTGATCATAGTGATCTTGGGAAGTATAGAG
The DNA here is from genome assembly GCF_056431045.1 of Aestuarium zhoushanense. Lineage (NCBI taxonomy): Bacteria > Pseudomonadati > Pseudomonadota > Alphaproteobacteria > Rhodobacterales > Paracoccaceae > Aestuarium > Aestuarium zhoushanense. The sequence goes on from NZ_JBWKMA010000010.1 coordinate 5,563, forward strand.
GCAGTAGTCAACGTTCTGGCCCACGTGGGACATAGAGCCCATAGAAATTGACCACCGCCTCTTTCCGGCTGTTCCTCCCGGCTGCCGGAAAGTGGTTCGCTCCTTGGGGGCGTGCCGAACCACTTTTTTGATCATATTGATTTTTAATTTAGCGTCAATACCTATTCTTAAACTTTGAAGGCGTAGTACCGATTCTTCCTTCAAGAAGTGATAATATTTGCATGTATATGCGTGTTTGAGCGGGGTCTGTGCACTCTGATATCAAGTCTTCGATGTAAGAAGATGTAAAATCATTTCGAAATTTGAGAGCTTCCTTTTCCGCGAGCAGGATGCTTGATGTGTGCGTCGAAGTTGGGGAAATGTTCATGAATGCTATCAGTCTGTGAGATAAAGGCTTGTTTATTATAGTTACTCTGGGAATAGTAATCAATAAGATTTTTGTTTTCGTGCTTTCGAAAGGCGTGACATCTCGTGAGTTAGGCTCAAATGCTCTGAAGCTACGTTCGTGAGGGGGGGGGATGTAAAGAAATTTTGGAGCGGTAGAGGGCACGACCTATAGGTAGTTCCCTTCATGAATGTTCTGGTTGTGAAATTTTCCTCTGAAACAGTTCTCGGTAGCAATGTGAATCTGCTTTCTTGTTCGTCGGTTCTGAACTTTGACGCAGGAATGAATGATGATGTTTGCGGACCACTTCGACGCTATCGGCCCAAAGCGGACTCTCATACGTAAGCGGTACGTTGCGTTGCTGCCTTCTTTGTCCAGCCGTTCGCCGTTTCCAAACCTCTGCCCACAGATTTTTGCTACCTGGAGGAATCGGAAGTTGTCCGAAATTCAATCTATGCTTGCATCGGTCACAAGGTTTGCTTCTAGTGCCTATGAGCCACGACGGTTCGAAGAATTCAAAGTACTGGAGAATGGTCATGGCTCAAGGACAAGTAGTTTTTGTATCGCGGAACAGAGGGATGATTGTTGTTCAGCACGATGTCGGCTTTGCAGTTGTGGAACTGCTTGGAAGCGAAGGCGAATTCCAGGTTGGTGACGTGGTAAGGGGCCAGTGGGATGAACTGGGCAGCGAACCAGTCTTCAAGGATGGCGAAGAGCAGGATGCTTACTATCAGGGAAACTGGGGATCTCTTGAGAAAGCCATCACGATTGCTCGCAATACGGGCGGAGGATAACGGCCCAAAGCCGCCGTCCAGCGACGTTGCTGGTTTCTGCAGCCCCAGCCCGCATTGCCGACATTCGCCGCGAGTGCGAAGTTCGAAGGCTGTCGTGTGTCGGCTGGGCCTACTACACTCTCGATAAAAGGCGTGAACATCTACTTGAATTTGATGTCCACGCCAATAACCCGACCTTGGGTGTGTGCGGCATGCTTCAACAAATTCCGCCTCTAGAAGACGTGCAGATCAGCAGACATGCCGCCCTTCCGAAGAAGTAATGTCCCGAAAGACACAACGCCAATCAACCCGCAAACACAGCACTGGTATCGACTGAACGTAGTCAGTACGGCCAAGCGTTCAGCAGCAAATCTCGCGAAATTACTGCAAAGCGATGACGCCGGAAGGCAGAGTCGACCTCGTTATTAGACTAAGCATATGAACGCTTCAATTCTTTCTTCTCAATAAGGCGGAGTAGGTTGACGCTGTCCCACGTGGTGAACCAAGGGTTCTGTTCAAAATTCGTGACTGCAGCAACGATATGTTCATTTGTCGGTATCTGGATCGAACCACCGCCACCTCCCGACTGCTGCTGATTGTAACCCGTCAAAATTCTCCTGACCATTTTTCTTCTATAGTCAGTTCCGATGAACGGGCAGCTCATTAAGTCAAGAAAAAGATGGAGGCGTTCGGAGCAAGTCGCCAAATTAGGCTCTTTCAGGATGAAAGCTTCCGCATCCTTCAGTAGCTCCAATTGTTTCGTTTTGCACTTTGGATCGTCTCCAAGCACAAACAATTTGGCGACAACTTCAAAATAACCTACCTTTGAGGAAGCCCCTTTGAACTCCTCTAGAAGCTCAACGTAATAAGCGCCGCCGAAGTCAAATGGTTTTGTCGCGCAAACTACATTGAGTATCTCGATTGAGGTCGAATACTGCCGTGCGTCCAGATCGGAAAGCGAGCTGCTGCCGACAAGACGCGAAACCCAAAGCTGTACCCGTTCCTTGGTGGCCAAAAATTCTTCCGGGGCATGGTTCTTTAAGAATTCAGCAGTTTGAACAAGGACATATGAGATATCTAAGGAAGTGCTTACACCCGGAGCAAGAGAGAAAAGGTGAAACGCAACCTCAAGATAGAAATCATAAAGATCAGCGGCTTGCGACAGGCATTCCTCTCGGTTTATCACACTCCCATCAAGCAAAGAGATTTCTTCGGGCAAAGCAAGCAACTGTTCATTATCTTTTGTAAGCTGATGAGCCCTCCGCTTTATGGCCGCCAGAATATAAGCGGACACGCCCTCATAGCCCAATTCGGCATCTACACAAATCGCACGCACGCGCTGAACAAGAGCGCGCATTAGCTTTTGCCTTGATCGGATTCGCTTAGCTGTCACTAAGACAGCACTCATTTTTTGTTTACCCGGAACACCTGCAATCTTGTTCGGACGCGTTAGGTTGTCGATAAGATCAGAAACTAGAGTATTGGCCTGCTGTATTGCAGAAGATTTTTTGCTTGCGAAGGGGCGAGACGTGATCTCTGATTTCCCAGAATTTAGATGAAGCTTGTAGTCGTCCAGGCAATCAGAAAGTTCGATGGTAATCTCTTCGCAGTTCTTGCGGCTTCCACAGAAAAAATAGTAATTATCTACATATCGAAAGGCTGAATAGTCTACGCCATTTTCGAGTCCTTTCCTCGCAAGCCGACGCTCGAGCTCAGCATCCACCGCTGACAAAATGGTTTCAGCAAATATCCGGCTGACTTCTGGTCCTACTATAATTCCATTGGTTTCATTCCTATTCATTGACTGCATTAAGCGGTCAAAAGAAGCTCCATACATTTCTGCACTAGTATTACTTTTGGCCTCCTTGAGTGATCTTGTGGCCCAAGAAATCGAATGTGTATAAATGCTGTGGAAGCACTTCGAAATATCTTGTGACGACATAAATTGGAACTTTCGCTCTAACGAATCGAAGAGCCTTGATCCCAAAAAGTTATGAAGTCTCCCGAAACCGGCGTAGGCAAAGAAACTGGCTGGATGCTTTGTAAACTTATCTTTCTCTACGGTTGAAATCGTAGAGAACTTGAGCTCGTTACTCGCTTCCAATGGACCTGCGATGTAGTATTTGCTCGCTGTGCAAACAGGCCTTCGGATAGAGAATGAGCTGGTGTTGCAATAGTAGGTGAGCAGCGCGTCATATCTAGAGTAAAAGTTGCAAACATCGAGTTGAGCTCGAGGATGTGGCAAGCCGAGTTTACGTAAAGAGTCAGCATCTTTCACGATCTTGTAAGAAAGTGGCTCCGTCGCTTGTTTGCCAGTTTTTGGAGGTAGAACAAAGGTTTCAATTATTGTTTTCGAGAAGGTATCAAACTTCTCCCAATCACGGATATTTAGGTAGAAACCATCGTTTCCTATAGGAATAGGTAGCTCGGCTGGAGTTGTATCACTGAGCAATGCCCGGTTGAAGTCGTTTGGATCAAGTAAGATCTTTTGAACATTTTTCCTAGGCATATTGCCAAGCCTTCATCAAATGGATGAGCTTTTGCTCATTGAACCCAACGTACTTCTTCTTTTGAACATGGGTGCATAAGTCAAAGTACTGAATTCTCTTCCGATTCCGTCTTGAGAGCGGTGCAAGCGCAAGTCTTGCAGCCAAATTTGAGGACCGTGACGACAAGACGCCATGATAAAAGGATGAAAGTTCGCGCAATGCTGGTGAAGGATAGTCGATTAATGGATAGCTGTTGCACATCCCGCTTGACAACCATCGCCCGGAGTTTCGGTCGTAAAACCTATAGCCGCTGTTTATTAGCAGAAACCTGTCCAGAAGATCGTCTTGATTCCCATCTCGAAGGTACTGCTTGATGGACAAGATAAACCGTGTCTTACGCTTGTCGATTTTTGACTTGCTTATGTCGATAGTCAGCTTTCGTGCATTTAAAGTCTTGTCATGGTTCGCTTCAGAAAAAATTTGCGAAACGGTGAACTCGTATCCCAAATAATCCAATGTATACGTTTTCGCGCTTCCTTTGTTCTCCTTCTTCGGCAGTAGCTGGAAGTCTTTCTTATTGGGAGATAAATTGAGCATCAAACCTGTCGGAAGACTATTCAAGATCCGCTGGGTCAAGTCGAAATCTGTAATATGTGGGGCGGCGACGATTACAATATCGTCAACATACCTTGCATAGAAGTGAACTCCCTCAGATCGAGAGATTTCCTTGTCCATGTCTAGTAAGAAGACCTCGCTCAAGGTGCCGTTTAAAGCCAAGCCTGCAGGAATTCCAGAAGCACCTGCAGCCTGTAAGTCGGCTAAATATTTATCGAGCATTCTTCTTGTAGTGCCAGAGCTACTTAAGCGCTTGTGGCAAGCTTGGCGTAGCTCATCCCTGTCAATCGAGGCATAAAACTTCTTTATGTCATACTTTGCAACAACATAGGGCAGGCCATTTCCCAAGAGTTGTCTGAGGCGAGATACGACATAGTTCCTGTCTGCCTGCCGAACTCTTACTATGCGCCTAATATTCTCGTTCAAGCGCCTAAGAAGTATGGCGGTTTCAAAGTCACGAGGCACACAGATTTCTCGGCCTTTACGCTTGGTCAATTCTAGCTGAAAGCAGGTGCCATTCCCGTTTGCTCTTTCAAGTGCTCGCTCAATCCGGATGTTTAAATCTCCTGCAGGAAAGGAGAAATCTATCGGGTCATCTTTCTCTCTAACTACTTGCATCAAAGACTTTGAGCGGAAACTGGCGTCTAACAAATCTACGTTCCAATTATCTCTAGAAAAATATCGTCAGCGAGGAGACATCGCCCCATACAACGTCCTGGTTTATCAACCTTAGATCAAGTCATTTTAGGGAACGCAACTACTGGTTGGTCCGACCAAGGTGGGCTCAAGAGTGATTTTAAATTTTGGCCCCAGAAGCGTCAGCTTTAATGATCGAGGCTCAACCTCGCTGCTTGGCAGCAAATGGCCGGAATCCGCCCATGCTGTTGAAAAAGTCTTTGTTGCAGCGCGGCAAGTCCTTTGATTCACTCGAATATGAGGGGATTGGAGGATTTCGTCATGATGGGCACCCAAACGGCACCGGCGCAGCTGTTCTATGACTTCGA
>NZ_JBWKMA010000011.1:2500-5393 GCF_056431045.1 Aestuarium zhoushanense
GCCTTCGGGCTCTCAATAATGGGCATAACCAGGTACTTTTTACCTGAATACATAGGGTTTAAAGAGCAAACCCGGGGAACTGAAACATCTAAGTACCCGGAGGAAAGGAAATCAATAGAGACTCCGTTAGTAGCGGCGAGCGAACGCGGACCAGCCGAGCCTTGAGAGTGACTAGAACACGTTGGGAAGCGTGGCCATAGCGGGTGATAGCCCCGTATAGGAAGCTCAATGGGACGTATTAAGTAGGGCGGAACACGTGAAATTCTGTCTGAAGATCGGGGGACCACCCCCGAAGGCTAAGTACTCCTTACTGACCGATAGCGAACCAGTACCGTGAGGGAAAGGTGAAAAGCACCCCGACGAGGGGAGTGAAACAGTACCTGAAACCGGACGCCTACAAGCAGTCGGAGGGGCCTTGAGCCCTGACGGCGTACCTTTTGTATAATGGGTCATCGACTTGGTCTCACAAGCAAGCTTAAGCCGTTAGGTGTAGGCGCAGCGAAAGCGAGTCTTAATAGGGCGAATGAGTTTGTGGGATCAGACCCGAAACCGAGTGATCTAGCCATGGCCAGGATGAAGATAAGGTAACACTTATTGGAGGTCCGAACCCACACCTGTTGAAAAAGGTCGGGATGAGCTGTGGCTAGGGGTGAAAGGCCAATCAAACTCGGAGATAGCTGGTTCTCTGCGAAATCTATTTAGGTAGAGCGTCGGACGAATACCCTCGGGGGTAGAGCACTGGATGGGTAATGGGGTCCCACAGACTTACTGATCCTAACCAAACTCCGAATACCGAGGAGTACTATCCGGCAGACACACAGCGGGTGCTAACGTCCGTTGTGGAGAGGGAAACAACCCTGACCGACAGTTAAGGCCCCTAATTCATGGCTAAGTGGGAAAGCAGGTGGGACGACCAAAACAACCAGGAGGTTGGCTTAGAAGCAGCCATCCTTTAAAGATAGCGTAACAGCTCACTGGTCTAAATAAGTTGTCCTGCGGCGAAGATGTAACGGGGCTCAAGCCATGAGCCGAAACTTCGGAGTGCGTAAGCACTGGTAGCAGAGCGTAGTGTGATATAGTTCCATGCGTCCTTACCTTCCTAGGAAGGATTGGACGCAAGGAGCTTTCGATGAAGCCGGGCTGTAAGGCATCCGGTGGAGAGATCACTAGTGAGAATGATGACATGAGTAGCGACAAAGAGGGTGAGAGACCCTCTCGCCGAAAGTCCAAGGGTTCCTGCTTAAAGCTAATCTGAGCAGGGTAAGCCGACCCCTAAGGCGAGGCCGAAAGGCGTAGTCGATGGGAACCAGGTTAATATTCCTGGGCCAGGAGATGGTGACGGATCTCGAAGGTTGTTCATCCTTATCGGATTGGATGGGCCGCTTAGAGGTTCCTGGAAATAGCCCTCCATGAGATCGTACCCTAAACCGACACAGGTGGACTGGTAGAGAATACCAAGGCGCTTGAGAGAACAACGTTGAAGGAACTCGGCAAAATACCTCCGTAAGTTCGCGAGAAGGAGGCCCCGTTCGTAGGCAACTATGGGCGGGGGGCACAAACTAGGGGGTGGCGACTGTTTACTTAAAACACAGGGCTCTGCGAAGTCGTAAGACGACGTATAGGGTCTGACGCCTGCCCGGTGCCGGAAGGTTAAAAGGAGGGGTGCAAGCCTCGAATTGAAGCCCCGGTAAACGGCGGCCGTAACTATAACGGTCCTAAGGTAGCGAAATTCCTTGTCGGGTAAGTTCCGACCTGCACGAATGGCGTAACGACCTCCCCGCTGTCTCCAACGTTGACTCAGCGAAATTGAATTGCCTGTCAAGATGCAGGCTACCCGCGGTTAGACGGAAAGACCCCATGCACCTTTACTATAGCTTCGCACTGGCAACAGGTACAGCATGTGCAGGATAGGTGGTAGGCTTTGAAGCAGGGACGCCAGTCTCTGTGGAGCCTCCCTTGAGATACCACCCTTGCTTTGCTTGTTGTCTAACCGCGGTCCGTTATCCGGATCCGGGACCCTGCGTGGTGGGTAGTTTGACTGGGGCGGTCGCCTCCCAAACAGTAACGGAGGCGCGCGAAGGTTGGCTCAGAGCGGTCGGAAATCGCTCGTTGAGTGCAATGGCAGAAGCCAGCCTGACTGCAAGACTGACAAGTCGAGCAGAGACGAAAGTCGGCCATAGTGATCCGGTGGTCCCGAGTGGAAGGGCCATCGCTCAACGGATAAAAGGTACGCTGGGGATAACAGGCTGATGATGCCCAAGAGTCCATATCGACGGCATCGTTTGGCACCTCGATGTCGGCTCATCTCATCCTGGGGCTGGAGCAGGTCCCAAGGGTATGGCTGTTCGCCATTTAAAGAGGTACGTGAGCTGGGTTTAGAACGTCGTGAGACAGTTCGGTCCCTATCTTCCGTGGGTGTAGGATACTTGAGAGGAGTTGCCCCTAGTACGAGAGGACCGGGGTGAACGATCCACTGGTGGACCAGTTGTCGTGCCAACGGCAGTGCTGGGTAGCTATGATCGGACAGGATAACCGCTGAAGGCATCTAAGCGGGAAGCCCCCCTCAAAACAAGGTATCCCTGAGGACCGTGGTAGACCACCACGTCAATAGGCCGGAGATGTAAGTGCAGCAATGCATTCAGTTGACCGGTACTAATCGTCCGATAGGCTTGATTTGATCCAGTAAAAACAACGCTGGAACTTCAAGAGCATACACACACAATCAGTCGTACTCGACTTGGAAAAATTGGTTCTTATTCGGTCTGGTGGCTATAGCACGAGCAAAACACCCGGATCCATTCCGAACCCGGCCGTTAAGTGCCGTTGCGCTGATGGTACTGCGTCTTAAGACGTGGGAGAGTAAGTCACCGCCAGACCTAATAAGAACCAATAC
>NZ_JBWKMA010000012.1:0-48680 GCF_056431045.1 Aestuarium zhoushanense
TCATAGAACAGCTGCGCCGGTGCCGTTTGGGTGCCCATCATGACGAAATCCTCCAATCCCCTCATATTCGAGTGAATCAAAGGACTTGCCGCGCTGCAACAAAGACTTTTTCAACAGCATCGGCGGGAAGCGGTCCTTCGCTGCAAATTGTACCAACGACCGCTTTGGGTGTTGTCGATTTTGCTGCATACAGCTTAACGGACTGTAGCCAGTGACGTTCTGGCCCATGAATTGTCGACACTGAACCCATGGACAACTTAGGCTTGCGTATAGGCCGAATGTCGAGCAACCTGATTGAGGTAAATTGTTAGATCTATTAGAAGATAAATGAACCTCCATATCACCAAGATCGACATTCGGAACTTCCGCTCGGCCCGGAACCTGTCGCTGTCAACAGGTAAATTGGCCGTTTTGGTAGGCAAGAACGACTCAGGCAAGTCGAACGTCCTCAGGGCCCTTAACCTGTTCTTCAATGGCCGGACAATGCCCGACAGTGTCCTCAATTTCGACGTGGATCACAGCGTTTTCAACAACCCTAAAAAGCGTGCAAAAGAAATCTCCATCACGCTCGAAATCAAGATGCCGCAGACGTACAAGGCCACGAACGGCGACTTCGTCGTTTGGGAGCGCCGCTGGCGGTCCGAAGGGTTGGTTCATGATGAATACTCTGGGCGGCGGCAGGTGGCTGGTCCACGCGGTGGCACCAAACTCGAAACAGTGGAAATTCCTCAAAAGTCCAACGCTCATGCACTATTGCGAAACATCAATTTCGTCTATGTCCCTGCGATAAAGGACTTGGAGTACTTTTCGGAACTCCGTGCAAGTATCTACGACATCATTGCCGAGGTGGCGGACAGGGAATTCCGGAACTCAAGCCAAGACTTCGAACAATCGATTTCCCACCAACTTGAAGACCTAACGCAACAGATTACGGCGTCTCTAGGGTTCAGATCCCGCTTGGCACTACCCAAGAACCTCAGTCATATTTTCGAAAGCCTCGATTTTCTGAGCGAAGGTCAGGACATTTCGCTTGATGCTCGGGGCGACGGGATCAAGGCTCGACATATTCCCCTGATCCTCAAATTCATGGCAGACAAGAAGCGCGGTCTTCATGGTCGGGGAGCCCAACCACACACGTTCATCTGGGGATACGAAGAGCCGGAAAACAATCTGGAATTGTCCAGCTGCGTTGAGCTCGCCGATCAGTTTTGGGACTTCATTGACCATGGTGTCTCACAGGTATTCCTGACCACGCATTCCCCAGTGTTCTACAACCTGCACCGCAAACAGGAAGAGGGTGAGAGCCGGATTTCCTGCCACCACATCTTTCGAGAGGCGGATGAGGTTGGAACCAAACAGGCCACTGAGCTTGGCGATCTTGATGATCGGATGGGAACCACGGCCTTGTTCGCACCTATGGTGACGGAGTTGGAAGACAGGGTCCGACGCCAGGAACAAGCCCGAGCCGACGTGGAACAGCTTGCCTTGGCCAACCGTCGGAAAATCTTTGTCGAAGGCGATTCCGACAAACTTATCATCGACAAGGCCCTGAAAGTTTTTGCGGCTGAAAGGGTTGCCGAAATCGATGTTGAAACCAAAGTCGGGGCTGGCATCAACTATGTGATCGACATGCTTCATTCATGGCGGAGCCGTGCAAAGCACCATCCAGAACTACCCAAGGCAGCGGGCCTGCTTGACCTCGACCCAGAAGCGAAGACCGCCCTCAAAAAGTGGAACGATATCCCCGACAATATCAAGTCGGCGAAGTGCTTCAAGCTGCCAACGCCACCGCATCTGATCCCAGTGCTGCAGGCCGGGTTCCGGGTGCCGATTGTTCTTGAATGTCTATATGACAAGGCAGCGTGGGTCTGGGCCGACGATCGCGGGCATCTCAAAGCCAGGAACGTTCCCAGTGTGATCTCGAACGAACTTAACAACCAGATCGTAAACGCCGAGACCACATTGGATGATCACTTGCATGAGGACTGGGCGATCTTCGTCAAGAAGGAGTTCGAACAGGCAGGCAAGGGGTCGATGGCCAGGCACTACGCGAACAAAAACAATGATGATTTCGGTGCTCTGATGCCCTTCATGGAGCCCTTGGTAGCTGAAATTGTGGCCTACCTGTTTCAAGAGGGAGAATAAGCAGAACAACCGGGAGGTGGGCCAGGTAAACAGGAAGTTGGGGCATAGCAATGAGCATGTCGGGTTTGACGAAAAAGGTCGCAATCTTCAGTTTCTCTTAAAAGTTACAGACATAGCAGTCGTTCGTCTGCCGTGGGGTGAATGGCCAGTTCGGGCCGGTTCCAGTCATCCGCGATATCAAGGGTGAACAAAAAAATTCGGGCCAAATCGCACATGATACCCTCATCACGAAAATGTAGTCTAAAAGTTCACACTCCTTGAGCAAAGCAACTACATCTCGATATGGCCATTACCCCCTTAATCAGACCTACTTGCGCATTGTGTCTGCTACCGCATACTAACTTAATATTCATAAGTAACCGCTTGTATGACCTCTCCAATACCTCTGCACCCCGATCCTCAACCAAGAGAAACCTTGCACTCATTCACGTCGCGCTTCGCTCACATGAACGGGGTCAGCTTTCGTGAATTTCTGACAGACCTAGGCATTCCGTTTGGTGATTTCCTAAAATTTAAACACTTGGCTGTGACGCAATTAGGGGATTTTGCGGGGCTCGCGGATCATCAAATCAAAGAAATGATCTCGTGGAGCGGAATACCATCCGAGGCAGGCCACTGTCTCTTTCGCGGAGAAGACTTCATTGTTCGAGCTGTGAACCAAGGTCGGGTCCGAGGATGCCCAGTGTGCCTCCGCGAAGACACCAAACAGAACAAAAATGACCCGCTGTCCCATACCTACCTTCGTGGCGACTGGGGCTTTCGAGAGGTTCGGGTTTGCACACGACACTCGCATCCCTTGGTGCCACTATGGCAATCCACATCTCAGCGCGATCGAGAAGACATTCCCAAAAATCTGCGCCCTGAAATTGGCAAAATTCTTGAGGGAGAACTCGACCTTCCTCAAGTCGATGTCACAGACTATGACAGATGGCTCGACAACAGATTGAGCACTGGAACCGACACGACATGGCTGTCAAACGCGACGATCTATAGTGCGGCCACTTTCTGCAGGCTGATGGGGAAAGCAGTCAGCAAAGGCGACATTAAAGCAGATCATCATTTAATAGGTTTCAATATCCTCAAAGGGGGTAAAGAATCCTTCGTTGACGCTCTACAAGACCAAATTGATAGAGAAGAAAGCCATAACAAAGAGCTAAAGAGTATTTTCGGAGGGCTGTTCTACCGCACAAAAGCAGTGAATTCGATCGACCTCCCCTGCTTCGGTCCATTTGTAGACGTTCTTCGCGAGGTCGCCATCAATAACTGGCCATTCGATGAGGGCGACATCGTTTACGGCAAACCCGTCGCAAATGGGGTTGTCTGTTCAGTTGAGACCGCAGCGCGAGAGAGGGGAATTCCCAGCGACACCCTTGCTCTGGTGTTCGAAGAGGCTGGTCTTATTAAGCCGGTACCGCGCGTTGCCACACGTCGCTTCTTCAAAGTGAAGGACGCCACAGACCTGCTTGAGCAAATGCAGCACTGGGTGGATGCAACTCAAATTAGGAAAAGTCATGGTCTTTCACCAAGAGAGTTCGACGCGCTGGTCACTGCCGGCCTCATAACGGCCCAGTCAAACGTCACTCGGCTGCATCGCAGATGGGTTCCCAATGGCCTCGCCTCTCTGATCGATGACTTGGAAACCAGAGCTGTTCTCGAGACAGCAGCCAAAGGTCCCTCACAATCGTTACTCTCGACGCAGACCAAAACAGGCGTATCGATCTCCGATCTGGTTCAAGCAATCACAGACGGAAGACTTCCGCTATATTTGGATCCTGCTGATCGAGGGTTTTCGAGGTTCCAATTGAACCTTGCGGAAGTGCGCGACGTTCTTGGCCATCTTTTTAAAACCCCAGACGAAGGATGGGTCGGCCTCTCTGAGTTCGGCCGAATGATTGGCATTCGTGAAACTCAACATCTCAAAGCTCTGTCTACGACAGGCACCATCAAACTTGAAAAACATCGGAACCCCAAAACCGGCGTGATCCAAGAGGTTGTAACTCGACAAGCCATTGAGAATTTCCACAAGACCTTCACGACACCGAAAATCTTACAAACTAAGTTTGGGGGAGCCTCACGCTCCTACCGAGTAAAGCTCGAAAAGGCCGGTCTACACCCATTGCGTCCAGAAGGCCGTGACATTGGGGCAGTATACGAGAAGGTCATTGCGACAGAGATTTGCGATCCCAATTAAAGGTCACACAACAAGTGCCCCGTCTCTAATCGACCTGACCTAACGTCGATCGCTTATTCTCGACGGCGGCCAGCGTTCGGACTGAATCCGCAATTGGAAGACTGCCCCCAAGCAACAGGGTGAGCGGCCTGAGTCGACCAAGCGCCTTTATTTTAGAGCCATTGGTCCTGTCTCGAAGGCATCACTCGATCAACCCCGAGCCGCCCACTCTCGGTCGAATCTTCAAATTGCCAATAAACCTGTGGAAAGCTGACGAAACTGCTTGACACAAATTTGCACGAAAACGGCAGAATTTGCACGCTTATGGTTAATCGGCATCTATTTTATGAAGTGGTCGGGGCGATAGGATTCGAACCTACGACCTACGGTACCCAAAACCGTCGCGCTACCAGGCTGCGCTACGCCCCGACTGCGCACCGTTTAGCGATGCTTTTCGGAATTGAAAAGCCCCAAGCGTGCTTTTTCTTAGTTACATGGCAAAGCGGCGTTTTCTCCGATCGATGGATGCTGCAAAACATCGCCTTCAGCCATGCCTAAACGCCCTGCAAGGCCGCCATTTATCTCTAAAACGTACTGAACCTGTGCCCCACCGTCTATTGGCGTCCGGTCGAGCGGGATCGCATTGGGATGAATGCGGGTAATCGTACCCGTTTCATCTGCGAAAATCATATCAAGAGGAATCAGTGTGTTGTGCATCCAGAACGCCACCTGATGCGGGCGTTCGTAAACGAACAACATCCCCGTCATCGTCGGCATCTCTGGCACGTTCATCAGCCCTTGGGCTCGTTCGTCCGCAGTATCCGCCACCTCTACGGTGAACCGCGCCTGACCAAAGTCGCCCCGAACCAACACCTTATCCAAAGAACAAGCCGCCGCAGCCGGTTGGGCCACGGCGGCTAGCGCTGCAATCACGAGCGATATTAATCGTCTAGATGAATGCTTTCCCAAATCAGAACCTCGACCGCCAGTTTCCCGCGCTTTCCGTCGATGCTCTTCATGGCGATAGCTTCGCCTGGTTGCAGGTCGGCAAGGCCAGACCGGCGCAGAACTTCGATGTGCACAAAGATATCTTCGGACGAACCAAAGACGTTGGCAAACCCAAATCCCTTACCTTTGTCGAACCATTTAACCCGAGCAGGTAAAATCGGCGTGTTATCGAGAACCTCAGGATCAACATCCACCAGATCCGCCAGCATACTCCCGTTAGCTGGCAACTCAGGTGGTGAAATCGCGATAACCTCGGTTGCTTGAAGACCACGATCCGTCTCTTGAACGAGCAGATCAATATCCGATCCATCCGCCACCGAACTCTGCCCAAAATTGCGTAGAACGTTTGCGTGCAGCAAAATATCCGCGCCGCCTTCGTTTGACACGACAAAGCCAAAGCCTTTGCCAGGATCAAACCATTTTACACGCCCTTTGACAGGGCGTTCATTTATTGTGTCAGTCATCATACTTTCAATCCCGCCGCGGGCCCCCATCCGGCCGCAGCTTCACCGCGTCAGCAGACCTGTTTTGTTCGCAAGAAACAAGTCCCACCAACGGCATTTTGATCATCTTAGGGATACAAACGGACCGCCGACCAAGGTGCGTTTACACCTTCGCGTGTCCATCTAAAGCGATCATGCAACCTAAACGCGCCATCAGCCCAGAACTCTATCTCGACTGGTGTGATGCGGAACCCACCCCAAAACGGTGGGCGCGCCGGATTGATTCCCTCTTTAGCGGTAACAACGGCCACTTCGGCCATCAAAGTGCCCCGACTATCGAGAGGTTGCGATTGTTTCGACGCCCATGCCCCCAAACGGCTCTTGAGAGATCGCGAATGATAATATTCGTCCGCCTGCGGTCCGTCCTCGCGTTCGATGGTTCCGCGCACCCGGATTTGCCGACGAAGGGACTTCCAATGCATGACAAAGGCAGCTTTCCCTGCCCCCTCTAGCTCTTGGGCCTTTTTGCTCCCGTAGTTCGTGTAGAACACAAAGGCGTCGTCCTCGATCTCTTTGAGAAGCACCATACGCGCATTCGGCAGACCGTCTGCGTCCACGGTCGACAGCGCGATAGCGTTCGGGTCATTGATCTCGCTTTTTTCGGCCTCAGCCAACCAGTCCCGCGCCAATTGGAACGGATCGTCGCCTGCGAAAATGCCAGTGCGGTCACTCATGATACCCTCTTCTCATCAACAAGGTGGCGCGCGTAACAAGCGCGTTTTGATACAACAACTGTGACGTTGCGTCTCACACAGGCTTGAAGCGACTGGTCCAATCGCCTACACCGAAGCGATATAACGCGAAAGGGGCAAGGGGGACACAATGTCGTCGCAACTCATGCAGGGCAAGCGCGGTCTAATTATGGGCCTCGCCAATGACAAATCAATAGCTTGGGGCATCGCCAAAGCACTCGCAGACGCTGGTGCGGAACTTGCCTTTTCCTATCAGGGCGAAGCGCTGCTGAAACGGGTTGGCCCGCTCGCTGAACAGCTCGGCTCTGACACGGTTCTGCCGTGCGACGTGTCCGACATGGACTCTGTCGATGCGCTTTTCGCAGAGCTTGAGAAAAAATGGGGCAAGATGGACTTTATCGTCCACGCCATCGGTTTCTCGGACAAAAACGAACTGCGTGGCCGCTATGTGGACACCACCCGCGAAAACTTCCTGATGACGATGGACATCTCTGTCTATTCGTTCACCGCCGTTGTTCAGCGCGCAGCAAAGATGATGACCGACGGTGGTTCGTGCCTCACCCTCACCTACTACGGTGCAGAACGCGTCATGCCACACTACAACGTCATGGGCGTTGCCAAAGCAGGCCTCGAGGCGTCTGTGCGCTACCTCGCCGAAGATCTGGGCAAAGACCGTATTCGCGTCAACGCGATCTCGGCGGGTCCGATCAAAACGCTGGCCGCATCGGGCATCGGTGACTTCCGTTACATCCTGAAATGGAACGAATATAACTCGCCGCTGCGCAAAAACGTGTCGATCGACGAAGTGGGCGGATCCGCGCTCTACCTTCTGTCCGACCTCTCAACCGGCGTGACGGGCGAAACCCACCACGTTGACGCAGGCTACCACGTTGTCGGCATGAAAGCCGTCGACGCGCCTGACATGAACAAAGAGTAAAACATGACCGCCGCCGCATTTCTGTCGATCGTTCTGATCCACCTTGCGGCGGCGATTTCCCCTGGACCCAGTTTTGTCGTCGCTGTGCGCACCGCAGCCTCGGACGGGTTCAAGGTGGCAACCGCCCTCGCCCTTGGGTTCGGGCTCGGTGCGATCCTCTGGGCCACGGCCGCAATGGCTGGCCTCGCCCTTCTCTTTGAAATTCTCCCCTCGTTGTTCATCGGCCTCAAAATGGTCGGTGCCGCGTTCCTCTTTTGGATAGCCTACAACATGTGGAAACACGCCAGCGAGCCGCTGGCCGAGCCGACACCGGGCGCCGCCCCCCGCTCTGCCGTTTCTGCGATGCGTTACGGATTCCTGACATTTGCCTCAAACCCAAAGCCCGCCGTGTTCTTTGGCGCGGTCTTTGTCGGCCTCGTGCCGCATGACACGCCCTTGCCGTGGCGTCTTGCCATACTTGCGGCTGTTTTCGCCAATGAAACACTCTGGTATATCATCGTTGCTCGGGTCTTTTCTCTGCCCCGCGCGCGTGCTGCCTATTTGCGACTAAAGGCCGGTGTTGACCGGATGTTCGGCGGGCTCCTTGCCCTGCTCGGCCTGAAAATCGCCCTGACGTAAAGGACTGACCAAATGGCAAAGAACGATCTTCTGCCCCACGAAAAAGGGTTCCATGTGTCTTGGGACCAAATCCACCGTGACAGCCGCGCGCTGGCATGGCGTCTGGACGGCCAAGGTCCGGCAGAAGATGGATCGTGGAAAGCCATCGTGGCGATCACCCGTGGCGGCATGGCCCCCGCGATGATCATCGCCCGCGAATTGGATGTCCGCACCATCGACACCATCAGCGTCAAATCCTACAACCACCAGAACCAATCCTCGGCTCAAGTGCTCAAGGCACCCGACGCAGAGATCATGGGTGACGGCACGGGTATCCTCGTCATAGACGACCTCGTGGACAGCGGTAAAACGCTCGAACTCGTCCGCGAAATGTATCCCAACGCCCACTTCGCCACCGTCTACGCAAAGCCCAAAGGCCGCCCGCAAGTGGACACCTTCATCACCGAAGTCAGCCAAGATACGTGGATTTTCTTCCCTTGGGATATGGCGCTGCAATACGTTCAGCCCTATCGCGGCACCGATTAATCATCGGATAAAATCTAACAATTCGAACATTTTTTGGCGCGAAATACTATACTTTCGCGCCATTTTTATACAAAAGTATACATTTTCCCAGATTTCCACGCCAATTCAAAAAACCGCGTCCCGTGGCGGTTTCCCGTGGGTCCCCGCTTGCACCTTATCGCCCGCCCGCCTATTCATTGCAGGCCTTGTTTGACAGGGTGAAGAGATCAGTTTCAGGGGGGCCGCAGATGGCACGCGAAAAGAAGACAAAATTGGGCGTCTGGGTCATCTTGGGCCTTTTGTTCTTCAGCCTTGTGGGCTTTGGCACGACGAACCTGTCGGGTCGGACAAACACCCTCGCAACAGTCGGTGACAAAGAAATCACCCTGAACCAATATGCACTCGAACTGCGTCGCGGCATCGACACCTTCTCGGGTCAAGTCGGTCAACCGCTCAGCTTCACCCAAGCACAATCGCTCGGCATCGACCAACAGGTGCTGAACGACATGATCAACATGCGCCTGTTCGAGAACGAAGCCTCTCTCATGGGCGTGTCTGTTGGCGACCAACGTCTGCGCGACCGCGTGACCTCTAACCCGAACTTCCAGGGCCTGTCGGGCACCTTCGACCGCGAAGCCTACCGCGATATCCTGTCCCGCATGGGCACCCGCGAAAGCGACTATGAACAAGCGCTCCGCGATGAAATGGCCGCGACCGCGCTACAGATCAGCCTGACCGCTGGCTACACCGTTCCCGCTGGCTACATCGATGCGATCGTGAACTATGCCGCAGAACGCCGTGACATCACTTGGGTTCAGGTCACTGACGCCGCTCTGACCGATGCGATCCCTGCCCCGACCGACGAAGACCTCGCTGCCTACCACGAAGGTCACCCTGCCGATTTCACCACGCTCGAAACCAAATCCATCGTTTATGCGGCCCTGACACCCGACATGCTGCTGCCGACGATAGAGGTGGACGAAACATCGCTTCGTGATCTTTATGCGCAACGCACCGCCGACTATAATAGCCCAGAGCGTCGCTTGGTCGAACGTCTCGGCTTTGCGGATGACGCCTCTGCCCAAGCCGCTATGGACGCGATTACCGCTGGCGAAACCGACTTTGACCAACTCGTTGCGGACCGTGGCCTGACGCTTGACGACGTTGACCTCGGTGATGTGGATCAGGTGCAACTTGCCGAAGCGGGCGCTGCTGTTTTCGCGGCTGCCTCGGGCGACGTTGTTGGCCCACTGCCCTCGCTGATCGGGCCCTCGCTGTTCCGCATCAACGCCGTGCTCGAAGCGGAATCGATCCCGTTTGAAGTTGCCGCTGACGAACTCCGCGCTGAACTGGGCCGTGACCGCGCCCGCCGCGTGATTGGCGATGTCGCCGAACAGATAGCTGACCTGATCGCTGGCGGTGCCCGCGTTGAAGACCTTGCTGACCAAACCCAGATGGAGCTTGGCTCGATTGACTGGACAGTCGCCTCGACCGACGGCATGGCCGCTTACCCTGAATTCCGTCAGGCCGCTGCCGTGGCGCAGATCGGTGCCTATCCTGAACTGATCGAAATGTCTGACGGTGGCATCTTTGCGCTGCGCGTCGAAACGATCCAAGAGCCTGCTCTTCAGCCGCTTGAGGACGTTATCGATGAGGTGACCGCTGGATGGACACGCGACACCACCCAAGCCGCGATCCTCGCCAAAGCCGAAGAGATGGCAACCGCCCTCTCCAACGGTTCGCAGTTCGGTGAGTTTGGCCTCGCACCAACCATCGACGTTGACGTAACCCGTCAGACCTTCCTCGACTACACTCCCGAAGGTTTCATGGCGCGCGTATTCGAAACCGAAGCTGGCAAAGGCTTTGCCCTGCCCTACGACGGCGGTGCGGTGCTGGCCCGTGTCGATGCCGTGAACGCACCGAACCTTGAGGACCCCGATGTGATCGCCCTGCGTGATCGTTTCGCGGCGCAGCTGTCGAACGGTGTGGCTCAAGACGCGATGCAGATTACGCTCAACACCCTGCGCGGTGAGACCGACATCAATGTTGTGCGCGAGGCCGTGAACGCGGTCCACGCTCAGATCCAATAAGGGAACCGCACTATGGCCCTCAGCCCAGATTTCGAGAGCTTCCAACGTGGCTATGACGCTGGTGAAAACCAGATCGTCTACACTCGTCTGGCCGCTGACCTCGATACGCCTGTGTCCCTCATGCTCAAACTCTCCGGCGCGGGCAAAGATGCCTTCATGCTGGAAAGTGTGACTGGCGGCGAAGTTCGTGGTCGCTACTCTATCGTTGGCATGAACCCTGATCTGATCTGGCGCTGTGACGGCACCACGGCCCGCGTCAACCGCGCGGCCCGCTATGATGACGACGCCTTTGTCGAAGAAGAGGCCGATCCGCTCACATCGCTGCGCAACCTGATCGCGGAATCGAAGATTGATCTGCCTGACGATCTGCCTGGCGCTGCGGCTGGCCTCTTTGGCTACCTCGGCTACGATATGATCCGTTTGGTCGAACACCTGCCCGACGTGAACCCTGATCCCATCGGCCTGCCCGACGCGATGATGCTGCGCCCCTCGGTCGTGGCTGTCCTCGACGGTGTTAAGGGCGACGTGATCCTCGTGGCACCTGCATGGGCGAACTCTGGCCTCTCGGCCAAGGCTGCCTTTGCCCAAGCCGCCGAACGCGTCAAAGAAGCCCAACGCGCCTTGGATCGCCCTGTCCCCGTCGACAGCCGCGAATTCCGCACCGCGCATGAGGCTGCCCCTGCCACGTCGAACTTTACCAAAGACGGCTATATGGCTGCGGTCGAAAAGGCCAAAGACTACATCCGCGCGGGCGACATCTTTCAGGTCGTGCCAGCTCAACGCTGGACCCAAGAGTTCCGCGAGCCACCCTTTGCGCTCTACCGTTCTCTGCGCCGCACGAACCCCTCGCCGTTCATGTTCTTCTTTAACTTCGGCGGGTTTCAGGTCATCGGCGCCTCGCCTGAAATCCTCGTTCGTGTGTTCGGCAATGAGGTCACCATTCGCCCCATCGCAGGCACCCGCCCCCGTGGCGCCACGCCCGAAGAGGACAAGGCGAACGAACTCGACCTCTTGGCCGACAAAAAGGAACTGGCAGAGCATCTCATGCTCCTTGACCTTGGCCGCAACGACACGGGCAAAGTCTCCAAGATCGGCACCGTCCGCCCGACCGAACAGTTCATCATCGAACGCTACAGCCACGTGATGCACATCGTATCAAACGTGGTCGGTGAACTGGCCGAGGACCAAGACGCACTCTCTGCCTTCTTTGCGGGGATGCCTGCGGGCACCGTCTCTGGTGCGCCCAAGGTCCGCGCGATGGAGATCATCGACGAGCTGGAACCCGAAAAGCGCGGCGTCTATGGCGGCGGCTGTGGCTACTTCAGCGCGAACGGCGACATGGACATGTGCATCGCCCTACGGACTGCGGTCCTCAAGGACGAGAAGCTCTACATCCAAGCCGGCGGCGGCGTTGTCTACGACAGCGACCCCCACGCCGAATACATGGAAACCGTCCACAAATCGAACGCCATCCGCAAAGCCGCCGAGGACGCAACGCGGTTCACGGGATCGGGAAATAACTGAGAAAAAAGAACCCCGCGCAAGCGGGGTTTTTTGTTAGAAATCTAGCCAACGCTCAATTTCATTATTTTCGCCAGCGCCATCATCCCATAAAATCTTTAGATGGATCCTACGCGAGGAATTTAATGACGCATGTATGGTAAAATCTATTTTTTGATATTGAGCTAACATCGGTAACGGAAGCCGTTTTTTAATTTCTGATGTCGCAAACAATGAAGCTCCTTCTTTAATCTCCAAACGAACATTGCTGGCTGAACCATTTCCAGAGTTAAAAACTCTCAAACGGTGGGTATATTTTCCACTTCGAAACAGGTTCGCATTTAAATTGGCTCTTAAATCTTCCTTCACCGATTTTTTATTACACCGCCAATTTTGGTAAGTCCGCCAGCCCCAATAGGACAAAGAAATCAGTGCCGCAAATATCGTAAATAGTAGTTCGTAACCAACCTCGGGATTAAAAATGAACATTTCTTTCAAGTTATTTTCCATCCAGCTTTCTTGAATGAAGACTTTAACTGAGCCACGAGATTATCTCGCACTTCCCTAGATACCTTCGACTTTTCTTCAGAGATTTCTTCGCCGTTTGCTTCGACGAGTTCCTCATACAAGAAACGTCGACCGCACATTTGGCAAGTGTAGGTCTGGTCCTCATCTGGACCTTTACATTGATCATGGCCACAAGTTGAGCACCTCAACTTGATCTGCAGATCACTATGTTTACTCATTTCTACCTCGCAAAAACAATCTAAGGTAGACTATAAAGCGCCAAAACAGGCGTCAAGGAACCGCGCAGGAAACCCCTCAGCCCCCTGCGCTTAACTCTCTTACTCTTCGATCATGTCCACGCGGGTGGCGTGGCGGCCGCCTTCGAATTCGGCGTCGAGGAAGGCATCAACGATGGCCAGAGCCAGACCTTCGCCCACAACGCGGGCACCGATCGAGAGGATGTTGGCGTTGTTGTGCTGACGGATCATCGCAGCCGAAAACTGGTCAGAGCAGACACCGCAACGGATGCCTTTGACTTTGTTCGCGGCCATCATGATGCCTTGGCCCGTGCCGCAGAGGATAATGCCCAGATCGCAATCGCCCGAAGCCACACGCTCTGCCGCGGCTTTGCCGTGGACGGGGTAATGAGTGCTGACGTTCTCAGTCGGGCCGATGTCGACGGCCTCATAGCCTTTGGCGGTGATGTGGGCTGCGATGGCCTGACGCAGCTCGATTGCGGCGTGGTCGCTAGAGAGGACGATACGTGTCATGGTGGTTCCGTTTGTAGTGGGTTTCGTCTGGGAGATAGCCCGAAGGCCCGCCCGTTAGTCCTTTAAAATCGCCGAAACAGGGGCCAAAGCGACCTGCCCCGCCCTATTTGCCGTCGACCAAAGCGTCAGCGCGCTGAGCGTTTCCGCCCGCAGACGCGAGATCAGCACAACGCCGCTGGTTTGCCGCGCCTGAAACGCGGAACGGTCGATAAAGCGGCGGATGACGGCGGCGGTTTGGTCGTTGCTATCCAGATCACGTTCGACCGTGGCAACGGGCACATCTGCGCCCTCAGCCGCACGGATCGCCGCGTTCAGGCCACTCGCCGCCGTGATGAACCCACGCCCATCGGCCGCAAGGCGGGCCATCACGGCCTCGGTCGCTTGACGGTTCGATTGCAGGCCTGCGTCCCCCATATCGAGCACCATCGCAGCCTCTGGCATGGTGGCAAAGGTGGCTTCCATCACTTGAGCCGCATCAGGGGCCGTGGCGTTGGCAGGCAAGGTCAGGATCGCCGCAACCTCATAGCCCACCGCGCGGTAAGCCGCCGATTTCGATGCCGCATCAGGGTCAGAGACAGCAATCGCGACCGTCACGGGGAACGGCACAGCAGAGAGCAGCAATGGCCCGTTCGGCAAAGCCCCGTCATCAATCACAACAAACGACATCAGCGGCAGATCGTCGGGGTTCGCGAAATAGGCCGAATAATCGAGGAGCGCGTTGGTGCTGACCTCGACCACGGGCGCCTCAGTTTCGGTTGTGGGGCGACGGATCACAACGGCGCTATCGCTCGACGGCATCACGCTCGCGGGTTCACCAGAGCGACCGGGCACAGGGGCCGCATTAACGATTGGTGCCTCGGGTTCAGGCGTGGGTTCTGGCTCAGGCGCAACCACCTCGGGCACCACCACGTCCGGCACCACCATCTCAGGCGCGACATCCGTCACAACGGGCGCGTCCTCAACAGGCGCTGGCTCTTCCTCTGGCACCACGATCACTTCAATCGCGGGCTGGGTGCTGACCACGATATCGGCCTCACCTGATGGCATTTCAGGCTGTGCAACCATTGGCGACTGCAGAACAGGCGCATCGGTCGTGGCCTCAACGCCCGCGGATTGTTCCGCCTCTGGCACGGCCATATCGCCTGCAATTTCAATTGGATCAGGACGATCAGCAGGTGTCGTATCCGCAATCGGCGGCGTCGGTTCGGTGATCTCCATCGCGACACCGGGTGACATATCAGGCGCTTCGATCTGGATGCCCGTCGCCGCATCAACAGCCAAGGTCGGGCTTTCCACCTCGACCGCGACAGGCTCAATCTCCGCGGACTGAGTTTCCACCCCGACAGGAGGCGTCGATGGTACGGGCAATGGGGCCAACAGTGACACCACCGATAGCCCTGCACCTGCAACCAATGCGCCTACACCAACGCCTGAAAGTAATCCTCGTAACACCTATCTGCCCCCGTGACGCCCCAGTCCGGTAAATTCCCCTGCGGACCTTGACGGTCCCTCTCATACAGGATCATGTATGCGCCGACTATACCGCCACCTTTACGGTCGGCAAAACCCCTAAATGCTTGTTGGGCCTACCATGTTGCTCTTGATCGATAACTACGACAGCTTCACCTACAACCTAGTCCATTACTTGGGCGAATTGGGCGCGGATGTTGTCGTCAAACGCAATGACGCCCTCACCGTTCAGGACGCGATGGGCATGAACCCCGAAGCGATCCTACTGTCCCCTGGCCCCTGCGATCCTGCTCAGGCGGGGATCTGCCTTGCACTGACAACGGCGGCGGCAGAAACAAAGACACCGCTGATGGGCGTCTGCCTCGGTCACCAAACCATTGGCGAGGCGTTCGGCGGCAAAGTTGTGCGCTGCCACGAAATCGTGCACGGCAAAATGGGCACGATGCACCATAATAATAAGGGTGTTTTCGCGGACCTCCCGAACCCGTTCGAGGCGACCCGCTATCATTCCCTCGTTGTGGAACGCGAAACCCTGCCCGATTGCCTAGAGGTCACATCGTGGCTCGAGGACGGCACCATCATGGGTCTGCAGCACCGTGAACTGCCGATCCAAGGCGTGCAATTCCACCCTGAAAGCATCGCGTCCGAACACGGGCACAAACTACTTCAGAACTTCCTCGATATCGCAAAGATGAAGGTGACCGCATGAGCGACGCAATGAAGCCGCTGATCTACGCAGCCTCCGAAGGTCCGCTGTCGAAATCCCAAGCGCGTCAGGCGTTCGACATCCTCTTTAACGGCGATGCCACCCCAGCCCAGATCGCAGGTCTTTTGATGGCAATGCGGGCACGCGGTGAATCAGTTGCGGAATATGCGGCAGCGGCGGCGTCGATGCGGTCGAAATGCATCCCCGTCAAAGCCCCCGAAGGTGCGATGGATATCGTTGGAACGGGCGGCGATGGCCTCGGCACGCTGAACATCTCGACCGCGACCGCATTTGTTGTGGCTGGCGCTGGTCAGCCCGTAGCGAAACACGGCAACCGTAATGTCTCGTCCAAATCGGGCGCGGCGGATGCGCTGGGGCAACTTGGCATCAACGTCATGGTCGGCTCGGAGATCGTTGAACGCGGCCTGCAAGAGGCCAACATCGCCTTTATGATGGCCCCGATGCACCACCCCGCGATGAAACACGTGATGCCCGTCCGTCAGGAACTCGGCTGCAAAACGATCTTTAACATCCTCGGCCCGCTCACCAACCCTGCGGGCGTAAAACGCCAGCTCACAGGCGCCTTTGCCCCTGACCTGATTTTCCCGATGGCCGAAACGCTCCAAGAACTCGGTTCGGAAAAAGCATGGCTGGTCCACGGTCACGACGGCATGGACGAAATTTCGATCACCGGCGCAACCTCTGTTGCCGCCCTCGAAAACGGTGAGGTCACGGGTCGCGAGATTCACCCAGAGGACGCAGGCCTGCCCGTTCACAAACTCGCCGACATCCTCGGCGGCACGCCCGAAGAAAACGCCAAGGCGCTTTTGGCCCTGATGGAGGGCGCTGAAGGTGCCTACCGTGACGCGGTTCTGTTGAACGCAGCCGCCGCACTGGTCGTCGCAGATCGCGCGAACTCCCTCACCGAAGGCGTTGAAATCGCAATAGAAAGCATTGCATCTGGCCGCGCCATGGCCGCAATTAAAATGCTGTCCAAAGTTACCCAAGAGGCCTGATCCATGCACGTCCTAGATAAAATCAAGGCCTACAAGCTCGAACACATCGCGGCCTGCAAACAGGCCACCCCGCTCTCTGTGATTGAGGAACGCGCCCGCAACGCATCGCCCACCCGTGGCTTTGCCGATCGTCTACTTGAGGCAACCCGCACGGGCTATGGCTTGATCGCTGAAGTGAAAAAAGCCAGCCCGTCCAAGGGCCTGATCCGCGCCGATTTCAACCCACCCGCATTGGCCCAAGCTTACGAGGCTGGCGGCGCGACCTGTCTGTCCGTCCTGACCGACGGCCCGTCGTTCCAAGGTGCCGACGAATACCTCGTCGCCGCACGCGAGGCGACCAGCCTGCCTGCCCTCCGCAAGGACTTTATGTATGACACCTATCAGGTGGCCGAAGCCCGTGCGTTGGGCGCCGACTGTATCCTGATCATCCTCGCCTCTGTCTCTGACACGCAGGCCGCAGAGCTAGAGGATGCCGCGTTCCACTGGGGCATGGATGTCCTCCTCGAAGTGCACGATGCCGAAGAGCTTGAACGCGCGAGCCGTTTGAAATCGCCGCTGATGGGGATCAACAACCGCAACCTCAAAACCTTTGAGACAACCCTCGACACCACCCGCACCCTTGCGCGCATGGTGCCCGAGGATCGCACAATCGTCTGCGAAAGCGGCCTGTTCACCCCTGCCGACCTCGCCGATATGGCACGCTATGGTGCGCGGACCTTCCTCATTGGCGAAAGCCTGATGCGTCAGGACAACGTCGAAGAGGCCACCCGCACCCTCCTCGCCAATCCGCTCCGTTCGGGGGGTATGTGATGTCTGGCCTCACCCATTTCGACGACAGCGGTAAGGCGCATATGGTCGATGTCTCGGACAAAGCCGTGACATCCCGCATCGCCGTGGCCGAAGGGTTCATCACCATGTCCGCCGAAACCCTCGCCCTCGTAGTTGAGGGACGCGCCGAAAAGGGTGACGTTCTGGGCATCGCCCGCCTCGCTGGGATCATGGGCGCGAAAAAGACTTCTGACCTGATCCCGCTCTGCCACCCCCTGCCGATCACCAAAGTCGCCGTCGATCTCACCCCCGACGCCGACCTCCCCGGTATCCGCATTTCCGCCACGGTCAAAACCACTGGCCAAACGGGCGTCGAAATGGAAGCTCTCACCGCCGTCTCCACCGCCGCCCTTACTGTCCACGACATGGTCAAAGCCGTGCAAAAAGACATGGTCATCGGCGGCATCAAAGTCACCCTAAAAGACGGCGGCAAATCAGGGCGTTATGAGGCATGATCTCTGTCGCTGAGGCACAATCGCTTTGTCTGGCTCTCGCACCGCCGATGGCGACCGAAGAGGTGGCTTTGGCGGATGCAAACGGGCGGGTGATGGTGGTGCCTGCGGCGACGACGCGGGCGCAGCCTCCGTTTCGGTCGGCGGCGATGGATGGTTATGCCGTTCGGGACGCAGAGGTTCGGATCGGCGCGAGCTTTACCGTTGTGGGTGAATCCGCTGCGGGGCATGGTTGGAACCACACATTAGAGGCGGGTCAGGCCGTTCGGATTTTCACGGGCGCCCCTGTGCCAGAGGGCGCAGACCATGTGGTGATCCAAGAGGACATCCTCCGCGACGGTGACACGATCACGATCCAGCCGAACCTTGGCGACGGGCCGAATATCCGTCCACTCGGCGTCGATTTCGCGGCCGATTTCACCCTCTCGGCCCCGCGCCGTTTGAAATCTGCGGACCTTGCGCTTTTGGCGGCGATGAATGTGCCGACGGTGACGGTATCGCGCAAACCACGTGTGGCCTTCCTCGCCACGGGGGACGAATTGGTGATGCCGGGGCAGACCCCGTCCAATGACCAGATCATCGCGTCGAACGTCTATGCGCTCAAGGCGATGGTCGAGGATGCAGGCGGTGAGGGCATCATCCTCCCCATCGCGCCCGACACCGAGGACGGGTTGCGTGCAGCGATGACCGATCTATTCCAATACGATGTGGCCGTGACAATCGGCGGCGCATCGGTTGGCGACTATGACCTCGTGGGTAAGATCGGCGGCGAATTGGGCCTCAACCGATCCTTCTACAAAATCGCCATGCGCCCCGGTAAACCACTGATCGCAGGCGATTTTCAGGGCCGGCCTTATCTCGGCCTACCTGGAAACCCCGTCTCTGCCATCGTCTGCGGGATCATGTTCCTGATCCCTTTGGTCCGCAAATTACAGGGCCTGTCCGATGTTCTACCAGAGACCACCCCTGCCCGACTTGCCGCCGACATCGGCAAAAACGGCCCGCGCGAACACTACGAACGCGGCACGCTGAAAAACGGCGCGGTCACGGCGGCGAGGTCCCAAGACAGCTCTCTTTTGTCGATCCTCGTGCAGTCCAACTGCCTGATCGTGCGTCCGCCCAATGATCCGCCCCGCAAGGCAGGCGAGATGGTCGATGTCATCGCCCTCTGACAGGTTCCCGTTGACACAAAACGAGAACACATGTAGAACAATGGCAAAACCTATGCGAACATTCGCTGCCATTGGGGACGAGCCATGCTGACAAAGAAACAGCTCCAACTACTCGAATTCATTCACGCTCGCGTTCAGAAAGAGGGCGTTCCACCGTCTTTTGACGAGATGAAAGAGGAACTTGGTCTTCGGTCTAAATCGGGCATTCACCGCCTGATCACAGGGCTAGAGGAACGCGGGTATATCACCCGCCTCGCCCACCGTGCCCGTGCGCTGGAGATCACGCGTTTGCCTGACGCACTGGCGAAAAAATCGGGCGGTTTCCAACCGCGCGTGATTGATGGCGACCGTCCCGACAGCATCCCGCCGGCCGCGAAATCGGTGGAAAGCGTGGGCGCTCTTGAACTGCCTGTCATGGGTCGCATCGCCGCTGGTGTGCCGATTGCCGCGATCCAAGAGATTTCCCACAACGTCGCCGTCCCGCAGAGCATGATTGGCCAAGGCGAACATTACGCGCTCGAGGTTAAGGGTGACTCGATGATCGACGCGGGCATCAATGACGGTGACATCGTGATCATCCGCGAAACCCAGACCGCATCAAACGGTGACATCGTGGTCGCTCTGGTCGAGGACGCCGAAGCCACGCTGAAAAAGTTCCGCCGTCAGAACGGAATGATCGCGCTAGAGGCAGCAAACCCTGCCTATGAAACCCGCATCCTGCACGACCATCAGGTCAAGGTTCAGGGCCGTCTCGTCGGTTTGATCCGCACTTACTGACGACCTCCACCACCAGAATTCCAAAGCCGCTCGCCAGTCACCTGTCGGGCGGTTTTTATATCTCTATCAGGCATAATCGCCACGGACCCGACGTGCTGGAGCCTCTCTAGATCAAACTCCTCACAAGGTCGCTCCACCTGATCACGTTGGTTCGTCACAACAATATCGGCCCCATCGCAACCCTCTAACTGGTCGAGCGCGGTTTTGCCTCGCACCAACAGCACTTCCCACCCAGCGACCTCGGTTCGATAAGTCCGCCCGACCACATCAAACCCACCTCGCACCGCCGCCCCCTCTTGGGTCGCCCCATCCCCATCACCGCGCAACCATGCCTCGGCCGCAAAGCTATCGCCCGTCCCGCGCGATAGGCTCCGCCCGTTGTCCACCATTACGCCCAACAACCCGCCCGTGTCCGAGATCAGCAAGGCTGGTCGTTCGCCCCCCGACCACAGTGCCAAACTGACCACCACTGGCACGATCCCAAACCACCGCCAGCGTCCCTGCCAAAGCACCGTAAAAATCGCCCCCAACGCCAACAACGGCAGGACAATAGGCGGCGGGCTGACCACAAACCCAACCGCATTAGGCCACCCTGCCACCGTTGCGGACACCCATAGGATCCAACCGATCCCCTGCTCCATCAGCCACAACCCGATCCAGTCGAACCCGAGCGGCGTCAAAACGACTGCCAACACCACCGCTGGCATGACGACGATCCCCATCACGGGCACCGCCATCAGGTTCGCGATCAACCCATAGTGGGAAAATTGGTTAAAGTGCGCGGCTGAGAACGGCGCCGTTGCCAGCCCCGCGACCAAGGACGACAGGAACACCGCGCCGACACCGCGCAAGGCCCTTGGTAGTAAATATCCGCGCCCACGTAAGGCTCCGAACACTGCGACCAATGCGGTGGTTGCGGCAAAGGACATCTGGAAACCGGGACCAGCGATTTCCTCTGGTCGGGTAACGATCACGATGGTCGCGGCAAAGGCCACCGCCCGCAGCGTCACGGCCCGACGGTCGAGAAGCACCGCCACAAACATCACTGCGATCATGATGAACGCCCGTTCTGTCGCGACCGCCCGACCTGACAGCAGCAAATAGAATGCCCCAACGCAGAGCGCCGCCACGGCTGCGATTTTCTTCACGGGCAGACGCAACGCCACAGCAGGAAACAAAGCCGCCCCCATGCGGATCGCGGCAAAAACCACCCCCGTCAGCAGCCCCATATGCAGCCCTGAAATCGCCAACAAATGCGCGAGGTTTGTGGCCCTTAGACCTTCAACGACCTCTGCATCAATGGACGACCTATCGCCCGTGAGGATCGCCGCCGCAAAAGCACCGCTATCGCCTTCGAGCCGCGTTCGGATATGGTCGCCAACCCTCATGCGCAGCACATCAATACCCAGCCCGCTCGGGTCGTCATCCAGCGCCAAAACGGGCGTCCGCGTGTAACCGACCGCCCCCAACTGATCGAACCATGCTGAGAGGCGGAAATCGAATCCCCCCGGCTCGACCGGACCAGAGGGCGGCGACAGGTGCCCCGTGAGGATCACAACCAGACCCGGCACGGGATCAATCCATCCCTGTTGACCATGCAGCGACACCCTGACACGGGCGGGCGTTCGGGCGGGCGCGAGGTTCTCCAACACCACATGATCGAGCGTCAAACGCACCGCATCGGACTGGGATCGGTCGATTTGCACGATACGCCCCTCTATCGGGCCGTAGTAGCGGAACCCCAATTGCGGGGCAGCAACCGCATTCGCCCGAACGCCTGCGATCAGAAAGCCGAACAAAATCAGCGCAATACCTATCCACACAACGCGCATCGACCGCCAGACCACAGCGCAAAGCACCGACAGAACGATCCCGCCGCAAACCATCGCCCAGTGAACCACGCTCGGCTCAGCCACCCCCGCGAAATATCCCGCGACGCCCATGCCCAGACAGACAGGCACCCAGTTCACGGAATGTCCACGCTGTAACGCGAGGTTTGCCCTCACCCATCCCATCACGCGCACTTGTCCTGCCCCCGTCCGGCCTATATCCCCTTCACTTGAGCCGACCATGGTTAGCGAAAGGTTAAATTGCCCATGTCCCAAACGCCCGTCGTCACCCGCATCGCGCCGTCTCCGACCGGATACATGCATATCGGAACCGCCCGCACTGCGCTGTTCAGCTGGCTCTATGCCCGTGGACGGGGTGGGAAATTCCTGCTGCGGATCGAAGACACCGACCGTGAACGCTCTACACCCGAAGCGACCGAGGCGATCCTCAAGGGGATGGAGTGGCTCGGCCTAGACTATGATGGCGAGGCGATCAGCCAGTTTGAACGCGCGGACCGCCACGCTGAGGTTGCGCATGAAATGCTGGCCTCTGGTCACGCCTACAAATGTTTCGCGACCCAAGACGAAATTCAGGCCTTCCGCGATGCGGCCAAGGCCGAGGGCAAATCGACCCTCTACCGCAGCCCATGGCGTGACGCTGATCCGTCCACTCACCCTGACTTGCCCTACGTGATCCGTGTGAAGGCTCCGCTTGAGGGCACCACCGTGATCCACGATCAGGTCCAAGGCGACGTGACCATCCGCAACGATCAGCTCGACGATATGATCGTTCTGCGTTCGGACGGCACACCGACCTACATGCTCGCCGTTGTGGTCGATGACCACGATATGGGCGTCACCCACGTGATCCGCGGCGACGACCACCTCAACAACGCGGCGCGTCAAATGCTGGTCTATACCGCCATGGGCTGGCCGCTGCCCGTCTACGCGCACATCCCGCTGATCTTTGGCCCTGATGGTAAGAAACTGTCGAAACGCCATGGTGCAACGGGCGTCGATGAATATCAGACGATGGGTTACCCCGCCGCTGGTATGCGCAACTACCTCGCCCGTCTGGGGTGGAGCCACGGCGACGACGAATTCTTTACTGATGCTCAGGCTATGGAATGGTTCGATTTCAATGGAATCGGCAAATCCCCGTCACGCTTCGATTTCAAGAAACTCGAAAACCTCTGCGGCCAGCACATTGCTAACGCTAACGATGCCGCACTGCTGCATGAACTCGAAGCATTTTTGGCCTCCACAGGGGCAAACCCGCTGACAGACGACCAACGCGACGCAATGACGCGAGGTATGTATTGCCTCAAGGAACGGGCTAAGACTTTCCCAGAACTCCTTGAAAAAGCACACTTTATCATGGCCTCGCGCCCACTAGAGATGGACGAGAAAGCGGAAAAGGCACTCGATCCTGTATCCCGTGGTATACTGTCAGAATTGACGCCGCAGTTGCAAAATGCTAGCTGGGATCGAGACACTCTGGAGGGGATCGTCGCAGCAGTCGCAGAAGCAAACGACACGAAGCTGGGCAAACTTGCCGCGCCGCTTCGGTCGGTTCTCGCAGGCCGCGCAGTAACCCCTAGTGTTTTTGATATGATGCTTGTCCTGGGGCGGGACGAAACTGTTGCACGTCTGAAAGACGTGACCGCCTAACACGACGTTTACATTACGTCGTTATATACTGGGATTACGACCAACGTCTCGGCGCGACACGCGCGCCGAGCTCCTAAACAGGGGAAAGAGAATGGCCGAGAACACAAGAAACGCCACACTGACAATCGACGGAACCTCTTACGAGCTGCCGATCTTGTCGCCGAGCCAAGGTCCGGACGTCATCGACATCCGTAAGCTCTATGGTCAGGCAGGTGTGTTCACCTACGATCCAGGCTTCACATCGACCGCGTCGTGCGATTCCACCATCACCTACATCGACGGTGACAAAGGTGAACTGCAGCACCGCGGCTACTCGATCGAGGATCTGGCCGAGAATTCGCACTACCTCGAAGTGTGCTACCTCCTGCTCTACGGTAACCTCCCGTCGAAAGAAGAACTGGAAGAGTTCGAAACCACGATCACCCGTCACACGATGATCCACGAACAGATGCACATGTTCTTCCGTGGCTTCCGTCGTGACAGCCACCCGATGGCGACCATGGTAGGCGTTGTTGGTGCGATGTCCGCGTTTTACCACGACTCGACCGATGTGAACGACGAACGTCAGCGTGAAATCGCGTCGCACCGCCTGATCGCGAAAATGCCGACCATCGCTGCGATGGCCTATAAATACTCGATCGGTCAGCCGTTCGTATATCCGCGCAACGACCTCGACTACGCTGCAAACTTCATCCACATGTGCTTCTCTGTGCCTGCGGAAGAATACAAGGTCGACCCGATCCTTGCACGCGCAATGGACCGTATCTTTACCCTGCACGCTGACCACGAACAGAACGCATCGACCTCGACCGTGCGTCTGGCGTCGTCCTCGGGCGCAAACCCGTTCGCATGTATCGCAGCAGGCATCGCATGTCTCTGGGGTCCGGCACACGGCGGCGCAAACCAAGCATGTCTCGAAATGCTCAAGGAAATCGGCACCGTTGACCGCATTCCTGAGTTCATCGCTCGCGCAAAAGACAAGAACGATCCGTTCCGTCTGATGGGCTTTGGCCACCGCGTTTACAAAAACATGGACCCGCGCGCGACCGTTATGAAACAGTCCGCAGACGAAGTTCTGGAACTCCTCGGCGTTGAAAACAACCCGCTCTTGCAGGTTGCTAAGGAACTCGAGCACATCGCTCTGAACGACCCTTACTTCAAAGAGAAGAAACTGTTCCCGAACGTCGACTTCTACTCGGGCATCATCCTCGAAGCGATGGGCTTCCCGACATCGATGTTCACACCGATCTTTGCGCTGTCGCGCACCGTTGGTTGGATTTCGCAGTGGAAAGAACAGCTGGGCGATCCGCAGATGAAAATTGGCCGTCCGCGTCAGTTGTTCCTCGGCGAAACGCAGCGCAAATACGTTCCAGTCGAAGAACGCTAAGAACACAAAAGGCCACCCAATCGGGTGGCCTTTTTTATATGACGATCGGGCCGCCACAGGACGGCCCGTTTTTCGTTAACGCCCTTCGAATTTCGCGGGACGCTTTTCGAGGAAGGCCACAACGCCCTCGCGGAAATCGCGGGTCTTACCGCATTTGCCCTGCAGCCGTGCCTCAACATCCAACTGCTCCGCCAGCGTGTTAGACTGGCTCGCCCGTAGTGCTTCTTTCAGGTGGCGGTAGGTCTCGGTCGGACCATTGGCGAGGTGCGCCGCACGGGCACGCCAATGCGCTTCAAACCCCTCCGCAGGCACCGCTTCATAGATCATGCCCCAGTCAGAGGCCTGCTGCGCTGTGATCTTATCCGCAAACATCGCCATGCCCATCGCCTTGGCCATGCCGACCTGACGCGGCAGGAACCATGTGCCGCCCGCATCGGGGATCAACGCGATCTTTGAAAACGCCTGCATGAAATACGAGGTGTCAGAGGCGATCACCACGTCCGCGCCGAGCGCAAGGTTCGCCCCTGCCCCAACAGCACCGCCGTTCACCGCAGCGATCACAGGCACAGGGCAGTCATACATCGCGTTCAGCATCGGCACATATTCGTCGCGCAGCACCCGCGCGAGGTCGAGGTTCGCCGCATTGCCACCGTCGCCCAGATCTTGACCCGAACAGAACGCAGCCCCAGCGCCGGTCAGCACGATCACCCGCGCACGGGTTTCAGCGTCCTTAATCGCATGGGTGACCTCTGCACGCATCTGCGCGTTCAGGGCGTTCATTTTGTCAGGGCGGTTCAGGGTGATCACCGCGATATTGTCGGTGATGTCCAGCGTGATGGCGGAATAATCCATGAGGGCTCCTCTGTGTCTCGGGCAGAGACTAGCAATGCCCGAGTTACAGAAAAGCAAAACCGTGC
This sequence comes from Aestuarium zhoushanense, assembly GCF_056431045.1. Taxonomy (NCBI): domain Bacteria; kingdom Pseudomonadati; phylum Pseudomonadota; class Alphaproteobacteria; order Rhodobacterales; family Paracoccaceae; genus Aestuarium; species Aestuarium zhoushanense. The sequence goes on from NZ_JBWKMA010000012.1 coordinate 25,670, forward strand.
GTCACGACTTCATTATTTCCTCAAGACGCGCTTTTTCCGCGTCCGTCAGGGCATCAGATGATGCCGTTCCCTTGCGCCGCACCGTGGCAAAGCCAGCACCAAGCGCGAGGATCAACATCCCAAGGGGCGCGACCCAGAGGATCATATTGAACCCGTCTTTCGTGGGTTCGAGCAGCACATATTCACCGTAACGGGCCACGATGAAATCCACGACCTCTTCGTTCGTGTCGCCCTCGATCAAACGATCCCGCACCAAAAGCCGCAGTTCGCGGCTAATGGCAGAGTTGGAATCGTCGATGTTTTCGTTCTGACAGACAGGGCAGCGCAGCCCCTTTGAAATGTCTCGCGCACGTGTCTCTAGCACCTGATCGTCGAGCACCTCATCAGGCTGCACCGCCATCACAGGCGTCGATAGGGTCAGCAGAGCTGCAAGCAAAAGCCGTTTCATTCTGCCGCCACCATATTCGCTTTCGCCTTTGATTTCGCACCACCTGCGGCCACCCGCAAACGACGATCCGTCAGCGAAATCGCACCGCCCAAGGCCATCAGCAACGACCCTGCCCAAATCCAGTTGGCAAAGGGTTTGATGTAGGTGCGCACAGCCCAGCCGCCGTCGTCCTGCGGATCACCTATGACAACGTAGATGTCCTCAAACACGCCGTTGCGAATACCCGCTTCGGTCGTTGGCATCGCCGCGACCTGATAGAACCGTTTTTCAGGATGCAGGGTGGTCAGGAACTCGCCGTTTTCTTTGACGGTGAAGGTTGCCATTTGGCTCAGGAAGTTCGGCCCCTCAACACGGTCCACCGCGTCCAAGGTCAGCTCCCATTTGTCGATGGTAAAGGATTCACCGACATTGAGCGTGCGAATGTCCTCCTGCTCCCACGCCATGAGCGTCGCGATTGCGAACATCGTGATACCCAGTCCAGAGTGCGCCGTGAACTTGCCCCAATCGGCCCGCGGCAGATTGCGGATTCGGCGCAGACGGTCAGCGACCGACGCGTTCCCTGCCCGCTGCCACAGGTCCATCATTGCACCGAACACGACCCAAGCACCCAAGATCACACCAATCGGCCCCATCGCGGAATTGCCTGTCTGCACCGCAAAGGCCAAACCGCCCAAGGCCACGGCGAGGATCAGAACAGCCCACATCGGCTTCATCGCTTTGGCGACCGATCCGCGTTTCCACGCGAGAACAGCACCCGGCGGCAGGATCACCGCGAGCGCGACAAAGAACGGCGTGAAGGCCGCGTTAAAGAACGGCGCACCGACCGACAGGGTCCGCCCCGTCGTCATCTCAGCCACCAGCGGCCAGAGCGTTCCAACAAAAACCACGAACGCTGACACCGCGAGAAGGATGTTGTTCAACACCAGCGCGCTTTCGCGGCTAACGAGAGAGAACACGCCTTTTGCCTCTAGGCTGCCCGCGCGGAACGAGAACAGCGTCAGCGCCCCGCCGACAAAGACGAACAGAATGGCGAGGATAAACACCCCACGCTCTGGATCGTTGGCAAATGCGTGGACCGAGGTAATGACCCCAGACCGCACGAGGAACGTTCCCAAGAGCGAGAAGCCAAAGGCGAGGATCGCCAGAAGGATCGTCCAGCTTTTCAGGCTTTCTCGTTTCTCGGTCACGATGGCCGAGTGCAAGAGTGCCGCTGCGAGAAGCCACGGCATAAAGGATGCGTTTTCAACAGGATCCCAGAACCAGAACCCGCCCCAGCCCAGTTCGTAATAAGCCCACCACGACCCAAGGCCGATCCCGATGGTCAGGAAAATCCACGCGGCCAGCGTCCACGGACGCACCCAACGCGCCCATGCCGCATCAACGCGGCCTTCGATCAGAGCGGCCACCGCGAATGAAAACGCCATCGAGAGGCCGACATAACCGAGGTAGAGGAACGGCGGGTGGAATGCCAAACCTGGGTCTTGAAGCAGCGGGTTGAGGTCTTGCCCATTGAACGGAGGCACCTGAAGCCGCAAAAACGGGTTCGAGGTAAAGATGATAAAGGCGTAGAACGCGACCGAAATCGTCGACTGAACCGCCAGCACCCGTGCCTTGAGCGTATCGGGAAGGTTGCCGCCAAACCAACTCGCACAGGCGCCAAACAGGGTCAGGATCAACAGCCACAAGAGCATCGACCCCTCGTGGTTGCCCCAAACGCCCGACACTTTGTAAAGCATCGGTTTGTCACTGTGAGAGTTCATCGTGACCAGTTTCAGCGAAAAGTCAGAGGTGACAAACGCATAGGTCAGGGCCGCAAAACTAAACCCCACAAGGATCAGTTGCGAGGTGGCCGCGGGGTCCGCGACCGCCATCCAGTTACGCCAGCCCTTTTGGGCGCCGATCATAGGGATCACCATCTGGATGATAGCGATGCCAAAGCCCAGAATCAGGGCAAAGTGTCCGAGTTCAGTAATCATGCGATCTTTCTAACGTATTCGGGCGATCAGCCCAATCACAACGGGGCGATTGGGCGTCGTTTATGCTGATGCACCTTGACGCAGGGCTAAACGGACAAGGCCATGCCGCCCGCAACAACATAGGCCACCATCGCCATGATCAACCCGCCCATCACCAAACGGATCAGCCATTTCAGCATATCCTCAATGGCATGGAGGCGAGATTCCACCGTTGCACGGACCACTTCATCGACGGCGTTCGACGTCTCCAACCGTGCAATCCGCTGGTCCACAAGCTGCGCCCATTCATCGGTCATGATCTGCCCTCCAGTCCTCTAACGCGGGGTTCGGCTCTGCTGCGGGGGCAGCGAAAGTTGCCCCCGCGCCCAAAGCCTCAATCGCTTTGACCCGCGAGGTCACAACGGCGGCTTGGGCGGCGGTTTCTGCGACGGACTGCTGGAAATCCTGCGCTTTGGCCTGATGGCGAGCCCCGAAATAGAAGGACACAATCGCGCCCATCAACCACCAGAGCGGCTCTGGCACCAGCGCGATCCCCTGCATTCGACCCGCAAACCAGATCGGATCGACCATCGCCATAACAAACAGCCCCAGCGTTCCGAATGCCAACAAGGGACGGGGCAGACGGTTGAGCCCGTCTATCACCCGATCGAACAGTCCCTTGCGGTCCCCCCTGAACTCTGCCGCGAACTGGTCGCGCGCCTGAGCCTTGGCCGAGGCATCGCGCACCGCGCCTGCCTCTGTGTTTTCCGCAAATATTCCAACAGTTTCCGTGACGATATTGCGGCCATTCCCGAACAGAGCGTCCATGATGCGTGCGATTAACCCCATGCCGACACCCGTTGTTTGTGTGCCTCATCCGAGAGGTGATACCGCGCGCTGACAAATGCTTCGGCGCGGAGAATCCAGCCGCCTTTCCCACCATCCCTGCGCGTTGCGAATTTACGCAACGATGGGCGACCATCGGCCAAAGCGTAGTAATAATTGCGCCGTGCGATCCCGTAGGCATCGACGATATGATCAGGGGCGGCATCATAGCCACGATGCGCCGCCGCAATCGTCTGCGGCCCCAGCACCCCGTCAATCGCGACAGGGATACGCATATCGCACAACAGCCGCTGGAGGATACGCACCGCCCCCGCGCCCGCGTTCACATACATATCGAACACGCTCGCCTGTAGCGGCTCTGGCAACTCGCCGATACGTGGCTGGTTGAAGTAGTGTTCGACGAAGATATCGACGGCGTCCGTTTCGCGTAGCGCCCGCACATCGCGGTCGTCAATGCGCCCGTCCCCCGTCACATCGCGCCGCAACCGTTGCAGCGTAGCGAGGGTCACACCGAATTTCGTAGGACCACCGGGATCGGCGGGATCGTTTACATAGCCACCCTCACGAGCGACGATGCCTTTGGCAATCTCTTGGACAGTTTGCATAGCTCGGCCTCTTTTTGATTGAGACCAAGCATGACAGACAAAGGTTAACTCTCGCCTGCAGCAGCGTTCGGATCAACGTAGAGGCCCGAATCCTTGAGGCTGTCGATCACTTCTTTCGGCATGTAATCCTCATCGTGTTTCGCAAGGATTTCAGAGGCTTCAAAGGTGCCGTTCACGTATTTACCCGTTCCGATCATCCCCTGATTTTCACCAAAGAGATCAGGCAGGATGCCTGTATAGGTTACCGGAATAACCTCTGCACCGTCCGTTACGTTAAAGGTGATTGTCTCGCTCTCACCACGGACCAGCGACCCCTCTTCGACCAGACCACCAAGGCGGAACACTTCGTTAGCGGGGGGCGGCGCCGCGATCACGTCAGTCGGATCGCGGTAAAAGTTGATGCCATCGCGGAACCCGTAGCCAATCAGTCCAGCCGAGAGCGCAAGCGCGACAAAGGCCAGAACGATGATCTGGATACGACGTTTCTTTTTCAGGCTTTTCAGACCACTCATGGGAATACCGGCGCCAATAGCAGGCCTTCGGTCTCAGGCAGCCCCAGCATGAGGTTTGCGTTCTGCACAGCCTGACCCGACGACCCTTTGTTCAGGTTATCGAGCGTAGAGACAACCATCGCCCGTCCGGACTTGCGGTCGCCTACCACACCGATGTGACAATAGTTCGAACCCGTCACATTGCCCATCGACGGAGCCGCGCCAAAAGGAAGCACAACGATGAACGGCTCGTCTTTATACTGGTCAACCAGCGCCGCATGGATCGCCTGAGCATCGCCGCGCACATAGCAAGACGCGAGGATACCACGGTTCACAGGCACCAGATGCGGGGTGAACATGATCTCGACAGGGCGACCAGCCAGCAGGCTAAACTCCTGATCGAACTCGCCCAAGTGACGGTGTTTGCCGCCTTGGCTATAGCCCATCACATCGGTGGAGCGTTCCGCAAAGAGCATGTTCTCTTTGAGGCTCCGACCAGCGCCAGAGATCCCGTTTTTCAGGTCACAGATGATATCGTCAAGGTCGATCAACCCGCCCGAAATCAACGGACGCAGCGCAAATTGCACCGTCGCCGCGTTACAGCCCGTGCCCGCCACAAGACGCGCGTTTTTGATGTCGTCGCGGTAGAACTCTGTCAGACCGTAAACGGCTTCTTTCTGGAGGTCGGTCGCAACATGCGGTGCACCATACCATTTTTCATAGGCCGCAGGATCGCGCAGACGGAAATCCGCGCCGAGGTCCACGACCTTAACGTTTTTCGGCAGATCACGGACGAGCGCTTGGCTCAAGCCGTGGGGAAGTGCTGCAAACGCGAGGTCGATCTTGTCAAAGTCGATCTCATCAATCGTGCAAAGCGTCGGCAGGTCGAGATGGCGCAGGTGCGGGAACACGTCCGACATCTGCATGCCAGCCTTACGATCCGCAGAGAGCGCAGCAATCTGCAGGTTCGGGTGCGTTGCGATGATCCGCACGAGTTCGGCGCCTGTGTAGCCAGAAGCGCCAAGAATAGCGACGTTATAAGTCATAGGGGTCTCCCGTTTGAGGAGTGAGATAGGTAAGGATGAGCCCCACCGCAACCGGCGGGTTTGCCGAATTAGGCCGAAATGAATTCGACTTTTCGTCGCAAGAACTGTGTGGCGCGATCAGAGACCTTCGACGGATTACCCGTGGTCAGGTAAACGGTGTCCGTCCCTGCCCCCAACATTTCAGGCCGACGCTGCAGGTAATCCTCAAGGCTCGCCGCAACGAGGTTCGCTTGGGAGAACACTTTGACGTTCGGACCCAGCGCGTCTTGGAATTCTTTTTCCATGATCGGGTAATGAGTGCAGCCCAGGATCGCCGCATCAGGTTCGGGCATCTTGCGCTGAAGCGCCTCAACATGGCTCCGAACGAGAGCTTCGGCGAGGATCATATCCCCGTCCTCAATCGCATCCACAACGCCGCCGCAGGCTTGGGCTTCCACGTCCACGCCGATCGCACGGAACGCCAGTTCACGCTGGAACGCGCGGCTCCGCACGGTGGCAGGGGTCGCGAATAACGCCACGTGTTTCACCTCAACTTCGCGCGGCGGCGAGTTATCACCCCATTGCCGTTCGGTCAGCGCCTCAATGAGTGGAACGAAAACGCCGAGCACACGTTTGTCACGCGGAACCCATGATTCCTGCATCCGACGCAGCGCAGCCGCAGAGGCCGTGTTACAGGCGATGATCACGAGGTCGCAGCCTTCGTCCCACATGCGGGCGACGGCTTTGGTCGTCAGGTCATAGATATCGTCGGCATCCCGCACACCATAAGGCGCATGGGCATTATCCCCGAAATAAACAAAGGGAACATCAGGCAGGCGCTTCTGGCATGCATCCAGAACCGTTAACCCACCCAAACCACTATCAAAAACCCCGACCGCCATTAGCGTTTCCTGTATTTCGCCTCGAATTCAAAGCCCAGACGGTTGGTCCCATCGGGGCGTTCACTTAATGCATACGTCCGTTCCCGAAGGAAATCCATCATCGCTTTGGGGTCAGAGGCATATGGGGCGAGCTCCTGTGGCGAAATCGGCGCGCCCACAGCGACTTTGACCCGCGATCCGACGCGCGCACGAAATTCACGGATCAAAAGCCCCATGCGCAGGGTGTAATGCAAACGGCTGGCAAGCTGGAACAGGCGGCTGTTCTGCCCATCAAAATAGAGTGGCACCACAGTCGCCCCCGATTTCGCGACCATCTTAGCGGTGAAATTGCGCCACATCGGGTCCAGAGGCCGATCAAACCCACGGTGCGCGGTCGAAACGGTGCCCCCTGGGAAAATCCCAATCGCCCCGCCCTGTTTCAGGTATCGGATCGCTTCAGCGCGGGTTTCGAGGTTCAGCCGCGCGCCCTCTTTGGTCTCGTCAAAGCTGATCGGCAGGATCACCCGTTCGAGGTCGGCAGAGCGGCGGAACACCTGATGGGCCAAGACGCGGAAATCACCGCCGCGCCGTTCGGACAGGATCAACCCCATCATCATCCCATCTAGGATACCGTAGGGATGGTTCGCCACCACGACCACAGGCCCCTCAGCGGGAATATCACTCAGCGATCCTTTGGTGACCTCTAGCCCCAGTCGATAGCGTTCGACCATCACCTGCCAGAAATCGCGACCCTCAGCGACCTCGCGGTCATAGCCCTTGGCCTGCCGAATGAGCTTTAACCGCCCCGTGACATTTTCCATGGTGCGAACAAGGACGCGGCCCCCTCTGTTCGCCACGGCGCTGGCATAACTGATATCACGGGCCACATGGCGGTCGGAACGCTGCATTTTGGATCGTCTCGGTTGATTCCCTAAAAGTGAAACAGGTATATCCAGCGGCCCACCAAAAAGGCACTGGATATGGGCAAACTGCCTTTAATTTCGCATTTCCGTTACAAATTATCTGTTAGCGCACCTACTCCTATGTTTTTAATGGCCTATCAGGTTGCATAGCTGTTATGACCATAGGTAATGGGCACATTGTAGTGAGCGGTAAAACAGGCGGGCACAGAGTACGATGGATTGGGATAAACTTCGGATATTTCACGCAGTTGCGGATGCTGGGTCGCTGACCCACGCTGGCGAAACCCTGCACCTGTCCCAATCTGCGGTCAGCCGTCAGATTCGCTCGCTTGAGGAATCGCTGAACACCACACTGTTTCACCGCCATGCCCGTGGTCTGATCCTGACCGAACAGGGCGAACTGCTGTTCGACGCCACCCGCGCGATGAATAAACGGCTTGAGGCCGCAGCGGCGCGTATCCGCGACAGCGAAGAAGAAGTGTTCGGTGAGTTGAAAGTGACCACCACCACCGGCTTTGGCACCATGTGGCTCGCGCCGCGTTTGCCGAAACTCTACGAGAAATACCCAGAGCTCAAAATCGACTTGATGCTCGAAGAGCGGGTGCTCGACCTGCCCATGCGTGAAGCCGACGTTGCGATCCGCATGAAAGAGCCGTCACAGGCCGACCTGATCCGCAAACGCCTGATGAATATTCGGATGCGTCTCTATGCGACTCAGGACTACCTCGACACGCACGCACCGCTCACCACGGTCGAAGAAATCTCTGCCCACCGTCTGATTTGCCAGAGCCCCAATTCGGCTCAGGTCTCGGCGGGCGCGACACTGGTGCAACATTTGCTGGGCTACGATGTCCTCAGCACGCTCACCGTGAACAACTACTTTGGCGCGTTGCAGGCCGTTTTGGCGAATTTGGGCGTCGGCGTGCTGCCCGATTACCTGACCGAAGACTTCCCACAGCTCGTCCGAGTGCTACCTGAAATCGAATCCGGTGAGGTTCCTGTGTTCCTCGCCTACCCCGAAGAACTGCGCCAATCGAAACGCGTCGCGGCCTTTCGAGACTTCGTTCAAGAAGAAATATTCAACCACCGCCGCAAGATACGCGATAACGAGACCCCCTCCTGACCCCAGCTATGCTGTGAGTGCATAACGGACATGTCTCAAGTTGATAGGGTTTTTCCTTGATCGTTCACAAACTGCTGCCTATTTGAGCCTTCGAAGCCGATGATGCTTATACGCTCATCACTTCAACCTCCCTGTTGGACTTCGCCGGGCATCGTCCCGGCGATTTTTTTTTGCCCTCGCGTCACCTGCGGGCCTTCCCCCCAAAGCCTGCTTGCCCTAATAGGACGGCACTTCCAGCCTGCGGGGAAAGACAATGGACGATCCGAAAATCACCGAAGACCTGATTGCTGCTCACGGCCTCAAGCCAGATGAGTATGAACGTATCCTCGAGATTATCGGACGAGAGCCGACATTTACCGAGCTGGGCATCTTCTCTGCGATGTGGAACGAACACTGTTCTTATAAGTCATCCAAGAAATGGCTCCGTGGTCTGCCGACCAAAGGCCCGCAAGTGATCTGCGGTCCGGGCGAGAACGCTGGTGTTGTCGATATCGGCGACGGTCAGGCAATCGTGTTCAAAATGGAAAGCCACAACCACCCGTCCTACATCGAACCCTATCAGGGTGCGGCAACAGGTGTTGGCGGCATTCTGCGCGACGTATTCACCATGGGCGCCCGTCCGATTGCAGCGATGAACTCGCTCTCGTTCGGTGCCGCCGATCACCCGAAAACCAAACAGCTCGTCAACGGCGTGGTTGAGGGCGTTGGCGGCTACGGCAACTGTTTCGGCGTGCCTACCGTTGGTGGTGAAGTTCGCTTCCACCCCGCGTATAACGGCAACTGCCTCGTGAACGCTTTCGCGGCTGGCCTCGCTGACGCGGACAAGATCTTCTACTCGGCGGCGTCTGGCGTCGGCATGCCTGTTGTGTACCTCGGTGCGAAAACAGGTCGTGACGGTGTTGGCGGTGCGACCATGGCATCGGCTGAATTCGACGACACCATTGAAGAAAAACGCCCCACCGTTCAGGTTGGTGACCCGTTCACCGAAAAACGCCTGATGGAAGCGTGCATGGAACTGATGCGCACGGGCGCTGTGATCTCTATTCAGGACATGGGTGCGGCTGGCCTCACCTGTTCCGCCGTTGAAATGGGCGACAAAGGTCACTTGGGCATCAAGCTGGAACTGGACCGCGTTCCCCAGCGTGAACCCAACATGACCGCCTACGAGATGATGCTCTCTGAATCCCAAGAGCGGATGCTCATGGTTCTGAACCCAGAGCTCGAGGCCGAAGCCCGCGCTGTATTCGAAAAATGGGATCTCGATTTCGCAATCGTCGGTGAAACCATCGCCGAAGACCGTTTCGTCATCCTCCATGGCAACGAAGTCAAAGCGGACCTGCCGCTCTCTGAACTGTCGTCCTCGGCACCCGAATACGATCGTCCGTGGGTTCCGACCCCAGCGGCAGCACCGATGGCAGACGTTCCTGCCGTTGACGCAATTGACGGCCTGAAGGCGCTGATTTCGTCCCCGAACTACGCGGGCAAACAGTGGGTCTACGAACAATACGACAGCCAAGTTATGGGCGACACCGTTCGCAAACCAGGCTTGGGCGCTGGCATCGTGCGTATTCACGGCACCAATAAGGCTGTTGCCTTCACCTCGGACGTGACCCCGCGCTACGTTAAGGCAAACCCTGTTGAAGGCGGCAAACAAGCTGTTGCCGAAGCCTACCGTAACCTTTCCGCCGTTGGTGCAAAGCCGCTGGCAACCACCGACAACCTGAACTTTGGCAACCCAGAGAAGCCAGAGATCATGGGTCAGTTCGTTGGCGCCCTGCAAGGCATCGGTGAGGCCTGCATCGCGCTCGACACCCCGATCGTGTCGGGCAACGTATCGCTCTACAACGAAACCGATGGTCAAGGCATCCTGCCGACCCCGACCATCTGTGCTGTTGGCCTGATCGAGAACCTCGATGATGCGATCCTCGGCACCGCACGTGACGGTCACGTTCTGCTCTTGTTGGGCGAAACCGCTGGCCACCTCGGTCAGTCGGCTCTGCTTGCTGAGGTTTACAACCGCGAAGACGGCGATGCACCGCATGTTGATCTGGCCGCAGAAGCCGCACACGGCGATTTCATCCGCGCAAACCGCGCGCTGATCAACGCTTGCACCGACCTTGCTGACGGTGGTCTGGCTCTGGCTGCGTTCGAAATGGCCGAAGCCGCTGGCGTTGGTGTCACAGTAGATGCATCCGACACCCCGACCCTCTTTGGTGAGGATCAGGGCCGTTACCTGATCGCTTGCAGCTTTGATAAGGCCGAGGCGCTGATGATCGCCGCAGGTCAGGCAGGTGTGACCCTGCAGACCGTTGGTAAATTCGGTGGCACGGACGTGAGCTTTGGCGGATCCTCCGCACCGCTCGCAGAACTGACCGAGACCTTCCGGTCCTCGTTCTACACCGCGATCCACTAAGCCCGATCAGGCCCGCCACCGCGCGGGCCTTTTCGTCTCTGCCTGTTGATGACGCTCCCTGACCTGAAATCCGACTGCATGAACTGCGCAGCGCTCTGCTGCGTGAGCCTTGTGTTGGACAAAGGCCCGATGTTCGCCATTGATAAGGCCGCAGGCACGCCCTGCCCCAATCTGGGCAAACACCTCTGCACTATTCACGACGATCTGGAACCCCGCGGGTTCAAGGGCTGCACGCTCTATGACTGCGCGGGCGCGGGTCAGCGCGTCACCCAAGAACGCTTCAACGGCGAAAGCTGGCGCGATGCGCCCGAACTCTTGCCCGCCATGATGCGCGATTTCGCAAACCTCCGCCCCGTCCATGAACGCATGACGATGTTGGTTGCCGCCGAAACCTACAATCTATCGCCGGAATTAGAGGCCCGCCGTGCAGGGCTCTTGCGGAAACTCTCGCGCCTTTGGGCCGATACCGCAGAGCAAAAAGCCGCCTTTGACGCCTTCCTCAGCGACATGCGTGAATTTGTCGACCGCTAATCGCTTGCGGCCCGTCCCGCGCCGTCCTACATCTTAGGTAAGACAGGAGGCCCACGAATGGCGATCACCGCAGAAGAAATCGAAAGCCTAATCCGCGAAGCATTCCCCGCTGCCAAAGTGCAGGTTCAGGGCGACGACGGTCAGCACTTTGCTGCCTACGTCGAAGACGCAAGCTTCCGCGATATGAACCGCGTCCAGCAGCAGCGCGCTGTCTACGCGGCGCTCAAGGGCAAAATGGACGGATCACAAGGCGAATTGCATGCTTTGGCACTGACCACCAAGGCACCGGACTAAGGAAAGACAGATGTCGACAGCTGACAAAATCAAAGAAACCGTCACCTCCAATGACGTTGTGCTCTATATGAAAGGCACAAAAACCATGCCGCAGTGTGGGTTCTCGTCCCGCGTTGCGGGCGTTCTGAACTTCATGGGCGTGGATTATGCCGACGTGAACGTTCTGGCTGACGAAGAAATCCGTCAGGGCATCAAAGAATACTCCGACTGGCCGACCATCCCGCAACTCTACGTCAAAGGCGAGTTCGTGGGCGGTTGCGACATCATCACAGAGATGACCCTCTCGGGCGAACTGGATGAGCTGTTTGAAAAAGAAGGTGTTGCCTTTGACAAAGAGAAAGCGGACCAAATCCGCGCTGCGAACCAGTAAATCGCAGACGATCTAATGGAAAAGGCGCCCAGTGAGGCGCCTTTTTTCATTCCGTCGATACGCGATTACAGGATTGGTAAACGACTGCTTCGTTGCCCGTGCCCGCATCATACCAGCCCAGCATCGCCTCGCGGTCCTTGACCCACCAGACATAGTCAGAGGCCACTGGCGAATTGCGGTAGCGTTTACCCTCAGAGCTAGGCACCGCAGAGAGCATCGCGATATGCCCCTCGGCCATCACGATAGCCTGATCGGGGCCATCGGATTGCACATAGACCACGTCCAATTTGATCTCGCGGTCGCAAATATAGATCGAATGGCTCAGCCCTGCGGCCTGCCCTGTTGCTGGCAACAACGCCAAAAGGGCCGCCGCAATACGCATGAGTTATGCCTTTAGTTTGTCGTCCACTTCATCCGCCAACGCTTCGGCTCGCGCAGCGAGTTCCTTGAGCGTGTCGGTCACAGCTGTTGGAACGACAGGAACGGCAACTTCTTTAGGGTTCGCGGCTTTAAGTTCCAATTCCGCGATCTTGGCCTCGGCCTCGCGCAGACGGTCCTCAATTGCGACGGTTTTATCCGCCAGCAACAACCCCGACATCAGCAACAGCTGCGATTCAGGCATACGGCCCGCTTGCGCGGCAAAGCTTGATGCTTCGGCGTCTAGTAGCGCAGCAGCCGATTTCAGGAACGATTCCTCGCCTTCCTGACAGGCCACTTCAAACGAACGACCCCCGATTTTAATCTCGACTTGCGGCATTATTTCGCCTCCTCGATCAAGGGTTTCAGTTCGGCCAGAATAGTCGCGACCTCAGCGGCCTCAGCAGCGCGCAGCGCCCGCAATGCATCCAGTTCCGCCTGCATCGCGCGGTTGATCATCGCGGCATCAATCCCATCCGCCTCTGCCGCCTTACGCAGATTTTCGCTCACATCCCGAAGGGCGGCATTTTCTTCGCGCAATTTTTCCAGGTCGGCCTCAAACGATTGAAGCTGTTCTTTCGCACGCTCAGCGCCACTGTTCAGCTCCGCGATCACGGTGTCCTGACGGGATTTGAGCACCTTAACGCGCTCTTCTAGCTGGGCGTTGACGTCCTTTTGGGCCGCCAAATCTGCCTCTAGCTGGGCCACACGGTCATCCCCTAAAGGCGCCGCCGCAGGTGCCTCACCAGATGCTACCGCTTTGTTTTCCAAGGCAGAAACGCCGCTGCGAATCCGGTCGAGGGCAGCGGAAATGCGCCCTTCAAGCTCTGATATCTCGGTCATCTGCGCGTCCTCCTAGGGCTTCTGTAACGTCGTTGGGGTCCATTGCCCCCACGACAGGCCCGAATCGTGATCTCTTCTCCAAAGCCTAAGTCAATCGAAGCCAAGGGCAAAGGCCCAGCCTACGAACATCGCCAATGACTTAACGGTCCTGCTTGATCTTGTAGGACACCCTGTTATGACGCTGTAAACCAATCGCCCAACAGCAAAGGACCGGACACTTGGATATTGCTGCCCTGCGCGCCGCGCACCCCGATCACTGGATGAAAGCTGCGGCTATCCGCACCCTGACGCTCGATGCCGTTACGGCTGCGAACTCGGGCCACTCTGGTATGCCGATGGGCATGGCCGACGTGGCAACTGTGCTGTTCGAAAAGCACCTGAATTTCGACCCCAAGGCTCCGCTCTGGCCGAACCGCGACCGTTTCATTCTGTCGGCAGGTCACGGCTCTATGCTGATCTACTCCCTGCTCTACCTCACAGGTTACGCAGAAGTATCGCTCGACGAGATCAAGAACTTCCGTCAGTGGGGCGCGAAAACCGCTGGCCACCCAGAGAACTTCCTGCTCGACGGCGTTGAAGTGACCACTGGTCCGCTCGGCCAAGGTATCTCGAACTCGGTCGGTTTCGCGATGGCTGAAGAAATCCAGCGCGCACGTTTCGGCAAAAAAATCGTTGACCACTACACCTATGTGATCGCTGGCGACGGCTGCCTCATGGAAGGCGTGTCCCAAGAAGCCCTCGGTCTGGCTGGCAAACACGAATTGTCGCACCTGATCGTGTTCTGGGACAACAACAACATCACCATCGACGGCACTGTAGAGCTGTCCGACAAAACCGATCAGGTCGCACGTTTCCGCGCGTCTGGCTGGCATGTCGTCGAAATCGACGGCCACGATCCTGTTGCGATCGACGCAGCCATCGTTGAAGCGAAAAAAGACCCGCGTCCGTCGATGATCGCGTGCAAAACCCACATCGCACTGGGCCACGCTGCGCAAGACACCTCTAAAGGTCACGGCGCACTGACCGACAAAGAGCAACTCGCTGCCGCCAAAGCTAACTACGGCGTCAACTGGGGTTCGTTCGAAATCCCAGCAGACGTTAAGGCGCAGTGGGAATCCTTTGGTGCACGTGGTGCTGCGGCTCGCGCTGACTGGGAAGCGGCATTCGCTGCGCTCTCGGCCAACAAACAAGCTGAATTCAACCGTCAGCTCGCTGGTGAAGCACCCAAGAAACTCGCTGCCACCATCCGCGCCCTGAAAAAAGAGATCAGCGAAAAGGCACCCTCCGTTGCGACCCGTAAGTCGTCGGAAATGGTTCTGGCTGCTGTGAACCCGATCATGCCAGAAACCGTTGGTGGTTCGGCTGACCTCACCGGTTCGAACAACACCAAAACCGGTGATCTGGGCGTATTCGACCCTGAAAACCGCGCTGGCCGTTATGTCTACTGGGGCATCCGTGAACACGGTATGGCTGCTGCGATGAACGGTATGGCGCTGCACGGCGGCGTGCGTCCTTACGGCGGCACGTTCATGTGCTTCACCGACTACGCTCGTGGCGCAATGCGTCTCTCGGCTCTGTCGCACCTGCCTGTTGTCTACGTCATGACCCACGACTCCATCGGTCTTGGCGAAGACGGCCCGACCCACCAGCCCGTTGAACACCTCGCGATGCTGCGCGCGACCCCGAACACCCTCGTGTTCCGCCCTGCAGATACCGTGGAAACCGCTGAGGCATGGGAAATCGCGCTCACTCAGGACAAGACCCCGTCAGTCCTGGCACTGTCGCGACAGAACCTGCCGACCGTTCGTACAGAACACAAAGCAAAGAACCTCGTCGCTCAGGGTGCATATGTCCTGAAAGACGCAGAAGCCGGCAAACGTCAGGCGATCCTGATGGCAACGGGTTCCGAGGTCGAAATCGCGCTCAAAGCGCGTGACATCCTCGAAGCCGCTGGCATCGGCACCCGCGTTGTGTCCGTTCCCTGCATGGAGCTCTTCGATCAACAGGACGAAGCCTACCGCAAAAAAGTGCTGCCCGCTGGCCCCGTCCGCGTGGCTGTCGAAGCGGCTGTGCGTCAGGGCTGGGACAAATACCTGCTCGGCGAACGTGGCCGCGAACAGAAGGCTGGCTTTGTTGGTATGGACAGCTTTGGCGCCTCCGCTCCGGCAGAGACGCTCTACGAAAAATTCGGCATCACCGCCGAAGCTGTTGCAGAAAAAGTCAAAGCTCTTTTGGGCTAATCTGCACATCCCCAAAAACAAGAACGCCGCGCATATCCTGCGCGGCGTTTTTCTTTGTCTCGGTCGCTTTGGGTTAGTGCGCTGCCGATGATCCTGTGACCTTGGCGATCAGTGGCCCGACCACTTTGGTCGCAACTGGGATCAGCGCCATGCCGTAGATCACCCCGATCACACCGTCACAAGCCGCCGTCACTGCCCACGCGACAAAGCCCGTAGCGACGCCAACGCTATGGGACGCAACCTCTGCCAGATGATGGATGGCGTCATAAGGAGCGTGCAGACCCAGATTGTGCAGCCCGTGGATCATGATGTTCCCACCAACCCAAAGCATCGCAAGCGTCCCGATAAACGACAGCGCCTTAAGGAGCGGCGGCATCGCCTTAACGATCCCACGGCCAAACCCACGCGTCACCGACAGCCGTGCGTTCTGCGCGATATGCAGGCCCACATCGTCCGCCTTCACGATCAGCGCCACGGTGCCATAGACGGCAAAGGTGATCCCAACAGCGATCACAGCCAGCGTCGCGGCCTCCATCCAGATGCTGCTCGCCTCGAGCGTCGAGAGCGCGATGGTCATGATCTCAGCCGAGAGGATAAAGTCGGTTTTAATCGCCCCCGCGACCTTTTCCTCTTCGAGGTGGGCGGGGTCTTTGATGTCCATGTCCTCTTCGACACTGTGGTCGCCGTGCGGGAAGAAATGGTGAAACACCTTCTCTGCCCCTTCAAAACACAGATACGACCCGCCCAGCATCAGTAATGGCGTAATCGCTTGTGGCAGGAAATTCGACAGCAACAGCGCGATGGGCAGCAGGAACACCAGTTTGTTCTTCAGCGACCCAAGCGTGATCTTTCCGATCATCGGCAGTTCGCGGTCAGGCTTGAAACCCGTCACATAGCTCGGCGTGACAGCGGCATCGTCGATCAAAACGCCCGCCGTTTTTGTCCCCGCCTTTGCCGCCGCTGCCGCCACATCATCAACGCTCGCTGCTGCGACTTTGGCGATACCCGCCACATCGTCGAGCAGTGCCAGTAAACCACTCATGCCCACACCCCTATAGATTCGTTCTTCAATTGGATCGTTATCCTCACGGTATGACAACCCCGCGCTGTTGGCGCAAACCGTTAGCGCCAACCCCTGCGCCAATCACACTTTTATCGCTAACATATTAAACGCATTGCAGATTTTTCTTTGCCGCAAGGCAGCATGCCAGTACAGACCCTGCAAACGCTGACGCTGCAGAGGATGAAAAACGACATGACCGTTACCATCGGCATCAACGGGTTCGGCCGCATTGGCCGCTGCACCCTCGCCCACATCACCGAAGCTGCCCGCAATGACGTGCAAGTTGTCAAAATCAACGCCACTGGCCCGATTGAAACCAACGCACACCTGCTGAAATATGACAGCGTCCATGGCCGCTTTGGTTCTCCGGTTAAGGTGAGCGGCAACACCATGGATCTGGGCCGCGGCCCAATCGAAGTCATGTCGACCTACAACCCCGAAGAACTGGACTGGTCCGGCGTCGACGTGGTTCTGGAATGCACTGGTAACTTCAACGACGGTCAAAAGTCGGCTGTTCACCTTGATCGCGGCGCGAAAAAGGTTCTGATCTCGGCTCCTGCGACCAACGTTCAGCGCACCGTTGTGTATGGTGTCAACCACCGCCAACTGCTGGCCGACGACCGCATGGTGTCGAACGGCTCTTGCACCACCAACTGCCTTGCACCGCTGGCAAAGGTTCTCAACGACGCGATTGGCATTGAATCGGGCATCATGACCACGATCCACAGCTACACCGGTGACCAACCAACGCTCGACCGTCGTCACAAAGACCTCTACCGCGCACGCGCCGCGGCTATGGCGATGATCCCGACCTCCACGGGTGCGGCTAAGGCTCTGGGTGAAGTGCTCCCTGAAATGAAGGGCAAACTGGACGGTTCCGCCGTTCGCGTCCCGACCCCGAACGTATCTGCTGTTGACCTGTCGTTCATCGCAGAAAAATCGGTCACCGTTGATGAAGTGAACGAAATCGTCCGCGAAGCAGCTCAAGGCTACATGGGCATGGTTCTGGGCTACGACGCAGAACAGAAGGTTTCCATCGACTTCAACCACACCACGGAATCGTCGATCTTTGCCCCCGACCAGACCAAAGTCGTCGGCCGCATGGTTCGCGTCATGGCATGGTATGACAACGAATGGGGCTTCTCGGCACGTATGGCCGACGTTGCTGCCGCAATGGGCCGCCTCGTTCACTAATCAATTGCATAGCGTCATGGCTGCGGGGTAAACCCGTGGCCATGAACAGCACAACGACCTACACGCTTTTCGCGTTGATCGTGACGGGTTTCGTCATCGATATGGCTCTCGGCCTCGGGGGCACCCTGTTTATCCTCAAAGAACTGTTTGATCTGACAGAATGGTTGGCATTCTGGCGCTGATTGCGCTGGTTTTGCCCTATTCACTGTTGACCTTTGGCGAGAAATCGCAATGTTAGCGCCAACGGAGAGAGTTAGCGCCAACATTACCCCGTTCTGGAGGACATCTTATGGCAGTCAAAGTCGCAATTAACGGTTTCGGTCGCATCGGCCGCAACGTCCTGCGCGCAATCGTTGAATCCGGCCGCACCGATATTGAGGTTGTAGCGATCAACGATCTGGGTCCGGTTGAAACCAACGCACACCTGATCCGCTTCGATTCTGTTCACGGTCGTTTCCCGAGTGAGGTGACCACCACCGAGGACACCATCGACGTCGGTCGTGGCCCGATCAAAGTGACCGCAATCCGCGATCCCAAAGAATTGCCGTGGGGCGATGTGGACATCGCGCTGGAATGCACAGGCATCTTCACCGACCGTGAAAAAGCAGCATTCCACCTCGAAAACGGCTCAAAGCGCGTTCTCGTCTCTGCCCCATCGAGCGGTGTAGACAACACCATCGTTTACGGTGTGAACCACAACTCGCTGAAAGCTGACCAACTGGTTGTCTCAAACGCGTCTTGCACCACGAACTGCCTGTCGCCAGTTGCCAAAGTGCTCAACGACAAGGTTGGCATCGTCAAAGGTTTCATGACCACCATCCACTCCTACACAGGTGACCAGCCGACGCTCGACACCATGCACAAGGACCTCTACCGCGGACGTGCGGCAGCAATGTCGATGATCCCGACCTCGACTGGCGCTGCTAAGGCCGTTGGCCTCGTACTGCCGGAACTGAACGGCAAACTCGACGGCGTTGCGATCCGCGTGCCCACCCCGAACGTTTCAGTCGTTGACCTGACGTTTGAGGCCGCTCGCGCAACCACCGTTGCAGAAATCAACGAAGCAATCATCGAGGCTTCGAACGGCGCGCTCAAAGGTATCCTTGGCTACACCAGCGTTCCGAACGTTTCGATCGACTTCAACCACGACCCGCATTCGTCGACCTTCGCGCTCGACCAGACCAAGGTCATGGACGGCACCATGGTCCGCATCCTGACATGGTACGACAACGAATGGGGCTTCTCGAACCGCATGGCAGACACTGCCGTCGCGATGGGCAAACTGATCTAATCAGCCCCTCTCAGAATACCAAAGGCCGCCCCGTCAAACGGGCGGCCTTTTTCGTTGTGCCTTTGTGCCGCAAATATCCCGGGGGTCTGGGGGCAGCGCCCCCAGCGCTCCAAATAAAAACGGGGGCCACTGGCCCCCGCTCTCAATCTCACAGGTCTGAACCGATCACTCGGTCACAGTCACCGATGCCATCATGTCAGGCTGACCGATCACGGCGCCGTTTGCGCCTTCACCGCGCTTAATCGCATCCACGACGTCCATACCTTCGGTCACAGTGCCCACAACGGTGTAATCGCCGTTCAGGAAATAGCCGGGCTGGAACATGATAAAGAACTGGCTGTTGGCCGAGTTCGGATCAGCCGCGCGCGCCATACCAACGACACCACGGTCGAACGGCAGGGCCGAAAACTCCGCCGGAAGGTCAGGCAGGGTCGATCCACCCATACCCGCCATCGACATATCGCCGCCCATACGGCCAAACTCTACGTCACCCGTCTGCGCCATAAAGCCGTCAATCACGCGGTGGAACACCACGCCATTATAGAGCCCTTGGTTCGCCAGTTCGGTGATCCGCGCCACGTGCTGAGGCGCGATATCCTCGAGAAGGTCGATATGGAACGTGCCGTTTGCTTGACCAGAAACGGTCACATCCAACCCCGTTGCCAGCGCAGGGCCAGCCACCAAAGTCAGAACACACGCAAGCTTATACATCTGCTGCCACTTTCACGCTGATCATTTTGTCGGGATCGACGGGCGGTTCGCCACGAACGATCTTGTCGACAAACTCCATGCCCGACAGCACACGACCGTAGACGGTGTATTGGCCATTCAGGAAATGGTTGTCTTTGAAGTTGATAAAGAACTGGCTGTTGGCCGAGTTCGGGTTCATCGAACGCGCCGCACCCAGCGTGCCACGGTCGTGCGGGAGACGCGAAAACTCTGCAGGAAGGTCAGGCAGATCCGAACCACCCGTGCCCGCGCGGTTTTTGTTGTACGCATCGCTGTCGATGTTGCCGTGCTCTACGTCGCCAGTTTGCGCCATGAAACCGTCGATCACGCGGTGGAACACAACGCCGTCGTATTTGCCAGCGCGTGCCAGCTCTTTCATGCGGGCGGTATGTGCGGGCGCAACGTCAGCCAGAAGTTCAATCACAACCTGACCGTCTTTGAGCTCGATGATCACTGTGTTTTCAGGGTCTTTGATATCGGCCACGGGGACCTCCTTGATTTCGCGTTCTTTGCACACTGACATAAGCCTCTTGCACGTCCTTGCCAAGGGATGCTCCCAGACCTTGCGTTGAAAGGCGATAACGAGGATACCGCTATCAGATATCAACCCAAGATTTGACGGAGGCGCAGATGGCTTGGAAAACACTCGACGATATGGACCTCAATGGAAAACGCGTTCTGGTGCGCGTGGATATCAACGTCCCCGTCGAAAACGGCGTTGTGACCGATACAACCCGCATTGACCGCATCGTGCCCACAGTCAAAGACATCGTTGCCGCTGGCGGTATTCCGATCCTCCTCGCGCACTTTGGTCGTCCCAAAGGCAAAGTCGTGCCAGAGATGTCGCTCCGCGTGACCCTGCCCGCGCTTGAGGCCGCTTTGGGATCGTCCGTCACCTTTATCGAAGTGCCCAACGCGGACGAGATGAAAGCCCTCACCCACGGCACCATCGTGCTGGTTGAGAACACCCGCTTCACCCCGATGGAAGAAGAGAACAACCCAGAGATGGCGAAATACCTCGCGACCTTGGGCGATATCTACTGCAACGACGCCTTCTCTGCCGCGCACCGCGCCCACGCCACCACCGAAGGCGTGGCTCACCTCCTGCCCTCTTGCGCGGGTCGCCTGATGGCCGAAGAACTCAGCGCATTGGAAAAGGCTCTCGGCTCGCCCGTGCGTCCCGTCGTGGCCGTTGTTGGCGGCGCGAAAGTCTCGACCAAGCTCGACCTTCTTGGCAACCTCGTTGGCAAAGTCGATCACCTCGTGATCGGCGGCGGCATGGCAAATACTTTCCTCGCCGCCCAAGGCATCAACGTCGGTAAATCGCTCTGCGAACATGATCTGGCCGATACCGCCCGCGACATCCTCGCAAAGGCCGCCGATGCAGGCTGCGAGATCATCCTGCCCCGCGATGTCGTCGTCGCCCGCGAATTCAAAGCCAACGCTGACAACGAAACCGTTGTGCCAGAGTCGGTCCCCTCTGACGCGATGATCCTCGACGCTGGCCCCGAAACCGTTGCCTACATCAGCGAAGTGCTCGACCGCGCCGAAACCCTGATCTGGAACGGCCCGCTCGGTGCGTTCGAAATCGAACCCTTTGACTTCGCCACCAACGCCGCCGCGAAAAAAGCGGCAGAGCTGACCAAGGCTGGCAAACTCGTCTCCGTCGCGGGCGGGGGTGACACCGTCGCCGCCCTGAACAAAGCCGGCGCCGCAGAGGACTTTACCTACATCTCCACCGCTGGCGGTGCCTTCCTTGGATGGATGGAAGGCAAGGTCCTCCCTGGCGTCGCAGCCCTCGGATGAAGCATTTTGAAAGAAAGTGAACAGTGATAGCGTTATCCTAAAAAACGTTATCGCTATCACATTTGCAACCTGCGCCCCGCTTTCCTAAAAGCGGGGCGCAGGCCGTTTAAGGCCTTAAAAATTCTTAATATTTCACGAGGATTTAGTAATGAACCCGCAGATGGCCGCTAAGGTATCCGAAGGCAAAGGCTTTGTCGCAGCTCTCGACCAGAGTGGCGGCTCGACCCCCAAGGCCCTGCGCCTCTACGGTGTTGAAGAAAGCGAATACAACGGCGACGCCGAGATGTTCGACATGATCCACCAGATGCGGTCGCGGATCATCAAATCCCCGTCCTTCACGGGCGACAAAATCGTCGGCGCGATCCTCTTTGAAATGACCATGGACCGCGACATCGACGGCACCCCGACCGCTGAATTCCTCTGGAACGCAAAATCGGTCGTGCCCTTCCTGAAAATCGACAAAGGTCTGGCGGACGAGGCAAACGGCGTTCAACTGATGAAACCGATGCCAGAGCTCGACACCCTTCTCGCGCGCGCCGTGACCAAAGGCATCTTTGGCACCAAAGAACGCTCTGTCATCAACGCAGCCAACGCCGAAGGCATCAAAGCCGTCGTCGCACAGCAGTTTGAAATCGGTATGCAGGTTCTCTCGCACGGCCTCATGCCGATCATCGAGCCCGAAGTGAACATCACCATCGCCGATAAGGCCGAGGCCGAAACCATCCTGCGCGACGAAATCCTCGCTCAGCTGGACGCTCTGCCCGCCGACAAACAGGTGATGCTGAAACTCTCGCTCCCTTCGGTCGAGAACTTCTACAAACCGCTCGTCGATCATCCCCGCGTGATGAAAGTCGTCGCTCTTTCTGGTGGCTACTCCCGCAAGGACGCAAACGACCTCCTGTCGAAACAGACAGGCATGATCGCGTCGTTCTCCCGCGGCCTGACCGAAGGCCTCTCGGCCAAACAATCTGATGCAGAATTCGACGCCATGCTCGCCGCATCGGTCGGCTCGATCTACGACGCTTCAGTCGCAGGCTAATGTCACATCGGGGCGCCTTCGGGCGCCCTGTTTCTTTCCTGACTCTACTCGAAAAAACTTTGTGAAATAACCCTTTGGGGGATTCACAAAGCGAATCAGATGTGCGAATCTAGCGTCAACACCCGTCAGAGGTGATTTTGAGGCATATTATGAATCGCAGCGCACGGCCCGCTATGGGCTCTGTTATCTACTTCACAGTTTTGATCCTTCTGGGTCTCTACTTCACCTTTGCCGCTGTGCAGGGTGAATACGGCGTGTTCCGTCGCGCTGAAATTGATGCCCAAGCCCGTGAATTGCAGGCCGACCTCGACGCGCTGAACGTCGAAGTCGCGCATATGCAAAACCTCACCCGCCGTCTCTCTGACAATTACCTCGACCTTGACCTTCTCGACGAACGCGCCCGCGATGTTCTCGGCATGGTCCGCTCGGACGAGATCGTAATCACCCGATAATCCTGCCTTTGTGCCCCAAATATCCCGGGGGA
>NZ_JBWKMA010000012.1:48823-220343 GCF_056431045.1 Aestuarium zhoushanense
TGACCGATATTGACACTCGCTTTATAAATCCCAATCCTGTATAGATAGTTTAACACTAAACTATCGCCATCACAGGACGGAGGACCTATGGCCGCTAGAAAACCAGCCGCACAGGCAAACGTGTCCAAGGAAGAGCTGCTGAGCTACTACCGTGACATGCTTCTCATCCGCCGCTTCGAAGAAAAGGCCGGCCAGCTTTATGGCATGGGTCTTATCGGCGGCTTCTGTCACCTCTACATCGGTCAAGAAGCGGTCGTCGTCGGCCTCGAAGCTTGCACCAAAGAGGGCGACAAACGCGTCACCTCCTACCGCGACCACGGTCACATGCTCGCATGTGGTATGGATGCAAACGGTGTGATGGCAGAACTTACCGGCCGCGAAGGTGGCTACTCCAAAGGTAAGGGCGGCTCCATGCACATGTTCTCCAAGGAAAAGCACTTCTACGGCGGCCACGGCATCGTTGGCGCTCAGGTGCCGCTTGGTGCAGGTCTGGCCTTCTCGGACAAATACCGTGGCAACGACAACGTCACCTTCGCCTACTTCGGCGATGGCGCTGCGAACCAAGGTCAGGTCTACGAGACCTACAACATGGCGGAACTCTGGGACCTTCCGGTGATCTTCGTCATCGAAAACAACCAATACGCTATGGGCACATCTGTTGCTCGTTCGACCAAATCGACCTCGCTCTACGGTCGCGGCGAAGCTTACGGCATCAAAGGCGAAGAAGTTGACGGCATGTCCGTCCTCGCCGTCAAAGAGGCTGGCGAACGCGCTGTTGCGCACTGCCGCGCAGGCAAAGGCCCCTACATCCTAGAGGTCAAAACCTATCGCTACCGTGGCCACTCCATGTCGGACCCTGCGAAATACCGGACCCGCGAAGAAGTGCAGAAAATGCGCGAAGAGCGTGACCCGATCGAACAGATCCGTGCGATGTTGCTCACGGGCAGCCATGCTTCCGAGGACGATCTGAAAAAGATCGACAAGGAAATCAAAGACATCGTGAACGAGTCCGCCGAATTCGCGAAAACCAGCCCGGAACCAGCTCTTGATGAGCTGTGGACCGACATTTACGCGTAAGATCGAGAGAGGACATCACACATGGCAACCGAAATTCTCATGCCCGCCCTCTCTCCGACGATGGAAGAAGGCACTCTGGCCAAATGGCTGAAAAAAGAGGGCGACACCATTTCTGCGGGTGACATCATCGCAGAGATCGAAACCGACAAAGCTACGATGGAGTTCGAGGCCGTCGACGAAGGCATCATGGGCAAAATCCTGATCGCTGAAGGCACCGAAAACGTCAAAGTGAACACCCCTATCGCTGTTCTCGTTGAAGAAGGCGAAGAGGTTCCTGCGGACGCTGGCCAATCGGCTCCTGCGGCTGAGGCTGCTGCCCCTGTTGCAGCGGCCCCTGCCTCTGCGGCGGCCGCTCCTGCGGCACCCAAGGTCGACCAGTCCCCTGACTGGCCCGAAGGCACCCCAATGAAAACCCAAACCGTCCGCGAAGCTCTGCGCGACGCGATGGCCGAAGAAATGCGCCGCGACCCCGACGTATTCCTCATGGGTGAAGAAGTCGGCGAATACCAAGGGGCTTATAAAATCTCCCAAGGTATGCTGGACGAATTCGGCTCTAAGCGCGTCATCGACACGCCGATCACCGAACACGGCTTTGCAGGTATCGCGACGGGTGCTGCATTTGGCGGTCTAAAACCGATCGTTGAATTCATGACCTTCAACTTTGCGATGCAGGCGATCGACCACATCATCAACTCTGCTGCTAAGACGCTCTATATGTCTGGCGGTCAGATGGGTGCGCCGATGGTCTTCCGTGGCCCGAACGGTGCAGCGGCTCGTGTGGGCGCGCAGCACTCGCAGGACTACGCAGCATGGTATGCGCAAATCCCTGGCCTCAAGGTCGTCATGCCCTACTCGGCTGCTGACTACAAAGGTCTGATGAAACAGGCAATCCGCGATCCGAACCCTGTGATCTTCCTCGAGAACGAAATCCTCTACGGTAAATCGTTCGAGGTTCCTGTGCTCGACGATTTCACCATCCCGTTCGGCAAAGCCAAAGTCTGCCGCTCTGGTAACGACGTGACCATCGTGTCCTTCGGCATCGGCATGACCTACGCCCTCGAAGCCGCTGAAAAGCTGGCCGAAGAAGGCATCGACGCTGAAGTCATCGACCTGCGCACCCTGCGTCCGTTGGACTACGACACCGTGCTTGCATCGGTGATGAAGACCAACCGCATGATCACCGTCGAAGAAGGCTGGCCCGTTGGCTCTATCGGCAACCACCTGTCGGCATATGTCATGACCCACGCGTTCGACTACCTCGACGCGCCTGTCCTGAACTGCACCGGCAAGGACGTTCCGATGCCCTACGCGGCAAACCTCGAAAAGCACGCTCTTGTCACCACGGCTGAAGTCATCGACGCCGTGAAGCAAGTCACCTACCGCTAAGGAGACAGAGAAATGGCTACAGAAATTCTCATGCCCGCCCTGTCCCCCACGATGGAGGAAGGCACGCTGGCCAAATGGCTGGTCAAAGAGGGCGACGAAGTAAAATCGGGCGACATCATCGCTGAGATCGAAACCGACAAAGCCACCATGGAATTCGAAGCCGTGGACGAAGGCATCGTCGGCAAGATCGTCATCGCTGAGGGCACCGAGGGCGTTAAGGTCAACAGCCTGATCGCAATCCTCGTCGAAGAGGGCGAAGAGGTTCCAGCAGCGGGCGCATCTGCACCTGCTGCGGCCCCTGCGGCGGCGGCTCCTGTCGCGGCGACGGCTCCTGCGGCTGCGGCACCTGCCCCAGCAGCACCTGTCAAAGACGGCAACCGCGTCTTTGCATCGCCACTCGCGCGGCGCATCGCAGGTCAAAAAGGTCTCGACCTGTCTGCCATCGCTGGCTCTGGCCCGCGTGGTCGCATCGTGAAATCGGACGTTGAAGGTGCAACCGCTGCACCCAAAGCTGCCGCTCCTGCTGCCGCTGCGACCGAGGCTCCCAAGGCTGCGGCTCCTGCTGCTGCCATGGCCCAAGGTCCGTCCACCGATGCCGTGCTCAAAATGTACGAAGGCACCGATTTCGAGGAAGTCAA
Organism: Aestuarium zhoushanense; assembly: GCF_056431045.1. Taxonomy (NCBI): domain Bacteria; kingdom Pseudomonadati; phylum Pseudomonadota; class Alphaproteobacteria; order Rhodobacterales; family Paracoccaceae; genus Aestuarium; species Aestuarium zhoushanense. Next base: position 51,925 of record NZ_JBWKMA010000012.1, read on the forward strand.
ACTCGACGGTATGCGCAAAACCATCGCTGCCCGCCTCACCGAGGCAAAGCAGTCGGTTCCGCACTTCTACCTGCGCCGCGACATCGAACTGGACGATCTGCTTGCCTTCCGTGCTCAGCTCAATGCGAAACTCGGCGACCGTGGCGTCAAACTCTCGGTCAACGATTTCATCATCAAAGCCTGCGCATTGGCCCTGCAACAAATCCCAGAAGCCAACGCCGTTTGGGCTGGCGACCGCGTGCTGAAGTTCAAAAACTCCGACGTGGCTGTGGCTGTAGCCATCGAAGGCGGCTTGTTCACTCCAGTTCTCAAAAACTCGGACAGCAAATCGCTCTCGGCTCTGTCGGCAGAGATGAAAGACCTCGCCAAACGTGCCCGCGACCGCAAACTCGCGCCGCATGAATATCAGGGCGGTTCGTTCGCAATCTCGAACCTCGGCATGTTCGGCATCGACAACTTCGACGCCATCATCAACCCGCCGCACTCTGGCATCCTCGCCGTTGGCGCGGGCGTGAAGAAACCTGTGGTTGGCGCTGACGACCAGATCAAAGTGGCGACCGTCATGTCCGTCACCCTCTCCGTTGACCACCGCGTGATCGACGGCGCACTGGGCGCACAACTCCTCGAGGCAATCAAAGCGAACCTCGAAAACCCGATTGCGATGCTGGCCTAATCAGCAGCCTTTCAAAACGAAAACGCCCCCGATTTCGGGGGCGTTTTTTTATGGCGCGAGCCGATCATCCAAGGTCAGTTGCAGGAACAACATATCCAGCCATCGCCCGAATTTCTTACCGACTTGTGGCATCCGCGCGACCTCTACAAATCCCATGCGTTCGTGCAGACGCACGGACCCTGTGTTTCCCGCCTCAACACTCGCGATCATCGCATGAAGCCCCTGTTCCCGTGCCCGATCAATGATCGCCTGCATAAGTTTCGGCCCCAGCCCCTGCCCTTGATACTCTGGCAACAGATAGACCGAATGTTCGACGGTCAGATCATAGCCATCCTTGCCGCGAAACGTGCCGTAAGTCGAATATCCCGCCGCCACGCCATCGACCTCTCCGATAAACACAGGGAACCCCGCCGCGCGTCGTTCCGCCAGAAACGCAAGACGGTTCGCCTCGTCCACAAGGATATCCGTCCAGAGCGCGGTGCCGTTCAGAACCTCATGGTTATAAATCTGCGTGAGAAAGCCCGCATCGGCATCGGTGGCGTCGCGAATGATCATCTGGTGTCTCCGTCTTTTGCCCGAACTGAACCCCGTTTTCACCGCCCCCGCAAGGGCCGTTGAAAAACATTCCAACTCTTTGATCTATCGCAAGGTTTACCCCCACCAGACTGCTATGCATCGGGTGACCAATCAAAAGAGGCGCGACATGGACTGGAAAGACTACCTAGCCAATACCACCAAACTGACCAAAGACTTCCGCAAGGCCCAACCCGACGTGGGCAAGGCCTTTACCGATATGCACCGCGCAGTTCTGCATGACGGCGCGTTGTCGGTAAAACATAAGGAATTACAAGCGATTGTCGTGGGCATCGTGACCCATTGCGCCGATTGCATCGGGTTCCACCTACAGGGCGCCGTCCGCGCAGGCGCCACCCGCGCAGAGCTTGAGGAAACCATCGCCACCTGCATCCTGATGGGCGGCGGACCTGCATATATGTATGGGATGAAGGCGCTAGAGGCCTACGACCAGCTGGTGGGTGAAGGAGAGGGTTAACCCTCTCCCATGCATTTTTTCAGCAGTTGATCCATAGAGACGGAGGGCTGGTCACATCCAGCTTCTCCGACGATCTTGGCGGGGACACCCGCCACGGTCTTGCAGCAGGGCACATCGTTCAGCACGACCGACCCCGCAGCGATACGGCTACGATCCCCGATCTTAATGTTGCCGAGCACCGACGCACCAGCGCCGATCAACACGCCATCACCGATTTTCGGGTGACGATCTTCGTCCTCTTTGCCCGTGCCGCCCAGCGTCACAGTGTGCAGGATCGATACGTTATCACCAACGACCGCCGTTTCACCGATCACGATGGAGTGGGCGTGGTCGATCATGATCCCGCGGCCGATACGGGCCGCAGGGTGAATATCGACGCCAAAGGTTTCAGAGATGCGCATCTGTAGGAAATACGCCATATCCTTGCGCCCCTGCTGCCAGAGGTAATGGCCCAAACGATAGGCCTGAACCGCCTGATACCCCTTAAAATAAAGGAGAGGATGCAGGAAACGGTGGCAGGCTGGGTCGCGTTCGTAGGTCGCGACAAGATCCGCACGCGCCGCAGCGGTCAGATCGGGTGCAGCCTCATAGGCGTCATCCGCAATCTCACGCAGCAATTGTTCCGACATCTCAGCCGAGGCAAGCTTCATCGACACGCGGTAGGCCAGCGCGTCCTGAAACCGATGATGGTGCAGGATACATTGGTGCAGCAGGCTCCCCATCAGAGGTTCGGTTTTGATCGCGTCCTCTGCTTCCGAACAGATACGGTCCCAAACGGGATCGATTTCAGCCAGTTTTGTTTTCGGGTTTGCCATGGTCAGGCTCCTGCGTTTTCTCGCGTCAGACTACCCTACTTAGGACATTTCGTCCAAGAATAAACCCGTGATCGTTTATATCACCGATTTTGATGGCGCGAGGCGATATAGGTTTGAAGCAAAACACTTAGCGCGTTGTGAAACCCTTCTGGGGTCGGGTAACGGATGGGTGCGCGGGGCAATCGGATGGCGCGGTCATGGAGCGTCCCATTACCCCAGTCAGGATGCGCCCGCCCCGTGCGTTTGCGGTATTTGTCGGCAAGCCGCGCCTGCGTGATCATCATAGCCGCGAGGTCTGGCCAATCGCGGTCAGGGCGCGCCAGCAATGCCCGCGCCCCCTGTTCCAGATCAGCCAGCAACACCGCCCGCATCACGCCACCCAAAGCGACCGATACGGCCCCGCGCCATAGCGGTCCGACAGTTGCGCGACCTGCACGGTGTAGTCCCCTGTCACACCATCCGCCGCTTTGTCAGCCGCTGAATAGGTGAACTCTGGCACAGCTACGATCACCTCGCGTTTCAGGTCGCCAGAGCCAAAGATCCGCACCACATAGGCTTCGCGATCCTCGCCCAAGGGCACCTCTGCCGCGTCCCAGCTATCGCCATCCACCCGCGTTCGCCGCACCCAGGTCGTCACCTCTCCCGTCGAGGTCAGATGACACACGGGATAAGGCCTCAACCCCGCGCCCGCGAACCCGCTGGTCACCGTCTGATAGGTCGGGTCATCATAGCCACGGGTCGCAGGACCAAAGCGGTAGCTGCGTGTGACACCGCGCAGGGTGCTCGGGTAATCAGGCTGAACGAGCGCCCCGTCCAAGAGCACCACCATTGATCCCGCAGGACGGAATAGCGCCTCCGTTCCCTGCTGCCCCCTCAGCCGCAACCGCAGGTCATAGGTGTTTGGCGCAACGAGCACGGCCTCTTGGAACTGGAACACCTCCCAGCCGTCCGCGCTGCCATCCCCAATGGCAATCGCATTGCGGCCCGACAGAACGCCAAGGCGATCCGTCGACGATAGCGCCCCCCGCACCAATCGCACCCGAAGCGCGGCCCCATGATCCCACCGTCCGGCCATCGCGGGGTCAAGCGGGGTCAACGTGGTGCCAATCGTGGCAGGCCGCTCTGCGGTGACGGCGAGCCTGTAATCACTGTCGGTTTCCGAATGATAGAGCGCGACCGCCCCCGGCCAATGGACCGCCGTCGCCGCAAAATGCGGGGCATGGGCGACCTCTGTTCCCGTGAGCAATGGCAGGTCAAGGAACACGCCCGTCACTGGCAAAGGCGCCGTGATCGGTGCAACCGTCTCTGCCAGATCATCGACCAAGGACGGGATATAGGCGTCGGTATCAATCCGCGTCGCCTCTGCCTCTTGGCCCAAGGATTGTGTCATCCGATCAATACGATAGCTGTCACCGTTCAACGTCACCACATCCCCCGCAGCGACATCAATCCGCGAAGGTGGCAGGGCAAATGTCACCGTGTCCCGCGCCATACGCTGTTCGGTCAACCAACGGTCGGTGATCTGGCTCGCCTCGGCTGAGGTCAGGACAACGCCCGCCTCGGACCGCGCAACGGACTGCGCCCCACCCGCAAGGCTCGCCTCGGCCAGACGAGTGTCATAGCTGCCGTCGGCACCCACGTAGGACAGACGGATTCTACCCGCAACTTCGGCCTCGGGCGCGCGAATGTGTTCCATGGCAGAGAACCGATCGCCGATCACCAGATCATCAGGGGAAAGCCTCACCCCATGCGTTGGCGTGCGGGTGACAAAGGTCAGTTTCCCATCCCGTTCGGTCACATCAAACCCATAGGCCAACATCAACGGCTGCAAAGCGGCCCGCGCCGTGTCGGTCTGGTCGATCATATAGCCACGGAGCACACCATAAAGGCGGCTCACATCGACCTCTGCCACCCCTGCCCGCTGGCAGATGTCAGCCACCGCTTGGGCGAGGCTACGGGCCGACAAACGACCGTTCATCCAATGTCCGCGCGCATAATTCGCCCCATCCGACCAGAGGTCGCGATTGTTGGGAAACGCAGGATAAGGTCGCGCGTCCCATGCCCAAAGGCATGCCAGCGACATATCCACCATCGCGCCACCGTAAACGGGCGACACGGGGTTCGCGGCAGGGTCCGCATAATGGTCGTGGATCGCTGTGATATAGGCCGCTTGCAGGGCATCATCGCGGCCCCCGGTCGAATAATACGGCAGGCCCGACTCCGACGATTTCGGGTCGAGGAATTTGTTCGGCTGGTTTGTCCCCTTATCAATCGCCGCACAGCCGTATTCGGTAAAGACGATGGGTTTCGACATGGGCACCCAATCGGTCGGAGTCTCCTGCTTAACACCGCCAATTCGGTTGTAGTGGGGGTTGGACCACCAATTGCGAATGTCCTTGGGTCGCCAAATCCAAGGCTCGCCCTCTCCATCGGTGATCGGTGTGCGGATTTGCGCGGCGCGGGCCTCGGGCGAGTGGTAATACCAATCATAAAGCTCTCCGCCTTCGACGTTGGAACGCAGGTAATCGAGGTTGCGAATATCGCCCCACTCTGCGTCAAGGTGATCCAACCCATCGCGCCAATCAGAGAGCGGCAGGTAGTTATCAATCCCGATGAAATCGATATTCGGGTCAGCCCAGAGCGCGTCGAGGTGAAACACCTTATCCGCCGTGCTCGCAGGCTGCATCCCGTGATATTCGGACCAGTCGGCGGCATAGGTGATCTTGGCATTGGGCAGGATCGCTTTGACATCGGCCGCAAGTTGGCGCAATTGGTCGACCGCTGGGAACCCGTTTGTCCCGCGAATTTCGGTAAGGCCTCGTAGTTCAGAGCCGATACAGAACACGCCGACACCGCCTGCCGCCGCACAGAGGTGCGCGTAGTGGAGGATGAAGCGGCGGTAGCTCCATTCCGCTGGACCAATGTAGGTGACCGACGTGCCGTTGATCACGAAATCGCTGGCTTGCGCGGTGCCGAAAAACGCCGCAACCTCGGCCTCTGCGAGGGCGGTTTGATCGGGCGTTCCGGATTGTGTGGGCGCAAGCGACAGAGTGATCCGACCGCGCCAAGGTAGCGCGGGTTGGGTGGCAGAACCCCACGGATCGGGCAGAGTGTTATCCAACAATTGCTCCATCAGAACAAAGGGATAAAACACAGGGCTGATGCCACGCGCGGTCAAAGATTGGATCGCTTGCACCACGGATTGGTCGGTGGGCGTGCCGCCGTAAACGGGGCGGTCATCGGCATAAGGCACGAGGCCAGCGGTGGCGCGGTCGGCCCCGCTCACTTGCCACGGCATGTCGATTGGATCGGGACCAAGCGTCTCTGCCCGCGGGCCGATCCGACAGGACCCACAGCGCAGATCATCGCCAAACCACGACACGATGAGAGAGGCGGTCGAGAGGTTCGGGGCCTCATCCGTCAGGGCATCGAGAGACACCTCAATATCCGCCTTGCCCGCCGCCGTATGGACGTTAAGCGACCGATAGGACCCCAGCCCGTCGTTCACCGTCACGGGCGTTGTGGCCAGCGCGTATTCCCCCGTCCCAGGGATGAGGGCCACGCCACGGACCTTTTGCGCGATGTCGTCGGCACTGGTTTTCACCACCTCGAACGAGAACTGCGGGATGCGGTTGCCGAATAGGCCAAGGGGCAAGTCTTCGATCACCACATAGGCGGTGCCGCGATAGGCGGGCGCGTTGCCTGTGCCCTCGACCGCTTCAATCTTCGGATCGGGGAGCTGGTCTTCGCCGCCCTTATAAACCCGCAGGGTCAGGTCATCGGCGGCGATCTCTACGCCGTCAGCCCAGATGCGCCCAATGCGGGTGATTGGCCCCTCGCAGACCGCGATGGCGAGGCTGACGGTATAGGCGTAGTTTGTCACGCTAGGCTGACGGGACCCTTTGCCGCTGCCGCCAGTGGTGGTCGTGCTCTCAATGAACCGCGTGGCCCAGATGACCTGACCACCCACACGCATTTGCCCGTGGATTTGCGGGATGGCAGAGCCCTCGGACGCGCCTGTCAGACGGAAACGGTCGATGCGGCCTGCTTCGACCGCATCCGATCCGCCCATCACGCGCTGGTCGATGACACGGCCCAAGGTCGCACCGATGGCGCGGCCGATGACCGCGTTCGACAGGCCAAGCGTGGTGCCACCGATGGACCCACCCAGCGCCATACCTGCCGCAGAAAGAACAATCGTCGCCATCAAAGCCCCCTTTCAGGAAAGGAAAACCGCGCCGCAATGCGACGGGCCCATGGTGGGGTCAGGCGGCTCTCGATCACGCCGTGGCCCGTGTAGGAATGGATAAATGCAGGACGCGCCCCGATCTGCGATTGCAGACCGAGGTGTTTGGCAACCGATCCGTCGCGCATCCGAAACAGGATCAGATCGCCAAGCGCGGCGTCAGTTACAGGTTTCGGGGTGAAGTGGCGCAGGGCCGCGTCAAAGAGATCCTCGCGCCCTTGGGGTTCGGACCAATCCGCGCTGTAGGCAGGCACGGGTTCGGGCAGCGGGCCTATATGCGCACGCCAAAGGCCTAGGATCAGCCCCAGACAATCGCAACCCGCCCCCTTGCACGAAGCCTGATGCCTGTAGGGGGTGCCGATCCAATCGCGGGCGGTGGTGACAATCGGGTTCATCGCAGGCTCCCCCCATCGTTGCTGCCAGCACGGCGTGGGGTGGAGACCAGCCAGTCTTCGCCCGGAATGTCAGGGAAGCCACGGAAATTCAAAAGGTTGTCGAACTTTGCCTGACAGGTCGCCATGCGTTTGTCGCAGCCCGCCTCAAGGCGGATTAAATCGCCCGCCGAGATCTCTGCCCCAAGGGGCTGCCATAGTTCGATCAGGTGCCGGGGACCGTCGATACGGTTCGCCTTGATCAGACCAGAAAGGCCCGTGGCAGCCCCCGACATGACCGTCAGACGCCCCTTTTCGAACCACCGCTCTGCCTGTGGCAGCGGGTCGGTCCAAAAGACGCGGTTGCGTTTGACGGCATAGGCTGGGATTTCATGACGAAATGCGGGCGTGTTGAGGTCAACACCACAGGCAGCGTCGCCCAAGGTGGCGGCACAGGCCCGCTGGAACACGCGGCCTTGAGGCTGGTTGAGGGCCTCGGCCAGCCCGCGCAGTTCGGCGCGGAACTCTGGCCCGTTGCGGCGCATTTCCCCTATGCTGCCGCGAAACCGCAAGAGCCGCTCTGAGGTGTCCGCCCAATTGACGATCCAGAACCGCACCTCTGCCCCGTCATAGCGACCCGCGATGATGTCGGCCTCTGTGATGGCGGTGTCGGTCAAGGTGCCGATCGCCTCTGTGTTATCAACGGACAGACCCGTGGACTGTTCGATGGCCTGTGCAGACAGCCCCGTATCGGCGCGGAAGGTGATCCCGTCAAAGGACAGGTCGCGGTCGTGGTCGGTAAAGCCCAAGGTCACGCCATCGCCCCGCGTCACGGCCCATGCGCGGCAGGTGGTTGTGGTGCCTGTGGCCAGGTGCGTGAGGAGCGTCATTGGCGCACCTCCACCACTGGGATATCAGGCACCTCGCCCGCGTTGAAATTCGCAGCCGATATGCGGATCGCGTCCGTGTCAAACCGCACAGGCACGTCGAATTCAAAGCCCGCACGAATGTCCACGCCAATGTCTGGCGGGTGGGCAAAAGTGATCTCTCCGTTCATGTAATCGACGGTGTAGTCGATGCTTTCTTGCTGGGGGATATTGCCCAGCGTCACCAGCACCGTGCCAAGGACGGGTTTCGTGATCGGACGCTCATAGCTGCCTGCGCCAGAGGTATAGAGTTTGCGCAGGGCAAAGGTCGATGTGACCTCATCCCCGATGCCAAGCAGTTGGTCGATGCCAGAAGGCGCACGCGAGGGCGCGCAGGATTTGTAGTCGGCCCAGTCCTTCCAACGAAAGCCATAGAGCTGCCCTTTGCGGCCCTCAAAAAACGCGATCAGCGCGTCGATGTCATCCATCGAGCGCAGGCCCAGCCCCGCGTCATAGCGCCTGCGCGAATGGGCCCACGGCGCGTTGCGTTCCTCGTGACCATTGGCGAGCGTGACGATTTCGGTGCGCCGTTCTGGCCCGCCGACAGAGCCGAAGGACAGCGAGACGGGAAAGCGGATATCATGAAACCCCATTGTGGCCTCCTTAACGATTGCGTTGGCCACGGCTCATCACCCGTGACATCTGCGCGGCGATCTGGCTCTGGCTGCGTTGGAACCCCTGCACGTCGGGGGTGGTGATGTTCATGGTGACGTGGACCGTGCCGCCGCCCTGCGCCTGAACGCCCAGACGACCATCTGCGGAACGGGTCAGCGGCATGATCGCCTCTGGCCCCGCCTCACCCATGAGGCCCGTGGAACCGCGCATGGGGAATGTGGTCGGGCTGGTTACAACGCCGCCCTTGGCAAAGGGCATCACGCGGCCTTGGGTAAAGGCACCGCCCTGCGCGTAGGGCATGATGGACGACACAAGCGCGTTCAACCCGCCCGCGAGCATCCCACCAAAGTGATCGGTCACGGGCTTCATCGCGGCGTTGTAGACGGTGTTCGACATCGCCTTGCCCAGGGTAGAGAGCGCGTCCGAAAGTTTCATCCCGTCAAAGACCACGCCATCAAAGGCCTTGCGCAACCCACGCGAAAACCCCGCATCCAGATTGCCCAGATCGCGGGTCGTATCGCCCAAGGTTTGGCGGATGTCGCGCAGTTGTGCATCAAAGGCGGCAGTCATCGTGGACGCCTCGCCCATGCTGGTTTCCAGCGATGAAAGCTGCGTGTCCAGATCATCCAAGCGGTCGAAATCGCTCATCTCGTGGTCCTTTCGTCAGGATAAAGGGAGGCCAGTTCGGCCAAACGGGCGCGGCCCATGGCGGGCGATGCAGCATCCAGCCCCGCGATGAGGAGGAGCTCTGCTGGTGTCAGCGCCCAAAATTCGCGCGGGGACAGGCGCAAACCGCGCAGGCCCAACCGCATCAGACCCGCCCAGTCCATTCAGGCCACCGGCGTGAACGCACGGGCGAGCATGAGGGCCGCAGCCTGTGCCGCCCCCACGGGCCCACCTGCGATATCGGCGGTGAGGAGGTCGGCGCTACTGCCGCTCCACCCGCCCCCACGCAGGCCCGCTACGCACAAGGCCAACACATCGCGCGAAGAAAACGCGCCCGTGTCAAAGCGGTCGATCAGGTCGATCAGGGTTCCGGTCTGCAACTCTGCCTCAAGTTCAGCCAGCGCACCGAGCGTCAGTTTGCACGGGTATGCGGTGCCGTTGAGGGTCAGGGTCACCTCGCCTGCATGGGGGTTCGCCATCAGACCGCCGCCGTAAAGGTCAGCGCACCCGCAGAGGCGAGCGAAAGCTCATAGGTCGCCTCGCCGTTATGAGTGCCTGCATATTCGATGGCGGTGATTTGGAACGGGCCTTCGATGGTGCCAAAATCGGGGATGATCACCTGAAAATCGGGCATCTGACCGTCGAAAAAGATCTGGCGGGCGCGTTCGTCGGTGGCGTCATCTTTGAACACGCCAGAGCCAGAGAGGCTCGCCGAACGGACACCAGCGCCCGCAAGGAGTTCGCGCCAGCCGCCTTGGCTGTCGAGGTTCGTCACATCCACGGTTTCCGCGTTGAAACTGATGCGCGTGGCCCGCAGGCCAGCGGTGGTTTGGAACTGACCGTCGCCAGTCATGTCCATCTTGATCAATAGGTCTTTGCCGTTTTGGGCTGCCATGGGATTTCTCCTGTCGTGAGGGGTCAGAGGTCTTCGACGCGGGCGCGGAAGATCAGGGTGATTTGGCGGACGCTGCTGCCGTCCACGCGGGACGCGTTCGCCCGCAGGAAATTCAGCGCAACGATGCGGCCACGGGTGAGCGTCAGCGCTGTATCGAGGAGCGCATCAGACACCTGCGCAGCGGCCAGTTTCGCGGCGGCAAAGCCTGCGGTTTCCGTGGCAATCGTGACGCTGAAATCATGATCCGCACCGTGGACCGTTTGATCAGAGCGATCCTTGACCACTTCGGGACCGAGCGTGATGTAGAGCGCGGGCAGCGTGCCAGTGGGCAGCGCATCATAAACGGGCGTGTCGGTGATCTGGTCGGTGAGCCGTGCGTAGACCGCCGATTGCAGCGCGGCAGAGAGGGCGTAGGTCATACGGCGACCTCCTCTGTCACATAGCATGTCAGGAACCGCGCATCCGCGTCGCGCTCCACCACAGCATCAATCGCAAAGAGGCGGGTCGCATCACGGAACCGCTGTTCAGGACGCGGGCGCGAGGGCGATCCGATGGGGGCAGCACGCACGGTCATGGTGAACCGCGATTTCGACAAAGGGACCGCGACGCCTGACCCTTCGGCACCAGTGCGGGCCTTTACCTCGGCCCAGAGCGTGCCCATGGGTTGCCAGTCGATGCTGTAGCCACCTGCCCCGTCCGCCACGCGGATCGGCGTTTCAAGCGTGAGTTTGCGCGAAAGGATCGGCAAGGTCATTCCATGCCTCCCAACCGCAGGGTGCGATAGCGTTCCACGAGCGAGGCCACCATCGGCGGCATCAGGTCACGGCCAGCGGTTTCGCCGTGGCGGAAGTCGTAGAAATGGGCGGCGAGCATGAGGACGGCTTGGGCTAGGTCATCGGGGATGTCGGACCAGTTCGGGCCGTAACCCGCAACGAAATTCATCCGTGCAGAGCCACCCGTTGCGATCATCGGCAAGGCCAGACCCAGCGCCACGAGGCGCGGACGATGGAGGTCGGCGACCAGCACCCACGACGACTGCGACACCGGCGTTTCAGCGCCCAAACGGTCGAACAAGGTCAGCGATGAGACGGCAGAGACAGGCCCCACAGGGAGCACCGCGTCAGAGGTCGACCGCCAGCGATAAACCGTCCAGCTAAAGTCGCGCTGGATCAGGATCTTCCCCGTGCGGGCCTCAATCGCGGCAAGGGCCGCACGGAGCGCCGCGACCAGCACGCCGTCTTGCAAACCATCGTCGGCAAAGCCCGACCCCAGTCGCAAATGGTCTTTGAATTCAGCGACCGGAAGCGCCGCGAGGGGCGCCGTGGTCTGTTCGACTAACATCATCACATCTCTCCGAAATTCCGGTCGGTTGAGGTCCGCGCGGTCACTGGCCCTTCTCGGGCGGGGACATGCTAGTGGGGTCAGTTGCCCCGCGCGGACCGTGGGGCGGCCTCCGCCGCCCGTGGATCAGCCCGCTTAGGCGGTGCCGAATTTCAGCAGTTTGATCGCGTTAAAGTCGCTCACCGCGCCGCCCACACGTTTGGTCGCGTAGAAAAGGACATGCGGTTTCGCAGAGAACGGATCGCGCAGCACGCGCACGTCAGGGCGTTCGGCAATGGTGTAACCGTTCGCAAAGTCACCAAAGGCAATCGCCATTGCGTCCGCAGCCACATCTGGCATGTCCTCAGCGATGAGCACAGGATAGCCCATGAGACGCGCTGGTTCGCCTTGGCTCAGGCCATCGGACCAGAGGAAACGACCGTCGGCGTCTTTGAGTTTGCGCACGGTGCCCGCGGTTTTGGAGTTCATCACAAAGGTCGCGTTGGCGCGGTATTCGGCCCCCAGCGCATAGACCAGTTCGATGATCGGATCGCCGTCATCAATCGCGCCAGCGGTGCCTGTGACCACGTAACCGATGTTGCCCCAGGTCCAGATCATCTCGTCCACGGTCGGGTAGTCGAGAAAGCCTTTGGGTTTATCCACGCCGTCACCGTTCACGAACGCCGATGCCTCGGAGCGGGCGAATTTGTCGGCGATGCGACCTGCGAGCCAGCCTTCGATGTCAAAGGCGCTGTCGTCGAGGAGTCGTTGCGAAATCTTCGGCATGGCCGAGAGTTCGTTGACGGGAATGGTGATGCGGTCGATCTGCGGAGTGGCCGTCTCGGACAGGTTCGCGGCCTCATTCGCCCAGCCAGAACCCATCTCTGTGTGGTCGATCAGCACGTCATAGGAGGTCGATTCCACGGTGACGATGCTGGCAATCGCGCGGATCGATGCGGTCGCGGTGAGCGCCGATTTGATCGTGTCAGAGGTCTGTGGATCAACGAGGTAACCACCGTCTGCCGCAACAGCGGTCGACATCGCCTTGCCCTCGAGCGGCAAGTCGCGAAGGCCCTCGTCCTCGCCCGAACGGAGGTACGCGGCAAAGGCCTTTTGGTGCGGGGCCTCGATCATCTCAGCGCCCGAAAGCGCGGGGCGCGACGCCATCAGGGATTTACGGTCATATTTGGTCATGCGGTCTTCCTGCTGCTGAAGTTTGGCGTGAACGCCGTTAGAAAACTGTTTGAATTCACTTACGAAATCGGTGATCGCCGATTTCAGGTCTTGGACCGGAGACATGTCTTCTCCGGCCCGAGGGGTGGCCTCGGGTTTGGTCATTTTCGGTCCTCTCGGATGGGTCGGTTAGTCGGGGATCAGCGCGGTGCGAGCCTGCCGAAACGCATCGGCCAGATCGCGCAGATCAGTGGTCAGCGCATCGTCGGATTTGCCTGCAACGCGCGCCTCTGGCAGCATCGGAAAGGTGACGAGCGACACTTCCCACAGCTCCACCTCGGTCAAGAGGCGCTGGCCGTGGTTGGTTTTCGTGGATTTCACCGTGCGATAGCCGATAGACAGCCCGTCAATGGCCCCCGCTGCGATCAGCGCAGCGGCCTCGCGGCCCTTTTCAACGTCGGTGAGGATACGGCCTTTGACCCAAAGGCCGCGGTCGTCCTCCCGGATCTCGTCCCAGATGCCGATGGGCTGCGCGGGGTCATGTTGCCAGAGCATTTTCACGCCCGACCGTTTCGCCAGCGACGCGGCATAGGCGCCACGGGCGACCACATCGTTGCCCTGATCGACGGCATCAAAGAGGGATGCGTAGCCTTCGATGATATGGCCATCTTTTAGCGCAATATCACCCGATAAGCGGCTGAATTTATGTTCTAATTCCATCATTCTATCCTGTCACAATGCGGATGAGTTCCAGCCCAGAGATCAGCGCGAAAGACGCGATGACCAGCCACAAGAGGCCTTCGACTTTGGCGACGATGGCCTCAATTCGGCTCAGGCGGGCTTCGAGTTGGGCGAACCAAAAGTCGTTCACGGGGGCGGTGCGATTGGGGAGCGGCACGATGTTATCCTGCATCGCCGACCTCAATCGCGGGCAGACCCAAGAGCGCCCGTTTTTCCGCCGCCGTCAGAAAGGTTGCTTCGCCAACGCGCCGCCATGCGGCTTCGCGTTCGGTGGCCAGAGCGGGGATCTGGTCGAGGTCGGGGCGCAGGTCGATCCGTTCGCCCGTAAAATCCGACAGCCAATCGGCAATGACCGAGGTCATACGCGTAGCGAGCGGTAGGACGGTCAGGCGATAAAACGCGCGGTTGGCCTCTTGGTAATTGGCGTAGGTCGCGTCACCAGGGATACCGAGCAGCATCGGCGGCACTCCAAAGGCAATCGCGATCTCGCGGGCGGCGGCCTCTTTGGTTTTCTGGAACTCCATATCCGAGGGGCTAAAGCCCATCGGTTTCCAATCGAGCCCACCCTCTAGCAACATCGGACGGCCAGCATTTCGCGCGCCTTGGTGCATGGTTTCCATCTCGTGCAAGAGGCGGTCGTATTGATCGCTGCTGAGGCTGCCCTGACCGTCCGCCCCTTTGTAGACAATCGCGCCAGATGGACGCGCCGCGTTATCAAGAAGCGCCTTTGACCAGTTCGACGCGGCGTTATGCACGTCGATGGCCGAAGCCGCGGCCTCGAGCGGGGAAAACCCGTAGTGATCGTTTTGCGGGTGAAAGGATTTGATGTGGCAGATCGGGCTTGCGCCCTCGCCCACGGTGAAACGGTGTTTTTTGCCCGCGACGGTGTAGTCGTAGCCGATGGGCCAGCCGTCCGTGCCTTGGACAATGGACATGCGTTCGGGGCGCAGGGCGTGCAGTTCCACGGGGAGGCTGCCATCGCCCACGGCCTCTAGATAGGCGTCGCCCGACAGGAGGAGGTAGCCATAGACCGCCTCGAGCAGTTCTGCGCGGCCTTGGGCTGCGTTCGGGCGGGCAAGGAGGTCAGCAACAGGATGCACATCATAGCGGCGGTCGCGGTCTTGCAGGATCAAGGGCAGCGCGGCGGCAGCCTCTGCGATCATGCGCACCGCACGAAACCCCACAGGATTGCGGGTAAAGCCCGATTTGGTCAGCGTCACCGTATCGCGGGCGGACCAGACAGCGCGGCCAGCGCCCATCGCCAGCACCTTGCCCGTGGCCGAGGCTTTGGCCTCAACAGGGGCGTCCTGCGCCGTGCCACGCTTTAGAAAGTCAAACATCCATCGCTCCTTCGTTTCAGCCCCATTTGCGTCGTTGGAGCCAATATGCAGGAAAGGTGTTCACATCCCCCCAACGCAGCGTGCGCAGGGGGGCGCAACAGGACGTCAAAGGTGACGCACACGGGGGGCTTGCCATGTTGCGGCGGGGGCAATCATCAGATCAAAGAGCGCCCAAACGAGGGCGTCGACTCGGTCAGGAGAGCCCTGCCCCTGAAACCCATTGGCGGTCATCAGGCACATCTGATCCTCGAGCGCACCCAAAGCACGCCCATGATGCACCCGCCCCTGTTCGTAGAGGGCAGCGACAGGTTCGGCGCGGGCGACCTTGCACTTTGACGCACGAACGGGGCGATATGGGACGAGCGGGTCGATCTGGCGCACGACCTCTTCGACCAAAGCGCCGCCTTGGTTCACCTCGGCCACCATACGGTCCGCCCCATGACGGTGGAGCGCATCGACCGCCGCCTGCGCCCATTGCGACGGTGAGGCCGCAGAGACGGTTGCGTCCTCAATCACAAAGGCGCGCCAATTTTGCGGCGGACCTTCGGTGACAACGCCCGCCACGATGATCCCGCAGTCGTCCGATCCCTTATGCCCCGTAACGGGAGGATCGACGGCCACGACAACGCGGTCGCACTGTGGAATACGATCCACCCGCGAGGTTTCGAGCATCTGCGAGGTCCAGAGCGCCCCTTCGGCATCGGCCAAGAGCACGCCGTCCAATTCTTGTCGACCAAGGCGGGTGCCCGCATAGCGGCGCTGCACTTCGTCCAGAAACCCCACGGCGAGGTTCGCGCGGTTGGCAGAGGTCGGCGCGTGAGTGACCACAGTGCTATCGCGGTCGAGTATCCCCCGCAGCACGGACGCATTGCGCGGCGTGGTCGTCACACAAGCCCGAGGATCATCGCCCAGACGCAGGCCGAATTGGATCATGTCCCATGTTTCCTGCCCCTTCTTCCATTTCGCGACCTCATCCGCCCAAACGGCGTCGAATTGCGGGCCGCGCAGGCTCTCTGGATCAAAGGCGGAAAAGACCTGCGCGATGGCACCGTTGGGCCATTGCAGCATCTTGCGCCCCGCGATCCATGTGGGGCGGCGGTCGGGGGGCGAACAGGCCATGATCCCGCTGTCGCCAAAGATCATCACCTCGCGGGCCTGATCGTAGGTTTCACCCACGATGGCGACACGGGCGGCGCGGCCCTTATCCATCGGGCGCGAGCCTTCGACTTGGGACCTCACCCATTCGGCCCCCGCCCGCGTTTTGCCAGCCCCTCGCCCGCCAAGGATCACCCAAGTGCGCCAATCGCCCGAAGGCGGCACCTGATGGTCCAAGGCCCAGAAGTCGAACAAAAAGGGCAGAGCGCGAAGCTCTGCCTGTGTGAGTTTATTCAGAAACAGCGTCTGCTCTGTGGGCGTCCCTGATGCGATCAAGTCTGCACCCGAGTGACACCCGCACGGCGTCAAAGTCGATTTCTCCATTCTCTGGACCCTCTTTGTATTTGTCGTGGAATGCCTCTTCGGCTTTGCGGACCCGCACGAACATCTCTTGCAAAACAGCAAGCTGTGCGGTGGCCTTTTTCGGCGCGTCGGTGTTGCCGACCTCTGCCTCTGCGATCAATTCGTGCAGCAATTTCAGGGTGCTGTCGTAGACCTCGCTCACCTCTGAGAGGCGTGATCGCTTTTGGTCTGCCTGTTGTTGGTCCCGATTTATCATTGGTTGTTCCCTATCGGTTGCCCCGCCAGATCGAGAAACGACAAAGGGCGGCCCAAAAGGACCGCCCTGCGTCTTCTAGCCTGTGATGACTTTACCCGAAGGGTGCAAAGGACCGGTTAACCGACCGTTCGCATCAGTTCGCTGCACGCTCCAATTCGCGGTAAGCGGCAACGTTGCGGTTATGCTCGTTCAGAGTGGCCGCAAAGACGTGACCGTCCGCGGGGTTCAGCGTTTTGGCGACAAAGAAGATGTAGTCGCTCTGTTCAGGGTTCAGGACCGCCTCGATGCTGGCCTTGCCGGGGTTGGCAATTGGGGTCGGCGGGAGGCCGTTGATAACATAGGTGTTATAGGGCGTTTCGCGCTGTAGTTCGCTCTGGCGCAGACCACGGCCCAAGGTGCCTTGGCCTTTGGTGATGCCATAGATCACGGTCGGGTCTGTTTGGAGGCGCATGCCCTGTTCCAGACGGTTGATAAAGACCGAAGCCACCAGCGGACGTTCCGACGCAATGCCAGTTTCCTTTTCCACGATAGAGGCAAGGGTCAGCGCCTCTTCGGGGGTGTCGAACGGCAGGTTATCAGCGCGGTTTTCCCATGCCTGTGCAAGGATGGTCGCCTGTGCGGCCTCCATACGAGACAGGATGTCAGCAACGCTTGCGCCCTTGGTGAATTCATAGCTGTCAGGCGACAAAGAGCCCTCAGCTGGGATCACATCCACATCACCGTCGAGCGTATCAATCGCGTTGAGGCTGGTCATGATCTGCCAACTGGTCACACCTTCGGCGATGGCAATACGGAAACGGGTATCGTTTTGGCCCGCCACAGTGGTGTAAATCTCTGGCACGTCAGAGCCGAGTTCAAAATCCGCGACCTCGTCGTAACGGGCGGTTTCGGGGTCCATCTGGCGGACCTCTACGGTCGCTGCGTTCACGCCGATACGGTAGAGGATTTCGGTGCCACAGGTGCTTTGCCCGCCGCGGGTGATGATATCGATGATCGATTCCATCGAGGCCGCTGCTGGCACGATAAAGCTGCCCGCCTTTAGCTGGCTGCCCGCACCTGTGTAATCCACACCCATGTTGAAAATCATCTTGGACGAAATCGCGCCCTGCTGATCCAGATTGTCCGCAACGCGACGGAAGTTCGTTCCGCTCGGCACCTCAAGGCAGATCGCCTGCTCCAGAGGGCCTTCAGCGCGATACTGCGATTTGCCCCAGAGGACGATGCCCCCCAGAACAAACAGCAGAACAATCAGGAACGACAGCGCGTTGGACGCGATGTTACGCCACATTAGCTGATTTTCCCGAAGATCACGCTCGCGTTGGTGCCGCCAAAGCCGAAGGAGTTCGACAGAGCCACGTCAATCTTACGCTCGACTTTCTTGTTCGGCGCGAGGTCAACAGGGGTCTCTACAGCAGGGTTATCAAGGTTGATCGTCGGCGGTGCGACCTGATCGCGGATCGCAAGGATCGAAAAGATCGCTTCAATCGCGCCAGCAGCACCCAAGAGGTGACCCGTCATCGACTTGGTCGAGGACATGGTGACGTTGCCAGCGTGATCGCCAAGCATACGTTCGACCGCGCCCAGTTCGATGGTGTCCGCCATGGTCGAGGTGCCGTGTGCGTTGATGTAGTCAATCGCCGAGGGTTCCAGACCTGCGTCCTTGAGTGCGGCAGCCATACAACGGCCAGCGCCTTCGCCATCCTCGGATGGTGCGGTGATGTGATACGCGTCGCCCGACATGCCGTAGCCCAGAACTTCAGCGTAGATTTTCGCACCGCGCGCTTTGGCGTGTTCGTATTCTTCGAGAACGACGATACCTGCGCCCTCGCCCATGACGAAACCATCACGGTCAGCGTCATAAGGGCGGGATGCTTTGGTCGGTTCATCCGCACGTTTGGTCGACAGCGCCTTACACGCGTTGAAACCCGCGATACCGATTTTGCAGATCGCAGCCTCCGCGCCACCGGCAACCATCACGTCAGCCGCGCCGTATTTGATCAGGCGAGCCGCGTCACCAATGGCGTGAGCACCCGTGGAACATGCTGTCACGACAGAGTGGTTCGGACCCTTAAAGCCGTATTTGATCGACACCTGCCCCGAGATCAGGTTGATCAGTGCACCGGGGATAAAGAACGGAGACACGCGGCGCGGGCCTTTTTCTTCGATCATCACGGCGGTGTCGGCGATGGATTTCAGACCGCCGATGCCAGAGCCGATCAGAACGCCAGTGCGTTCTTTGTCGGCATCAGCCTCAGGTTTCCAGCCCGAATCCTCGACCGCTTGAAGCGCGGCAGCGTAGCCAAAGAGGATAAAGTCATCGACCTTACGCTGCTCTTTGGGTTCCATGTATTTGTCAGCGTTAAAGGTCGCATCAGAGCCGTCGCCGCGTTTGACTTCGCAGGCGTAGGTGGTGCCCAGCCCTTCGGGATCAAAGCCCGTAATACGGCCAGCGCCAGACTGTCCGTCCAACAGACGAGTCCAGGTTTCTTCAACCCCATCCGCCAACGGTGTGACAAGGCCCAATCCGGTTACGACGACACGGCGCATTTTCTGCCCTCAACTCTTGTTCTCAATTCCACTCCAAATAGCGCGTTCCGCCCCCTTTGGGCAAGGCAACTCGCGCCATTCAGACCGCGTTATTTACTAAAACTTGGGGATTGAGGCGTATTTGATCAATATGATGTTCGTTTTCCGCCTCTTCTGCGTGGTCTTTATCACCTTGGCGCCCCTCCGTTCGGCCTATGCGGCCGAGGATGGGGTGGATTGCCGTGCGGTTCAGGATCTTGCGACGATCATCGTAGCGCAGCAGATCGCGCTCTCCGACCCGACCCAAGCGCGCGTGGCGCTGGATCATCTCGCCCGAAACGGCGGGCGGTTCGATGCGGCCTCTGTTCGGTGGATGATTGGGGATCGGGTGAATTCCGATGCGCAGGCGGCGCTGGCCAATGCAGCGCAACTGGGTGCCGTGATCGCTGCTCGATTGCAGACCCAGACAGAGGCACAACGGGAGCGGATCGGTGGCGCGCTGCTATCGCAGAACGGCGTGGTGGTAGAGGCCGCGATTGCCACCCTGCCCCGCCTCACCGACCTCTGCGACAGCCAAGTCCACGCGCAGTCCTTTTCAACCATGGACGAGCCGCTGATCACCCCACGCACGGCGGCGGTCAACGGCGGTTTGGGGTTTCTCGCGCTGATCACGGCTGGCGTGTTTTTCGGGCGTATCATCGCGCTCCGCCACGCCAAGGCGCGACGGTTCACTTGCAGCATTGAGACAACAATCCTCCATCAGGGCAAGGTGATTCCCGCGCGGATCATCGACATCAGTCGCTTGGGCGCAAAGATCACGCTGACTGATACGCCCCCGTTTGAACGGCGTCAGAAGATCACGATCATGGTAAACGGGCAGCCTCTTCCCTGTCGGGTGGCGTGGTCGAATACACATGTCAGCGGGATCAAGTTTCGCCGCGCTCTGACGGCGGCAGACCTCGTGGCAGCGTTGGGTCGTGGGCCGAGGGTCGAACAGACGCGCAAACGGTCCCAACGTGGCAAACCGATGCGCCAAAACGAAAACGGCACCCCGAGGGGTGCCGCAATCAATACCTTGAAATCCAGTTAATTACTGAGCTTCAGAGATGAATTTCACAGCGTCGCCGAAGGACTGAATGGTCTCTGCAGCGTCGTCCGGGATTTCGATACCGAATTCTTCTTCGAAAGCCATAACCAGCTCTACGGTGTCGAGGCTGTCTGCGCCGAGGTCATCGATGAACGATGCATTCTCGGTCACTTTTTCCTCTTCAACACCCAGGTGCTCAACTACGATTTTGCGCACACGATCAGCGACATCGCTCATATCAAGTCCTCACGTTCAATAGGGCTTTCGGCCCGTTCTTTTGTGTGCCCCGCGGGGCGGTTAACTGCCCGCAGGGGGCGCCCACGGACGTAACGTCATCGGTCACATCCTGCAGGTATCACAGGGCCTATAGCAGAGAATTCCGCAGAGGCAAACGCTTTCAACTGTCATCTTCATCTAGCGTTTGCAAAGGATTGTTCAGGATCGCGCGACAGGATTTTCGCGCATAGCCCTCTGCAGCCGCAGGAATATCACCGCCAGGCAGGTATTTTTGCGCGATCGCTTTAGGAATCTGGAATATCCCGAGCTCAACTGACATCGCATCCACGCCAAACCGTTGGGCGTAATCGTTGATAGCAGCGTCCATTGCCGCCTCTTCGGTGACGACCATATCTTGAACACGGGCGCTGATCCCACTTCGCACAAGGAACCGTTTTGAAACGGAATACATCAGAACCGCAGCGCGTGAATCTGTATGTGCAAACCGAAGCGCCCGAACCGCAGATCGCAACCCGCCCGCAAGTCCGTCGAGCTCCAACGTGACCTGAACGGTTTCTCGGTATTTCCGATGCGCCCAAACCCATGCTTCGGCGAGGAGATCCTCCATCGAACCAAAGCGGTGGTAGATCGAACCCACAGATACTTTCGTGCCTTTTGAAACTTGTTGCACCGTTACCCCCGGTGCTGTGGCGAGATGATCCGCCAACCACACAAAAACATCCTCATCGGTAAAGCCCGATTTGCGCCCCATCCAGAAATCTCCGTCCACGTTTTTTATTGTTGTGACAAGATTCTAATAAAAAGGGGCAGCCAATGGCTACCCCTATACGTGAAAATGGTGAGTTTACTTTACGTAAAGTTGCAAAGTGTCTTCTTAGAGCATCGCCATGCCGCCGTTGACGTGAACAGTCGCACCAGTGGTGTAACCGGCCTCGTTCGACGCGAGGTAGAGAACCGCTGCTGCGATCTCTTCTGGGGTGCCCATGCGAGCGGCGGGGATCTGAACGTTGATCTTTTCTTTCTGATCGTCGGTCAGTTTGTCGGTCATTGCGGTCGCGATGAAACCCGGTGCAACGCAGTTCACGGTGATCCCGCGGCTTGCGACTTCGTATGCGATGGATTTCGACATGCCGACCATGCCCGCCTTAGACGCTGCATAGTTCGCCTGCCCCGGGTTACCTGTCGCACCAACGATCGACGAGATGTTCACGATGCGGCCCCAACGCGCCTTCATCATGCCACGGATCACGCCTTTGCACAGGCGCATGGTCGAGGTCAGGTTGACCTCAAGTACGCTCGACCATTCGTCGTCGGACATGCGGATAAAGAGGTTGTCTTTGGTGATGCCAGCGTTGTTGATCAGAATATCAACCGAACCCATCAGATCAGCGGCTTGTTTCGGCAGCGCGTCAACGGCAGCCGCATCGCTGAGGTTACAGGTCAGCACGTGAACGCGGTCGCCGAGTTCTGCAGCCAGTTCATCTAGAGGCCCCTGACGGGTGCCCGACAGAGTGACAGTTGCGCCCGCACCATGTAGTGCCTTTGCAATTGCGCCACCGATACCACCCGAAGCGCCAGTGATCAGCGCATTTTTACCTGTGAGATCAAACATATTATATCCTTTCTTCCGCCCGCGTTGGGGCAGGTTCAATTAGCTTTTGAGTGCTTCAACAGCGGCAGCAACATCGTCAGGGGTGCCGACGTTGTTGGTCGCGACGTCCTTGCTGATGCGTTTGATCATGCCCGAAAGCGCCTTGCCTGCGCCGATTTCCCATGCCTCGGTCACGCCTTGATCGGCCATCCAAAGCACGCTTTCGCGCCAACGCACGGACCCTGTGACCTGCTCGACCAGGAGCGAACGGATCATCGCAGGATCAGTGACCGAAGCGGCGCGCACGTTTGCAACAACAGGCACAGCGGGCGCATTGATCTGCACGTCGTCCAGCGCCTCTGCCATCACGTCAGCGGCGGGCTTCATCAGGGCACAGTGGAACGGTGCAGACACAGGCAGGAGAAGCGCACGTTTCGCACCTTTTTCCTTGGCGATGGTCAGAGCGCGTTCAACGGCCTCTTTGTGGCCCGACACCACGACCTGCGACGGGTCGTTATCGTTTGCAGCCTGACAGACTTGGCCTTGGGCTGCTTCTTCGGCGACAGCGGTCGCAGCTTCGAAATCGAGACCGAGGAGAGCGGCCATAGCGCCAACACCAACAGGAACAGCGTCCTGCATCGCGGTGCCACGGGTGCGCAGCAGGCGGGCGGTATCCGCGACCGAAATCGCCCCAGCCGCAGCCAACGCAGAATATTCACCGAGCGAGTGACCCGCGACGAAATCAGCCGCAGTGATCGACACGCCTTCAGCCTCGAGCGCGCGCATCGCCGCCAAAGAGGTCGCCATTAGCGCGGGTTGTGCGTTCTTGGTCAGCGTCAGGGTCTCAATGTCCCCGTCCCAGATCAGCGACGACAGGCTTTCGCCGAGAGCGTCATCAACTTCGTCGAAAATGGCTTTGGCTGCCGGATAAGCATCGGCCAGTGCCTTGCCCATTCCAATGGCTTGGGCGCCCTGCCCCGGAAATACGAATGCCCGCATGTGTCACTTCCCTTTGGTAACGTTTTCTCTGCCTTAGCGTGTCGCGGGCCACATCACAAGAATTCGTAAACGTGAAAAAGGCGACCCAATGGGCCGCCCGTTTAAGGAAATGGCTTAAAATATTAGGCAGGAACGGCGATGAGGTCTTTGCCCAGACGATCGCGCAGCGCCTCAATCCGAGGGAGCGGACCATAGGCGACCTCTAACAACGTGGTCGAATTGCGATAGCGGAGCATGAGTGCACCGTGACCTTTTTCGCCACGTTCACGGTCGATGAATAGACCGCTAAAGGATTTGAAATCATAGCGCCCGATCAATGACGGACGGCCTGCGTGATTGCGGACAACCTCGCGCAGTTCGCGGACATTGGTGTCGAATTCAAGCTCGACCTCAGCGCCACGGGTCGCGTAGCGGAAACAAAAGGCAGACACGACGGCCAAAAATACCGTCAGGCCGATTTTGATGACCTGCACACCGTCTGACACAATGCTAGACGGCATCAGCCACAGACCCACCGCAGCCAGAGCAAACACGGCCCCGATAAACAGCGCAACGGCCTGTAGGGTTTTCACCAGCGGCGATGGCCCCTCAAGCGACCGAATGACATAACCCCAATATGTATCAGCGAGCATAAAACCAGCCTTGCTATAGCCCATCGGAACCTCAATTGCCCCGTTGTGGAATAATCTATCAGTTGTCAGCGCGTTCATTGTAGCACCTTTTTACCCTATGGTTGTAACCTTGCGGACCAAACATGGCGAAAAACAGGCGATGCCCTGACCTTGTTTTGACTTTCTCATATTCACCCCAGACACGATCTCGGTGCCCCGCGCTGGTGCATATATATAGAGAGTGTCATTCCACACTTGCCTTTGCAGGCGCGGCATGTATAAGGCCCCATCTTTCCGCAATTCGTTAGAACTGCGCAGTCTCTCGTGGGTGGAGGCGGAAAGATCTCATTGCCACCCTATGAAATGCGCTGAACAAAAACAGGAGTGCACATGCCGCTATACGAGCATGTTTTCATTTCGCGTCAGGACCTGTCGAA
The DNA here is from genome assembly GCF_056431045.1 of Aestuarium zhoushanense. NCBI lineage: Bacteria > Pseudomonadati > Pseudomonadota > Alphaproteobacteria > Rhodobacterales > Paracoccaceae > Aestuarium > Aestuarium zhoushanense. The sequence continues at coordinate 75,959 of NZ_JBWKMA010000012.1, forward strand.
CGCACAGGCTGAAAGCCTCGTCGAACACTTCTCGACAGTGCTTGCTGACAACGGTGGCAAAGTCATCGAAAGCGAATACTGGGGCGTCAAAACGATGGCCTACAAGATCAACAAAAACCGCAAGGGCCACTACGCTTTCCTGCGCACCGATGCACCGTCGTCGGCTGTTCAAGAGATGGAACGCCTGATGCGCCTGCACGACGACGTTATGCGTATCCTGACCATCAAGGTCGATGCACATGAAGAAGGTCCGTCGGTTCAGATGCAAAAGCGTGACGACCGCGGTGACCGTGGCGAACGCGGTGACCGTGGCGAACGCCGCGAACGTCGCTAAGTTGATCAGGAAAGGACATTAAGTCATGGCTACCAAACCATTTTTCCGTCGTCGTAAGTCCGATCCGTTCGAGGGCGAGAACGCTCCGAAGATCGACTACAAAGACACTCGCCTTCTGCAGCGCTACATCTCTGAGCGCGGCAAAATCGTTCCCGCACGCATCACCGCTGTTGGATCCAAGAACCAGCGCAAACTGGCACAAGCCATCAAGCGCGCACGTTTCTTGGCTCTGCTGCCCTACGCTGTGAAGTAAGGAGTCATATCAATGGACGTTATCCTTCTCGAACGCGTTGCCAAACTCGGCCAGATGGGCGAAGTCGTATCCGTGAAAGACGGCTACGCTCGCAACTTCCTTCTGCCTACCGGCAAGGCTCTGCGCGCTAACGAAGCAAACAAAGCGAAATTCGAAGCTGACAAAGCTCAGCTCGAAGCACGCAACCTCGAAACTAAAAAAGAAGCCGAAGCACTGGCTGCAACCCTCAACGGTCAGCAGTTCGTTGTGATTCGTTCCGCTTCGGACTCGGGCGCTCTCTACGGTTCTGTCTCCCTGCGTGACATCGCCGAAGTTGCGACCGCTGGTGGTTTCTCGATCGACCGCAAGCAGGTTGTCCTGCAAGGCGCGATCAAAGAACTGGGCCTGCACAGCGTAACTGTTGTTCTGCACCCTGAAGTTGAAGCAACCATCACCATCAACGCTGCACGCTCTGCAGAAGAAGCTGAGATCCAGGCATCGGGTAAATCGATCCAGGAACTGGCTGCTGAAGAAGAGCAAGCTGCAGCTGACGAGATCGCCGAACTGTTCGACGACGTTGGTGGCGCTGCTGCGGACTCCGACGAAGACCTCTAAGGTTTCCGTCAGACCAAATAGAAAGGCCGCAGAGAAATCTGCGGCCTTTTTCTTATGTGGCGATCAGCGGCGGAAGGTTTCCAACTCGAGGATCGCATCGCAGTAATCCCCGTCGTAAGTGCCAACCCAAACGTCGAGATAGCCGTCGATCGGTCGCGTCAGAACGATCTTGGGGTCCATGTTGCCGTTGTCGTCGTCATCGTAATACCAGTTGGCCGACGCGGTGTTGATCAACAGCGCACTGTCGCATTTGCTGATAACGCTGATTTCCAGCTTCAGCCCCGACATCCCGCTCATATCAAAGGTGAAATCAGGCGCTGTGGTGAAATACCCTGCCCCCTGATCCGTTCCAGGGCGAACATTCGGACAGTTCCAGATGTAGTTTTCGCCACCAGCGACCACGTTAAAACGAACAGGACTGCGCATCTGGGGACCAGTAACCGAATAGCTGTCCCCCCACTGAGAGTAATCAGGGCATGCCATCGCAGCCGTCGACAAACCAAACACAGCAAGAACAGATAAAATAATGTGCTTCATGGTTTAACTCCTCGGTTGAGACTTCACTGCCTTAAGCCTAGGCCTGTTATACCAATGGATAAACCTTTTTCGGTCGGGGTGTTTCGTCGCACAAACAAAAAAGGCGCCCCAAAAGGGCGCCTTTCGATCAGGGATGAACCGCTGATTATTCTTCTTCCAGAGCCTCGACAGCCTTCTGGAGATCTTCTTTCGATACTTCTTTGTCAGTCACAGAAGCGACCGAGAAGATGTGATCAACTACTTTGTCTTCAAAGATCGGAGCCTGAAGCTGCTGACGGAACTGAGCGTTCTGCTGAACGAATTCAAAGAACTGACGCTCTTGGCCCGGGTACTGACGTGCTTGGTTCATGACCGCTTGGGTCAGTTCAGCGTCAGAGACTTTCACTTCTGCTTTGTTGCCGATTTCAGCAAGGAACAGACCCAGTTTCACGCGGCGTGCAGCGAGAGCTTTGTGCTCGTCGGTTGCTTCGATCGAACCGTGGTTGTGATCGTGCACTTCTGGGTTTTCTTCGTGCCACAGCTGGTGAGCGATCTGGTCAGCTTCAGCTTTAACCAGCGATTCCGGCAGGTCGAATTCAACTTTGCCGTCCAGCGCGTCGAGGAGCGAACGTTTCGCAACTGCGCGTGCTGCACCTTGGTATTCAGCTTCAAGACGCTCAGCGACTTGTGCTTTCAGCTGAGCGAGGTCTTCGGAACCGAATTTCTTAGCCAGTTCGTCGTCGATCGCTGCGTCTTTCGCTGCTTTAACAGCTTTGATGGTGCAGGTGAAAACAGCCGCTTTACCAGCGAGGTTTTCAGCGCCGTATTCTTCAGGGAAGGTTACGTCTACGTCTTTCACGTCGCCAGCTTTTACGCCAACGAGGCCAGCTTCAAAGCCAGGGATGAAGGAGTTCGAGCCGAGAACCAGCGGGTAGTCAGATGCTGCGCCGCCGTCGAATGCTTCGCCGTCAACTTTACCGAGGAAGTCCATGACAACTTGGTCGCCGTCTTCTGCAGCGCCGTCTTTTTCTTCGTAGGATTTCGCAGTTTTCGCTAGGTTTTCGAGAGCTTCGGTGATCGATGCCTCGTCAGCCTTAACAACCAGACGCTCCAGTTTCACGTCAGAGAAGTCGACTTCTGGAATGTCCGGCAGGCGCTCGTAGGAAACTTCGACAACAACGTCGTCGCCTTCTTTCCAGTTCTCGTTGGTCATTTTCATTTCCGGCTGTGCTGCCGGACGGTCACCCGAAGTTTCGAGGTGGTTGTTCATCGCGCCGTCGATTGCGTCTTGCATCGCTTCGCCCAGAACACGCGGGCCGAACTGTTTTTTCAGCATAGCCATCGGGACTTTGCCCTTGCGGAAACCCTTCATTTCAATGTCGGGCTGAGCTTCGATGAGCTTTTCGTTTACTTTTGCGTCGAGCTCTGCAGCGGTTACAGTGATTGTGTAGCCGCGCTTGAGGCCTTCGTTGAGGGTCTCGGTGACCTGCATCGTATGCGTCCTTTTACGTCTCGTTCAGGCCGCACGACGGCGGCCACCCTAAATCAGCCGTCCTTCTATTGGGGCATAGCGCCCCATGCAAGGCGAAATGGCACATTCCCCCCTATTCCATCAGGATGTTTTTCGGGTCCATTCTGGGGAAGCGCGTCGAATTCGGGAAAATATGGCCCCGAACAGGCTGAGAGGACCGGCCAATGGCCAATCTAAATCGTCAGTGCATTCAGGATTTGTGGTGCGGGTGGAGGGACTTGAACCCCCACGCCTTGCGGCGCTAGAACCTAAATCTAGTGCGTCTACCAATTTCGCCACACCCGCTCTGATGGGCGGTCTAGCAAAGCCTTGCGCGGGCTTCCAGCTAAAAATGCACACGCATTAAATGTATGTAAACACGCATAAAGTGTGTCCAAAAGGTTAACAATCGGCGCATATGGGCAGTCGGGGGTGCTTTTTGACTGGTGTTAACCCAATGCTTGCTTAACCTGCCTAGCAATTGAGGCAGACACAGCAAGAGCGGGAACCGCCATGCACCCTGATATCGAGATTCGCCCGGCGCAAGCCGTGGGCGTTCGCAATTTGACTGGCCTTGTGGCCGCCACCACCCTCTTGACGCTGGATGGGGAACTCCCTGTTGAGACGCTTGCTGCTGGCGATCGTGTGATTACGCGCGATTCTGGCATGGCGATCCTCCGCGAAGTTCGTGCGTTCACCGTCACCGCAGAGTTGATCCGCATTAAGGCTGGCACGCTGGGCAACACCCGCCCTGACCGTGACATGGCCGTTTTCGCGCAAACCCCGATCCACATCCGCGATTGGCGTGCACAGGCTCTCTATGGTGAAGCGACCGCGATGGTCAGCGCAGAGCGTTTGATCGATGGCGAATACATCACTCGGTCCGAACCCCAGTCGGTGATGATGTTTGAACTGGTGTTTGACCGTCAGCACATCCTTTACGCAGACGGGATGGAGGTCGGATCGGCGGCTGTCTGATCCACGCTACATCGTTTTGATGCGCCGCCCCTTTCGGGCGGCGTTTTCGTTTTAGAGGCCTAAGGCGCGAAATACGGCGGGCAGCGCCTCTGGCAGATCCTCGGCAATCAGCCCTGCCCCAAAATGACGGGCAGCGGCGGTGTGGAGCCAAGCAGCCGTCTCTACATCCTTGATCCCCGTGATAAACCCCGCGAGCACATCCCCCGCCCCCGCCGTCGCGAGCCAAGGGGTCGCATTATCATACGTCGCCGCATTTAGGACAGTCTGGCGATGGGGCGCCGCAATGACGGTATCGCGCCCTTTGTATAGAACGGCGCAGCCAGTGCGGCTCGCGGCCTCCTCTGTCGCGGTGACTTTCGACGGGTGATCGATGAGGTCAGGGAACAACCGCGCAAATTCGCCGCCATGTGGGGTGAGAACGCATTGGGGGTGGAGCGCGCCCATCAGCGCGTCATCCAACGCCAAAGCCGTCAGCGCATCCGCATCAATCACTGTAAACCGTTCGGCCGCGAGGATCGTAGGCAAAAACGCCGCCGCGCGGTCGACGCCAAACGCGGGGCCGATGCAGAGGCGGTCGTAGCGTTTATCCTCTAAGAGCGCCGCGAGGTCTTCGGGCGTGTCGCAGGGCACCAGCATCACCGCTGTTTCGTGGGCGGCGTATTCCGAGATGGCGTCACGTGGCACCGCGATCGTGACCAACCCTGCACCCGCCCGCAGCGCAGCCCGCGCCGCCAGTCGCGCCGCCCCCGTTTTGCCCGCAGGACCACCGAGGATCAGCGCGTGACCGTGGCTATATTTATGCGTCACCCGCCGCAGCCCACCTTTCAGCGAGGTCAGACGTGGTTCGGACAAGCGCACCGCCTCTGGACAAGGCGTCGTGATACCAATGTCAGCTACCACCAGATCGCCGGACAGATTAGGGCCAATGTTCAAATGATGACCCAGTTTGGCGCGGTGAAAGCTCACCGTGAGGTCATAGAAAATCCTCGCATCCTCGGTCAGGTGTGATTGGCCTGTGTCCGCGTCCAATCCGCTCGGCAGATCGACGGCGACCCATTTACCGCCCTCTGCATAGGCCAGATCGGCAGGCCAGACGGACAAGGCGCGGAAGCCTTCTGCAATCTCACCCGTCACCGCACGTGACAGGCCCGTGCCGAACACCGCATCAATCCAGAGCGCGGGATGATGCACATCACCCCAGCCCCGCAAGGCCGCACCCAAGTCAGCCCATGGCCGCACCTGCCCCATTGCAGCCCAACGGTCGTAATTGGCGCGGGCATCGTTTGACAAACGCGCCGCGTCACCCGCAAAGAAACAGGCGACCTCCCATCCCCGCTCTGCCAAAAGCCGCGCAACGACGAATCCATCACCGCCGTTGTTGCCTGGCCCGCAGAGCACAACGGCAAGGTCAGGCGCGGTGGCCATCACGGGCCATTTGTCTAAAATGGCATCAACAACGCCCTGCCCCGCACGCTCCATCAACTGGAGGCCCGAGACACGGCCAGACGACATCGCAGCACCTTCAACGGCGCGCATTTGGGCAGAGGTCAGGACTTCGATCATCGTTTCAGCACCAAAAGTTTTCAAACTGCACACCAAGCGCGCATATTGCACAATTTTTAATCACACCCTATGGAATCATCCCGAAGGAATAGCCTGCGTCAGCCTACCCGATTGTGCCTGCCGTGCAGACATGGTCTGACGCCGAAGGAACACCAAAGCGAAGGGAGTCGCGTCAGTGAAAAAGATCGAGGCGATCATCAAACCGTTCAAACTGGACGAGGTCAAGGAAGCCCTGCAGGACGCTGGCGTACAAGGTCTCTCCGTGATCGAAGTCAAAGGCTTTGGTCGTCAGAAAGGCCACACAGAGCTGTATCGCGGCGCTGAATATGTTGTGGACTTCCTGCCGAAAGTAAAAATCGAGGTCGTCCTTGCTGACGATCAAGTCGATGCCGCCATTGAGGCCATCATCGGCGCTGCCAAAACCGACAAGATCGGCGACGGTAAAATCTTCGTATCGCCTGTCGAACAAGCGATCCGTATCCGCACCGGTGAATCTGGCGACGACGCGCTTTAATTCACTGACAAATTTCACCTCAAGAGGAATCAGGGATGAACAACCAAGAATTTCTTAAACTTATCGCGGACGAAGGCGTAGAATACGTCGACGTACGTTTCACCGACCCGAAGGGTAAGCTCCAGCACGTGACGATCGTCTCTGACCTCGTTGACGAAGACTTCCTCGAAGAAGGCTTCATGTTCGACGGTTCGTCGATTGCTGGCTGGAAGTCGATCGACCAGTCCGACATGAAACTGATGCCGGATGCGTCCTCTGCTTACATGGACCCGTTCTACGCTGAGAAAACCATCGCGATCCACTGTGACGTTGTTGAGCCGGACACTGGCGAAGCCTATGACCGTTGCCCGCGTCAGATCGCGAAAAAAGCAGAAGCTTACCTGAAGTCCTCGGGCATTGGTGACGCTGCATACTTCGGCCCTGAAGCTGAATTCTTCCTGTTCGACGACGTTCGTTACTCGGTTACTCCGGCGAAAGTATCCTACCAGATCGACGCTGAAGCAGCTGCTTGGAACACCGACGCAGAAATCGAAATGGGCAACCTCGCACACCGTGCAGGCCACAAGGGCGGCTACTTCCCTGTGAACCCGATCGACGAAGCGCAGGACATCCGTGGCGAAATGCTCTCCACTATGAAGCGCATCGGCATCAAAGTTGACAAACACCACCACGAAGTGGCGACCTGTCAGCACGAGCTGGGCATGATCTTTGGTGGTCTGGTCGAGCAAGCCGACAACATCCAGAAATACAAGTACATCATCCACAACGTGGCTGCGTCCTACGGCAAAACCGCAACCTTTATGCCCAAGCCGATGGCTGGCGATAACGGTTCTGGCATGCACGTAAACATGTCCATCTGGAAAGACGGCAAGCCGCTCTTTGCAGGCGACAAATACGCTGACCTGTCGCAGGAAGCTCTGTACTTCATCGGTGGTATCCTGACCCACGCAAAAGCACTGAACGCGCTGACCAACCCGTCGACAAACTCCTACAAACGTTTGATCCCGGGCTTCGAGGCTCCTGTTCTGCGCGCGTTCTCGGCACGCAACCGTTCGGGCTGTGTCCGTATTCCGTGGACCGAATCGCCGAAAGCAAAACGCGTAGAAGCTCGCTTCCCAGATCCGGCAGCGAACCCCTACCTCGCTTTCGCAGCTCTGATGATGGCTGGCCTCGACGGCATCAAAAACAAAATCGATCCGGGCGCTGCTTCGGACAAAGACCTCTACGATCTGCCGCCAGAAGAACTGGCAGCAATCCCGACCGTATGTGGTTCGCTGCGTGAAGCTCTGGAAGAGCTGGAAAAAGACATGGACTTCCTGCTTGCAGGCGACGTGTTCACCAAAGACCAGCTTCAGGCTTACATCGACCTGAAATGGAACGAGGTTTACGCTTACGAGCACACCCCGCACCCGGTCGAATACCAAATGTACTACAGCTGCTAATCGTAGCAGTCGTCAGACAAACGAGAGGGCGCCCCATTCGGGCGCCCTTTTCGTTTAGTGGAACGGCCCCACGACAACTTCATGTCTTTGCCCTGATTTTGCCATTATAAGTTGAGATGTTGTCGCTGAGTGAACCAGTTTTCAGGTCCAGTATCATGTTTAAGAGTGCCCAAGATTACCTCGCCCCCAAGCCGAGCCATATTCCAGTTTCTGCACAGCCAAAGCCGCAGATGCGCCTGCCGCATCAGGCTAGCCTTGTGTCTCGGCAAACGCCGACCTCTCATAAAAATTGGGTGTCCGCGCTGTTGGAGCGGGTCAAATCGACCCTCAACCCCTGATCAAATCGCAACCATCGTGGTGTGGATCGCAAAGAGAACCGCACCCGTTTTCGGCAGCCGCATGACGGTCTGCCGTTCGCTGCGTTCATAGAGCGGATTGATGTCCGTATAGGGACGCGGGTTCGATTCGCTGCGGACATGGAACAGCGTCGCGTCCTCATAGCTGTGCAAATTCGCCCTCCACATCGGCCGTAGCGGCTGCGCCCCGTCAAACAAACGCTGCACGCGCTTACCGATATCCTCAGTGTAGGACGGCACGGGCACATGGATGCGCAGGAGCGGGCGCCCGATTTTCTCGGCCAAGGTCCATGCGGCGGGGAAACACAGCAACGCCGCCGTCAGCACATGTTCGTCGCCCTGCTTTTGCAAAAGGCATAAGTCCTCTTGGACCAGTTGCGACAGGGTGAGGAAGGGATCACTGCGGTCAATGGTCACGATCTGCCCGTCAGGACGCGTCACCTGATCCACCGTCACCGTGAACCCCACCGATGGCAATTCGGCCAAGATCACGTCGAGAAGTTCCGCAACCGCCTCTTCTGCCTCGGGCAGGACACCGCAGACAGCCGCGCGGTGATCACGCATCAGACGGGCCTTTTCGCCCAACTGCCCCGTGTATGCGCTATCCACAGTGATCCACGGTCCCGTCACAGGTCGCATCGCGGGCAATCGGGCCGCAGCAACAGCGCGTTGTTCGTCGGGCAAGTGGTCTTGAAGAATGGGCGTCATGGCAGGTCCTACGGTCCGAATGACAGCACCAGACCATAATGATCCGACCCCGCCAAGGGGCGAATATCGACGGCACCCTGCCAACCCTGTGGGATCAACGTATGATCAATCGCAAAGGGCAGATGAGCGCCAAATCCGGGGAAGGTCGACAGATAACCACCGACCCGCACAGCGCCCGCCGTTTCCGCGATCCGCCGCACCGAACTGCCCCACGGGATCATGTTGAAATCCCCTGCAATCACAATCGGACCGTCGAGGCTTTCCAACCCATGCAGGATTTTCGGCACCTGAGAGGCTTGGGTGAACGGATAGGGCCAATTGAGGTGGACCGATCCGATCCAGACCTGCCCGATCTCTGGCACCTCAGCTTGGGCAATAACGATCCCGCTGCCCAGACTACAGCCCGCACCCGATGGCGTCAGAGGATAGCGGGACAGAAGGGCAATACCCCCATTTCCTTGGCTCGCGCAGGCAAGGCGATGGGGAAACCGGTCCTCTAGCCCGTCGAGCACGAGTTGATTGATCGATGAGGTTTCTTGCAGTGTCACGAAATCCGCGTCCGTCGACAGGATATCGGCCAAGATGGCCTCGGGCGTGGCACCGTTCCACAGCATGTTCTTTTGATAGAGCCTCAGCGGCCCCGTTCCACGCACCGCGCCGCCCGCAAAATCGCCCCATGTGACCACGCCAGAGGCAATCACCGCGACCAAGACGCCAGCCGCCCACCGCTTTAGGCCAAAAAACAACAGGGCGATGACAATGACCAAACCCGCAGCCAGCAAAATAGGGCGCCCCAAAGACAAGGAATCGGCCAGCGGAATCCACGTCCCAAGGTGCGTAAACGCCAAGAGCGCCACACCTAGAAACGTTATGAATTTCAGAACACTACGCATCGATCCTCTCGCCCCATCTCGGCGGGTTTCGCCTATAGTCCTGACGCATCATTCCCCCGAGTTCAATGCGCCAAGGGCATAGCCCCCACACCCTAGCGGCCTTTTGCCCACCAGTTATGGCTGTGCTGCTCTTGTTACGACACGTCATGCATCGTATGAGGCGCGTGAAACTTTCCACCGACGAAAGGCCGCTGCCAATGATCCCTCGCTATTCCCGCCCTGAAATGGTCTCCATCTGGGAACCTGCAACCAAATTCAAAATCTGGTACGAGATCGAGGCACACGCCTGTGACGCCATGGCCGATCTGGGCGTTATCCCCCGCGAAAACGCGGATGCGGTTTGGAAAGCCAAAGACGTAGAGTTTGATGTCGCCCGCATCGACGAAATCGAAGCCGTTACCAAACACGACGTGATCGCGTTCCTGACACACCTTGCTGAACATGTAGGCAGCGAAGAGGCCCGTTTCGTTCACCAAGGTATGACGTCCTCGGACGTCCTCGACACCTGCTTGAACGTTCAGTTGGTTCGCGCATCCGACATCCTTATCAAGGATATGGAAGCCCTGCTCGCGGCGCTGAAAAAGCGCGCGATGGAGCATAAAAACACCGTTCGCGTTGGCCGCAGCCACGGTATCCACGCAGAGCCGACCACTATGGGTCTGACCTTTGCACGCTTCTACGCTGAGATGGACCGCAACCTTGCGCGTCTGAAACTCGCTCGTGAAGAGATCGCAACTGGCGCAATTTCGGGCGCTGTTGGCACCTTCGCAAACATCGACCCCCGCGTCGAAGAGCACGTCTGCGCGAAACTCGGCCTGAACCCAGAACCGATCAGCACCCAAGTTATCCCGCGTGACCGTCACGCGATGTTCTTTGCAATGCTCGGCGTGATCGCGTCCTCGATCGAAAACGTAGCGATCGAAATCCGCCACATGCAGCGTACCGAAGTTCTCGAGGGTGCAGAGTTCTTCTCGATGGGCCAAAAAGGCTCGTCCGCGATGCCGCACAAAAAGAACCCTGTTCTGACCGAAAACCTCACAGGTCTGGCGCGTTTGGTTCGTATGTCGGTCATTCCTGCGATGGAAAACGTCGCCCTCTGGCACGAGCGTGATATTTCGCACTCCTCTGTTGAGCGTGCGATTGGCCCAGATGCCACCATCACCCTCGACTTTGCCCTGAACCGTCTGACCGGCGTTATCGATAAAATGCTCATCTTCCCGCAGAACATGCTGGATAACATGAACAAATTCCCTGGTCTGGTGATGTCGCAGCGCGTTCTCTTGGCCCTGACCCAAGCAGGTGTATCACGCGAGGACGCATATTCCATGGTTCAGCGCAACGCGTTGAAAGTATGGGAAGACCGCGTTGATTTCCGTGAACAACTCCTCGCGGATGAGGATGTTGTGAACGCGCTTGGCGTTGATGCGATCAACGAAAAGTTCGACATGGACTACCACACCAAACACGTGGACACGATCTTTAAGCGCGTGTTCGGCGCATAATCGGATCGGGGGCCTTCGGGCCCCCTTTTCATTTGGGGCTAACGGATTTTTCACCTTTCCAACCGATACTTAGGCGGAAAGGACACCACTATGCCCGATGGATCACAACTCCCCCCGATTGCGCATCTGACCCGCCGTCAAAAGGCGGCGCTGTTGGTGCAATATCTGATGGCGGACGGGCAGACATTGAACCTCTCTGACATGCCAGAGGACGCGCAAATCGCCCTCACCCGCGAGATCGCCGATATCGGCATGGTGGATCGGGCAACGGTGGATCATGTGGTGATCGAATTCCTAGACGAGATGGACCGCCTCGGCCTCACGGGGCCCGGTGGTATCTCTGCCGCTCTTGATGCGTTGTCAGGACAACTCAGCGCAGGGACTACTGCGCGGCTCAACGACGAACTCTCTGGCACCGACCCGTGGCGGCAGATTTGCAAGCTAGACGTCGATCAGATCGTCCCTCTGGTCAATGCAGAGGCAATAGAAGTCTGCGCGATCACACTGTCGAAGCTTCCCGTTGATAAGGCCGCCCAAGTGCTAGGCCGCATTGCGGGCGAACGGGCGCGGCGGATCACCTATACCATGTCGCTGACCACGGGCGTAGCGCCCGAAACCGTCCTGCGGATTGGGACCGCGTTGATTGGCGATTACGGCAAACCGCGCGAAACGGCCTTTGCCCAGCCTGCCCCACGGCACCTCGGTGCGATCCTTACGGCCAGCGGCGCTGACCTGCGCGACAGTCTTTTGTCCGATCTGAATGACGATGACCCTGTGTTCACCGCGCAGGTTCGGCAGGCGATCTTTACCTTTGCCGATATCCCTGCCCGCCTGCCCCCGCCCGACGTGCCCAAGGTCCTACGTGCTGCGGATCAGGCGGATGTTGTGACGGCGCTCGCCCATGCGATGGCGTTGGGTGGCGCGCTAGAGGCTGGGGCTGATTATCTCCTTGCGAACCTGTCGCAACGGGTGGCGGACCAGATCAAGGATGAGATGGCGGAGCGCGGCACCCCACGCAAGGCCGACGGCGAGGCCGCGCAAACCCGCCTGACCGCCGTGATCCAGAAATTGGCCGAAACGGGCGATATAACGCTCTTTTCTACGGGAGAGGACGCTGCGTGATCCATCCTGCTGCTTGAGATTGCGGAGCCAGCCCTTTATCTGATGGGCAGACCGCACAGGATGGCACATGGCCCAAACTCAAGAGACCGACCTCGGCACGCGCGCCGATTGGATCATTGACCGCATTTTGCGCGGCATGATCGGTGGGCTAATGCGTCTGCCTTACGAGACGCGCCTGGCGCTCATGGGGGCCGTCACAAAGCGGGTCATCGGGCCTATCGCGGGCTACCGCAAAAGGGCGCTGGCTAACCTGTCGTTGATTTTCCCTGACATGTCAGACGCCGAAAAATCTCGCATTGCTGACGGCGTGCTGGACAACGTGGGTCGCACCCTGATCGAAAATTATTCGTGGCAGGAGTTCGGTCAACGCCTTGCTCGGACCGAGATCAGCGGTGGTGGCATGGCGGCCGTCGAAGAGGCCCGCGCCAATTGCCGTCCGATCCTCTTTATCACGGGGCATTTCGGCAACCACGAGGCACCCCGTCAGGTGCTCACGAACAAAGGTTACATCATCGGTGGTCTCTACCGTCCGATGAAGAACGCCTATTTCAACGATCACTACGCCAGCACGATGACCGAACTCTCAGGCCCCGTCTTTGCCCAAGGGCGGCGCGGCACGGCAGGGTTTGCGAAACACCTACGTGGTGGCGGCATGGGCACGTTGTTGTTTGATGTGGCGGTGCCCGATGGGGTGCTGTTGGATTTCGTCGGACATCCAGCGATGACCGCGACCTCAGCCGCTGATATTGCGTTGCGGATGGATGCGCTCTTGGTGCCCTATTTCGGGATCCGACAGGCCGATGGTGTGAGTTTCGACGTGGCCGTTGAGACGCCCATCGAACACACGACCCCTGAACAGATGATGGCAGAGGCGACCGCCCGTTTAGAGGCCCGCGTCAGGGCCAACCCCGAACAGTGGTTCTGGGTGCATAACCGTTGGAAGCCTCAGCGCACGCGCCCTGCCGATACGATCAACCCTGGCCCTGGCTCCTGAAGGATCACGACCGCTGGCGCGTCGCCTTCGATGGTCACAGAGAGCGACAGCGGCGTGCGCGTGTCCCATTCGCCCAGATCGTCCCACGACGTGACGATATTCGTGTAATCAACGGTTTTTCCAGCGTTTTCACCGCGTTCAATATCGACCTGCGCATTGGGTTGATAACGAACGAGCTGCACCGTCAGCGGCGTTGCAAAGCTCTGGAGGGACTCGGCGGTTAGGGTCAGCGTATTGCCCGACCGCTCAAGGTCCAGATCAATGCCATCGGCCATGATGATGTGACGGCGCATCAGCTCCATCAGTTCCATCGGGTGTGCGCCAACCACATGATCCACGCCGCCAATCACAAACTGCGGCGTGTAGATGGTCCGCTCGCCTGCTTGGGCGGCGTAGCGTTTCTGGCGTTCGGTAAAGGCCGGATTGGCAAAGCTATCAGCCCAACCGATGTAATCCCAATAGTCCACATGCAGCGCCAGCGGGATCACATCATCGCTCTGCGCCAGTTCTGCGAGAATTTCATCGGCAGGCGGACAGGACGAACAGCCCTGAGAGGTGAACAATTCAACAATAATGGGGGGATGATCATCCGCGTGGGCAACTGCAGGCAGGGTCATAGCCAAGCCACACATCACCGATCCCAAAAGCTGTCGCATGTTTACATCCGTGTTCGTTTCCTAAGACCGATTTAGCGCAACACGCTCACACTCTCCAATCAATGAATTGCGAGACTTTGACATGATTGCACAGAGGACACGTTTTTTAAGGGCAACGTCTGTGCGAATACGCTCAGGCGGTTTCACGTTCCGGCCGACGGGACAGAGGCGATTTTCGGTCGAGAAGCCCCTCGCGCTCCATCGCCCACCGCAAAAGCTCCGCCTCGCGCGCGGTCAAGCACATACGGGCCGCAGGGCCATAATGTTCCCACCCGCCACGCAGCACAGGAAACACATCGAGGAGCGCGGCACGGTCGGCCTCTGAAATGGTTTTGATCGCTTCAGGTCCGGGCAAGAGGCTTTCGCTCAGCAAACCGTCCGCCATCACAATATCGTGCTGGTCGAGCGCGAAGTGGACGTAATGCGCGAGCGCCCGTGGCTCTGACCGAATGAGGTCGCCATCAATTAAATGTTTCGCGGCGACGAGCACGTCCTCTTCGCCAAAGAGCAGTTCAACAAAGGGGCCGTGGATCATCAGACGGTGATTGGGTGAGACGTAGACTGGCACTTCGTTGTCCAAGACACCCGTTGCGATCCGAACAGGGGCATTTTTCCCGACGCCAAGGATCGTGTTTTGCCCAACCCAGCGGATCGGTTGCAACCCGTGGTCCATGGTTTCGACCAGATCACCCACGCGCAATTGCTGTACAGGCACCCAACCTCGCGCCGTCTGGATCGTTGTCCCCGCGAGGTAACAGACGAACATCTGATCAACGCCGGCGGTATAAATCCCTGTGTATTCAACGCCGTTCCATGTGCCTATGGTGACAGAGGAGACGGCGGAATAGTGACCCTGCGGGATCGACGTATCCATGAGGCGGTAACCCCATGTGCCATCAGTGAACAACGTGACCTCAATATCGAGGCCCGTGATCACCTGGCCGTTCATCACAATAGACGAATTGGTGTAGAGCGCGATTTCCTGCGGATAGAGGGTCGTCGTCGGGCCAATGATATAGTCGCCCGCGTATCGTAACGGCCCGCCGTCTAGGTCATCGTCGTTGATGACGCCGTCATTGTCGCCATCGCGAATGGTGTATTCGATGTAGTATGGGTTGTTGATCGTGTAGCCGTTCAGGCTCTCATCAAGAACGTCTTGAGAGAGAAACTCTGGGAAAGGGAACGACGTTGGAAAATACCAACCCCAACTGAGCGTGTCGACCATACCGCAAAAACCTCGTGACTACACATGATCTGTAACGGCAGCATCAGTGGCAAATTTAGTGCCAAGTTCAGCAAGAAGCCCGAATGAGGTGCGCTTTGCGGTCGCAGCGTTGAATACACAAATTATCCACAGGGTTGCCCACCCCTAAGTGGTTCTATCCACAGGCTTACCCCCTGAATCCGATTTGCCGAATCCACAGGGGGGTGGTCGATTTGGGGGATGGATATTCAACTCTCCCACCTGCGTCTTTCTGCCGACGACGCCTACCCGCCCCTGCCGGAAAACCGCGCCTACGCGCTGGTCATCATCGCGCATGAGGAAACCTCGGCCTACTGGCGTCGGGGTCTGGCGGAAAAGATGGCTGTGGGGGCCTGCGTTCAGGCGAATATCTGGGGAAGTGACGCCGAAGAGTGGTGCGCAGACATCGACGCCGCCAACGCGCTGTCAATCATGACCGAAGAAAGGGCCGAATATTTCCCCGACATAGAGGTCTCCAGCCAGTCGTCGCGCGTCATTGACGATGTGTTCGACTTTGCCACCGCGCAGATGCACACGTCGGAGGCCGAAGAGCTCAGCCTCTTGATCGTGTTGGAAATTGGTGAACCTGCGTGGCGCTATGATCTGTCGGGCATGGCCTGCCGCGCCGCCCGCGATTGGGGCGCCATGGCGGCCTATGCCTGCTGATCAGTTCCCCAGCGCCTTTTGCAACTCTGGTAAAAACCGTTCTTCGTAGTCAGTGCCGATCAGCGGCCCTGCAAAACGGTAGAGAACCGTTCCGTCCCCATCGACGATGAAAGTCTCTGGCGGGGCGGTCACACCCCAATCGATGCTGCCGCGCCCTGTGGCGTCAAACCCCGTCGCAAAGAACGGATTGCCCAGTTCAGTGAGGTAATCGCTGGCCGCACCTTGGGTGTCGCGGAAGTTCACGCCAGCCACGCGGTAGCCCTGTTCCGCCAGTTCATGCAGCACAGGATGTTCGGCACGGCACGGCGGGCACCAGCTTGCCCAAAAGTTCACCAGCGTCACTTCGCCCGACCGCAGCATCTCTGGCGTCAATTGGACGGTGCCCTCTAGCGCCTCTGTCGGCAGGGCCGGAGCCTCTTTGCCGATAAAGGTCGAGGGGAGTTTGTCGTCGTTGCCAAAATACATACCGCTGAAAAACAGCCCCGCGATCCCTGCAAAGATCACAGGGGGTAGGATTGCCAATACCGGAACCTTAGCCATGTTTCGTCTCAACCTCTTCAAGCCGTTTCTTTGCGGCGCGGCTTTGTTTCAGGCTCACCAGTGCGAGGGCGGCCAAAAGGCCGATCGTCACGCCGTAAGACAGCCAGATATGAAGCGTGTGTTTACCGAAATCGACCATCATGCAGCCCTCCGAGCCCGCGCCTCGAGCGCATCAGCGCGCCGTAGACGGATATGTGTGTTGGTTCGGATCAAAACCAATGCGACAAAAAAGAGCCCAAAGCCCAGCATCGAAATCACCGCAGGCCACCAGAACGACGCGTCGATGTTGGTTTCGCGGTCGGCAGAGAATGTCGCGGTTTGGTGCAGGCCCTTGCCCCAGAACATCGCCGCATAGCGCGAAAGCACCGCAAAGACCGACCCCACGATGCAGAGGACCGAGGTCAGGTCGGCTGCGGTGTCGTTGTCTTCAATCGCGGTCCAGAGGGCCATGTAGCCGATGTAGAACAGGAACAGGATCAGGAACGATGTCAGGCGCGGCTCCCATGCCCACCATGTTCCCCATGTCGGCTGGCCCCAGATCGCGCCCGTTGCCAGTGCAATCACGGTCATGATCGCGCCAATCGGTGCCGCCGCCCGTGCCGCAAGCGCCGAGACGTGATGACGGCGGATCAGCCAGATCAGGGAGGCGACCAGCATCATCATCCAGCCGTTGATCGCCATCAGCGCGGAGGGCACGTGGACGAAGAGGATTTTGACCGAGTGTTCGAACTGGTCGGCTGCGGGGGTCGCGAACAGGCCCCAGAGCAAGCCAACCATGATCAGCACCATCGACCCGCCAAAGATCCACGGGATCAATGGCGAGGTGGTTGCCATAAATTTCTTGGGGTTTGCATATTCCCAGATCGACATGATGTCCCCTTTTGTTGTCTTAGCGCAGGTTGACCCGCAGTGCCGCAGCACTGGCGAAAGGCAATAGCGCAAAAGCCCCCGCAGTAATACCCGCCAGCATCACAAAGGGCGTCGTCACATCCATCCCAGCCGCACCACGGCGCACCGCTTCGGCCCCAAACACCAGCGTCGGGACATATAGCGGCAAAACCAGAAGCGACAGCAAGAGGCCACCGCGCCGCAGTCCAACGGTCAGCGCCGCGCCAAAGGTACCGATGATCGACAGCGCAGGCGTGCCGAGCGCGAGCGAGATGAACAGATAGCCATAGGCCTCTGAATTCATGTGTAAAAGAACGCCCAAGAGCGGGGCTGCAAGGGTCAGCGGTAGACCCGTTGTGAGCCAATGGGCAATCGCTTTGATCAGGGCTGCACCTTCGAGCGGCAGCGGCGATGTCGCGAGAAGCGCCAGAGAGCCATCCTCGTAATCCAGCGCGAAAATCCGGTCCAGCGACAGGAGGCAAGCCAAGAGAGCCGCGACCCATAGAATTCCCGGCGCGATGGGCTCTAGCACCGACGCATCAGGCCCCACGCCAAATGGGATCAGCACCACAACGATCAAAAAGAACGCAAGGCCAAGGCCGAACCCGCCCCCTGCCCGCACGGCAAGCCAAAGGTCGCGTTTTAGGAGCGCGATCACAAGAACGCCTCGTCACTGCCGCCAGATTGATCGGCCGAAGCACGGAACGGTTCTAAGTCCAGTTCGGGCGCATCAAGGCCGAGGTCGATATGGGTCGCGATAACCGCGATGCCGCCTTTGGCCAGATGTTGATCACGAATGAAATCCGCAAAGAGGTTCACCGAGAACCGATCAAGCGACACCGTGGGTTCATCTAGGAAAAGCACCTTGCGACCGATCACGCCGAGCCGCGACAGACCTAGACGCCGCTTTTGCCCTGCGGACAGGGTGCCCGCCATGCGGTGGCGCAGATCAACCAGATCAAAGGCCTCGTAAATGGTGTCAGGCACGGGGTTGCCGTAAACCTCGGCCCAGAAGCTCAGGTTTTCTTCGACGCTCAGCTGCGCTTTGATCCCGTCCGCGTGGCTGGCATAGGCGGCCTGATCGTCGGGCAGGTCAATGTCACCGCTCAGTGCAGGTTGCAGCCCCGCGAGCGTCCGCAAGAGCGTAGTTTTCCCGATGCCATTGGCACCGCGCAGAACCAGCGCCTGCCCAGCCTCGACCGTGAAGGACACGCCAGAGAGGACAGGAACCCCACCACGTGCGCAGGCCAGATCAGTGACCGCGAGGCGCATCAGACGGGGATCAAGGCCAGCGCGACGCGGCGGCCTTCGGACAAGAGGACGTTATAGGTGCGGCAGGCGGCGGGCGACGACATCGGTTCTGCGCCAATACCCGCCTCTTCCAACGCGGTGCGAAGGGCGACGGGCAAATGCGCGATCTCTGCCCCTGTGCCGACAAAGACCACATCAACCGTGTCTTTGAGCGCCAAGAGCGCCTCAACATCATCATACCCGCCCCAAGAGGACACGCCCGTCGAGGTCACGACCAGCGGGCCCTCAAAGACCTCACCACCGATACGGAAAAAACCGGGACCATAGCCATCAACGGGCTTGGCATCGGAATAAACGACCTCGTTCAAACGCATGTCTTATCCTCTTTGCTCAGTGCCTGTTACAGCGCCGTGTGTCCTTGGGGTTTGAGATAGCTCAATCCCCAAGAAAAATCAGGCATCAATATCCATGAACTGGTTGCCGGTAGGTTTCTTTTCCTTCGACCAGTCACGTTTCACACCGAGCATAAGCACGATGTTCTTTGCAACATAGATCGACGAATAGGTACCAACCAGAATGCCCCAAGTGATCGCAAAGACGAACCCACGGATCACGTCCCCACCCAGCACCAAAAGCGCGATCAGCGCCAAAAGCGTGGTGCCCGAGGTCATGATGGTACGGCTCAGCGTTTCGTTGGCCGAGAGGTTCAGCACGTCGATCAGCGGCATTTGCTTATACTTGATCAGGTTTTCACGGGCGCGGTCAAAGACAACCACGGTATCGTTGATCGAGTAACCCACGATGGTCAAAAGCGCCGCAATGGTGGCCAGATCGAATTTGAACTGGAACACCGCCCAAAGGCCGATGGTGATCGCAACGTCGTGGATCAAAGCCACAACAGCGCCCACCGCGAACTGCCATTCGAACCGCAGCCAGATATAGGCCACGATCGCGACAAGCGCCGCGAGAACGGCATAAACCGCTTTAGAGATCAGCTCGCCCGACACTTTGGGACCGACGGATTCAACAGATGCAAAGGTCACCGCTGGATCGACCGTTTTCAGAGCAGCCTCGACATTGCCCACGATGTCTTGGGAAATGCTTTCCTGCCCGTCTTGGGCCTGAATGCGGATCATCGCCACGTGCTGATCTGCGGCAAAGGTCGGGTCAAACACCTGTGTGATCACCACATCGCCAAGGCCGAGCGGATCAATCGCCGCACGATACTCTGCAACATCCACAGCGTTCGTGCTGTCTGTGCGGATCGTGGTACCGCCACGGAAGTCGATACCAAAGTTCAGCCCCATCACGAAGAACGCGATGACAGAGGCAATCACCAACACCACAGACGCGCCAAAGGTAGCGCGTGCGACGCGGAAGAAATTGAAGTTCGTGTTGTCAGGGACAAGACGCATCCGCATGGCTCAGACCTCGATGGTTTTGGGACGGCGGCGTTGGAACCACCAGACGATGAAAAGACGGGTCACAAAGAGCGCGGTAAAGACCGAAGTCACGATACCGATACCCAGAGTGGTCGCAAAGCCGCGCACGGGGCCAGAGCCAACGAACCAAAGAATGGCTGCGGTGATGATCGTGGTGATGTTCGCATCCACAATCGCCGACATCGCGCGTTCATAGCCCAACTCAATCGCCCGAGCAGGCCCTTTCGCGGTTTTCAGCTCTTCGCGGATCCGTTCAAAAACCAGAACGTTCGCGTCCACAGCCATACCCATGGTCAGCACGATACCCGCGATACCAGGCAGCGTGAGCGTCGCCCCAAGGACCGACAACGCACCAAAGATCATCGCAACGTTGATGACCAGCGCGAGGTTCGCGATCCAGCCAAAGAGGCCATAGGTCAGCGCCATAAAGATCATGATCAACGCGAAACCAACCAGCGCCGCGATCTGACCCGCCTTCACGCTATCCGCACCCAGTTCTGGGCCGATCGTGCGTTCTTCGAGGAAGGTCAGGCCAACAGGCAGCGCACCAGCCCGCAACAGAACCGCAAGGTTCGTGGATTCCTCAATCGAGAAGCTACCCGAAATGATACCAGAGCCGCCCGTGATCGCCTGACGAATGGTCGGGGCGCTGATCACTTCGTTGTCGAGGACAATCGCAAAGGGCGCGCCCACGTTTTCCGAGGTATACTGGCCAAAGGCCCGCGCACCCGTCGGATTGAAACGGAACGATACAGCCGGCAGACCGTTCTGGTCGAACGACGGCTGCGCATCAACCAGCTCTTCACCCGTGACAACAGGGGTCCGTTCAAGGATGTAATAGCTGCCCTCTTCGTTCAGAGACGGCGCAAGGATGTTACCCACACCCGGATTTGCATTGGCATCCGTGGTGCGACCAACGACCGAGTTAAAGGTCAGTTGAGCCGTCGTGCCAATCCAGTCTTTCAACTCTTGCGCAGATTTCGCGCCGGGAACTTGGATCAGGATACGGTTGTCGCCCTGACGCTGGATCGCAGGCTCACGTGTGCCTGCAGCGTCAATACGGCGACGAATAATTTCAAGCGCTTGTTTGACCACACGGTCGTCAGAGGCCAGCTTTTCCGCCTCAGAGAGCCCAATGCTGATCACTTGCCCCTCAGCAGAGACAGTGATGTTAGATGCGCCCGCGCCTGTCAGGGTCGCCACAGGCTGGCCCAAACCACGCACCAATTCCAGCGCACGATCCATGCCAGCGGCCTCGGAAATACGTACACGCAGCGCATCTGCGGTGGACTCTTCGCGGGTCACAAACCCAACGGTGTCACGTTCTGCAGCCAGCACATCACGCACCTCAGGCCACATCGCGTCGAGCGTGGCGCCATAGGCCTCTTGCACCTGCACTTCAGCGAGCAGATGCGCACCGCCCCGCAGGTCGAGCCCGAGGTTCACCAAATTCGACGGCAGGAACGACGGCCAGAGCGCGACATCCGCCGCGATCTGATCGGAACTCATCCCCGCATCAACCAATTTAACCGCGTCGTTATGAGACTCGACGCGGCCGTAGAAAAAGTTCGGCAAGGTAAAGACAACCCCGGCCAGGCAGGCCAGTAGGATCATCAACTGGCGAAAGCGCGAAATATGCAGCATGTCCGGGGCCTTGTCTTATGCCTTAGCAGGTTCGGTCTTGCTCACAACCTGAGCAATGGTCGAACGCACGATGCGAACGTTCACGCCCGCAGCAATCTCGATCTCGATCTCGTTGTCGTCTTTGACCTTCGACACTTTGCCGATGATCCCGCCTTGGGTGACAACTTGATCACCACGGCGCAGCGCAGCAACCATCGCCTGATGCTCTTTTACCTTTTTCTGCTGCGGACGGATCAGCAAGAAATACATGATCCCGAAGATCAGGATAAACGGTACGATACCTTGAATGGCCTCCATCAGGCGCTCCCCTTCGTGTTAAATATGCAGGTCTCGCCCCGCAAAAGTCGCGGCACGTTAATTCGCAGATGGGGGAATGGCAACCGGACCGCAACCCCATATCTTCGTGATAATGCCGCAGCCTGCCAAAAAATCCCCCTTGCCCCTTTGTGCGACAAATATCCCGGGGGTGAATTGGCGCAGCCAAGAGGGGGCAGAGCCCCCTTTTCACCCTTCCCCACCCATGCCATAAGCACCGCGTCATTAAGAAGGAGAAGCCCCATGCATGACATCCGCTTTATCCGCGAAAATCCGGCCGCATTCGACGCTGCCCTGTCGCGTCGTGGGGCCGAACCTATGTCGTCAACCGTTCTCGCTCTGGACGAGGCGCGCCGCGCTCTGATCCACGCGGCGGAAACCGCGACCGCTGAACAGAACAAAGCGTCCAAAGAGGTCGGTGCCGCCAAAGGTCGTGGCGACGAGGCTGAATTCGAACGTCTCCGCGCACTGGTGGCTGAGAAAAAAGCCGACATCGCCCGCATGACCGAAGAGGCTAAACAAAAAGACGAAGAGCTGAACACGCTCCTCTTGACCATTCCGAACATGCTCTATGATGACGTGCCGGATGGGGCGGATGAGAACGACAACGTTGAGATCAATCGTTGGGGCACCCCCCGTACGTTCGATTTCAAACCCGTGGAACACTTTGAAATCGCTGGTGTTCAGACGGGTATGGACTTTGCCGCGGGCACCAAACTCTCGGGCAGCCGCTTTGTGGTGCTCTCGGGCGCTGTGGCGCGCATCCACCGTGCGCTGGCTCAGTTCATGCTGGATTACCACGTGGACGTTCACGGCCTGACCGAAGCGATCACCCCCGTCATGGTCAAAGAAGAGATGATGTATGGCACGGGCCAGCTGCCGAAATTCGGCGAGGACAGCTATCAAACCACCAACGGCTGGTGGCTGATCCCGACCGCAGAGGTCACGCTGACGAACCTTGTCAATGGCGACATCGTGGACGAATCCACCCTGCCCCGCCGTTACGCCGCTCATACCCAGTGCTTCCGCTCTGAGGCTGGCTCGGCTGGTCGCGATACCTCTGGAATGCTGCGTCAGCACCAGTTCGAAAAGGTTGAGATGGTCACCATTATCACCCCCGAAGAGTCCGAGGCTGAACACGCCCGCATGACCCGTCAGGCCGAAGCGATCCTTGAAGCGCTCGACTTGCCCTACCGCACGCTTAAACTCTGCTCGGGCGATATGGGCGCTGGCATGAAGCGCACCCACGACCTCGAAGTTTGGCTACCTGGTCAGGATAAATACCGCGAGATTTCCTCGGTTTCGACCGCAGGCGATTATCAAGCTCGCCGCATGAACGCGCGTTACAAACCCGCCGACGGTGGCAAGCCACAGTTCGTGCACACCCTGAACGGCTCTGGCCTCGCGGTTGGCCGTACGCTGATTGCGGTTCTGGAAAACGGTCAGAACGCTGATGGCTCGGTCACGCTGCCTGCGGTCCTGCACCCCTACCTCAAAGGCAAGACCACGCTCACCGCTGCGGGCGATCTGGCCTAAGCACTTGATCCAAAGGGCGACTGTGCCACGTATAAGGGTTATGAAAAAATCCCTACCGTGGCTGGTCGCCCTTTTTGCATCTACGTTTATCCTCGCGCCTCTGGTGACAGAGCCGTTCACGGGATATCGCCCTGAACACCTCCCCGTTTTCATGGATCAGCCGCCGATCCAGCCCGCAGGCTATGCCTTTGCGATCTGGGGCGTGATCTATTCGTGGCTTGTGGCCTCTGCGGTTTATGGGCTGGTGAAACGGCGTAATGACGGCGCGTGGAACATCGTGCGAGGGCCGTTAGCGCTGTCGCTCGCGCTCGGCACGCTGTGGCTGTCGATTGCCAATGCCACGGCGATCTGGGCGACGGTGGTGATCCTCATCATGGCGGGCGTCACCGTCTTGGCGCTCTTGCGCTCCCCGACCAAGGATTACTGGTGGCTCAAGGTGCCACTCGGCCTCTATGCGGGGTGGCTGACGGCGGCCTCTGTGGTGTCGCTGTCGATCACCCTCGCGGGCTTTGGCGTGCTGAGCTACGAAGCCGCCTCCATCGCAGGTCTGATCCTCGCCATGACCGCAGCCATTTTGGTGCAACTCATGCCCCCCAGCGGGCCAGCCTATGGCCTCGCTGTGAGTTGGGCGCTCTTTGGGATTGTGGTGCAGAACGGCACAGACATGATCGTGATGTCTGTATTGGCCGGCGCGGGCATTGCCGCGCTCGGCCTGATTAACCTTACTCGCCGCGGTTCGACTTGAGGTGTTTCGCCAGACGTCCGGTCTGTTTCTTCTTTTTGTTTTTATAGGGGTTCTTTTCCCCCTGATCGCGCAAGAAGAGACGGATCGGCGTTCCCGGCATCTCAAAGTCGTCACGTAAGCCGTTGATAAGATAACGGTTATAGCTTTCCGGAACCTTATCAGGGTGCGACGTCATAACGACGAATGCAGGCGGGCGGGCTTTCACCTGCGTCATATACCGCATCTTAATCCGCTTACCCTGCGGTGCGGGCGGCGGGTGCTGCTCTAGCATACCAACCAACCAACGGTTCAACGCAGAGGTCGATACGCGGCGGTTCCAGATCGTGTAGGCCCGCATGATCGCGTTGTGCAAACGATCCAGCCCCTTGCCCGTTTTCGCGGACACAGTGACCATCGGCGCCCCACGAAGCTGCGGCAATAGGCGTTCGAATTTCTCGCGCAGGTCTTTAAGCTTGTCCTGCTTCTCGTCCTCGAGGTCCCATTTGTTGACTGCAACGACGACCGCGCGGCCTTCGCGCTCTGCAAGGTCGGCAATCCGCAAATCCTGCTGTTCGAACGGAATTTCAACGTCGAGAAGGACAACCAGAACCTCAGCAAACTTCGCTGCACGCAGACCGTCCGAGACGGAGAGTTTTTCCAGCTTTTCCTGAACCTTAGCCTTTTTACGCATACCCGCGGTATCAAAGATACGCATTGGGATGCCATCCCATTCGGTCTTAACCGAAATCGCGTCACGGGTGATGCCAGCCTCAGGTCCGGTGAGCAGACGCTCTTCGCCGAGAATTTTGTTAATCAGCGTCGATTTACCCGCGTTCGGGCGACCAACCACGGCGATTTGCAGTGGTTTATCCCACGTGGGCATCGGAACTTCGGGTTCATCACCCTCTTCGAACTCGTCCCACTCTTCGATATCAACGTCGACTTCTGGCGCGTCTTGGGCAGCGCGTTCTTCGAACTGCTCAGAGATTGGTAGGAGAACGTGATAAAGCTCGTCCATCCCTTCGCCGTGTTCCGCAGAAATCCGCAGCGGTTCACCAAGGCCGAGCGAATAGGCCTCAAGGAAACCGCCCTCGCCCGCGCGACCTTCGGATTTGTTCGCGCCAAGGATCACATTCGCATTCTTTTTGCGCAGGATGTCAGCAAAGACTTCGTCCGTCGGCGTGATGCCCACACGTGCGTCGATCAGGAACAGACAAACGTCCGCCATTTCCACCGCACGCTCGGTCAAACGGCGCATACGGCCCTGAAGGCTGTTGTCGGTCGCGTCTTCGAGACCCGCAGAATCGATCACGGTGAATCGCAAATGGCCGAGTCTCGCGTCGCCTTCACGCAGGTCACGCGTCACCCCCGGCTGGTCGTCGACCAGCGCGAGCTTCTTGCCTACAAGGCGATTGAACAATGTCGACTTGCCCACGTTCGGGCGGCCAACAATGGCGAGGGTGAATGTCATGGCTAAAGCCCTTTCAGATCAAGATCGGGGCGATACACCATTCCCGCGTTAACGGAAAGCCAGCAATTGCCCGTTCTTTGACACGACATAGAGTGTATTTCCTGCAACGACGGGCGCAGAGGCCGCACCGCTTGGAATTTCGATTTGTCCAACGAGAGCGCCCGACACGGGATCGAACTGACGGATCAACCCGTCCGACGAGGCCACAATCAGACGCCCGCCCGCAAGGATCGGACCGTAGTGAGCGACGGCTGAGCGGGATTTCCCAGCGCGGCGTTCAATCAGGTCAGGCAGCGCGACGCGCCAGATGACAGACCCGTCACGGTTATCCAAACGCACCAGTTGGTTCAGGTCGTTCACGGCAAAGACCGAACCGCCCACAGGCCAGACAGGACCGACAGCGCCTTCGTGCGCGGACCATTTGCGGTCGCCAGATACCGCGTCCAGCGCAATGGTCATGCCCGAAGAGTTACCGAGGTAGATCGTGTCACCGCTGACCACAGGTCCACCGCTCAGCCCGTCAAAGGCATTGAGCGGACGGCCCAGACGTTCGCCGCCGATAAAGGCCGACCAACGCTGCAACCCACCATCGCGGAAGGCCGCAACCAGTTCACCGCCCGCGAACGGCATCAGCGCAAAGCGATCCGTCACTGCCACGCCCGGACCGCTGCCATAGCTGGTGTTGGACGGTGCGCCATTGACGGTCCATTTGACCAAACCGTTGTCCGACTGGATCGCCCAGCCACGGTTGTCATGGCCCACAACATAAATGAAGTTGCCCGAAACGGTCGGCGTGGTCGCGCCAGAAGCATCCAAGGTCTGACGCCAGATCACGCCACCTGTGCTGCGGTCGATAGAGATGACCTCACCATAGCCCGTGGTCGCAACGAGACGGTTACCGTCTACAGCCAGACCGCCGCCAGAGGCAGACCCACCCTCGCCCGCAGGGGTCAGGTCCACGGACCAAAGCGTTGCGCCGTTGGTGCCTGTCGCCGTCACGGTCGTCGCGGCATCCATCGTGTAAATCGCATCGCCTGCGACAACAGGATCAGCGGTGATCCGTGCGCGGCGGCTTTCGCCCTCACCGATGTTTGCCGCAAAGGCCAATGTCGGCGTCGCAGAGAGCGCCAGATGCGGCATGGAGTGCGCGGCGTTGCCGCCACGATGGGTCCAGTCGGCGTTAGAAACCTGCTGACCCAGAGAAATCTCACGGGCCTCATTCACTTCGGCCACAGGGGCAGAGGCAAGGCCATCACGGATATCCAAGCGTTCGCCCGGAAGACGGACATCCTTTGATCCACAACCAGCAAGCAATGCCACCAATGCAGCCGTGCCAAGGAAGGTAAATTTTGTCACTGCCCCGTCCTCCGACGTGTTTTCGTTCCTACGTTACTGAGACGCGTCACCACCCAGCGCCACAATCAAGCCTTCGACCCGATTGCGCAAGCCCTGCGTGACCGTCGCATCGCCGCTGATCTCGCGCAGTGTGGCCAGTGCTGCCTCTGCATCGCCTGCTTCCAATTGTGCGACAGCGATCTGTTCTTTGGCCAAAAGCGCGAAAGTCGCACCCGGTGCTGCTAGGTTTTGGAACCCTGCGATCCGTTCGTCCGTGGACAGGTGCTCCGCATTGGCCAAAAGCGCCTTGAACGCACCGAGGTCACGATAAACCTGACGTGCGCCGTCCAAATTCGCGAGCGCATTAAACGCGTCAGCCGCAGCGGCGGTGTCGCCTGCCTCTTGGGCCGCAGCACCTGTCATCAAAAGCGACATCACCGACGGCGGCAATTGCGCGAACGCTGCCTGACGGTCCGCCCATTCATTCTGTTCGAGCGCATCAAAAATCGCGTCACCCGCAGCCTGTTCAGCCGCACGGGTTTGAGCCGCCTGATATTCGGTCCAGGCCGTCGCACCCACTAGCCCCGTGACGGTCAAAGCAGCAATCCAGCCGTATTTACGGATGTAGGTAAAAAGCTGGTCGCGACGGACCTCTTCGTTGACTTCGTCGATGAAGCTTTCGTTATTGCTCATTGCGCGACCGGCCTTCTAGAACTGTTGGTGCCCCGTCTTAACTTGAACCTTCAGGAATTGCCAAGACCTTCGCAGATCACGGTTTTATTCAGTCAGTTTCGCTGCCTTGCAGAAAAAGGCAAAAATTACTAATCTGAACCAAATGGTTTAGCGTATACTGAACAAGATTCTTCCTTGCTCTGAACCTTTTCATGACTATTTCCGCGGTTAGTTGCGAACAGTGACCGTATTTCGAAAGGCCAAACCATGCGCGTAATGCCGCTTATTACAGCTGTCGTTGTAACTGCGTTTCTCTACTTCCTCGTTGCAGAACGCGACAGCCTGCTGGCGTTTGCTCAGGCTGACACCTCTGCTGAAGTCGAGGCCGAGGGGGCTGCAAACCCAGTTGACGAGTCATCGCTGATCAAAGTTGTCGTTCTGCGGAGCACTGAGCGCGATATCGAAAGCGCGGTCATCTTGCGCGGTCGCACCGAAGCGGCGCGTCGGGTGGATGTGCGGGCCGAAACCACGGGTCAGATCATCTCTGAGCCGCTGCGCAAAGGGTCCTATGTGAATACGGGCGATCTGCTCTGCGAGATCGACATAGGCAACCGCGCGGCAACGCTCGCTCAGGTCGAAGCGGCAAAGCGCGAGGCTGAACTGAACCTCACCGCTGCGGAACGTCTGATTGGGGACGGCTACGCCAGTGAAAGCCGCCTGCGCTCTGCCGAAGCTGCGCTCTCTGCTGCTGAGGCTGCGGTCAGCGCCGCACAGCGTGAAATCGAGAACACCAAAATCGTAGCGCCCTTCTCTGGCCTGTTGGAAACCGACACGGCGGAATTGGGCACCTACCTGTCGACGGGCGCTGCCTGTGCGACGATCATCCAGCTCGACCCGATCAAGCTCGTTGGTTTTGTGCCTGAGATCGAAGTGGGCAAGGTTCAGGTTGGTGCGCCCGCTGGTGCCCGCCTCGCTGCTGGTGGTGATGTGATGGGCCGCGTGACGTTCCTGTCCCGCTCTGCCGACGATACCACCCGCACCTTCCGCGTCGAGGTCGAAGTGCCGAACGCCGACATGGCGATCAGTGACGGTCAAACCGCAGAAATCATCATCGGCACCGACGGCCGCAAGGCGCACCTCGTCCCGCAATCGGCGCTGACGCTGAATGACAATGGCGATCTGGGTCTGCGCGTGATTGATGAAACGAACACCGTCCATTTTGCCAAGGTCGAAGTTGTCCGCGACACCATCGACGGCATCTGGGTCACGGGCCTTGAGACTGAGGCCAATATCATCACCGTTGGTCAAGAATACGTTGTCGAAGGCGTCACCGTCGCCCCGACCTTTCAGGAGGCTAAGGGATGACTGGAATGATTGACTGGGCGGCCAGCCGTGCGCGGATGGTCATCGCCTTTATTGTGCTGTCTATCATCGCGGGTGCGGTCGCTTATGTGAGCCTCCCCAAAGAAGGTGAGCCGGATATCGAAATTCCGGCTCTGTTCGTGTCTGTACCCTTCCCCGGCATTTCCGCGACCGACGCGGAACGCCTGCTGGTCGAACCGATGGAAACCGAACTGTCGGACATCGACGGCCTGAAAACCATGACCGCCACCGCTGCCGAAGGTTATGCAGGTGTCGCGCTCGAGTTCGAATTTGGCTGGGACAAGACCCGCACCATGGCCGACGTTCGTGATGCGATGAACGCGGTTGAGGGAAAATTCCCCGATGGCGCGGATCAATATTCGATCAACGAGATCAACTTCTCTGAATTCCCGATCATCATTGTGAACCTGACGGGCGATGTGCCCGAACGCACATTGATTAAGGTTGCCAAAGACTTGCAGGATGAACTCGAAGGGATCGAAGCGATCCTGTCGGCCAACCTTGCAGGTCAGCGCGACGAGATGGTTGAGGTAGTGATCGATCCTCTGCGGCTTGAGGCCTATAACGTCACTGCGGGCGAATTGATCAACGTTGTCACGATGAACAACCTGCTCATTGCTGCGGGTGAAGTGTCGACCGAACAGGGTAGCTTCTCGGTCAAAATTCCGTCCTCGTTCGACAGCCCCCAAGACATCTACAGCCTGCCCGTCAAAACCAACGGCGACCGCGTGATCACCTTGGGCGATCTGGCGACGATCCGTCTGACCTTTGAAGATCGCGAAAGCACCGCCCGTTTCAACGGCGTGAAAACTGTGGCGCTTCAGGTGGTGAAGGCACGTGGCTACAACCTCATCGACACCGCTGCATTAGTGCGTGAAACAGTTGAAAACGCGCGGGCGCAATGGCCTGCCGACCTTCAAGCAGCCGTCCACGTCGGCGCATCAAACGACCAAAGCCGCACGGTTGCGTCAATGGTGTCGCAGCTTGAGGGCTCTGTACTGACCGCGATTGCGCTGGTGATGATCGTGGTTCTGGCCTCGCTCGGCACCCGCTCTGCGCTGCTGGTTGGCTTCTCGATCCCGACGTCGTTCCTGCTCGCGTTCCTACTCTTAGGCATCATGGGCGTGACGATTTCAAACATCGTGATGTTCGGTCTGATCCTCGCCGTGGGGATGCTCGTCGACGGCGCGATTGTGGTTGTGGAATACGCGGACAAACGGATTTCCGAGGGCGCAGGCCCGATGTCCGCCTATACCGAAGCCGCAAAGCGCATGTTCTGGCCCGTGGTGTCATCGACCGCGACAACGCTCTGTGCGTTCTTGCCGATGTTGTTCTGGCCGGGTGTTCCGGGTCAGTTCATGGGGATGCTGCCTGTCACGCTGATCTTTGTTCTCTCGGCCTCGCTGATCGTGGCGCTGATCTACATGCCCGTTATGGGTGGCGTTCTGGGCCGCACCAGCCGTCTGTTTGGCCGCACCTCTGACGCGCTCAAGGCTCGCTTGCCGTGGGTCGTGCGTGCCCTGTTGGTCGTGCCTGCGGGTCTGATGGCATTTGTCGGTGCGATGATGACGCTGAACCCCGCCTATCTGTCGGGTGAAGCCGTTCAGACCTCTGGCCTCATGGCGTCGCTTCCGGGGATGATCCTCTTTATGCTCGGCGCGGTCGGCCTATCGATCACCATCGGCGCGGCCAAGATTGAGCGTAAGCAGACGAAAATCCGTGCGGGTTATCACCGCAGTCCGTTTGGCTGGGTGATTTGGGGCGTGGCGGGTAACCCTGTCATGCCGCTCGTGACCGTGGGCGCGATCCTCGCCATCGTTATGTCGACCTTCACCTATTTCGGGGCGAACAATAACGGCGTTGAGTTCTTTACCGCGACCGAACCAGAACAAGCGATCGTCTACGTTCAAGCCCGCGGCAACCTCAGCCTTTCGGAAAAAGACGTCCTCGTGCGTCAGGCCGAAGAGATCGCGCTGTCGGTACCCGGCATCCAAACCGTCTTTGCCTTTGCGGGCGCAGGTGGCTTGAACGCGAATACCGCAGGCGCAGAGAGCCCGCGTGATGCCATCGGTCAGTTGCAGATCGAATTGATCCCGTGGGATGATCGCCCCGCCTTTGCCCGTGCCAATGACATTCCGCTGGAACAGTTGAACGGCAAAACGGTCATGGCGAACCTTCAGGTGAAACTGGACCAAATCCCGGGTGTGCATACCGAAACGCTCGACCTTGCTATGGGCCCTGCGGCGACGAAACCTGTGCACCTGCGGCTCAAGGGCGACGACTGGGACCAACTGATCGCGACCACCGCAGAGGCACGTGCGTTCTTTGAAACTGTTCCGGGTCTGACCCAGATCGAAGACAGCCGCCCCCTGCCCGGTATCGATTGGGAAATCTCGGTCGATGTTGAAAAAGCAGGCCGTTACGGCGCTGACGTGGCGACCGTGGGTGGCATGGTGCAGCTCGTGACACGGGGGATCTTACTCGACACGATGCGGGTGGATAGCTCTGACGAAGAGATCGAAATCCGCGTCCGCCTCCCCGAAGAAGACCGCGTTCTGTCCACCCTTGATAACCTCAAGGTGCGCACCTCTGCCGGCCTCGTCCCGCTGTCCAACTTCATCACCCGCACCCCAGTTCCGAAACTGGCGCAGATCGACCGTATCGACCAGAAACGCTACTTTGACATTAAAGCAGGCGTGGCCGATGGACTGGTGAAACTGACCGCTGAGGATGGCACGTTCGTCATCGTGGCCGAGGACGCGATGACCGATGCGCAGCGCGACGCGGTTGCTGATGGCAGCCTCAAACGCGAGGTCGTGAACGGCAACGAACGGATCGCCTTTGTCGAAAGCTGGCTCAACGATGGCAATTTGCCTGCAGGGATCAGCTTTGAATGGGCGGGCGATATGGCGGACCAAGAGGAAAGCTCTGCCTTCTTGGGTCAGGCCTTCTCTGCCGCGCTGATGCTGATGTTCATTATCCTGCTGGCACAGTTCAACAGCTTCTATAACTCTGTTCTGGTGCTTCTCGCGGTGATCCTGTCGACCACGGGCGTTCTGATCGGGATGCTTGTGATGGATCAGTCCTTCTCGATCATTATGACAGGGACAGGGATCGTGGCGCTAGCGGGGATCGTGGTGAACAACAACATCGTTCTGATTGATACCTATCAGGAATATAACCAGTATATGCCGCGTCTAGAGGCGATCATTCGCACCGCCGAAGACCGCATCCGTCCGGTTCTTTTGACCACCATCACGACGATGGCGGGCCTTGCGCCGATGATGTTCGGCCTCAGCCTCGACTTCATCAACGGGGGCTATTCGATCGACAGCCCGACGGCGCTTTGGTGGAAACAACTTGCGACGGCGGTTGTCTTTGGCCTCGGCATCGCGACGGTTCTGACGCTGGTCTTTACCCCTGCGATGTTGGCCGCACGAGTTTGGTTCACGACCTACCTGCATTGGCTCGGTCGCCTCTTGGCCCGCCTGTCGATGGGTCGCGGTAGCCGCGCGGCACAAGACTGGGCACTGGCCCGCGAGGCCCGCAAGGTCAAAGCGCCAGAGATCATCTGGGAAGACCCCGAAGAACCCGCTGCCCCGTCCACACTACGGGCTGCAGAATAAACAAAACGGGCGCGATGAGAGATCACCGCGCCCGTTTTCTATTTCACCTCTGGTGGCTGTTAAGCCGCGTCCTCTGAGGCTTGTTTTTGCCAGAGCTGGGCATAGCGACCCGACTGAGCCAGCAGCGCATCATGACGCCCCTGTTCGACGATATGACCGTCCTCTAGCACCACAATGCGGTCCGCATCCGCGATGGTCGACAGACGGTGCGCGATGGTGATCACCGTGCGGCCCTGCCCCATCGCCCGAAGCTGGGTCTGGATGTCCCGCTCTGTTTCCGTATCGAGCGCCGATGTCGCCTCGTCCAGCAACAGGATCGGCGGGTTTTTCAGGATCGTGCGGGCAATCCCCACGCGTTGCTTTTCCCCGCCCGAGAGCTTTAGCCCGCGTTCACCGACCTGCGTGTCATAGCCCTTGGGCAAGGACAGGACAAAGTCGTGGATTTGCGCGGCTTTCGCGGCCTCAACGATCTCTGCCTCTGACGCCTCAGGGCGACCGTAGGCGATGTTATAGCGGATGGTGTCGTTGAACAGCACCGTGTCCTGCGGCACCACGCCAATCGCGGCATGAAGGCTGTCTTGGGTCACGTCCCGCACGTCTTGACCGTCGATGGTCAGCGAGCCGCCCGTCACGTCATAGAAACGGAACAACAGCCGCCCGATGGTCGATTTGCCCGACCCAGATGAGCCGACGATAGCCACGGTTTCGCCCGCGGCCACGTCAATCGACACGCCTTTGAGGATCGGGCGCTCTGCGTCATAGGCGAACTCTACCGCGTTCAGCGATACCGCCCCGCCGTTCACCACCAGCTCTGTCGCATTCGGTTTATCCGTGACCTCGGACGGCTGGTCCAAGAGGTCAAACATATCGCCCATATCAATCAGCGCCTGACGGATTTCGCGATAGACCGACCCGAGGAAGTTCAACGGCATGGTGATCTGGATCATGTAGGCGTTCACCATGACGAAATCGCCAACGGTCAGGACGCCGCTCTGGACCTCCATCGCGGCCATGACCATCACAGCAACAAGACCACTGGTAATCAGAACAGACTGACCAAAGTTCAAAAAAGCCAGCGAATACGAGGTCTTAATCGCCGCTTTTTCATACTGCGCCATGGCGCCATCGTAGCGGTCAGCCTCCCATTTTTCGGCGCCGAAGTATTTCACTGTCTCAAAGTTCAACAGGCTGTCGATGGCCTTTTGGTTCGCATCCGTGTCCTGTTCGTTCATCTTTTTGCGGATTTTCACCCGCCATTCAGTGACGCGGAAGGTGAACGCGATATAGAGCCCGATGGTCAGCACAACGACCGCCACATAGCGGATGTCAAAGAGGAACATCAGAACGCCCGCGATCATCAAAAGCTGGAGCATCAGCGGCCCCATATTGAACACGAGGAACCGCAAGAGGAATTCGACGCCCTTCACGCCGCGCTCCATAATGCGGCTTAGGCCCCCTGTTTTGCGGGTGATATGATATCGCATCGACAGGCGGTGAATGTGAGTAAACGTCTCAATCGCGAGCCGCCGTAGGGCACGTTGGCCGACCTTAGCAAAGATCGCATCGCGGAGCTGGTTGAACCCCACCTCCATCAAGCGGGCCATCCCGTAGGCCAGCGTCAGACCCACAGCACCCAACGCAAGGAAGGTCGCAGGGCTACCGTCAGTCGACAGGGCGTCCACGGCCTGTTTGTAGAAAATCGGGGTCACAACGGCGATCAGCTTTGCCGCCAAAAGCACCGTCAGCGCGATCACCACCCGCCGTTTGACCCAAGCCTGACCGTCAGGCCAAAGATAAGGCACCGCGCGGCGCAGCACCCGCATGCCTTGCACGCGGTCGTTGTTAAGGTTCGCATCTGTTTTGGAAAGGCGGCGCATGGAGGCTCCGTTCTGGCTGTACCAGTGGAACCTATGCGCCGCCGAAGTAGATTGCCAGTAGGGTTACTCGCTAATCTCGGGTAGGACGAAAACCTGTCCGGGGTAGATGAGGTCAGGATCGCGGATCAGATCGCGGTTGGCCTCGTAGACGTAGACATATTTAATGCCGTCCCCATAGGTGTCCGACGCAATCGCCCAAAGGGTATTGCCCGGCTGAACCGTGCGGACCGCAGCGCGGGTTTCCTCGGTCACTTGATCCGCCATAGTCGCTGCCACTTCGGTCGCGACTTCACGTTTGAACGGGGTTTCCATACGGCTGACAACTTCGCCCTGAGGAGACACTTCGTCCAGTCGCAGGGTGTAAACGCCGGGTTCAACGCCGACGAGGTCAATCTGCCAAGACCGGTCCGCTTGGATCGTTGCGGTGCCGACAGACGCGCCATTCAGATAGGCCTGAACAAAGCCCTCGCCTGTGGCACGGCCCGCCAGCTTCACCTCACCATTGTCGTCATAGGTGATCGTGTCGAGCGTCAGCGCCTCAAGTGCGGCCCCATCCGCCAAGACACGCACACCCTCTGCATCCGCGACGAGGAGTTGCGGAGCTTCGGCAGGTGCGGGTTCTGCGACCGGTTCAGCAGCGGGTGCAGCTTCGACAGGTTCAGCTTCGGCAGTGGGTTCGCTTGCGGGTTCTCCGGCTGTTGTCGGCTCTGCCGCGGTTGCAACCTGAACCTCTTCTTGGGCAGCTGGCTCAGCGGCAGTTTCCTCTGTTGCGGCTTCTACAGCTGCAACGACGGGCTCTGCGTCTTGAACAGGTTCTGTGGTATCTGGCGCTTCAGCAACCTCTGTGTTGGCCTCAGCGACCGCGACTTCCGCAGTTTCCTCGGCGGCTACCTCTTCAGCAGCAACCTCTTCAGTCGGCGCTTCTTCAACCACAACCTCAGCCACCTCAGGCTCTGCCATACCGAACGGTGCGATGATCACAGTCTCGGCCGCCTCAATCGCATCCCCATCGGGATCACCGACCAGCGACAGGACGCGCGGTTGATCTGAGGGCGCAATCGTCAGGAACGCGGCAAAGGCACCGTCAGCGCCCGCTTCAATCCGTTCAATTACCTCACCGTCAAGGCGCAGTTCCACCGCGCCACCACCGTCAAATTGCCCTGCGATCACGGCTGTGCCGTCCGCTTCGACCCGAACAGTGTCAAAGATCGGCGCAGCGCGGGTCATTTCGACAACAGGTGATGGCTCTGCTGCGGATGCTGGTTCAGGCGCTGCTTCTGTGGCAACCGCGGGCACCTCGGCCAGATTAGCAGGTGTTGCAGTTTCCGCCCCGTCAGAGCCTTGCCCAATGAAATAAGCCCCAAGCGCAATTGCAGCTACTACAACCACACCCCCGAGGACCATTGTCCCCTGACTAGATTTTGTCGTCACTCGTGTTCCTTCCCCAGCAGCAAATTGCCGCCCCTTTTTGATCAAGGGTTGTTGGACCATATCAACCGCCCTATTCAGGGTCAAAGCTATCTAATGGCTATTTTGGGGGCCACGATGAAATCAGTCTGCGTTTACTGTGGGTCACGGTCGGGCAACCGCCCGTCATATGAGCAATCCGCCGCTGATACGGGCACGATGCTGGCCGCGAACGGCTGGCGTTTGGTCTACGGCGCGGGCGATGTGGGCCTGATGGGCACTGTCGCACGAGCGACCCAGTCAGCGGGCGGTATGACCTTTGGCGTCATCCCCGAACACCTCGTCAAATGGGAAGTCGGCAAACGTGACCTCGACAGTTATGTCGTCACCGAAACCATGCACGAGCGCAAAAAGATCCTCTTTATGAACGCCGATGCGATTGTCGTTCTGCCAGGTGGCGGCGGGTCGCTCGATGAGTTCTTTGAGGTTCTGACATGGCGGCAACTGGGTCTGCACTGCAAACCCATCTACCTCGTCAATGTTGAGGGCTACTGGCAAAAGCTCGTCGACCTGCTCGACCATATCGTTGCCGAAGGTTTCGCAGGCGAAACGCTGCGGTCCTACGTCACCGTGGTCGAGGATACGACAGCGCTGGAAACAGCTCTGCGGGACGCCCTGTCCTGACGGATGGCCGCGACCGAATAAAGGACGAGCGCAACCCAGATCATAGGGAATGCTATGCCGTGCCAAAGGGTGAACGGCTCTAGAAACACGGTTGTCGCCACGACGAACTGCAGCGTCGGGTTCACGTATTGCAAGATACCAACCGTAGAGAGCCGCACCCGCCGCGTGCCGTAAGCGAAAAAGATCAGCGGTGATGCCGTCAGCGGGCCAGACAGCGCGAGCAAGATTTGCGTGCCCCAGTCCTTATCTGGTGTGCCAAAGAGGAACAGATAGGTGAGCGCAAAGGGCGCGAGCGTCAGCACCTCTGCGGTCACGGACAAAACAGGACCAAGGTCGAGCTGTTTCTTCACCAACCCATAGCCGCCAAAGGTGAACGCCAAACCCAGTGCGATCCACGGCGGAACCCCGAGCCCCACGGCCAAGATCAACACCGCAAAGGCCGCGAGAGCCACAGCGCCCCATTGCCAATTAGACAGGCTTTCCCCCAGCACAAAGCGGCCGAGCATCACCACGACGAGCGGGAAGATATAGTAGCCCATAGAGGCCTCAACCGCGTAGCCGAATTTGATCGCAAAGATGAAGCCGAACCAATTGGCCCCGATCAGCGAGGCTGCCAAGAAGATCACTCCGAATTTGCGAGGCGTACCCAATGCACCGCGCAACTGGCCCAAACGCCCCTGAAACGTCAGGATGACGGCAAAGAACAAGAGCGACCAGAGCGACCGATAGCAGAGCACTTCGAGAGGCGGCAAATGGCGAAGCTGTGCGTAATAGAGGGACGACAACCCCCAAACAATCGCCGCAACAACGAGCGCGACGATCCCTTTGACTGCTTCGGTCATGTTGGCTGCCTTTGGTGAACGTTGCCCCGTTTAGGTCACAGCCATTCGCCAAAGACAAGAGCCCGTTCTAGGGGCGCAGTTAGGCTTGGGTAAATTCCCGTGCCAACGCCTGCATTTCGTCGTCCAGACGCCCCGTCGCCGCGCTGACTTCATTGAGCGACCGCGACTGCTGGCGGCTCATCTCTGTGATCGTGTCGATCAGGCCAGCGATCTCTGTCGCGCCATAGGCAATCTCGGCCAAGGTGACGCCACTGGATTCCACGATAGCGGCACCGTTGCGGACCTCGCAGGCGGATTGTTCGATCAGTTCAGAGACATCGCTCGCTGCGCGGGCAGAGCGTGCTGCAAGCTGCTGAACCTCGGTTGCGACCACCGCAAAACCACGACCCACATGACCCGCACGTGCGGCCTCTACCCGTGCGTTCAGCGCGAGGAGGTTCGTTTGGAATGCTATTTCATCAATGATCTTAATGATCGACGTGATTTTGTCCGAGGCCGCACGGATACGTTCCATCGCCGCAATCGCGTTCTGAACGACGGTGTTGCCCTCGTTCGCGCTCAACTGCATCTCATTGGCGAATGTGTTCGCCATCTCAGTTGTCTTGAGCGACGACGACACGGAATTCGCAAGCTCTTCAACGGTTTGCGCCGTGTTTTCAAGGTCGTTTGAAATCCGTTCGGACCGCGCCTTGGACTGCTCTGTGCGGGCGACCAATTCGTCCAAACGTTGTTTTTCTTGCTGCGCGCGAACGGCGTCGGCATCGCGGGTATCGCGGATCGTGTCGCGGAAAATTTCAACCGATTTGATCAGCGTGGAAATGCCGTTGTTGCCGACCTTCGGGAAAGTCACGTCCAGATTGCCATCAATCATCTGCAAAGCATTTCCAACGACCTCACCCAAGACCTCCTGAACGGTGCGTGCCATCATGTAGATCAGGTGGGCCACAAAGGCGATCAGCAGGACCGAGATTGCGGTCACAAGAAATAGGTTCTTTGTCGCTTCTGCTTTGGACTCTACGATAACGACATCCAAAAGATCCCATGTTTCTTGGATATGATGTTCCATCATTGCCAAGCTTGCATCGTAAGCTGCACTCACGTCTGAGACGGAAATCGAAAAATCCCCGTGAACAGCCTGTTTCTCAATTTCGGTAACAGCCTGATACTCTGGCGAGGCCAAAAGCGAGCGACCGTGCTCCGCAAATGCGGGGAACGGCGATAGCGTCAAATGGTTCAGACCGATATCCACCATCGTCCGCAATTCGATCAGGCGACGCAGATCATCCCCGACCATCGCCCGCTTCGAAAAAACCCGCAGCGCCGCTGCCTTTTCATCGTTGGCTGCTTCTTGGGCGCGCAGAAAATTATTCAAAGACTCGAGAATAAGCGATGTCTCACCACTGCTCAACGCGCCAGAGGCGTGATCGGCAATATTGATCAGGTTCTTGTTGATACCCGAGTATTGTTCGATCACGGCTTCCGTCGTGACGTTGCGCTGCTCGACACCATCTCTAAGCTCATGAA
The DNA here is from genome assembly GCF_056431045.1 of Aestuarium zhoushanense. Taxonomy (NCBI): domain Bacteria; kingdom Pseudomonadati; phylum Pseudomonadota; class Alphaproteobacteria; order Rhodobacterales; family Paracoccaceae; genus Aestuarium; species Aestuarium zhoushanense. Next base: position 114,964 of record NZ_JBWKMA010000012.1, read on the forward strand.
ATAGTTTGATTTCTTCCGAGAGAGCAAGCAGCATTCGCGACAGTTCAATATCTGACCACATGCTGCCTGCATCAGCAAAGTCCTGAAGGCCAGCATCGACGAGAGCGCGTTGTGCCATCAGCTCCTGTTTGCCGATGGAGCCTTCCCCCTCAAGGTACTGAACGCTTAACCACCGTTCTTTCTGCAGCTCAAGAACCAGATTGCTGGTTTGCTCTACGGTCTCAACAACAACTTCAAGACGATCAACGTCGCGCACCTCATTCAGGCGCTGGATGCCGAGGATACCCGAAAAGACCACGGCCAAAAACAATGGCGCGCCACCGACCAACATGTAGATGCTGATCGTCTGCCAGCTGAGGAACCACTTGCGGAGAGTTTTTTTCATAATGCCGTTCTTTGTCACAGGTCTTTGCGTCACAAACGGCGTAGTCTTCTGTTCTGTTAGCGCACCGCGCGCTTAAAAAAGGAAAAGGCGCGAAAGTATCCTTTCGCGCCCAAACCAATCGTAGTGAGTGCCTGAAATCAGAGGCGCGAAGCCACGTTTTCCCAGTTCACGAGGTTGTCGAGGAAGTTGGTCAGGTAGGCCGGACGCTTGTTGCGGAAGTCGATGTAGTAGGAGTGTTCCCACACGTCGCAACCCAACAGAGCGGTCTGACCAAAGCACAGCGGGTTCACGCCGTTTTCAGTTTTGGTCACTTTGAGGCCGCCATCGGTGTCTTTCACCAGCCAGCACCAGCCAGAGCCGAATTGACCTGCGCCTGCAGCAGAGAACTGCGACTTGAATTCGTCAACCGAACCGAAGGATTCAACGAGAGCTTTTTCCAGCTCGGACGGCATTGCCGACGAACCAGGTCCCATCATTTCCCAGAACTGGTTGTGGTTCCAGAGCTGCGAGATGTTGTTGAAGATACCGTTCTGGGCAACTGCAGTTTTATTGTAGGTGCCTACGATGATCTCTTCGAGGGTTTTACCCTCCCACTCGGTGCCTGCGATCGCTGCGTTACCGTTGGTGACGTATGCGTTGTGGTGCAGGTCGTGGTGATATTCCAGCGTTTCGGCGGACATGCCTTTGGCGGCAAGAGCGTCATGTGCGTAGGGAAGATCGGGAAGTTGAAATGCCATCAGAGAAATCCTCTTGGTCTGGTTACTGTTCGCTGCCCTGTAACAAAGCGCAAGCGCGCCTGAGGTCAAGCCCAATCCGCGCCCTTAGGCCCCCTCTTGCCGACGGACGGCCTGCAAAAAGGCAAAATAGCTGCGGGCAGTATCAGGATCGGGTTCATGGGACGATCCTGCAAGCTGAAGTTGCCAATAGAGATCAACAGTCTCTGCCTCGGTCATCACCTGCGCGAACCGCTCTTGATGCCACGCAACGGCCTTTTGGTGCAGATCGCGTAAGGCGTCGGTTTCAATCTCTGCCCGCATCGCACGGGTGGCGGGCGCGTGGTGGCTGATCGCCCAATCCTCGACCGTGTTCCAATTGCGGGACACCCAGTATTTCAGGCCTAGGTCGAGGTGCATCTTATTGGGCAACCCCCGCCGCGTTTTCAGGACGTATTCCGCAACGGACCGCACCGAATAATGGTTCAACTGAACCAAGGGCTTCGCTGGGACATGACCAAAGCTGTTGATGCGGTTTGGCATCTGCGCAATCGCGTCGGGCAACGCCCCTCCCGCTGCATCGGCCCAGCGCGCGGTGCCATTGGCGAGCGATTTGGGACGATGCACGCCCATCTCACCAAAAACCGAACGGCGATAGATCGTCTTAAAGAAATGTCCTAGGGGCACAGGAATGGTCCGGGTCGCCGCCGTCGTGAACCGTTCGGTCACGGGCGCATCCGTAAAGCTGCTCTGCCCCCCATTGCCGAACAATCGCCACGGCAGGATCATTGCGTCCATGTCCCGATCCAGCAGCGCACTCAGATCAGGCACCGTGGGGTCGAGCGCGATGAATTCGTCCACGTCAAAGAACAGCACCCATTCCGCAGCCGAATAATCGGGATGCCCATAGGCTGTCCGCAGCGCCTGCCATTGGATCGTCTTTTTGCCCTGCTGTCTGTGGCGCACATGGGTCACCCACCCTGCCCGCGCCAGTTGGTCGAGCATCACATCGGTCCCGTCCTCACAATCATTCGAGAACACGAGGAAATGGTCGACGCCCAGCGCACGGTGATGCGACAGCCACTCTAGCAAATAGGGGGCTTCGTTCTTTACGCAGGTGACGGCGAGGATGGACATGCGTTTGACGTCTCCCGCCTAGAAGGTGTCACTAAACGAAGCAGGCAGTTCAAACCAAGAATTAATGAAAAAGCGATTTGGGAAAACCCGCCCTTTCCATTCCTCTTCGTGACGTTCGGTTCCCTGCCGAAATTGTTCGAGACCATCGTAGAAATCGATCAGAGGCTGTTTCTCTCTTTTCCGTAAAAGGGAGACCAGCGTTTCATTGGTCCACCCGTTCCCTCGCGGGGTTCGGGTTTTACCATCTGCGCCAACTTCACGAATGTCTTTACGGGATGACAGGACTTTATCGAACACGCTGAGGTTCGCGAATTTTAAATGAAAGAGAATGAGGTCTTTCTCATTGTAATAAGGTTGCCCCCAGACAAAGTGAGCACCGCGGCCAACCTTACACGGCGAATTCACAATCGCGCACTTTGTATAACGCCAATTCCAATGACCTGATCGGCGCTGGGACAAAACGGGCAGATCGTCTTTAAGTGGGTCATCACTCTCCCGCTCGACGATTTCAACTCCGGTCACAAAAACGACAGGCTTATCTTTGTTCTGCTTAATGACCGTCATGAAGTCTTTGCCGGACCTAGGATCGACGGCAACGAGTTCATCCACATCCCCGACTACGACAGCGTCATAGGATTTAAGCAGCACATTAAGGATGTCATTTATAAACTGCCAACGGAGGACGTCAAAATCCCCTGACTGTTCTCTGACAATTCCAATTACATTGGACTCTCTGCAGATGGTACGGATCTCTTTTTCATCCCCATGAGAGATAACGAACAGGTTCTCCGGACCGCATATTCCGCCATAGTGTTTTAACCACTGGTTTAGAAACCAATGGTCTCTGTAGACCATCGTTAGGGCGGCTACTTTCATAGGATCAGTTCCAACAACATTCGGCAATCGGTCATGCGATGCCCCTCTGTAACGTATCATCGATCCGTTGTTTTACCATCTCACGCATCTGCAGAATGTCGTCGATGTCATCCAATTCCCTTTTCCCTCCGAACTCAAAGTCAAAAGGAACCTCAGCAAGTGTTGGATTTTGGATCATAAGAAAATCAAACACGGCATGTCCGTTCTTTCGGTACTCTTTGGGGAGCTTCATCGCCTCAGCGATCAACTCTCGGCTATTGAACGGCGACATATAGAAATTATGATGCAATGCGGGGAAGGTCACCCCAATGGTTGAGGCGTAATAAATCTCCAAGAACATGAGATCGATTGAATGAGGTTCGTTCACAGCCGGCAAACTCTCATACCATTCTTCGTACTGCGGTAAGAACTTCAGGAATATCTCATCGGTAAACTTCTTGAATGGCACAATCAGAAGCCGTTTTACCTGCCATCGAAAGTTCGTACGTGCTTTGTCCTGTATTCGATCCAGAAAAACCGCCCGCATGATATCCGTCTGGTGCCCACGTAGAATAACATGGTCCTCAGGCAAGCTCTTGGTCAGGCCATATTGCGTTTCCCGAGGGAGAGGCGCCGAAAACCCGGTCGTAATAGCGACGATCTTTCGCTGCTCTTCGACCCATGCCTCATCCAGTTCGATATTCCGTTTATCGTAGGTCACGAACGGGAGCTGAAGCCGTTTACAGATGTTTCCCGCGATCGTCGCATCGATACGGCTGGCGTAATTGAAAATATGGGTGAAGAACTGCTTCACTTTACCAACCGAGGACCCAGCCATCGCGATCATAAGTCGACTATCCATGCCCCCTGATACGGGCACTAAACAGTCGTGTTGATCCACTATCCCTGCAACAGATGCATTGGCTCGTTCATAAATCCCCTCAAGGATCGGCCGAATGTCTCCTTGCGAGCAGGGCTCAATGGGAACCAGAGGCCAAAACCGTGTCTCGGTGAATTTATCAAGGTCGAGATAGCAGTTTGGATTGCATCTTCTGACCCGAACATCGCTCGTCTCAAACAGCGTAATCTTACTCACACCACTCAATACGTCGTCTTTGTTATAGTGGTCATTCCATTGAAGCTCGTCCGTGACACAGACCAGAGGGCTCGAACCGACAATCTGATCCGCCCTGTTATAGACAAGCCCATTCATACCAACTGGATCGGTATAGACGAGGACTTTTCCCTGAATCGTCACGAAAACAGTGTAACGACCCCCAAGTGCTACGACCCACTGTGAAAACGCCTCAACTTGTCCCTGCCCGCTCCCACCTAGAAAATCCAAGGTCACACTGTCAGCGTGCACGTGATCAGAAAAACAAATCCCTGCAACGACACCGACAACTTTGCCCGACTTATCTTTGATATTGACCAAGGGCAGGCCAGAACCAAAGTAGATCTTCCATCCGCCCAACGGGAACGGAGGAGACATGAAACCATCTAGGTTCTGCTTTGAGGCAGCAAACTGGTATCGAAACACATGGTTGAAATCGATCCCGTCTCGTTCACATAAATTCTGCGCCTCGAGCTTCACTGATTTCGTCTCCTGTTTCGTAGTGCGTTGCGAAGAAACCATTGGGTTTTCTATTTGAACAGGCTTGCCGCATTATTGAGGATGACTTCACGGCAGGACATAACGAAATCCTTGTCGACAGAGTGTTCACGGCAAATCTCTGCAACAGATGCATCCCCCTTCAGGGCCTGCAAACCAATCTTAGCGCGCAGTTCTGCATCAGCAGAGACCGTTTCTACGGCCTCCTGTTTCGGCGCGGGAACCTTACGGATGATCGGGGCCTTTTCAGGGTCGATCCCGTGTTTGATCAGCAGCTTACCCAAGAGGCTCTTGGGGTGCGGTGCGCCGCCTTCTTTCTCAACCAAACGCGCCCGCATACGGCGCCCGTAGAGGTGCACCGAAAACGTGTTTTCCGTGATATAGCCCGTGGTATCAAAGTTACGGCGCAGCATCAGACGGCGGTCTTTGAACGTGAACGGATAAAGCCCCTCTTGCGGTAGGGCATATTTCACTTCGCCTGTTTCATGCAGGAAATGCGTGACCGCATGAGGACCCCAAACGCCCCAAGGCTGTTCGCTGGCGTGAACAGGGTTCCCCTCAGCGCGTTTCTGTTCCAATGCGGCAACATACTCCGCGCTGTAATAGGTCGGGATCGCGAATTCGTCAGAGGTGAAATCCAACAGCGCGTTGAGCGTATCGCTGTCATGAGGAAGCCCCAGAACACCGCCGTTCACGTGGGTTTTCGATTCCCACCCGTAGAAGTGGCCGTTCGGGGTTTCGAACTTCTTCATGCAATAGGCGTCAGTATCCGCCCAAATCATATTCCGCTGCGTTTTCAGCATCTTATATCGGAACAGATCGGAATGCAGCGCGGGGCTGCCTGTGCGTTCGTGGGTCAGGAAATTGTCGCGAGACATAATGTCGTTCGCATCCGCCAACTCGATCCCCTCGGGGACGTTTTGCAGCGGGCCGTAGTGGTAGAGCACCACGCGATGTCCCACATCAACAAAGGACTTCAAACAAAGTTGCTCCAGAAAACTCAGGGCGCCTTCCATCCAAAGTGCGCCAATCGTGTAGTTCGTGCTCATTGTTTACCCTCTGCCCCCGATCCTTACTAAACCTAATGATTATGCAGGTTTAGGAAATAAAACATTCTACGTGTAAAAACCATTAAATTTAACAGACTAGTGCTGCGTCTCTCCCGCTTCGACGGTGAAAAAGAACTCTTCCTCGGGATCGCGGAACGCCACCTCGTCCGGCACACAGGTCGGCCCCGTGAGGAAAACGTTCGCGCCAAAATGCCCGTGGAGCCGTGCCAGACGGCGCATACGTTCGCTTTTCAGCTCTTCAAAGAAGTTCGAATAGTTCTCTGTTGCCCGTAGCTCGTCGATCTTTTCGCGGTGCTTGCGGACAGAATACTCATGCGCGGCTTTGATATCGGGATCAGCCAACATGCGCGCCATCTCCGCCTCAACGCGCGGGATCATCCGTTGGATCGACGTCTCTTCGACCGCGTTGTTGTTCATGCGGAACCAATAAGCGAGGCCCTGATCGCGGTCGACGTGGTTCACCCGCCCACGGTCCCGTTTTACAAGGAAACTTTCAGCCGAACGCACAGCGTAGTGGTTCAACTGCACGAGGTCATAGCCATAGGTCGCCGTCGTCGACCGCCAAGCGTTGCGATACATGTTCTCGGGTAGGTTTTTGCCCGACCCGTTCACCCAATTCACGTGATCAACCAATTGGGAATTCAGCCCCTTGGGTCTGTGCACGCCGAGTTTCTTAAAAATACCCGTGTTCTGGAACAGGGTCTTGAACCCCCAGGCTTGGTGCGGTTTCGGCGAAAACTCTGGCGCGCAACGGGTGAAATTCCGAATGATCAGATCGTCGGTGAAATCCGCGACATCGGCATTCCCAAACAGACGCCATGTCATCGAAATCAGGTTCGCATCAGGCACCGCCGCAAAAAGCGCGTCGAGCGTGCCGTCGCCCACCTTAATATCCACGAACTCATCCACGTCGATACAAACGGCCCAAGTCGCCTCTGTGATGATCGGCTCATTGCCCGCAGCGGCAAGCGCCGCGTGCTGCGGCTTTAGCCCGCTTTCCCGAAATGGGTTATCGCGGTGCTGCACATAGCCTTTTTCCTGCAATAGATCGAAAAACGTCTCTGTCCCATCGGAACAGTCGTTCGTGTAAACCAGAAAGCTGTCGAACCCGATCACGCGGTGATAGGCGAGCCATTCCAGAATAAACGGACCTTCATTTTTCATCGTGGTGACGATGGCACGGCGGCCCTTTTGCGGCTCTTGCGATTTATGCGATTTTTCGGGGACGCGGACGGGTTTGTGGTCGAACTCTGTCTCTGCCAGAGCCAACAGGCGGTCGTCCTCAACCAGAGAGCTTTTGGGGATGATCAGGGACACCGCATCGGCACGGTGGCGCAGGTTCATGAAACGGTAAAACGTTGCCGCCTCAGCGTCTTGCATCGCGACGTTGCCAATGCGGTTCATCCGCCAAACGGCATTCGATGCGGCCTTTGCAGGGGCAATGCACCAACGGCGGCGCGGGGCTTCTGCGTCGAACTGAACGCAGATATGATCGGCAAAGCGGATCGGCTCGTCATTGCGCACGCGCCACGGATAGGCCTGCGTGCCAAGCATCGGGATCGCCCCCGTTTCAGACGCGACAGCACGGTCGAAAATCGTGCCCTCGCCCGTGTCGGTGATCAGGTCGAACACATCGATATTTGCCACTGCCCGCGCAGAGCCGAGGAACCGTTCGCGAATGATTTCATAGGCATGCATCGCGCCCAAAGGCGATTTCCACGGGTCGGCGGCTGGGATCTCCATCCGATCCTTACCGGGGGCACCGGGGGCGCAGAACGGGTGGCTCTCATCGGGGAGGTCGAGCTTGCCCAAGGGCGTGGGCGAACGCAGGATCAAGACCTCAACATCGGCCTCCATCGCGGCAAGCCCTGCCTGAAACGCCTCATCAAACTCTAGGCTATCGCCCAGACGATCCCGATCAAGGATCACCGCCGTCTCAACGCCCTGATGTTCGACGTTGAACTCTAGCCAACGCAGCACCGTCGCTGCCGTTTCCCCGTTGCGGGTCGCAGCGAGCGCATTCGTCCCCGCAAAGATCGTCAGTTCTGGATCAGCAGGCGTGATATCAGCCACAGCACCGCCAAAGCCGATGCGCAGTTGGACCCCATCGGGTAGACGCAGTTTGACGATCGGGCAGCCGCCGATGGTGACCTGAGACAGCACTTCGGTGCCGCGCGGCAACCCGATACGATCCATCGGCGCATCCGCGCGGAAATACAACGTGACGAGGTTTTCCGAATTTTCCGACGGCACGCGCACCGCATCGATTAAAGCGATGCCATTTGCAATCATGCCGTGTAGATTACGGTAATGAACCTTGCCTGCCATTTGTTCCGCCTGCCCCGCGCGCCGTTAAATCACAGGCACCTGCGTTCGATGCCTTTTCGTTTTCTATTACGGCAACTCTAGTCAAAGCTGTATCCCCTTTCCAGCGTTTGCCCGAACTGACCCCGATTTTGACGGGCGATGTGACCAAAAATAGCTGAATTGTGGCACAAAATGCCCAGATTTCTTCTGGTTATGGCCTTAAACCAAGCCTAGTGTCCGCCCAAAGGCCCCGTCACCAGCGGGGGATAGTATGTTTGAGACGTTTGAATAAAGGTGGGTCTGTCGTGCACCGCAATAACCAGAAACTGCGTGATCCTCTAACTGGATTGGACTTTGCCGCATGGCGCGCGAAGGTCGAAGAGATCAGCAATGACATTGGCCAGTTTCAGGCAATCGGCGACAAACATTTCAGCACCTTTGTTGAGGCGGGATCGACGCTCTTTGTCACCTTTGAAAGCGCGGAAACCGCGATGGAAGGTTTAACCGACGGGCGTCCTCTGGGCTGGGACTATGTGATTGAAAACGGTTGGTCGCACCTCGGCCTGTTTTCCGTCGGCGACACGTGGTTCCGCCATGACGATGTCTATGCCTTCTTTGACGAACTCCTCGACGACTACTTCTTTGACGACTTCGATCAGGTGATCTTTTTCGGCGCTGGCCCCGGTGGTTATGCCGCCTGCGCCTATTCGGTCTGCGCCCCTGGTTCAAAGGTGCTCGCCCTTAACCCACAAGCAACGCTGTCGCCCGATGTGACCCGCTGGGACGACCGTTTCCCGCAGGCGAAGAAGCTCGATTTCATCGAACGCTACGGCTACGCGCCTTATATGGTTGAGGCGGCTGAGGATGTGACGATCCTCTATGACACCGGTTCGGAACTCGACGCATTGCATGCTGGGATGTTCTCGGGTCCGAACGTCCGACACATAGCGGTTCAAATGATGGGCGTCGAACTTCGGTCAGCCTTAATGTCGGCTGACATTCTGCCGTCTTGGATCAATGGAATCGTTGCGGGCGAAATTGACACCAAAACGATGCAAGAATTCTATCGCCATCGCAAAGACCACGGAGCCTATCAGCGGGCGCTGTTGACCTATCTAGATGTCGAAGGACGGACGGAATTGGCAAAACGCGTGTGCCGCTATGCGATTTCAAAACGCAATGCACCGCGGTTTGCAAACTACCTCGCACGCTTGGAGGCAAAGAACGAGGAAGAGGAATAAACCCCTTCCTCGTTTAATTCTTAGTAAACGCCAACTGGGCCAGCTTTGGCCGAAGTTGCGATCAGGCCGAACACGTATTCAGCAACAGAGCGGAAGCACACGACGCGGAAGCTGCCGTCGTCGAGTTTCCAATAGGCTGCTGCCACCTGCCCCACGCGGGAGCGGCGCACCATACCTGCAACGAACTGCGATGCTTCGAAATCGACGGGCGCGTTTTTGCCCAGAACTTCGGTCGCGAACTCGCCCGACACGCTAAAAATCGCGCGCGCATCAGACACATTCGCCACGAGGTAATGCGATCCCGCCAGCGCGTCGTTCATCGCCGCAACAAAGGCATTCACCTCTGCATAGGGCAGAACAACGAGCAGTTCGTCGGGCGACATCCAGAGGACGGTTTTCACGCCATCGGTCTGGAATTGACGTACGTCGGGGAGTTGCAGACCCGTGAGCTGCGTTACCGCAGCCGCAAAGCCTTCGTCCTCGAAATCGCCGCGCAGGGTGACCATACCGGTCAAGCCCAGCTCTTGGACCGTTACAGGGCCGTTCGCAGTTTTGCCGTTCAAGGCGCTGACAGCATTAGACATTCTGCTTCTCCCCGTCTTTGTCGTAGAACACCGGATCGACAATCTTTGCCTTAACCATGGTGCCATCTTCGCGGTTGAACTCGATCACTTCGCCCATGCGATCTGGACCGTGTTTGACAAGACCCATCGCGATGCCACGCTTGAGCGTTGGCGAGTAGTAGGTCGAGGTGACACGCCCCTGAACGTTGCGCTGACCGTTCGGGTTATACCCCGGTGCGGGCACGTATGAGCCGTCAGGAATGACCGACCCGTCGAGTGTTTCCAGACCAACCAGTTTCCAGCGATCAGGCGACGCCATGAACGACCGCTCTTGTGCGCGTTTGCCCAGATAGTCCTCTTTCTTCTTGGAAATCGCCCACTGAAGGTTGAGGTCTTGCGGGATAATCGTGCCGTCGGTTTCGTCGCCGATCATGATAAAGCCCTTCTCGGCACGAAGGATGTGCATCGCTTCGGTGCCATAAGGCATCACGCCGAGGTCCTTGCCCGCCTCTTGCAGCGCCGCCCAGAGGGCCGCACCTTGGGATGCAGGAACCGAGACTTCGTAGGACAATTCGCCCGAGAACGAGATACGGAAGATCCGCGCATCGAACTCGCCCAACTTGCCCTCGACGTAGGTCATGAACGGGAAGCCCTCTTTGGAGAGGTCCATGTTGCCGCCCAGTTTTTCCAAGAGCTGGCGTGCTTTGGGACCAGCAACCGCGATCTGCGCGAATTGTTCGGTCACGTTCGCGGTGTAGACTTTCCAGTCCCACCATTCGCACTGAAGCCAGTCTTCCATCCAACCGTGGATACGATCTGCACCGCCCGTGGTGGTGTGGCAGAGCCATGTATCTTCGGCCAGACGCACAACAACGCCGTCGTCCGAAAGGAAGCCGTTTTCGTTACACATCAGACCGTAGCGGCATTTGCCAACGCCCAGAGTGCTCATCATGTTGGTGTAGAGCATATCGAGGAATTTGCCCGCATCCGGACCCTTCACGATGATCTTACCGAGGGTCGACGCATCCAGCGTGCCCACGTTTTCACGAACGTTCAGGATCTCGCGGTTGACCGCATCATGCACCGTTTCGCCGTTGCGCACGTAAGCGTAGGTCCGGCGCCAATGGCCCACAGGTTCCCAATCCGCACCATTGGCGTCATGCCAATCGAACATCGGGGTTTTGTGGATGGGCTGGAACAACTCGTCACGTGCCGCACCCGTGATCGCGCCCATCGAGATCGGCGTGTAGGGCGGACGGAAGGTCGTGGTGCCCACATTTGGGATCGACGCGTCGAGCGATTTGGACAAGATAGCCAGGCCGTTGATGTTCGACAGTTTGCCCTGATCGGTCGCCATACCCAGCGTGGTGTAACGCTTTGTATGTTCAACAGATTCATAACCTTCGCGTGCAGCGAGCTGAACGTCAGAGACCTTAACGTCGTTCTGATAGTCGAGCCATGCTTTCATGCGCAGTTTTTGACCAGCGCCCTGCGGCATCAGCCAAACAGGTTCGAGCGGAGCCGCTGCAACCTCGTTTGTTGTGACCTCAAGACCTGCGTCTTTGAGGACATCAGCGGTGCTAAGATAGCCAGAGGCCGACCCAACGGTGCTGACGAATGCCTTACCGTCGGCACCTGTCGGGGCGCGGGACGGATCGGGGCGGAACATCGCGAGGTCTTCGTCCCAGTTCAGTTTGCCACCACAGTGCGACCAGAGGTGCACAACAGGCGACCAGCCGCCCGACATCGCGACGCAATCACATGCGATCTCTTCGATGACCGAACCTTCGCCCGCTTGCAGACAGACCTTCACGCCAGTGACGCGGGTTTTGCCTTTGACCTTGGCGATAGCTTTGCCTTTGAGCACGCGAATGCCGAGCTTTTCAGCTTCAGCCGCGATCGGGCCAGCGCCAGAAGCGCGAGCGTCAATGATCGCAGGAACAGCGAGGCCAGCGTTTTTCAGAACGATTGCAGTGCGGTATGCGTCGTCGTTGTTGGTGACAACAACGGTGCGATCACCTACCGACACGCCCCAGTTCACAACGTAGTCACGCACCGCAGCGGCCAAGAGGACGCCCGGAATATCGTTGCCAGCAAAGGACAGCGGACGTTCAATCGCGCCCGTTGCGGTGATGATGTGACCTGCACGGATGCGCCACAGGCGGTGACGCGGACCCGATTTGTCGGACAGGTGGTCCGTCAGACGCTCATAGCCCAGAACATAGCCGTGGTCGTAAACGCCCGACGCCATGTTGCGGTTACGCACTGTGACGTTCGGCATCGCGTTCAGCGCTGCGAGAGTGTCCTGCACCCAAGCCTCTGCCGACTTGCCGTCGATTTCGACGCCATCGACAACAGCACGACCACCAAAGTCAGCGGTTTGTTCAAGAAGCAGAACCTTCTTGCCGGCTTGACCTTCTTTCAGTGCAGCCGCCAGACCAGCGATACCGCCGCCGACAACCAGCACGTCACAGAAGTAGTAGAAGTGTTCGTAGGTATCCGCGTCTTTTTCCTGCGGCACCTGACCCAGACCAGCCGATTGGCGGATGAAGGGTTCATAGACGTGCTTCCAGAACGGACGCGGGTGGATGAACATTTTGTAGTAGAAGCCAGCAGGCAGCCAACGGGCGAACAACTGGTTCACGGCCCCGATGTCGAACTCAAGGCTCGGCCAGTGGTTCTGCGAACGGATCGTCAGACCGTCAAAGACTTCTTGCGTGGTGGCGCGTTGGTTCGGCTCGAAACGACCGCCCTCGCCCATGTTAAACAGCGCGTTCGGCTCTTCCGCGCCAGAAGCCACAACACCACGCGGACGGTGGTATTTGAACGAACGGCCAACCATCATCTGGTCGTTTGCGAACAAAGCAGACGCGAGCGTGTCGCCCTCGTAGCCTTTGAAGCGCTTACCGTTGAACTTGAATTCGACAGGTTTCGAACGGTCGATCAGACGACCGGAATTTGCCAGACGGGTGCTCATGCGGTTTCCTTCCACGACCAGTCGGGATATTTTGCACGGATGTTTTCAGTCACATCCGCAGGCGGTTCGGTGGTCTGGGCCGGATAGGTCCCGAACACCTCGAGCGTGGCGGTATCCCGCGCTGCAAGGAACCACTTCCCGCAGCCATAGGCATGACGCCAGCGTTCCAGATGAACGCCTTTTTTGTTTTCACGCATAAAGAGGTAGCCTTCAAAGGCCTCGTCGCTGTCACCAACGGTCGCGCGCTTCAGGTGCGCTTCGCCGCCAGCGGCCAGTTCAGTCTCTTCGGCATTCACGCCGCAATAGGGACACTGCAATAAAAGCATCGTCTTCCCTCCTTAGTGCGCCACGCCAGCGGCGACAGATTCATCGATGAATTTGCCTTCGCGGAAGCGGAACATATCAAATTCTTGCGTCAGCGGGCTGTGACCTTTGGCCATCAGTTCCGCCATCGCCCAACCAGAGCCCGGGATCGCCTTAAAGCCGCCGGTGCCCCAACCGCAGTTGACAAAGATGCCATCCACAGGGGTTTTCGACAGGATCGGCGAACGGTCACCAGTCATATCCACGATACCACCCCATTGGCGCAGCATCTTCAGACGGCTGACCATCGGGAAGGTTTCGACGAGCGCGCGAACGGTTTCCTCGATGTGGTGGAACGATCCGCGCTGGGTGTAGTTGTTGAAACTGTCAGTGCCGCCACCGATCACCATCTCGCCCTTGTCCGACTGGGACATGTAGCCGTGAACAGTGTTCGCCATAACGACCACGTCCATGCAGGGTTTGATCGGCTCGGAGACGAGAGCCTGCAGCGCAACCGATTCAATCGGCAGACGGAAGCCAGCCATTTCAGCCAGAACCGAGGTGTGACCCGCAACGACCATGCCCAGCTTATCGCAGTCGATGTCACCTTTGGTGGTCGAAACGCCAACAACCTTGCCGCCTTCGGTGCGGACACCTTTGACTTCGCACTGCTGGATCACGTCCATACCCATGTCGGAACAGGCACGCGCATAGCCCCAAGCCACCGCATCGTGACGGGCTGTGCCGCCGCGTTTCTGGTAGAGGCCACCCATGACAGGGTAGCGCGGGCCATGGATGTTGATGATCGGGACCAGCTTTTTCAGCTGCTCTGGGGTCACCCACTCGGTCGCAACGCCCTGCAGTTGGTTCGCCATAACGGTCCGCTGATAGCCGCGCACCTCGTGGTGGGTCTGCGCGAGCATGATCAGGCCGCGGGGCGAGAACATGACGTTGTAGTTCAGATCTTGGGACAGGTTCTCATACAGCTTGAGTGCCTTGTCGTAGATCGCCGCAGAGGGGTCCTGCAGATAGTTCGAACGGATGATCGTGGTGTTACGACCTGTGTTACCACCGCCGAGCCAGCCTTTTTCGATGATTGCGACATTGGTGATGCCGTAATTCTTACCGAGGTAATAGGCGGTCGCGAGGCCGTGGCCACCCGCACCAACGATAATCACATCGTATTTCTTCTTCGGCTGGGGCGAACGCCAAGCACGCTCCCATCCTGTGTGATAGCGTAGACCCTCGCGGGCGACGGCAAATACTGAATAGCGTCTCATAGGCTGCGAATCCCCCTATTCTGGTCGCGGGCATCCTTTGGTCCTAACTGGACAAAAACTGCGAAGCAAAGACGATTGGACACGCCTGATTTTTGCAGTTTTGCGACATGCGACAAAGAAGCGTTACGAATGAGACCTGATCACAAACGGGTCATCGGGCCGCAGGGGCTTTTCTCAGGGGGTTGGGAAGGTTAGGTAAGGCGAAACGTTTAAACGGGAGGCCCCATGACGTTCTGGATCATTGCGACCGCATTGGCAGTTATTGCCGCAGGTCTTCTTGTGCTGCCGCTTTTGCGCTCCGGAACCGACACGGACGTCGATCCTCGCAACGACATCGCGATCTACAAGGACCAATTGGCCGAAGTGGACCGCGACCTCGCCCGTGGTGTTCTCGATCAGGCAGAGGCCGAACGGACCCGTACCGAAATTGCCCGCCGTTTGCTGGCCGCTGATAAGGCCGAAACCGACGCATCGACCGACGCGCCCAAAACCTTGGGTCGGGTTGTGATGATTGCTGCGGCAGCGGCGACAGTGGTGGGGGCGCTCGCGCTCTATTACCGTGTGGGTGCGCCTGGTTATCCCGACATGCCCCGCGCCGTGCGTCTGGCAGAGGCCAAAGACGCCTACGACAACCGCCCCACTCAGGCCGAAGCCGAAGCCGCCCAGCCGATCCAAGAGCCAGTCACCCTGCCCGACGATCTACAGGCGACAGTGGACCGCGTGCGCCAAACCGCAGAGGCCAACCCTGACAACCTGATCGCGCAACGTGATCTGGTTCGGCTAGAGACGGCTCTGGGCAATGTGGACCGCGCCGCCCATGCGCAGGTAAAGGTCGTGGCGATCCTTGGCGATGATGCAGAACAGGCCGATCTGGAGGTTCTTCTGGAGCTCCTCGTCGCGGCGGCAGGTGGTGATGTCACTCCCGAAGCGGAACGCGTTCTCAAAGCCATCCTCGACAAAGATCCTGAAAGCATTTCAGGGCTTTACTGGGCGGGCGTGATGTTCAACACCTATGGCCGTCCAGACCGTGCCTTCCCCTATTGGCGCAAGCTGCTAGAGGTCGCGCCTGAGGGTGCCGAATGGTTCGATCAGGTCGCCCAAGCCACCATTGAACTGTCGTGGTTCGCTGGCGTCGATGACTACACCCCGCCGATGCAAAACGGTGGTCTGCGTGGCCTGAATGCCGCTGCCATGGCCGCAGCAGGCGACATGAACGAAGAAGACCGCTCTGCCATGATCGAAGGCATGGTTGGCAACCTCATGGATCGCCTCGCGACCGAGGGTGGCACACCGCAGGAATGGGCACAGTTGATCCGCGCGCTTGGCGTGCTGGGCGATACGGACCGCGCCGCAGCGATCTGGGGTGAGGCTCAGCAAACCTTTGCCAGCGATGCAAACGCGATGTCGATCATCCGTGAGGCCGCTGTCAGTGCAGGTGTCGCGGAATGATCTGCAACGACGCCGAAACCTTTGCCGCCGCCCTGCCCCCGTACCGCGCGATTTGCGGGCTGGATTTGGGCACCGTGACGATTGGCGTCGCCGTCTCTGACGGTCTGCGTCAGGTGGCGACCCCGCTCGAGACGATCAAACGCAAGAAATTCACGCTCGACGTGGAACGCCTGCTCGAGATCGTGAAGAAACGCGACATCGCTGGGATCGTTCTGGGCCTGCCCCTGAACATGGACGGATCAGAGGGGCCGCGCGTGCAATCGACCCGTGCTTTTGCCCGCAACCTCGAAAAACTGACCGACCTCCCGATTGCGTTCTGGGACGAACGGCTGTCGACCGTTGCAGCCGAACGGGTGCTGTTAGAGGCGGATACGTCCCGAAAACGTCGCGATGAGGTCATCGATCACGTCGCTGCGGGGTATATCCTGCAAGGCATGCTAGACCGCCTGCGCCACCTCGGAGCCTGATGTGACCGAACAACTGAACACGGATGCCATTTGGCAAAGGGCCGAAATCGAAAGCCCCTGCGTCAAACTCTGCTCGATCCATCCCGAGACGAAAACCTGCATCGGCTGTCACCGCACCCTGCAAGAAATCGGGATGTGGAGCCGCATGACCCCAGAGGATCGCCGCGCCATCATGGCTGATTTGCCGAACCGTTCTGGCGCGCTGAAAACCCGCCGTGGCGGACGGGCGGCGCGGCTCAAGGCCTAATCCCTGAGCCAATCCCGCATGTTGTCAAACTGCGGTCTGAAAAACGCGAGCCTGCGTCCAGCAGCGGGCACCTTATCCTTGCCCTCTGGCGCGGTGCCGTGGATCACCATCCGATCCAAAAGAACCGACTGCCCCACTTTCATCGGTAGTTCCACACGTTCGCAGCACTCGAACACCTCGTTGCGGGCGTCCGTGTAAATCTCGGTCACGTCGATATCCGACCACATGGACGGCGGCATCCCCGCAAAGGCCACGGTAAAGGCCTCGCGCATAATCTCTTCGCTACCGGGCCAAACGACCAAGGGTGCTGCGGTACAATCGTTCAGAGCCACAGCGAGGATGTAGGCATGTGGTTCGCGCAGGAACCGCCGTTTTTGCGGCCCCTCGCCCATCAGCCCATCCAGATGTGCTGCATCCTTGGCCTTGCGATAACGGTGCGCCTTATCCGTCTCATCCGCGTCCTTTTGCGGGTAGCCCGAATAAATCACCGACAGTTGCCCCTGATGCAGCGGCATCTCGGGCACCATTACATCCCACGGACCGCGCAAGGGAACGCCATCAATCGCCCCCGTGTCATCGTTGGGCAAAACATCCACGCCCACAAACCACGTCTTACCATGCCGCAACCATTTCGCCTGCATCGCTGGATCAGACAAAACCGCATCCGCCGCCACATTCGCGGCTTTTGCCCAAGCCGTGACTTCTGGCGTAGCGTCGAACTGGATGAAACCGCCTTCGATCATGACATGATCGCCTTACGCAGCATGTTCAGCGCGATCAGGATCAGGAACATGCCAAAGAACTTCTTTAGCTTTCCTGCGTCCGTCTTATGCGCAATTGCAGCACCAATGGGGGCGGTAAACGTCGTCATCGCAATCACCACGAGGAAGGCCGCAATATTGACCGCACCGATGCTAAACGGCGGGGCGACGCCTTCTGGCAGCGAGGTCATCAGGAACCCAGCCACCGATGGCACCGCGATGATGAACCCAAAGCCCGCCGCCGTCGCCACAGCGCGGTGCACAGGCACGCCAAACATGGTCAACAAAGGCACACCGAACGACCCACCACCGATCCCCATGAGGACCGAGAGGAACCCCACAAAGGGCGAAAACACGCGGCCTTTCAAACCTTTAGGCAGTTCATTCGCGACGCGGAAATCCTTATTGCCAAAGGTCATGTAGAGGCCGATGAACACCAGCAATCCACCAAAGATATACTGCAACACGGTCGTGTTCAGCGCCGAGACTGTCATCTTGCCTGCGATTGCGCCCAGCACGATCCCCGGTGCCCAGATTTTCAGGATACCCCACTCTACCGCACCCTTTTTGTTGTGCGACATGACCGAACGGGCCGAGGTGACGATAATCGTGGCGAGCGAGGTCGCCAGACAGATTTGCATCAGCTGCGGGGTTTCATACCCCAGCGACGAAAACGCGTAGTAAAAACCGGGGACAAGGACGACACCGCCGCCGACTCCCAACAAACCTGCCAAAACACCTGCAAGCGCACCAATCACCAGCAAAATAGCTGCCATTTCAATCAACAGAACGCTATCCATCAGGGCCTCCCAAATGATGTTGCCCTGATCAGTATCAGCCGCCCGTCACGTAGGAAAGCGCCTCTATCACCGTCTTGGGCCCAGCGCCGTCGAGATGCGCGTTTTCCGACAGATACCGCCGCCAACCCCGCGCCCCCGCCTTGCCCGCAAAGAGGCCGAGCATATGGCGGGTGATTTGGTTCAAACGTCCACCCGCAGCGATGTGATTTTCGATATAGGGCAGCATGTCATGGACGACCTGCACAGGGTCAGGCCCCGCCTCTTTGCCGTAAATCCGCTGATCTGCCATTTGCAAAATATCGGTCGGTTGATGATAGGCCGCCCGCCCGATCATCACGCCATCCAACCCAAGATCCAGTTGCGCCACGGCATCGTCCAAGGTCGCGATGCCACCGTTGATCGAAATATGCAGATGCGGATAAGCGGCTTTAATCTCGTGGACCAAAGCATAATCGAGCGGCGGAATATCGCGGTTTTCCTTGGGCGATAGCCCCTGCAGCCACGCCATCCGCGCATGGATGGTAAAGCGGGTCACGCCCGCCGCACTGACCTTTTCGATGAACTCTGGCAGGATGTCGCGGGGCACCTGTTCGTCGACACCAATGCGGCACTTGACCGTGACCTCAACAGGCGATGTCGCGATCATCGCCGCCACGCAGTCCGCCACCAGATCGGGCGATTTCATCAGTACCGCGCCGAAGGCCCCCGACTGCACACGGTCCGACGGACAGCCGCAGTTCAGGTTCACTTCGTCATAGCCGTAATCCCCGCAAATCGCGGTCGCCTCGGCCAGTTGCACAGGATCGGACCCACCGAGCTGCACCGCAACAGGATGTTCGGCCTCATGGTAGCCTAATAGCTTTTCCCGATCCCCGTTGATCACCGCAGGCGCGGTCACCATCTCGGTATAGAGCAAGGTCTCACGGCTCAGCAGACGGTGCAGATAGCGACACTCTCGCGTCGTCCACTCCATCATCGGGGCCACAGACAGGCGGGCCGCTGATTTTGCTGTGTTCTCCACCATGGGGTTCGCCATTGCTTGCTAGATCGGGTCAGTATCGGGGTCGCATAGCGGATGCCGCAGGGAATTTCCACCAATCGCTAGAGGATTTCTGCCCCGCCGATGTCATTCACCGCGAAATCAATCAGCGCACGGATTTTGCGCAAGCCTGGCTGCGATGGCATTCGTCAGCTGTTGTACATAGCTATCATGAAAGGCCATCTCGTATGTATTAGCCGCGGTTTGGATCCTGACTGGCCTAAACTCTCCCCCAAAACGATTGACCGTACTCAAAAACTCTGAGGATCCATCGACCAATTCTACCCTGACAAATGAATTTAGCCACTCATAAGATATGACCCGCATGGTCGCATCGACATTGGTCGCGTCATCAAACATTGGCCCAACAACAAAAACACTGTCTTTGAACTCTCCGCCGCTGCCGTCAGAAAGAAATATTCTCATTTGTGTGCCTATGTAATCGACTTTCATGAACCTCTGCAGGAGCTCGAGTTCAAATCCTCCCTGAGGAAGCTGTCGCGCCTCCCAGTAAAAATAGAGGATGTTGGACAGCTTTTCGAATTTTCCTCGTCGGAAGAAGGCAATTTCGAATCCGCCGCCCCAACCTTGCCCCAACCCGCCTCCGAGAAACGCTTCCATCCCCCAGAACGAATTGCAGAGCATCGCGGCGCGGCCAACTGCCTGTGACAAAGGGTGGGCTTCGTCGCTAAATGCGGCCTCTTCCATCGAGGGAAACTGCCGCACGAATTCTTCGGTCCCACTACCTCCCAGCTGGACATCAACGGTATGCCCAAGCTCGAAATGAGGTAAATTGCGGTTTCTCCTAGAAAACCTCTTTTTATCATGATCATAGAGGTAGGTGAGAACCTCAAGGTCGCTCATGTCCTCAACTGGATATGCATCGAGGATCTCATTGTAGCGCTCCTCATTGATGATCTGACCTTGAGTTTCCTCTCGAAGATACCTCATGAGCGCACGCGCCTGAATGTAGCTGCCAGTCCATGCGACACAGAAACTGTCGCTAATGAGATTTACTTTTTGTCTGAGACCGGCAACCGAGATTTTGTGATTGTCAGCCAATTTCGGATTGATGTCCAGAACGGCTGGAACCTGTATATCTACCGCATGGTTTGCCGATCTTCGCGAAAGCAGTAGGTCGCCAATAACGATTGGGCACCCATGCAAAACAAACGAAGCGATCAATGTCATATGAGAAAAATTCTAGGTTAATATGAAGCCCGACTGTGGTGTATTTCGCCGAGATGAAATAATAAATAGAACGTCTAAAAGATAGTCTATCGCGCAATTAATTATTCAATAACTACCTTTTTTCAGCAAACTTTTCCACTCCATCATCGGGGCCACGGACAGGCGGGCCGCTGATTTTGCTGTGTTCTCCACCATGGGGTTCGCCATTGCTTGCTAGATCGGGTCAGTATCGCGGTCGCATAGCGGATGCCGCAGGGAATTTCCACCAATCGCTAGAGGATTTCTGCCCCGCCGATATCATTCACCGCAAAATCAATCAGCGCACGGATTTTGCGCGGCAGTTGCCGTCCCTCTAGGTAAACCGCGCTCAGTGGCCCCGTTTCGCAATCATACCCCTGCATCACAGGCACCAACCGCCCAGCGGCCAGCGCATCCCGCACGGCAAAGCGCGGCGCATAGGCGATCCCGAGGTTCGATGCGGCAAGTTCAGTCGCGGCACGGGCGGAGTTGACGTGAAACCGCCCTTGGACACTGGCGATAACATCGCGGCCATCCTCAAAGAACCGCCAGCGTTTGGGCTGATGACGGTTGGTGTCGACGATACAGGCGTGGGCATGCAGGTCGGCGGGATGATTGGGTGCTCCATGCTCTGCGATATAGGCGGGACTGGCGACAAGGACCGACCGAAAGTCCCCCAGCTTGCGAGTTTTCAGCGATAGCATCTGCGATTGCCCTAGGCGGAACGCCAGATCGATCCCATCGCTCGCCAGATCGGCAAAGTCGTCCGTCAGCCGCAGATCAAACGTCAGCGCCGGATTGGCCTGCGCGAACCGCCCGAGCATTGCGCCCACATAGACCTCACCAAAGGTGACAGGGGCAGAGATGCGGATCACACCCGTCAGCCCCTTGGACCCATCGGCCACCTGACCCAAGAGGTCATCGAGGTCATCCAAAACCGCAGGCGCGCGGGCCAAGAGGTCCTCGCCCGCGGGCGTCAGTCCCACCCTGCGCGTGGTGCGTTGGAACAGACGGACACCCAGCCGCGCCTCAAGTTCGGCCACGTATTTCGACGTAAGACGGTTCGACACGCCCAGCGCCTCGGCCGCCGCCGTGAATGATCCCGTTTGCGCGGTCGCCACAAAGGCACGGAGTTCGTCGGTAATATCCATCATCGGCTCATTTGGAATAAAACGGTAACAGTCAATCCACAAAGTCGCCATTTCATTGATTATAATCAAGCCCTATCTCACTCCTAGACAGAGGCGGCGCCCGACGCAGGCGCCGCAGATGAAAAGGATGCGCGAATGACGACGATTACATCTCTCCAATCCCTCCGCGATCGGCTCGACCCATCTGACCGTATGCCCGTGGTATTCCTCGGTCATGGAAGCCCAATGAACGCGATTGAGGATACCGAATACAGCCGTTCGTGGACGGAATTAGGCCGCAACCTGCCGCGCCCTCGGGCGATCCTCGTAGTATCCGCGCATTGGATGACCAAAGGCACGACGCTGGTCGATGTCTCGGCTCTGCCCAAAACGATCTACGATTTCTACGGCTTCCCCGATGCGCTCTATGCCGAAAAATACCCTGCGCAGGGTGATCCCGCCCTCGCCCGTGAGGTCGTATCGCTCTTGGCCAGCCACCACGCCGAAGAGGACGACACATGGGGCCTCGACCACGGCGCATGGACCGTGCTGAAATTCCTCTACCCAGAGGCCGATGTGCCCGTGTTCCAAGTCTCAATCGATATGAGCAAAGGGTTGGACTACCAGCTTGAGATCGGCAAAACCCTGTCCGACTTGCGAGATCGCGGTGTGTTGATCCTCGGTTCTGGG
Source organism: Aestuarium zhoushanense (assembly GCF_056431045.1). NCBI lineage: Bacteria > Pseudomonadati > Pseudomonadota > Alphaproteobacteria > Rhodobacterales > Paracoccaceae > Aestuarium > Aestuarium zhoushanense. The sequence goes on from NZ_JBWKMA010000012.1 coordinate 137,199, forward strand.
AACGTGGTGCATAACCTGCGTGCCCTGCGGTTCGACGGCCATGTGCATGACTTTGCAACGGAATTCGACAGCCTGTTCGAGGCCAAGCTGACCGACCGTGACTTTGGCGGGTTGGCCGATGCCAATAAACTCGGGTCGCTTCTGCGGATGGCGCACCCTTCGGTCGATCATTACCTGCCTGCTCTGACCATCGCGGGCGCCTCTGATGCGGGCGATGATCTGACCTTTATGACAGGTGCCATTGACCTTGGCGCTGTGTCGATGCGTTCGTTTGTGTTCCACCCTCGTTAACGAGTAACGGGGATCGCTGTTACAAAACCTTCACTTTGCGGGAGGGCATATTTCATATATTCATGAAATATGAAAACAGCGATTCCCGACCTATTATCGACCCTTGGCCACCCGCAACGCTTGTCGGTGTTCCAATTACTCATGCGCCGTTACCCCGACCATGTGCCTGCGGGGGAAATCTCGGACGCGCTGGGGATCAAAGGCAGCACGCTGTCGAACTACCTCTCTGCCCTGCAAACCGCTGGTCTGATTGACCAAGAGCGGTCAGGCACCTCCCTGCGCTACTGCATCAATATGACAACCGTTCAACAGATGTTTGACGGTCTGCTGGTCGACTGCTGCCGTGGTCGGCCTGATCTCTGCCTTACCCCGAAGCCCAAGCCACAGAGCCGCCCCTATAACGTGCTCTTTATCTGCACGGGCAACTCTGCTCGTTCGATCTTTGCCGAAACGATCCTGCGGGATTTGGGTGGGGATCGGTTCAATGTCTATTCCGCAGGGACCAAACCCTATTCCGACCTGAACCCCACTGCGATCGCCACGCTGCGGGCCAAAGGGCATGACACCAGCGCCCTTCGGTCCAAACATAAGTCCGAATTCACGGGCCCTAATGCGCCCGCATTTGATTTCGTGTTTACCGTCTGTAATCAGGCCGCGAACGAGGAATGCCCCGCATGGGACGGCCAGCCGATCAGCGGCCACTGGGGGATGCCTGATCCTGTCAAAGCTACAGGTACCGACGCCGAAAAAAGCCTCGCGTTTCAGCAGGCTTACGGGGCACTTCGTAACCGCATCGAACAATTCATCGCGCTCCCGATCACAACGCTTGATCGGATTGCGCTGCAAAAGGCCGTGGACACCATTGGCCGCCAGACCTCTGAGGATCACCTATGACCACATACGCACTCAACGGCCTTGGCCGCATCGGGAAACTCGCTCTGAAACCTCTGCTGGAGAGCGGCGCAAAGATCGCGTGGATCAACGATGCTGTTGGCGACACAGAGATGCATGCGCACCTGCTAGAGTTTGACACCGTGCATGGGCGCTGGAACGCGGCGTTTTCCTACGACGATGACAGCGTCACCATCGACGGCACCCGCCTGCCCTTTATCGGGACCAAGGACCTGAGCGCACTGCCTCTCGACGGTGTAGACGTCGTGATCGACTGCACGGGCGTGTTCAAATCCGAAGCCGCCCTTGCCCCCTATTTCGCCGCTGGCGTGAAAAAGGTCGTCGTCTCGGCCCCCGTGAAAGACGGCCCAACAGCGAACATCGTTTATGGCGTGAACAACGACACCTATGATGCGGCAACCCATCAGATTGTCACGGCGGCGTCCTGTACGACGAACTGTCTAGCGCCTGTGGTGAAGGTGATCCATGAAAACCTCGGCATCAAACACGGGTCGATCACCACGATCCATGATGTCACGAACACACAAACCATCGTGGACCGCCCCGCAAAGGATCTGCGCCGCGCCCGCTCTGCGCTCAATTCGCTAATACCGACGACCACAGGGTCAGCGACTGCGATCACGCTAATCTATCCCGAACTCAAAGGCCGCCTGAACGGTCACGCCGTCCGCGTGCCACTGTTGAACGCCTCGCTCACTGACTGCGTGTTCGAGGTCGAGCGCGAAACCACCGCAGAAGAGGTCAACTCCCTGTTCAAAGCAGCCTCCGAGGGCGCGCTGAACGGCATCCTCGGCTATGAGGAACGCCCGCTTGTGTCCACCGATTACACGAACGACGTTCGATCCTCGATCATTGATGCGCCGTCGACGATGGTGATCAACGGCACGCAGGTCAAAATCTACGCGTGGTATGACAACGAAATGGGCTATGCGCATCGTCTGGTCGACGTGGCCCGTATGGTCGGGGCATCGCTGTGAGCCAGAAACCAGAGGGTTTATCGGCCTATATCTCGGTCACTGCCGCCTATTGGGCCTTTATGCTGACGGACGGTGCCTTGCGGATGTTGGTGCTCTTGCACTTCCACACGCTCGGCTTTTCGCCCGTGCAGTTGGCCTATCTGTTCATCCTCTATGAGGTCGCAGGGATGGTGACGAACCTCTCTGCGGGCTGGATCGCGGCGCGGTTTGGCCTGACGACATCCCTCTACGCAGGGCTGAGCCTTCAGGTCGTAGCCCTCCTCGCGCTGGCCCAATTGGACTCGAGCTGGTCGATCCCCGCCTCTGTCGCCTTTGTCATGTGCGTCCAAGGCGCATCGGGCGTGGCCAAAGACTTGGCCAAGATGTCGTCAAAGTCCGCGGTCAAACTCCTCGCGCCTTCGGGCGATGGTGGGTTGTTCCGCTGGGTCGCGATCCTCACAGGGTCCAAGAACGCGGTCAAAGGTGTCGGCTTCCTCATGGGCGCCGCCCTCCTCGCTGCGTTCGGGTTTGTGGCGTCGATCTGGGCGATGGCGATTGTCCTTGGCGTCATCCTCATCGCAGTTGCGCTGTTTATGCCGTCGGGCCTACCCAAGGGCCGCAAAGGGGCAAAGTTCTCTGAGGTCTTTTCCAAATCGCACAACGTGAACTGGCTCTCTGCGGCACGGGTGACATTGTTCGGCGCACGGGACGTATGGTTCGTCGTAGGCATCCCGATCTATTTCTACGCGGTGCTCTCGGACGGGTCCGAGGCAGGCAACCGCGCGGCGTTCTTTACCATCGGCGTGTTCATGGCCGCGTGGATCATCCTCTACGGCATGGTTCAAGCCGCCACCCCGCGCATCCTCCGCGCGGCCACCCGCCCAGAGGCAGAGATCATCGGCGCGGCCCGCACGTGGGCATGGGCGCTGTTCATCGTGCCTGCTGTGCTCACGGTCGCGGTGGCCCTCTCGCCTGCCCCACAACTGTGGCTGACGATCACCTTGGTCATCGGGCTCTTGGCCTTTGGCGGGATATTCGCGGTGAACTCCTCGCTCCATTCCTACCTGATCCTCGCTTTCACGAAATCAGAGCGGGTCACGATGGACGTGGGGTTTTACTACATGGCCAATTCGCTGGGGCGTCTGATCGGGACGCTCTTGTCTGGACTAACCTATCAGATCGGCGGGTTGCCGATGGTGCTGGGCACCGCTGCGGTGATGGTTGCACTCTCGGCTCTGACCACCGCGAAACTGCGAACGGTCTAAACCCGCCCCACATCTTAACAGATCAGAGCGCAACCGAACGGTCGGTTTGCGCTCTTTTCATATGGCTGCGGCAAACTGTTTGGGACACGGGCCAAAGAATCGCTTGGCTTTTATATTAGCATGTCTATATATGTCGCAAATTAAATGTTTAACCAGAGAGGCCCCTATGCGCGCGCTCCTACTCACGGCCTGCATCGCTGCGACCGGATTCACCGCTGCGGCGGACACGATCACCCTCCGCCCTGAGCCTGTTCAGGAATGGAAGCCCGTCTACGGCACCGTCGAAACCCGCGACCGCGTGCCGGCTCGGGCTCGTATTCCGGGCACCATCACAGAGCTGCTGGTGAGCGAAGGCGATCAGGTCACCTCTGGTCAGGCCATCGCCCGCATCGAAGACGACAAACTTCTGTTGCAGGTCGAGGCGTTAGACGCCCGTCTTGAGGCTCTTGCCTCGCGTCTCGCAACTGCGCAGGCCGACCTCGAACGTGGTCAGCAACTGTCGGAAAACGGCGTTATCACGGGGCAGCGCCTTGAAGGGCTGCAGACGGCGGTGGACGTTCTGAACGGCGAAATCGCTGGGACTGAGGCGGAAAAGCTGGTCGTCAAACGCCAGATCGAAGAAGGCAGCGTACTCGCGCCTGAAACGGGTATCGTCCTTGATGTTCCTGTCTCTCTGGGTTCCGTGATCAACCCAGGTGAACCTGTGGCGGTCATCGGCGGTGGCGGCGTGTTCCTGCGTCTGTCGATCCCCGAACGCCACGCCCTGTCACTGACCCAAGGCGATCCAATTTCCATCGACGGTTCCGACGGTGAAATCGAAGGCCGCCTGGCCAAGATCTACCCGCAAATCTCTGGCGGTCGCGTTGAGGCCGATGTTGAGGTCGACGGCCTCTCTGACACCTTCGTGGGCCTGCGTGTGCCCGTGCGCCTGACCGTTGGCACCCATGATGCGCTGATCGTTCCTGCCACTGCCGTGACCCAAATCGGCGGCATTGATTTCGTTGCGGTCGAACATGACGGCCACACCATCGAAAAAGCCGTCGTTCCGGGTGGCACGATGCTGCGTGACGGCGTCGAGTGGGTTGAAATATTGACTGGCCTGAATGCTGGCGACGTAGTGGTGACTGACCATGAGTAATCCGAACCAAACAGGCAGCCTCGGCATTGCGGGTCACCTGACCCGGATGTTCTTGCTGTCGCCGCTGACACCGCTTCTGCTGATGGCGTCGCTCGCCGTTGGACTGATTGCCCTTGGCGCTCTGCCCCGCGAAGAAGAGCCGCAAATCTCTGTGCCGCTCGTCGACATTTTCGTCGAAGCCCAAGGCCTGCGGGCCGAAGACGCGGTGAAACTCATCACCGAACCGCTTGAGACGATCATCAAAGGCATCGACAACGTCGAACACGTCTACTCTGACACCCGCGACGACCACGTGATGGTCACCGCGCGGTTCGAGGTCGGCATCCCCTCTGACACCGCGATCCTGCGCGTGCGGGATAAAATCATGGCGAACCTCGACCGTATCCCTGTGGGCATCCCGCAGCCGATGGTCGTGGGCCGTGGCATCAATGACGTGCCGATCCTCTCTGTCACCTTTAGCGCCGCTGAGGGCCATGAGGACATCACCGCCGCTGACCTGACCCGCATTGCCCGCGAGGTCGAAGTTGAAGCCGCAACGATTGAAAACGTGGGCCTGACCTATCTGATCGGTGCAACCGATGAGGCGATCCGCGTTGCCCCGAACCCCGAAAAACTGGCGCTCTACGGTGTGACGCTCCAGCAGCTTGCGGGCAAAGTGCAGAGCGCGAACAGCGCGGTTCCTGCGGGCACGCTCCGCGATGGGGGCGAACAGATCGGGCTAGTCGTTGGTCGCACGCTGACCACCCCTGCGGATATCGGCAACCTTGAACTCACCACCCGCGACGGTCGCACGGTCTATGTCCGTGACGTGGCCGATGTGGCGCTGGTTAATGACATCGACGAACGCCATGTCGCGACCCTCACCCGCGATGAAAATGGTGAGGTCACCCGCCGTCCCGCTGTGACCCTCGCTCTGGCGAAACGGGCTGGATCGAACGCTGTGATCGTGGCCGAGGAAATCCTGCATCGCATTGAGGGCATGCACGGCAAACTCATCCCTGAATCCGTCGATATCGAAATCACCCGCGACTACGGTGAAACCGCCGACGAAAAAGCGAACGAACTTTTGTTCCACCTCGCTTTGGCGACCATCTCTATCGTGATCCTCGTCTGGCTCGCCATCGGTTGGCGCGAAGCCATCGTGGTCGCCATCGTGATCCCTGTGACGATCCTCCTGACGCTCTTTGCGGCTTACATCATGGGCTATACGCTCAACCGTGTGTCGCTCTTTGCGCTGATCTTCTCGATCGGGATCTTGGTGGATGACGCGATTGTGGTCATCGAAAACATCGCCCGACACTGGGGGATGAAACGACCAGGGCAGAGCCGCTTTGGCGCGACCATCGCGGCTGTGGCTGAGGTCGGCAACCCGACCATCGTTGCGACCCTGACCGTTGTGGTTGCCCTTCTGCCGATGCTCTTTGTGTCGGGTCTGATGGGCCCCTACATGAGCCCGATCCCAGCAAACGCTTCTGCCGCGATGATCTTTTCGTTCTTTGTGGCGGTGATCCTGACCCCGTGGCTGATGCTGAAAATCGCGGGCCGCGCTGACCTGCACCACGATGATGGGCATGGCTTCCCCGGTGGCAAACTCGGTCGCATGTATGACCGCATCGCGCGTCCGCTGTTGTCGGGTAAGAAATCGTCGCTGATCTTCCTCTTGGTCGTGGTTGTCCTGTCCTTCGGGTCGCTCGGCCTCCTCTATACCAAGGACGTGACGGTTAAGCTTCTACCGTTCGACAACAAATCGGAACTGGCGATCATGATCGACCTACCCGAAGGGTCGAGCGTTGAGGCCACCGATGCCGTTGCCCAAGCCGCTGCACGTATCGCGATGGATATGCCCGAGGTGATTTCGGCCCAGACCCACGCGGGCACTGCGGCACCGTTCAACTTTAACGGCCTCGTGCGTCACTACTACCTCCGTCAAAACCCAGAGATGGGCGAGGTGCAGCTGAACCTTCTGCCGAAAACAGAACGTGACCGCACCAGCCACGAGATCGCACTGGACCTGCGCGCACGCCTTGCCACGCTGAACCTGCCCGAAGGCACGGTCGTCAAAGCGGTCGAACCCCCTCCGGGTCCGCCAGTGATCGCGACCCTCTTGGCAGAGGTCTACGGCCCTGATGCTGACACCCGTCGCGAAGTTGCTGAAAAGGTTCGCGCCGCGTTTGAGGACATCGACTTTGTCGTGGACGTAGACAACAACTACGGCGTCCAGCCGCGTCGTCTGCGGGCAGAACTGATGACCTCTGACCTCGATTTCTACAACGTGCTGGAAAGCGACGTCACACAAACGCTGCAACTCCTGAACGGATCGTCGATTGTGGGCTATTCCCACCGTGGCGAAGGCCGCCGTCCGCTGCCGATCGTGATGACACGTGACCACGGCGACAACACTCTGGACGCGATGGCGCTCTCTACTCCGGTTCCGGCAAATGCCCTGCCCGGTGGTCGTGGCGTGGTCGAACTGGGTGACGTTGTGCAGATCACCGAAGAACGCGCGTCGTTCCCGATCTTCCGCCACAACGGTCGTGACACCATCATGGTCATGGCAGAAATGGCGGGCGATTATGAGGCACCTCTGTATGGTATGCTCGCCGTGCAGGAACGTCTGGACGCGATGGACTGGCCCGAAGGCATGAAGCCCGAGATCAGCCTGAACGGTCAGCCGTCCGAAACTGACACCCCCGTCATCCTTTGGGATGGTGAATGGGAAGTGACATGGGTCACCTTCCGCGACATGGGCGCTGCTTTTGGTGTGGCTCTCTTGGGGATTTATATCCTCGTCGTGGCTCAGTTCGGCAGCTTCCGTCTGCCGCTGGTGATCCTGACCCCAGTGCCGCTGACGTTCCTTGGCATTATGGGTGGTCACTGGCTGTTCGGCGCGCCCTTCTCGGCGACCTCGATGATTGGTTTCATCGCGCTTGCGGGGATTATCGTGCGGAACTCTATCCTACTGGTGGACTTTATCCGCAACGCCAATGACGACGGCGAAGTGACCGTGGACATTCTGATCGAAGCAGGCGCGACCCGTTTCAAACCGATCCTTCTGACCGCGCTTGCGGCGATGATCGGCGCGGCGGTGATCCTCGTTGACCCGATCTTCCAAGGTCTCGCGATCTCGCTCTTGTTCGGGTTGTTGTCCTCAACCGCCCTGACGGTTCTGGTGATCCCAGCGATCTACCGGATCTTCAAAACCTAAACGCAACTTGCGCCCGCCCTCAACAGCGGGCGCAAGACTTTTAGAGGTCAGTCAAACACGACAACCTGACGGATCGCGGCCCCTTCGGCCAAACGATCAAAGCCCTCGTTGATGTCCTCAAGCTTGATCTGGTGGGTCATCAGCTTTTCAATCGGCAACTGCCCCCGCATCATCATAGACGCAAAGCGCGGAATATCCCGCAGCGGCACGCATGATCCCACATAAGACCCCTTGAGCGTTTGTTCGTTTGCGGTCAGCGACACGGCAGGAATTTTCAGCTCGTGCTGCGGGTTCGGCAGGCCAGCGGTGACAGTCGTCCCACCACGGCGCGTCACGTCATAGGCGTATTTCAACGCAGGCACCGCACCCGCCACCTCGACCGCGAGATCGACACCACCGTCTGTCATATCGCGCAGTTTTTGAACTGCGCCTTCCTCGGACGGGTCAATTGCGGCAGTCGCGCCCAGTTCCATTGCAAAGGCGCGTTTGTCGGCGGCTAGGTCAACCGCAATGACTTCACGCGCCCCACCCGCAATCGCGCCCAAGAGCGCGGCAAGGCCAACGCCGCCCAAGCCCACCACCGCGCAGGTCTGCCCTGCCCGCAGGTTGCCAGAGTTCAGCACAGCGCCAACGCCCGTCAACACCGCACAGCCCAAGAGCGCTGCACGATCCAGCGGGATGTCTTTGTCGATTTTCACACAAGACGCCTCGGACACCACGGCGTAGTCTGAAAACGCTGAGACGCCGACATGGTGGTTCACAGTGTGACCTTCGTGGCTGATCCGTTTGTCACCCCCGATCAGGCTGCCCTTGCCCGCCGCTGCCGCCGCAGGAATGCAGAGCGCAGGACGGCCTTCGGCGCAGGGCACGCAGTGACCACAGGAGGGCGCAAAGACCAGAACCACGTGATCGCCCTTGGCAAAGCGGGTGACGTTCGGGCCGACAGCTTCAACCACACCAGAGGCCTCATGCCCCAGCGCCACAGGCATATCGCGCGGACGGTCGCCGTTGATGACGGAAAGGTCAGAGTGGCACAGCCCCGCCGCCGCCATTTTGATCAGGAGTTCCCCACTGCCAGGTTCAGACAGCTCTGCCTCAACGATTTCAATGGGTTTTGTCTCTGCATAGGGGCGTGCATTCCCCATCTGCCGCAGCAAAGCGATCCGCGTTTTCATCAGGTCCTCCGTCTCTGTTTGCACCACTTTCGGGCGAGAGCGGAGTTGAGGCAAGAGAAATTGAAGGGTTGTTCAATTCTTATCGAATGAGGACACCCAGATCGGCGACGTTGGTCCCTGTGCCGCCTGTCATCAACAAATCCCCCGCAAGGCCCAGTGCCGCGTAGCTGTCGTTATTGTCCAAGAGCGCCGCCAGATCACTGCCCGCCGCCGCGATCCGCGCAAGCGTGCCCTCATCGACCAGACCACCCGCAGCGTCAGTCGGACCATCGCGCCCGTCCGATCCACCTTGAAGGCAGGTCCAGTTGGTCCAACCCCGTGCCTGTGCCTCTAGCGCGATGCGCAGGGCAAGCTCTTGGTTACGGCCACCGCGCCCTGTGCCCTTGAGCGTCACGGTCGTTTCCCCGCCCCAAATGGTGATGCCCTCTCCTGCCGCGTCACAGATTTCGCGGGCGGCATCGGCAACGTCCCCTTCGATGGCGGTGGGAATGACATACGCCACGCCAGCCTCTGCGGCCATTGCGGCGACCGATTGGGCGTTTGATCCGATCAGGATGTTCCGCGCCTCTGCAATCGGCTGGTCAGCGTCAGAACGGGTGAGCCAATCGCGCACCGACTGCGCCACACGGTCCCAGATGTTCAGGCGTTCCAATACGGCAATCGCATCGGCGCGTGTGCCCAAAGGCGCAACGGTTGGCCCGCTGGCAATCGTAGAGAGGTCATCACCCACCACATCCGACAGGATCAGCGCCCGCAGGTCGCGCCCCGCACAAAGCCGCGCCAATCCGCCCCCTTTGATCAGGGATAGTTGCTGACGAAGCAGATTCATCGTCCGAATATCCGCCCCCGACGCCAAGAGGAGCCTGCTGACCTCGGCCTTATCGTCGAGCGTGATGTTCCCCGCAGGCGCAGGCAGCAGCGCCGACCCACCGCCAGAGACGAGCACCAGAACGGGACCCGTGGTGGATTGGATTGCCTCGATAAAGGCGCGCGCGCCAGCGGCACCGCCCTCGTCTGGGACGGGGTGGCCTGCGGTGATCACGGTCGCGCCGTCTAGCGGAGACGCGTTTTCAGCGTTGGTCACCACGATGGTTGGCACGCCCGCGAAACGGTCCAACGCCGCCTCTGCCATACGGCGGGCGGCCTTACCGACGGACAGGATCAGCGCGGGGGCTGTGTCGGGCAATGCGCCTTGGACGCCAATAAAGGGATCAGCGGCAGCGACGCCTGCGTTGAAAATTCGGGTAGCCGTTTGGCGCATATCTTGGGTCATGGGCGGATCGTTACCTAGCCGTTTTCCAAGGGCAAGGCATTTTCAGATCTTTGCCCCTCTGCCCATCAGGATATTTGACGGAAGGTGGCGACTCGATGTAGAACAAAAAGAGAACAAAGAGTCTGCCATGTCCCGTCCAACGCCCAAAGATGCCACCCTGTCAGAGGTGTTTAGCCCCCGCGCTATTGATGCAGCAGCGGTGGGTTTTGTGCTGGCCCATCTGGACACGGCCAAACCCGTTCTGTGGATTCAAGATCGCCTGTCGCGCAAGGAAACAGGCCGTCCACATCTGCGCGGATTGCCCCGCCCGATTGAGATCATCCATGTGGACGCCAACCGCCCCGTCGATGTCCTCTGGGCGATGGAGGAAGGGTTGCGTTGCCCTGCCTTTGGCGCCGTGTTGGGCGAGGTCTGGGGTGATCCTGCCGTCCTCGATTTTACGGCCACGAAACGGCTGGCCTTGCGGTCAGAGGCGCATCGTATTCCCGCGTGGCTCATTCGGCGGGCGGCTACTGCGGGGTTGAGTGCGGCGCGCAATCGCTGGCGCGTGGCCTCTCTGCAATCGCTCAAACATCCGTGGGATAGCCGCGCCCCCGGTGCGCCCGTCTGGGAGGCCGATTTATTCCGATCCCGCTGGGGCAAAACGGGGCGCTGGGTGGCGCAGTATGATGGCACCCGACTAACCTTTGACCACGGCGTTGAGGCGGACGCTTATGACGACCAGCGGAGGGAGGCTGAAGGGTGAGCCGCCTGTCATCACGGGACATGGACCTCGCTGCCGCCCTGCAACAGTTGGAAACGGGGCTACAGACCCCTGCGCCAGACTGGGCCAAACCGAAACCATCGGGGCGGCGCATTCTGTCCCTCCACCTGCCCCGCTTTGCGATGGACCGTTGGCAGATCATGGCGGATCGGCGCGGCGATAGCCCGCCTGCGGATATGCCCTGCGCCTTGGCCGTGGATAGCGCACGGGGCGCGATGATCCATGCCACCAACCACGCAGCCGAAGCCGCGGGCGTCTATATCGGTGCCCGCGTTGTCGATATGCGGGCGATCTGCCCTGCGCTGCACCTCGACCATGCGGATGTGGACAGCGATGCCCGTGCGCTGGAACGGCTGATGCTCTGGTCACGACGGTGGGCACCTTGGACCGCGCGGGATGGGGCCGATGGGATCGTCATGGACATCACGGGCTGCGCTCACCTCTTTGGTGGAGAGGACGCGATGCTCTTGCAGATCGAGGACCGTCTGGCGGGCCTCGGTCTCAACTCTGCGAGCGCGATTGCCCCGACCCACGGCGCGGCATGGGGGTTGGCCCGCTTTGGCGCGGTGCGAGCGGTTTGCCCGCCTGATCAGCTAGAGACACAGATCAGCGTCCTGCCCGTGCGGGCCTTGCGGATCACGGATGACACGACGCTGTTGCTCAATCGGCTGGGGCTAAAGACCATCGGTGATCTGATTGCGGTGCCGCGTGTGCCTCTCGCCCGTCGGTTTGCCCGTGCGCCGCTGGCGGAAAACCCTCTGATGCGGCTCGACCAGATGGTGGGAAAATTGGCAGAGCCGCTGGATGCGCCAGATGATCCACCTCGGTTCATCACTCACGCCCGACTGCCCGAACCCGTCCAAGATCCGACGGAATGGATTCCCCAACTGGCCCAAGACCTCTGCGCCGATCTAGAGGCCGCAGGGTTTGGCGCGCGGCGGATCACGCTGACCGTGTATCGCACCGATGGGGATGTGTCCTCTGTCACGGTCGCGACCAGCCAGCCCAGCCGCGATGCCGCCCATCTGGCCAAACTCTTTGACGGAAAGCTGGACCGCATCGACCCTGGCTATGGGTTTGACCTGATCACCCTCGCCGCGCCCTTTGTCGAACAGATGGGCAAACTCCAGCACCGTCTGGATCGCCGCGCTACGGATGGCAGCGAACTCGCGCAGACTATCGACCGTCTCACCGCGCGGTTTGGGCCGCGTGGGGTGCTGCGTCCTGCCCCGTTAGAACGGCATATACCCGAACGTTCGGAACAGTGGCGGCCTGCGATGGCGGGCACCCCTGACCCTGCCGCCACCCATCCACGGCGGCCCATTCGCCTGCTCGAACACCCCGAGGAAATCCGCGTCCTCTATGCTGTGCCCGAAGGTCCGCCCGCCCAGTTTGTCTGGCGGCGGCAGGTGCACCGCGTGGGTCGCTTTGACGGGCCAGAGCGGATTGCCCCCGAATGGTGGGCCGACAAACCCGGCACGCGACTGCGCGATTACTACAAGGTCGAGGATCAGCATGGCCTGCGCCTGTGGATTTACCGCGAGGGTGTGCTGGGCGATCTGCGTGGGGCAGAGCCGCGCTGGTTCCTGCATGGGCTCTTTGCCTGATGCCCGACATTACGCCCCATCACCCGAAACGGAGCCTGCCTGACGACAGCGACTTCACCCCCAATCCACGCAGCGCCTATGTGGAACTGGGCCTCACGAGCTGCTTTTCTTTTTTGCGTGGCGCGTCAGAGGCCTGCGATCTGGTGCAGACCGCGTGGGAGGCCGGCTATGATGCGCTTGGCGTGGCGGATCACAACACGCTTGCAGGGGTCGTGCGGTTCTATGTGGAGGCGGAAAAGGCGCATATCCGCCCACTGATCGGCTGTCGGATTGTGCTGACCGAGGGCGATATGATCCTCGCCTATCCCACGGATCGGGCCAGCTATGGTCGCCTGTCTACGCTCTTGTCCAAGGGCAAACGCCACACGCCCGATGGCACGTGGCAGGATAAAGGGGCCTGTGACATTCCGCTGGCCGACCTGCGCGCTGCGGCAGAGGGACTGCGGCTGATTGTGATCCCGCCCGACGACCTGACCACATGGGAACCACGGCTCAAGCACCTCAAACGCAGCGTGCCGCAGATCACCCATATCGCTGCGGCCTACCTCTATCGCGGGGCAGATCGCGCACGGATCAACCATCTAGACGCGCTGGCCGATCGCAACGGGCTGTCGATCCTTGCGACCAATGACGTGCTCTATCACGCGCCCGACCGTAGGCCCTTGCAGGATGTGATGACCTGCATCCGTGAAAAACGACGGCTGAGCGATGCGGGCTACCTGCTAGAGCCGAACGCTGAACGGCACCTGAAAACACCCGCAGAGATGTGCCGCCTGTTTGCCGAATGGCCCCACGCGATCCGCGCCACCCGCGAGGTGGCCGATAGCATCCGTTTTGACCTGCGCGAACTGTCCTATGAATACCCCAAAGAGGTCGTGCCAGAGGGGCAAAGCCCGCAGGCCTACCTAGAGCAATTGACGTGGAAAGGGGCCGCTGATCGCTATCCCGACGGGATACCCGATGAGACGGTCAAAGTTATACAAAAAGAACTTCGTATGATCGAAAAGCTCGATATTGCGCGGTATTTTTTAACTATTCACGACATCATCCGTTTCGCCCGTGATCAAAGCAGCCCGCCGATCCTGTGTCAGGGGCGCGGATCGGCGGCGAATTCGGCGGTGTGTTATGTGCTCGGTATTACGGCGGTGGACCCCGCGCAGCACCAGCTTTTGTTCGAACGTTTCATCTCTGAGGAACGCAAGGAACCGCCCGATATCGACGTCGATTTCGAACACGAACGGCGCGAGGAAGTGATCCAGCATATCTACGCCAAATACGGGCGGGATCGGGCGGGGTTATGTGGGACGGTGATCCACTATCGCCCCCGCTCTGCCATCCGCGAGGTGGGCAAGGTCATGGGCCTGTCCGAGGATGTCACCAGCGCCATCGCCAAAACCGTTTGGGGATCGTGGGGCACCGACGTCGAGGAAAAGCGCGTCACAGAAGCGGGATTGGACTTGAGCGACCCGCTGTTGCGTCGCACGCTGACCGTCGCCCGTCAGATGATCGGGATGCCACGTCACCTCTCGCAGCATGTGGGTGGGTTTATCCTGACCGAACGGCCCCTGACCGAAACCGTTCCCATCGGCAACGGCGCGATGGCGGATCGCAGTTTCATCGAATGGGATAAGGACGACATTGATGCGCTGGGGATCCTCAAGGTGGATATCCTCGCGCTTGGTATGTTGACCTGCATCCGCAAGTGTTTCGATTTAATCTCAGCGCATTATGGAAAACACCTCACCCTCGCCACCACGCCCAGAGAGGACCCGAGGGTCTACGATATGCTCTGCCGTGGGGACAGCATCGGGGTGTTTCAGGTGGAAAGCCGTGCGCAGATCAACATGCTGCCGCGACTGCGGCCGCGTGAATTTTACGACCTCGTGGTGCAGGTCGCGATTGTGCGGCCGGGGCCTATTCAGGGCGACATGGTGCATCCCTATTTGCGACGGCGGAGCGGTGAGGAACCCGTGATCTATCCGTCCCCCGCGCCGCCCCATCACCCCGAAGAACTGCGCCAAATCCTTGGGCGGACGTTCGGTGTGCCGATCTTTCAGGAACAGGCGATGAAGATCGCGATTGAAGCGGCAGAGTTTTCGCCCGCCGAGGCCAATGAACTGCGCAAGGCGATGGCGACCTTCCGCAGCCGTGGCACCATTGGGCGGCTTGAAGAAAAGATGGTCGGGCGGATGGTGACGCGCGGCTATGACGAGGAATTCGCCCGCCGTTGTTTCGATCAGATCAAGGGCTTTGGCGAGTACGGGTTTCCCGAAAGCCACGCGGCGAGCTTTGCCCAGTTGGTCTATGTGTCGAGTTGGCTGAAATGCCATTACCCCGCAGCCTTTTGCGCGGCCTTGCTGAATGCGCAGCCGATGGGGTTTTATGCCCCTGCGCAGCTGGTGCGTGATGCCCGCGAGCACGGCGTGATCGTGCGCCCGCCCGATGTGAATTACTCGGACTGGGACACCACATTGGAACCCGTCAGCGGGGGCTTTGCGCTGCGGTTGGGGTTCCGTCAGATCAGCGGGTTTCCACAGGCGGCGGCCTTGCGGCTGATAGCAGCGCGTGACAGACCGTTTCGGGATGTGAAATCGCTCCAAGAGGTTGGGATAAGCGCGGCCCACATCCGCAAACTGGCCGAGGCGGACGCGATGCGGTCGCTGTTTATCGACCGCAGGCAGGCCCTCTGGGAGGCAAAATCGCTCCGCGACGCGCCCGATCTGCCACTGTTTGCCGAGACGCGCGATGAAGGCGCCGAACCCGCTGTCGCCCTGCCCCAGATGCCCAATTGCGAACAGGTCGTGGCGGATTATCAGACGCTGCATCTGTCGCTCAAGGCGCATCCGATGGGGTTCTTACGCGCAGGGATGAAGAAAAAGGGCTATGGCGCGACCCGCGATCTGATGCAGTCCCGCCCATGGCAAAAGGTCAAACTGGCGGGGTTAGTGCTGATCCGTCAAAGACCTGGATCGGCCAAGGGCGTGTGCTTTATCACCATTGAGGATGAAACTGGCGTTGCCAATATCGTCGTTTGGCCCAAGATGATGGAGGCCTATCGCAAGGTGGTGATGCAGTCTCGGCTCTTGTCCGTCGAAGGGTATATCCAGCGCGAGGGCGACATCATCCACGTTGTGGCGCAGCACCTAGAGGATCGGTCGGATGCGCTTTTGCGATTGGCGCCCGAGGCGATGGCACCCCCGATGGCCCGCGCGGATGAGGTCACAAAACCCATTCCCGCAGGCGCCGCCCGTCACCCGCGCAACGTCCGCGTCATCCCCAAAAGCCGCGATTTCCACTAGAGCGTGGTGAGCTGCCCCTTGAGCCACGGATAGGCGGTAACCGCAGGACCGACGATCAAATCGTCGATCAACGGGCGCAACCTGTTTGCCACTTGGGTCGGTGTGTCCGACAATGCCCCGCGCCGTGCGGTCAGGGCAATCTGGCGCGACAGTGGCGCGAAGGGCAGCGGGATCAGGTCGAGCTGATCATGCACCCGTTCTGCCCGAAGCCACGCCATCGGCGTCAGGATCGACCATCCCGCCCCGCCCGCAACCATCGCAAGGATCGCGTGGTAACTGTCCAACTCGAACCGATGGGCCAGCGGGAAATTCTCGCGTGCCAAATGCGCGGCAATCACCTGCCCCATGAAATGGCGTGTGGTGTATTGGATCATCGGCAAACGGCGCAGATCAGACAGCGGCGCGGCCAGATCCATGGCCCCTTTGGGCGCTGCGATGACAAAGGGTTCTTGCATGAGCGCGTGACGCTCCAGCCCTTCGGTCATCGTCGGCAAGTCCGCCGCCACGATCATATCGAGCGCCCGCGCGTCCAGTAGGTCATGCAACTGATGCGATGGACCCGTCTCTAGCAGGAACTGGCAGGATTTCAGAACATCGGCAATCTCACCCAAGAGACGCGGCGTCACGTCGGTCTCAAAATCCTCGATCATCCCGAGGCGGAGCCGCGTCAGCCCTGAATTGTCACCAGACAGTTCCAACCGCGCCTGATCGGCCTCGTTCAGAATGGCATTGGCGCGGCGGAGGAATTTCTCGCCCGCAGAAGTCAGCGTGATAGGCCGTTCGTTGCGGTTCAACAGGACCGCGCCAATGCTGGTTTCCAAATTGGTCAACTGCTGGCTCACCGTCGCGGCGGACGATCCCAACCGCCGTGCCGCCGCCGAGATGGAGGCCTCTTGCGCGGTGGCGACAAAGACCTCAACGCCCCAGAGGGTAATTCGACCTGATGATGGTGCCATGAACCGGCCTCCTGTTCGCTGCGGCTACGCTAGGGGGTCAACCGCGATGCCGCAACGGCGAATGATTAGCCTTCGACGGATCGACCAAAGATCGCGATGCCCGCACCCAAAACCGCCAGCGCCCAATAGATCGGTCGCCCACGCTGTGCGGCGATGGCAGCTTGGACGGCGTAATAGGCGGCAAAGGCGCGGCTGGCGTAGGCGATGATGGCAAATACATCCGCGCCCCATGTCAGCGCCAATCCCACGGCGACCAGCAGCGCATAGGATTGCCCCGTACCGAGCCGCCCTTTGGTCAGTTCCGTCACCAATCCGCCCGATCCGCCCGTATCCGCCACAGCCGCGCTGAACTGGGCCGACAGGGCCGCGACGATCAGAAGCGGTGGCAAAACGGGCGCAACGATGGCCATCATGTCGATCACTGCCGTTTCGGACAAAGGCACATGGCCTGCGGGGAAGAGATACACCAGAAGGCATATGTAAATCATATAGATAGCGGCGGAAATCAGCTGCGCCCACCGCATCGATCGCACCCGCATATCGGCGGAATACGTATCACCGAGGTAGCGCGAGGTTTCGAAACCTTGGACCGTAACGATCAGGCCAAAGGCCAAAGTAACAGCGCCCCAGCCTGAGACGGTCACGGGGTTTATGACCAAACCGCCCGCAATCGCTTGGTCCGTGAAATGCACCGCCAAACCTGCGAGCAAGCCTGCGATGATCGCGAGTTTGAGGGTGACGGAGGCTTGCTCCATCCGTTCCATCGCGTGAAATCCATAGACCCAGCCGACTATGAGGATGACCGCATAGGTGACGGTCGTGATGATCCGTGCGGGCATGGCGCCGCTCCACGGGGTCAGGGTCGCGGCGAAGGCGCCAAAGAGGTTCAGGTAGTAGGCGACCGAGATGAAATAGGCACCCGCGAGCAGCCAAGAAGCCACGGTTTCGAGCCGCGCAATGCCACGGCCGCGGTCAGGGTTTGCGTCGATGTCGTGGATGTTCGCGCGGATCGCACCGCCAAAGGCATAGGCCACAGCGCAGAGGCCAAGCATCACAACGGGGGCAAAGGCGCCGAAACTGTCGTCGAGAACAGGACCGAGGACCAGAAACCCGCTACCGATGATAGAAGCCAACGGCGTGACCGTGGCCCGCCACCCGGTTGCGCGTCTGAGCCTTGGGTAAAACAAAACCGCCCCCGCGAGGACCGTCACAATTAAAATCGTGAGATCGGTCAGCACAGAGGCGGCTTTCGTAGATTACTTACCAATTTTGGACAGTTTGTCCTGAAGCTCGGCAAGTTGTTTTTTGATCGTATCGAGGTCGTCGCCGCCTTTGGGCTCTTCTTCTTTTTCGGGGCCAGATGATCCGACCAGACCACCTGTCATCGCCTTAAAGAATGCGGCTTGCTGCGCCTGCATCGCCTCTAGCCCCGGAATAGCGGGCATCGAGGGCTGCGATTTGGTCATCTTTTCCATCATCGACGACTGGCTCTGACGGAGCATTTCGAACGACGCAGCGAGGAACTGTGGCACCACAGAAGTCGCTTGGGTCGTGTAGCTGCGCACCAGATCGGTGAGCACATCCACCGGAAGCACGCTTTCCCCGCGGCTTTCATGTTCTGCAATGATCTGAAGGAGATACTGACGAGTCAGATCATCCCCAGACTTCAGATCTACAATCTGAACTTCACGGCCTTCACGAATGAACAGCGCGATATCCTCAAGCGTCACGTAGTCGCTTGTTTCAGTATTGTAGAGGCGGCGGCTTGCGTACCGTTTGATGAGCAGTGGTTTGTTTGTTTCGGCCACGGGTCCCTCCCCGAACGTTTGCGGCAATGCAGCGAGCCTATGCTGCATCTGATTAAAAAGAAAGAATAAAGAAAGGGCGAGCTGTTTTCACAGCTCGCCCATCAATTCCGACCTAAAGGGAGGAGGATTAAGTCGGTAAGTCGAATTACTTCGCAGCAGCTTTTTTCGCAGCAGCAGTAACTTCGGTGGTTGCTTTTTTAGCAGCAGCGGTCAGGTCTTCCTGAGCGGTTTTGCCAGCAGCCATCATCAGTTCCAGAGTGTCTGTCTGAACTTTTTTCGCGATTTCAGCGAAAGCAGCCATGTGCTCTGCAGCAGCTTCAGCAGCGGTCGAAGCGAAATCGGTAACCGATTTTGCGTAGTCAGCAGGCTCTGCTTTAACGGTCGACAGCTCGGTCAGTTTTGCCAGAGTGTCTTGAGCCCATTTTGCCGACAGTTCGGTCGATTTCTGAGCAGCGTCGATCGCAACAGCCGACATTTTTTCAGCCAGAGTGGTTTGCGATTTGTAAGCGTCTTCCATCGATTTGGTGTCGATCGGGAATGCGCCCATCATGTCTTTGAATACAGCGGTGAAGTCAGGAGTAGCAGTCATCGGTAATACCTTTCATGGTACATGCGGCGCTTGCCGCTGGTCATTTGTCTTACCAATAATATGCATGCTGCACCGCAGCATTTCAAGTTTTTTCTGCACCGCAGCATATGAAATTTCTGCGACACAGCAAAATCAGTAGGTTAGACCCCACCAGAGGGTTATTCCCCCTCTGGTGGTGCTGCCGCTACGTAAGTTCCAGGGGCCGAACAGAGCACTGGATGAGTCGAATCACCCGGCGTTCTGGCGGGAACCATCTCGCCCGACCGTTCAGCGAGCCACGCGCCCCACCGTGGCCACCACGATCCGTCATTGCGCACAGCGGCCGCTTTCCACGCCTCCGCAGGGCCTGACATGTCGGGGTTGGTGTAGTGTCCGTATTTGCCTTTGGAGGGAGGATTCACGATGCCCGCGATGTGACCGCTCTCTGACAGGATAAAGGTCTTATCCGTCGATCCCATCTGCTGCACACCAGCATATGACGCATGCCACGCAGCGATATGATCAGTTTCACACGCAATCGCACAGAGCGGCACATCCACCTCGTCGATTTTCAGCAAGTCGCCAGCGAGTTCAAACCCGCCATCCGCAAATTTGTTCTTTTGATAGAGGCCACGCAGGTATTCGACGGCCATCTTCGCGGGCAAGTTCGTGCCGTCCCCGTTCCAATACAGCAGGTCAAAGGCTGGTGGGGTTTCACCCATCATGTAGCTCTTGATCGCGGGCTGATAGATCAGGTCACGTGAGCGCAGGTAGCTAAAGGTGCGCGCCATATAGAAGGACTCGAGCACGCCCGTGCGGTTCACCTCGGCCTCGATCCCGTCAACAAAGTCGTCGGTGAGGAAGACGCTAAACTCACCCTGATCCGAGAAATCCGTCAGCGTGGTAAAGAAGGTCGCAGAGCTGACCGAGGTATCCCCCTGCTGTTTCATCCGCGACAGCGTCAGCGACAATGTGGTGCCGGCGATGCAGTAACCCACCGCATTGATCGACTCGGTACCGCAGATGGATTTCACCTCACGCATCGCCGTGCGGTAGCCGTCCTCGATATAGTCGTTCAGGCCCGTATCGCGCATGGCAGGACCAGGGTTGACCCAAGAGACGATGAACAGCGTGTAGCCTTGATCCACGATCCATTTCACAAGGCTGTTCTTTTCCTTGAGGTCGAGGATGTAGAATTTGTTGATCCACGGCGGAAACAGAACAATCGGAATATCACGCACCTGATCGGTCGTTGGCGTGTATTGGATCAGTTCGAACATATGGTTGCGGAATACAACCTCGCCTTTGCTGGTCCCAATATTTTCGCCCAGTTTAAAGGCAGACCCATCCGCGAGCGACACAACCAGTTCACCGTCATGCGCTTCGAGGTCACGCACGAGGTTTTCCAGCCCGTCGATCAGGCTCTGCCCTTCGGTTTCGATTGCGCGTTCCAGCGCGTCGGGGTTGGTGGGCAGGAAATTGGTCGGGCACATCATGTCGACGACCTGCGCGCCGAAATACTTCAGACGTTTGCGTTCAAGGTCAGAAATCCCCTCAATCTCTTCGACACCCTTCGCCAGAGCCTCGGAGTTGATCAGGTATTGCTGCTTGATCATGTTGAAATAGGGGTTCGTCTTCCACATCGGGTTGCTGAACCGCCGATCATCGGGCGTGTGATCCTCTGGCGCTTCCAACGTGCCCTTTGCCAAGGCCGCCTGAGCCTCTGCAAAATGGGTCAGCGTTTTGCCCCAATAGGCGATCTGTTGCTCAAACAGCTTTGCTGGATTCGCGGCCGCCTCGTTCCAATAGGCCATCGCCGCTTTCATATAGAGCTCTTGCGACGGACCTTGTAATGCCTCTGGCACATGACGTTTGTGGGCGAAAGCGGCCATAACGCGCTGCGTCAAAGCCTCAATCCGCGCCATGTTTTGTTCGAGTTTCGCGAGCTGCGGATGCCCTGCGGCATCTTCGACCAAATCATTAGTTGTCATATGTGCGTCCTCCCCTTAACCTTCGCACATGCAGCATCGCCCTGTCTGCAGAGTTTGGGGACGTTGCATTGGCTGCATCGTTCCGCGAACAGGAGACGTTACAAGTGAAGTATATGTACACTTACGACCTTATGGAAAGCGTTCGTAACACTAATCAGTGGTTAGGTGCGACAGCGCGTGCATTTGCCGCGTATCCAGCATTGGCCGCGACCTCCAATCCAATGGTCGAATGGCTCGGCGCGTGGGGCGAAGTGACTGAACGGACCTTCTCTCGCATGGTTGCGAAACCCGATTGGGGTATTCCTTCGGTTCAGACGGGCGACGGCAAAGACCACATCGTTCAGGTGCAAAAGGTCATCGAACGTCCCTTTGGCGATCTCGTGCACTTCAAGGTCGCAGGTCGCAAGCCGATGAAACGTCGTGTCCTGCTCGTAGCACCGATGTCCGGCCACTACGCGACCCTCCTGCGCAAAACCGTGATGAGCCTCCTGCCCGACTGCGAGGTTTACACCACCGATTGGCACAACGCCCGCGACATTCCTGTCAGCGAAGGCAAGTTCGACGTTGAGGATTACACCCTCTACCTCGTCGATTTCATGAAACACTTGGGCAGCGACATTAACGTGATCGCCGTTTGCCAACCCGTTCCCTTGACCTTGGCCGCGACCGCCTATCTGGCGGAGTTGGACCCCAAGGCGCAGCCAAAGACCCTCACACTGATCGGTGGCCCAGTTGACCCCAGCGCTGCCCCGACCGAAGTGACCGACTTTGGCCATTCAGTTACCATGGGCCAGTTGGAACAGACAATGATCCAGCGCGTTGGCTTTAAATACGCAGGCGTAGGCCGCAAGGTCTATCCGGGCCTTCTGCAATTGGCTTCGTTCATCTCGATGAACGGTCAAACCCACGCCGAAGCATTCCAGAACCAGATTTTCCGCGTCGCCAAGGGCGAGTCTTCGGACCACGACAAACACAACGTATTCTACGACGAATACCTCGCCGTGATGGATATGACGGCAGAGTTCTATCTGTCGACCGTTGAGCGCGTGTTCAAAAACCGCGACATCGCCCGCAACGCGTTCACAGTGAACGGCCATAAGGTCGACATCTCAAAGATCACGACCGTTGCTGTGAAAACTGTCGAAGGCGAAGAGGACGACATCTCGGCACCCGGTCAGTGCAAGGCGGCGTTGGACCTCCTGACCAACCTGCCGGACGAGAAAAAAGCTTGGCACGTTGAACCGGGTGCAGGTCACTACGGTATCTTTGCTGGCGGCAGCTGGCGCAACAACATCCGCCCGCTCGTGCTCGACTTTATCGACGCGAATGCTGGAACGGCGCCCGCGAAACCCAAGGTCGTCGCGGTTAACGGCTAAACGAACAAAGGGGCCTCAGGGCCCCTTTTTGCTGCCTTTGTGCTGTAAATATCCCGGGTGAATTGGCCGCAGGCCAAGAGGGCAGCGCCCTCCCCCTTACTGCAGAACCAAGGGCTGCTTCATCCACGACCGCAGGGTTTCCCCAAAGGCGGCGGGGGCCTCTAGGCTCGGCAAATGACCAACACCTGGCAGCACAGCAAGTTGCGCGTAGGGGATCAGCTGCGCCATAAATTCGTGGCGTTTGACGGGGAAAACGGTGTCCTCTGCCCCGCAGATCAAAAGCGCAGGCTGTTTGATGCGACGCAGGGTGCTTTGTTGATCGCGGCGGCGCTGCATGGCGCGGCATTGGCGAACATAGGTCTCTGCCCCACCCGCTTTACCCATGGTTTGCAACTTGCCCCAAATGTCCTTGCGATGGGCGGCACCGATGGCGTCCATCGGGACTTCTTTGGCCAAGATATCCTCAAACCGCCCTGCCCGCGCGCCCACGATCCGCAGTTCCCTTTCGGCGGAATCCTGTGGCGTCTCAGGCAAAGGCGAGGTTGAGATCAGCGCGACCCGCGTAACCCGCTCAGGTGCGCGGCGCAAAATCTCCATCGCGACCATGCCGCCAAATCCATGCCCCGCGAGGGCAAACTTCTGAGGCAAACCGGGCAAGAGGTTCGATGCGATTTCGTCAATCCGCTCGCCTTGGCAGGTCGGCGCGACCATCACGGGGCGCTCTCGGCCTAATGCCGTAAGCTGCGGTAAAAACAGTCTGATATCCGACAAAATGCCGGGTAAAAGAACCATTGGTTCGGTCATTGGTGTCCTGCCCCCGCGTCATCCGCGGAATTGCCTGCGTCAGTCTTTCGCGGATGTTTTCACCCGTCTTAACCGCATCATGGCGCAACTCTCCCTGTGAGGGAAGAGGGCAAAGGATCACAATTTAGCCGATACGTTCCAAAATATCACAAACCGACTTTTCGATCAGCGCCAGACAGGTCGGATCAGAGAACCGATGGTCCGCGCCTTTGATGACGGTCAGTTGGATATCGTCGCCCTGCGCATGTGCAAAAAGGCGTTCGGCCACATCCTGCGTGACTACATCATCCGCGCTGCCTTGCAGAATGCGCGCAGGGAACGGGAATGTCAGCGGGCTGCGCAAGATCAGGCGCGTGCGGCCATCCTCGATCAAGCGGCGGGTGATGACATAGGGCTCAACATATTCGTTCGGGATTTCGATGCGGCCTTTGGTCATGATGGTTTCGCGTTCTGCGTCAGAGAACCCCGCCCAATAGCCGTCCTCGGTAAAGTCGGGCGCACCTGCGATTGTGACCAGACCCGCAACCTTATCCGCGCGTTCGCGGGACAAGAGCAGCGACACCCAGCCACCCATAGAGGAGCCGACCAAGACGACCTGACCGTCGATCAAGTCGATCGCGGCGCTGGCGTCTTCGAACCAATCACCAATGCAGCCGTCCTCGAAGTCACCATCGCTGATGCCGTGGCCAGAATAGTCGAACCGCAAGAACCCCTGCCCCGATGCCTTGGCCCATTCCTCAAGAGCGAGCGCCTTGGTTCCTTCCATGTCGGACTTTAGACCACCGCAAAACACGACATAGGGCGCGCGACCTTTGGTAAGGTTATAGGCGATGCGGCGGCCCTCTGGGGTGGTCAGATACTCGGTCATGTCGGTTCTCTCTTTGATTTTTTCGCCACATTTGCCCCGATGACCCAGAATGGCAAGCCTGCGGGCTTGACGTGTCATCAATCGAGGATCAAAACGCGGCTCGAACCATATACCCGCAACCGGGCGTTCCGTGGGCGCCAAACTGACGAGGAGACGGCTATGAGCCAGATTTCCCTTACCTTCCCCGATGGCAATTCGCGTTCTTATGATGCAGGCGTAACTCCTGCTGAAGTCGCGGCATCTATTGCCCCTTCGCTGGCTAAAAAGGCCATCTCTGCCACTGTGAACGGTGCGCATTGGGATCTTCAGTGGCCGATCAACGAGGACGCAACTGTTGCGATCAACACCATGCAGGACGATGAACCTGCACTGGAACTGATCCGTCACGACCTCGCTCACATCATGGCCCGCGCTGTTCAGGCGATCTGGCCAGATGTCAAAGTGACCATCGGCCCCGTTCGCGATTACGGCTGGTTCTATGACTTCGACCGCGAAGAGCCGTTTACCCCCGAAGACCTCGGCGAAATCGAAGCGAAGATGAAAGAGATCATCAACGCACGCGAAGAGGTAAAGACCGAAGTGTGGGACCGCGCCCGCGCGATCAAACATTATGAGGACACCAACGAGCCCTATAAGGTCGAACTGGTGAACCGCATCCCCGAAGGCCAAGACCTGCGGATGTATTGGCACGGCGACTGGCAGGACCTCTGCCGTGGTCCGCACCTGCAAAACACGGGTCAGGTTCCCGCTGATGCGTTCAAACTGACCCACGTGGCAGGTGCATATTGGCTCGGCGATAGCTCGCGTCCGATGTTGCAGCGTATCTACGGTATCGCGTTCAAAAACCGCAACGACCTCAAGGCGCACCTCAACATGCTTGAGGAAGCGGCAAAGCGGGATCACCGCAAGCTCGGCAAAGAAATGGACCTCTACCACATGCAGGAAGAGGCACCGGGTCAGGTGTTCTGGCACCCGAACGGCTGGACCATCTACACCACGCTGCAGGACTACATGCGTCGCCAGCAACGCCGTGACGGTTATGTCGAGGTGAACACCCCGCAGGTCGTGAACCGCAAACTGTGGGAAGCCTCGGGTCACTGGGAAAACTACCAAGAAAACATGTTCATCGTTGAAGTCGACGAAGATCATGCCCGTGAAAAAACCGTCAACGCGCTGAAGCCGATGAACTGCCCTTGCCACGTCCAGGTGTTCAACCACGGTCTGAAATCCTACCGTGACCTGCCGCTGCGTATGGCCGAGTTTGGATCGTGCAACCGTTATGAACCCTCGGGCGCTCTGCACGGGATCATGCGTGTGCGTGGCTTTACCCAAGACGACGCGCACATCTTCTGCACCGACGACCAGATCGAAGCCGAAACGAAGAAATTCATCGACTTCCTCGCTGGGATTTACGCGGACCTTGGCTTCCACAATTGGAAGATCAAACTCTCTACCCGTCCTGAAAAACGTGTTGGTTCGGACGAGAGCTGGGATCGTGTAGAGGCCGCTTTGGGTGATGCGTGTAAGGCTGCAGGCTACAACTACGAAATCCAAGAAGGCGAAGGCGCGTTCTATGGTCCGAAGTTGGAATTCGTTCTGACCGACGCGATTGGTCGTGATTGGCAGTGCGGCACCCTGCAGGTTGACCCCAACCTACCAGAGCGTCTGGATGCGGTTTACGTTGGCACTGACGGCGACAAACATCGCCCCGTCATGCTGCACCGCGCGGTTTTGGGATCGTTCGAACGCTTCATCGGTATTCTGATCGAAGAGCACGCAGGCAAACTGCCGTTCTGGCTGGCGCCGCGTCAGGTTGTTGTGGCGTCGATCGTGTCGGATGCGGACGGTTACGTGGCTGAGGTCGTTGAGGCGCTGCAGGCACGTGGCATCCGCGCTGAGGCCGACACCCGCAACGAAAAGATCAACTACAAGGTCCGTGAACACAGCCTTGGCAAGGTGCCTGTCATCCTCGCCATCGGCGCACGTGAGGTCGAGGAACGCACCGTTTCCGCCCGCCGTCTGGGTGAAAACAAGACCGAGACCATTGCTCTTGACCAGATCATCGCTGATCTCACCGTTGAAGCGACACCGCCAGACCTGCGGTAATCAAAACATTCTAAGAATTTGGAAAGGCGCGCTTAAAAGTGCGCCTTTTCTTCGTCTGGCTTACCCGCTGCAATCGCGAGGATCCCGCCAACACCTGCCATGCCGATTGGGAACATGGTGGCAAAGTTAAAGCCAAAGGCGGCATACATCATCACCGCCGACACCAGCAAAAGCCCCCCACCCCAGAGCGCACGGTATTTCGCCATACCAGCCCCCGTGATCGCGAGGATCGGGCCGAGGAAGCTCGCAGCTTTGATAAAGGCGGGGTTGGTCACGACGCCGAAAATCTCTCCGACTTCGGTGTGGGTTTCGGTCAGGGACACATAGCCAAAGCTGAAAATCCCGATGATCATACCGATCACCCCGCCGAAAATACCCAAGGCTTTGGCTGCGCTCCGCATGGCCTGCTCCTGTTTATTGCTGACCCTACATAGGCACGGCACGACCGCGCCACAACACCCCTACCCGATTACGCTGGCTTTGACGGCGGTAGACCAGCCTTGATACCAGACGCCGTCAGAGACGATCACGGGACGCTTAAGGAGCGTCGGATGTTCGGCAAGCAAATCGGCAGGTTCACGCGCCTTATCCTCGTCCGACAGTCCGCGCCATGTGGTCGAAGCACGGTTCACCGCCTTTTCGCCAAAGGCCGCCAAAATCGCTGCGATATCATCGCCAGACAACCCATCCGCGCGCACGTCTTGCACCTGTGGGTCGAGCCCCGCTGCCGTCATTTCTTTGATCGCCTTGCGACAGGTGTCGCAGGACTTCAGGGAATAGACCTTCATTTCGCCTCCTTTTTCGGCATTTCGCGCAAGATGTCGCCTCAATGCAAGGTTGTCATTTGTCTTTTGAAAAATCGTGTTACGCTTTGAGTCGCAGATCGGTGAGTGTCACAACGTAATGCGCGCTCATCGTGACGGCCACGCCCAAACGGGCAACCGACGACGAAGGAGTTACGACAATGGCTAGCGGTACTGTAAAATGGTTCAACACAACCAAGGGCTATGGCTTTATCGCCCCCGATGGGGGCGGCAAGGATGTGTTTGTCCATGTATCAGCTGTTGAACAAGCCGGCATGACCGGATTGGCAGACAATCAGAAGGTCGAATTCGACCTGATTGAAGGCCGTGATGGACGCCAAATGGCAGGCAACCTCAAAGCGGCAGGCTAACCGGCGTTAGCCCTCGGACCGCTCAGCAATCAGCGGATACCACTGCCCATCCTGACTGAACCCTCGCACCAACCGTTGCGAGGCCTCTCTGGCAGTGCCCACTTTTTCACGTGCCAGCGCCGCATTGACGTTCGAATGAAGCTCTGGATCGTTGAAACTGCGCACGTTTCCAGGTGTTCCCATGCGGAACGTCTTGAACTCGCGTTTGGCGATATCCTCGGTCACGAGAGTGGTGACATCAGAGTGACGTTTATCGGAACGGATATCATCAAAGGTCGACATAACGGAGTCGAGCGGCCCCTCGAGAACCTGCCAGAACTGCCCCTCGTCATAGATCAACATGCCAGTGAGACCTTTGATCTCATTGCGCTTGGAAGCCTTGACCAAAATGTGTTCGATCTGCTCGCTTCCCATATTGGGTGCAGCAACGCTTACGTAGATCAAACGTATCAATTGTTGGCTGTCTTCCGGCACACCTATCTCCAGCAAATTGGTCTTTGACATCGGTAACGACCGATGACTGTTTAGCTTTACGCCAAAACAAAGACTTACCCAACGTCAACTTCTACCAAATATTCTTTTGTGACAGGAATGCAAGTCACCGCCAAAGATCACATGACACTTTAGCGTGTATTATATCAGAAAATCTGACAAAAGTAACATATGGAAAAGCCTACCCCGTGAAACAGGGTAGGCTCTGAATTTAAAGAGCCAAAAGTAGCGTCAGTTTTCTAAAACGGTTTGGAACTCGCGCCACTCACCTGCGCTCATGCCACTGTTTTCCTGAGTCACAGACTCGCCTTTAAGCATACGACGCACACAGTCGAGAGCTTTACCCGAGAGCGTTGCGCCGCCCATGCGGTAATCCTCAAATGCTTGATACGCGGCAGGCACCCAATCCGCGACGACCTTGCAAATTTCATCCGCATAGACGCGAATTTCGTATTGCGCGTGGCTATCGGCCCGCAGACGCAAGAAGTGGAACAGGTTGTGAAGGTCCACTTTCCAATACCACTGGGTATAGATGTTCGCAGGCAGGTTCATCCGCGCCAATTCACGCGCGAGCCCCTGCTGCCCCTCCTGAGAGATCATTTCCTGATAGTGGTCGTAGCAACGTGCCGCATCACCCTTCAGGTATTCGAGAACACGCGCCGCTTCTTCACCCGTCAGAACCTCACCACGGCCTTGGTTGTTGATCACCGACTGGGCGGCGAGAACATCGGGCTCTGGGATGTAGAATTCACGATCCATGATCGAATAGCGGGCGGAGTATTCGTTCACGTTCGCCGTCCGGTGACGGATCCACTGGCGCGCGACAAACACAGGAAGTTTGACGTGGAGTTTGATCTCGCACATCTCGAACGGGGTCGAGTGCCAGTGGCGCATCAAATAGCGGATCAGACCTGCGTCGTTCTGAACAGATTTCGTGCCTTTGCCATAGGACACACGCGCCGCCTGACAGATCGCAGCGTCATCGCCCATGTAGTCCACAACCCGAACAAAGCCGTGATCCAGCACGGGTTTGATGGTGTAGAGGTGGCTTTCCATCCCCTCGGAAACAGCCCGCAATGTTTGACGCGGTGTCGCGCGAAGTTCGGCAACCTCGGCCTGTTGTTCTGGGGTAATGGACATTTTGCTCTCCTCGGGGACTGGTGACTCGCGGGTTACTATATATTGCAGATGTCAGAGGCAAAACCTCCATATTCCGTGCCTCAGGTGCGACAGGCACAGATTTAACCTAGCCGAATGGTTGACAGAGACTAACCTAAAGTCGATTGTCGCCCTCAATATCCAAGAACGATTTTCAGAGTCCGATAATGCAGAAATCCATTTTGACTTTCGCCCTCCTGACCGCCCTCGCGGCCTGCGGTGGAAGTGGGACCAATCCGTTTCAGACAACGGAGGTGGATACTGGCACAGGCACAGGTGCGGACGAAGAGAGCACCACCGATTTTTCGAAGCTGACCGATGACATGCGCGGGGTGGTTTTTGATCCTGATGCGGGCACGTTGTCGGTTGATCTAACTGGCCTTGACCAAACAAATGGGCAGTATCCATTAGCAGCCTACAATCGGACACCTCAACTTGACGTCGAGGGCTACCTCGCCTTTACCTATCAAGACGACCCTCTAGATCGACACTACACGGCATTTGTCGCACAGGATTTTGCCAGAACGGTTCAAGGGGCCGTAGCCTCCGATGGTGGGCAATTTAACATCTACATGTCAGGCTCGACGTTCATCGCACTTGAGGCATTTGTGAACCCGACTCCATCTCTAACTGGTTCAGACAATGGCTTGGTTTCCTATGCTGGCCACTATGCGGGTGTCACGAATATGGGTGCCGTCAACGAGCTACTTTTAGAACCGACAATTGAAGTCTACGATGGGATCCCACCTCGTCAGACGTTAACGGTTCAAGGTCAGATTTTTCTCAACGTCGACTTTGGGGATAATTTAATTAACGGAATAATCTACCATCGAGAATGGGGCAACACTCCGCTGCCGCACTACACACCGACCTATGACGACGAAGGCTATCTCCCCGATATCGTCCTCACCGTGACCTCTATCAACGATGTGGGCGAATTCTACGGCGAGGCACAAAATACGGCCCAAAAAGTCATCGGCAATTACGGTGGTGTCTTTGGTGGCGCAAATGCCGAAGGCGTAGCGGGTGGCATTTTCGTTGAGGACCACGTTGGGGTCGAGAATGCTGATGAATATGGTGTTTTCGTTTTAACGCAGTGCGGATTGACTGGTGACGATCCAATTTGCGTGACGGTCAACCCTGACTATGGCAACTAACATTCGACGCTTTGTCTGTGCCATCACGCTAAGCATGTCGCTTTGCAATATGGCGCTAGCAGAGTCCGCCGAAATATCCATCGCCCAAGGGCACGTCATGGCGCGGCAAGCGCTATTGTCGGGCGATTTTGGGTTCGCGATGGACTTGGCGCTCGCGCTTTTGGATGCGGACCCAGACGACGCAGATGCCTTGGCAATCTTGGCGACGGGATTGATACGGGTGGGCGACTTCTCATTGGCCCGCAGCACCGCCCGCCGCGCCTATCGAGAAGCCGAGGCAGGGTTGCAATCGTATGAGGCCGCCCGCATTGCGGCCCTCGCGGCCAAGCTCGACAATCGGTTCACCCTCTCACAACTCTGGCTGAGGCGCGCCGCGAACCACGCGGAACTGCCGAACCTCGCCGCGCAAACGGCCCAAGATTACAAACAGGTCGCCGCGCAAAATCCGCTGTGGTTTCGTGTGAATGCATCAGTCAGACGATCCGACAACGTGAACGGCGGCAGCGATACGGCGCTGAACGTGATTGACGGTGTGCCTTGGGTTGGGACCCTCAGTGCAGAGGCGCAGGCGCTCTCTGGTACGGTGGCGTCGGGGCAGATATCTGTGCGCTATCGGATTGACCAATCATCAGAGCACCTGACCGCTTTGACGGGACAGTTGCTGACGCAAAACGTGTTCTTGTCTGATGCGGCCCAAGCCAGCGCACCCGATTTAACCAACGCGGACCTCAGTTCCTATTCCCTGACCGCTGGCATTGAACATCGGCAAAAATGGGACAACCTCACGACGACCATCAGTGCAGAAGTTGGGCAAGTTTGGTCGGGGGATGCAAAGTCCTATGACTTGACCCGTTTGGGCGCAGGGCTGAGCTACGGGCTAAATGACAACGCAGCAGTTTCCGCGACGCTCCGCCATGAGATGCGGTTCGATCAGACGGGCGGGCAAAACGACGACACAGTCACAACGTTCGGCGCAGGCATCACTGCAATCGCGCAGACGGGCATCGCCCAAGGGCGTTGGAGCGCGGGCGTCAATCATACTATGACCGAAAGCCCAACCACCAACCGCGCCAACACCGCCTCCAGCCTCTACGCGAGTTTTGCCCCGAACATGCAGGGCAAGCCAGTGCAACTACAGGCGTCGGTTGGCCGTGCGGTCACGCTGTATGACGATTACGCCCTGCCGCCAGTGTTTTCAGGCGAACGGCGGGACGAGACGTCCTTTGCCGTGATCGAGGCTGCCTTTCCGAACATGACCTATGCGGGTTTCATGCCCGTGATCAGCCTTCGGTCCGTTCAGACGGAGAGCAACATCAGCCGCTTTACCCGATCTGAGACGGGGATCGAGATCGGTTATCGCTCTTCTTTCTAACTGGTCTTCGTCGGCTGGAGTGCTAGGGTTTGACCAAAGCAGTTTCGGGAGAAAACCTATGACCCTACGGTATTTGCACACGATGGTCCGCGTGAAGGATCTGGAAAAGAGTATGGCGTTTTATGCGCTCTTGGGTCTGCGTGAAACGCGTCGGATCGATAATGAGGCGGGGCGGTTTAGCCTCGTGTTTATGGCACCTGAGGGCCAAGAGGAGTGCCCGATTGAGCTGACCTATAACTGGGATGGCGATGAGGGCTTGCCGTCGGACGGACGGCATTTCGGGCACCTCGCCTATCAGGTTCCGAATATTTACGAGACTTGCCAGCACCTTATGGACAATGGCGTGACGATCAACCGCCCGCCGCGTGATGGGCACATGGCCTTTGTGCG
Source organism: Aestuarium zhoushanense (assembly GCF_056431045.1). NCBI lineage: Bacteria > Pseudomonadati > Pseudomonadota > Alphaproteobacteria > Rhodobacterales > Paracoccaceae > Aestuarium > Aestuarium zhoushanense. The sequence continues at coordinate 169,303 of NZ_JBWKMA010000012.1, forward strand.
GTCGCCTGACAACGTGTCGATTGAACTGCTGCAAGCGGGCGAACGGCTCGCTCCTGCGGAACCTTGGTTCAGCATGGACAATGTCGGTCACTGGTAAGGCGTTCTTCGCCGCTGCATTGATTGGGGCGGGCCTCCCTGCCGATGCGGAGTGTCGTCAGGCCTTGGCCCTAGGGCTCGATGTGTCGGGGTCTGTGGACGCGGTGGAATATCGTCTACAGCTCGATGGATTGGCGGCGGCGTTGTTGGCGCCTGAAGTCAGCGCGGCCATATTGTCAGACCCGATGGCCCCGATCAGGCTGTCGGTTTATCAATGGAGCGGGCCAGACACGGCGACCATCCTGTTGCCGTGGACCGAGGTCGCCTCGGCCTCTGACCTTTCTGCCATTGCCGTACGATTAACCACGGTGTCGACAGCGCCCGGTGATCTGACCACGTCGATTGGGTCGGCACTGATGGCGGGCAAAGCGTTGCTCGACCAGCAGCCTGACTGCTGGCGGCACACGCTCGACCTATCAGGGGATGGCGAGAATAACACAGGTCCCCGCCCCCAAGACATCCCAGAGGACGACCGCATGACCGTCAACGGGCTGGTGATACTCGGTGGCGAGGATGATGCAGGGCTGCTTTCCTACTGGAAAACATACGTCATTCGTGGACCAGAGGCCTTTGTCGAACCTGCCGCGGGCTTTGACGATTACGAGGCCGCGATGCGCCGCAAGTTATTGCGGGAATTGCGCAGCCTCGCTCTCGGCTCACTGGATCAATAGATGTAGCGGATTTGATCGGTCCAATACCGTTCGATCCGTTTGAGCGAGCCAGAGATCATATCCATACCGTCGTGATCCACCACCCCCCGTTTTTGCAGCCCTTCGGAGTGGGCCGCGAAAAGACGGGACACGATATCGCGCACGCGGCGGCCTTTTTCGGTCAGACGGACACGGACAGACCTGCGATCCGCATAGCAGCGCTGATGGTGCATAAAACCGCCATCCACCAACTTCTTCAGGTTATAGCTGACATTCGACCCCTGATAATAGCCGCGCGATTTCAGTTCGCCCGCCGTCACCTCATTGTCGCCCACGTTAAACAAAAGGAGCGCCTGAACAGGGTTCAGTTCCAGAACGCCCAAGCGTTCAAATTCGTCTTTGATCACATCCAGAAGCAACCTGTGCAGGCGTTCGACCAGCGACAGGGATTCGAGATAGTTGTTCATAAAGGCAGCATTCTGCGCCGTAATTGCGGAGGTTTCCTTCTGGACCCCGAGTTCGGAAATCAGGCTCATGCCTCTTACTCCTCTTTCGGTCAGTGGGACCATCTAGGGGTAAGAATCAGAAGATTTGGTTAAAGGTGGCGACGAATTTTCGTCACCACCGATATTATTGGCGCGGCGCCGTCAGGCCTTTGGCCGAAACGGAAATGCGGGCAACCAGGTCTTTGAATTGATCCGGTGCCTCGGTTTGGCCGCTGATCCACTGGTAGAGGTCGAGATCGGCCTCCTCCATGAAGATCTCATAATGATCGAGGTCCGCGTCAGACATGGTGGACAGTTCGCGGCTCGCGAAATCCGACAGGATCAGGTCCATCTCTTTGATGCCGCGACGCATCGAGCGCATCGCCAAACGTTTGATCCGAATGTCACGCGGTTCAGTCATCGTTACTCCTTCAGCGCGGCGCGCAATTGCCGTTCCAGCTGGCCCATCTTTTTGACGTTGTCCTGCATTTGCACCCGCAATTCGCGGATTTGGGACAGAATGTCAGCGACACCAGGTGAAATTTCATCCTCAGTCGGTTCTGTGGGGCCTTCGCCCTGCCCCGTCAAGAGCCAGCTCATCGAAACGCCCAGCAAACCTGCCAGCATCTGGAGTTTGTTTGCACGGGGTTCAGTGAGGTCATCCTCCCATCCGCGCAGGGTCGTCAATTTGATGCCGATTTTTCCTGCGAGTTGTTTTTGGGTCAGGCCAGCCGCTTCTCGCGCCCCTGCCACTCGATCACCAAAAGTTGCCTGATCTTCGCTAAACCATTCTGTAGTTTCCACCGTCCGCGCTCCTTGCCGCTTGATTGGGTTACTGGGCCATCTTATGACACATCAGACCCAAATGACCACCGGAGGCGTCATGTCCGTTCTGTCAACGACACTTTCCCGCGTAAAACCTTCGCCTACGATCGCGATGACGACCAAGGCGCAAGAATTAAAGGCCGCGGGGCGCGATGTGATCGGCCTGTCCGCAGGTGAACCAGACTTTGACACGCCGCAGAACATCAAGGACGCCGCGATTGCTGCGATCAACGCGGGCAAGACGAAATACACGGCTGTCGATGGTATCCCTGAGCTAAAGCAAGCGATCTGCGATAAGTTCCGCCGCGAAAACGGCCTGTCCTATGAACCCGCTCAGGTGACGGTGGGCACGGGTGGTAAACAGGTGCTTTATAACGCGTTCATGGCGACCCTGAACGCAGGCGACGAGGTGATCATCCCCGCGCCCTACTGGGTGTCCTATCCTGACATGGTTCTGTTGGGTGGCGGCACGCCTGTGATTGTCGAATGTAGCCTCGAAAACCAGTTCAAACTGACGGCCGAGCAGCTAGAGGCCGCGATCACGCCAAAGACCAAATGGTTCCTTTTTAACTCTCCATCAAACCCGTCGGGCGCTGGCTATTCATGGGACGAGCTAAAGGCGCTGACGGATGTTCTGATGCGTCACCCGCATGTCTGGGTGATGACTGATGACATGTATGAACACCTCGTTTTTGACGATTTCAAATTCTGCACCCCTGCGCAGGTCGAACCAGGCCTTTATGACCGCACGCTGACCGTTAACGGCGTGTCCAAGGCCTATGCGATGACCGGCTGGCGGATTGGTTATGCCGCTGGCCCCGAAGAGCTGATTAAGGGCATGCGCAAGGTTCAGTCGCAATCCACATCGAACCCCTGTTCGATCAGCCAATGGGCGGCGGTTGAGGCGCTCAACGGTCCGCAAGGCTATATCGAGGACAACAAGGCCCTGTTCCAGCGTCGCCGTGACCTCGTCGTGGGGATGCTCAACGATGCGAAGGGCGTGAACTGCCCGACGCCCGAAGGTGCGTTTTATGTCTACCCCGACATCTCTGCCTGCATTGGGAAAACCAGCGCGGCGGGCACGTTGATCGACACGGACGAAGCCTTTGCGACCGCATTGTTGGAAGAGACTGGCGTTGCGGTTGTCTTCGGGTCGGCCTTTGGGCTTTCACCCAATTTCCGCATCAGCTACGCTACCTCGGACGAGGCCTTGGCAAAGGCCTGCACGCGCATTCAACAGTTCTGCGAAGGCCTAAGGTAAGCGAATATGAGTTCTGAATTACCCGAGTATTACTTTCGCGTGCGCGACAATGGCGCGGCCGTGTTCAAAGTGGATACCGAAAACCGTCAGCGCCGAATTGAGATGGACCAGATCGCCGTTGCGAACATCCGCAATGGCGAGATTAAGGCCCAAGGCACACGGGAGCTAAGCCCCGAAGACCTAAAGGTAATTAAGGACTGGATGGAAGCGCGCATCGCCCTTTTGGCGGCGCGTGATATCGACGACATTCACCGAGCGGTGGATTACATGAACCTGACGACCCATTGGGCCCAGACCAAAGCGACCGATGACCAGTTGGAAGACGTGACAGACGCGCTCTTGATGGCGATGCACGACCTGCGTACGGTTCTCATCCGCAAGAAAGCCGACCGTTTGATGAAGGGTCGCGAGGACACCTCGGACGACGATTGATCAGCCGATCCTGACCGACCGCGCCCAGAACCGCCACATCAACGTCAGCGCCGCCATGCCGAGGCCGATACAAAGGCCGAGCCATAGGCCAACCTCGTTCAAGCCCAAGACGAACGCCAGAACGTAGCCTGCGGGCAGACCGATCAGCCAATAGCTGATCGTCGCCAGCCACATCGGCACAGCCGTATCCTGCACCCCGCGCAAGAGCGACAAGGCGATGATCTGCCCCGCGTCGACGAATTGGAACAGAGCGGCAAATATCAGAAGCTTTGCGGCGATGCTGATCAGGGCAACGCGCTGCGGCTCGGACGGGTCGACAAAGAGGCCGACGAGCGTTTCGGGGAAAGAGAGGAACGTGCTGACAACGATCACGCCAAAGCTCAGCCCGACGATGACAGAAGCCCACGCTGTGCGGCGCAGCCCCGCTTGATCCTTGCGACCATAATCCCCGCCTGCACGGATGGTTGACGCTTGGCTCATGCCGACGTGGAACATAAAGGCAAGTGCGGCGAGTTGCAGCGCGATCCCGTGGGCCGCCAGTTCCAATTCCCCGATCCAGCCCATCATCACAGCACTGGCCGAGAACAGACCGCTTTCCGCCAATGACGTCAGGCCAATCGGCACGCCCATACGAAAGATCTGCGATAGGGCTTCGCCATCGGGTTTCCAAATGCGCTGGAACAGCTTGATCTCTGGCAGTTTGAGGTTCGAATAGACCGCGAGAACCAGCAAGGTGATCGTCTGGATCAGGACAGAGGCCATCGCCGCCCCGCGAATGCCCAGCTCTGGCGCGCCAAAGTTGCCAAAGATCAGGATGTAATTCACACCCGCGTTAAAGACGACGCCACCCAAGGTCACCCATAGCAAAATCGCCGTCATATGCTGCGCCGACAGATAGGACCGCAGCACGACAACGAGCAGCCCCGGCGCGATGCCAAAGCCTGCGATACGCAAGTATTTCTGGGCCTCTAGGGCGATGATTTCATGTTGCCCCATCCATAGGAAAATGGCCCCCGACCACCACAAGAGCGGCAACACCACCGCCGCAAAGGCGAGGCTCAACCAGAATGCCATGCGGGTCACACGACGGGCGCGGGTATCATCGCCTTCGGCAGCAGCCGCAGCAACCAAGGGCATCACGGCAAAGCCGAAGCCAGCCCCGAAAATATAAAGGATAAACCACCACGATGACCCCAATGTCACCGCCGCAAGCGCGGTCACGTCATACCAGCCCAACATGATCGTGTCGGTCATATGGATCGCAAAGGCCGCAATGCTGCTGCCGACCAAGGGCATGCCGAGGCGGATCAGGGGCAGGATATCCTGACGAAGGGTGGGACGCGTGTGATTCATAGCATTAGCATTACGGCAAGTTGCAATTTTCGTCCATATGATCAAATTCCGTTTGTCAGTAGACACCCCTCGCCCGACACCGCATGATCCCCGCGAACGACAGTGGTGCTGCTATGACTTTCGAGACATTTATTGAGACCGCCCAACCGTTTTATCGGGCGCTGGCTGCGAACAATTCCAAAGACTGGTGGGACGCAAACCGCGCCACCTATGACAAAGAGATCAAGCCAACCGCGCTTGCGCTGCTGGATGAAATTGCGCCGCGATTGAGCGACCTTTTGGGCGATTCCGTCACCACCAAACTGTTCCGCCCGCATCGGGACACGCGGTTTTCTAAGGACAAGACGCCTTACAAGACCCACCTGCATGTGCTCTGGCAAGTGAACGAGGGGCGCCAGCCTGTGGCATATTTCTTTGGCATCGAACCGGATCAAGTACATATCGGCGGCGGGATGATGGCGATGGAGAAAGACGTTTTAGAGGATTGGCGCAAATTCGTTGACCTGGATGCCCCGCGTGTCGCGCGGATTGTAGATGGGGTGAAAACGGCGGGCTTTGCCTTACGTGATCCCGAACTGGTGCGGGTACCGCGTGGTTTTGCGCCTGATCACCCAAATGCGGACCTCTTGCGCCACAAGTCGGTGATTGCGACCCGACCCTTGGGCGGCTCTGGTCCCCTTTGCGATCGGATCATGGACGGGTTAAAGGAGTTCAAACCCCTCGGGGACCTCCTGCTTTCGGTGGCCTGCGCATGATCGACAAATTGGAAATGTTCATCGCCCTCGCCCGCGAGGAACATTTCGGACATGCATCGGAAAGTCTGGGGATCACCCAGCCGACGCTCTCTGCGGGGATCAAGCAGCTTGAGAACCAGTTGGGGGTTCAACTGGTCTATCGCGGGTCGCGTTACGGCGGCCTGACGCCCGAAGGTGCACGCGTGTTGGATTGGGCGCGGCGGATCGTGGGCGATGTGCGCGTCATGAAACAAGAGATGCGCGCTGCCCGTGAGGGTCTATCTGGCGACATTCGATTGGCCGTGATCCCGACGGCCCTGCCGATGGTGGCCGATCTGACCTCGGCCTTTTCCAAAGAACACACCAACGTGCGGTTCACGATCCTATCGCGGTCGTCGATTGAAATCCTCGACATGCTTGAGGGATTGCAGATCGATGGCGGGATTACCTACCTCGACAACGAACCTCTGGGCCGCGTGGCGACTGTTCCCTTGTATGAGGAAGACTACGCCGTCATCTGCCACAATTGGTCCGACCTCGCGAAACGGTCGAAATTGGAATGGTCCGATCTGGCAGATGCGCCCCTCTGTCTGCTGACACCCGACATGCAGAACAGGCGGATCATCAACCAAAACCTCGCGGCGGCGGGCATCACCCCAGCCCCAACTGTCGAAAGCAACTCGACCTTGGTTTTGGTGAGCCACGTGGAAACGGGGCAATGGGTGACGATCCTGCCCCTGCGGATTGCCGCGTTCCTAACGACAGGCAAAGACCTCACGTCTGTTCCTCTCTCCGCACCAGAGCGGAGCCATAGCATCGGGTTGATTGCAGCAGACCGCGACCCACAGACCCCTGTGATGGCCGCTCTATTGGGCTACGCATCCCGTATCGCGAAGCGCCGCTAGAACCGCGCAGCGGCGGAACGGATGATGCGAATGATCATCTTTCCAAAGATCACAACATACCACCGCATATACCTGTTATGCAAAATAGCCGATCCCGTCAGGACAAGGTCCTCTTGGTCCGCTGACATGGTGACGCAGAGCATCCCCCTGCGGACCTTATCATCCACGATCAAACACAGTTTGTGATCGCTAATGGTTTCAACGGTGAAGCTGCCTATCTTAGCCCCTTTTTTCGGGGGATAATCGATATCCATCTGCGCGGGTTTGAAGGGCTTCGTCCCGAACGGCAACAAAACAAGGTTGCGAACCTTGAGAATGAAATGCGACCACCATGGTAGCGAAGCGTTCGCCTTTGCCCAAACCTCCCACGCGGTCATGGGATGAGGCAGCGGCTGCGCCAGTGACAGAAAGAAATCGAGCTCTTCCAACGGCGCAATGATAGAGGCTGGATTAGGTCGAACCTGTCCATTTGTCTCTAACGTTAATGTTGTGATGCGCGACGCCATTGTCCCCCCTCGTCCTTAAAGTATAACATAAGTTCTAATTTTCAACTCGCCCAAACGACGATCTTTTCGATCATCATGTGGATAAAGCAAAACCAGAGATTGCCCCCCCGCGTCGGTTAGGCCACTATATGCGGCAACAAAGCAAAGAGCAGCGATATGGCCGACGACCTTCTATCCGGCGCAGAGCCGACCGATTACGACGCATCTTCTATTGAAGTCCTCGAAGGGCTCGAACCTGTCCGCAAACGTCCGGGCATGTATATTGGCGGCACGGACGAACGGGCGCTGCACCACATGGTCGCGGAAATCCTCGACAACTCCATGGACGAGGCCGTTGCTGGCCACGCCAATCGGATTGAGGTCGAACTGCACGCGGACTACTCGATTTCGGTGCGCGATAACGGTCGCGGGATGCCCGTCGACCCCCACCCCAAATTCCCAGGCAAATCCGCGCTCGAGGTTATCCTGACCGTTCTGCACGCAGGCGGTAAATTCTCGAACAAGGCTTATTCGACCTCTGGCGGTCTGAACGGCGTGGGCTCCTCCGTTGTGAACGCGTTGTCGGATTCGATGATCGTGCAGGTCGCACGGAACAAAGAACTCTACGAACAGAAATTCTCGCGCGGGGTCCCGCTTGGCCCGATCGAGAAAATCGGCGCTGCCCCGAACCGTCGCGGCACGACTGTGACGTTCCACGCAGACCCCGACATCTTTGGCTCGCAGAAACTGAAACCTGCCCGCCTGTTCAAGATGACACGGTCCAAGGCCTATCTGTTCTCGGGCGTTGAAATCCGCTGGAAATCCGAAATCGATGACGGGGAAACCCCGACCGAGGCCACGTTCCGTTTCCCGAACGGCCTGTCGGACTTCCTCAATGAATCGCTCGAAGGGGTCAGCACCTATTCCGAAAAACCGTTCGCTGGCAAAGTCAGCTTTGAGGATAAATTCGGCGTGCCGGGGTCGGTCGAATGGGCGATCAACTGGACGCCGTCGCGCGATGGCTATCTCCATTCCTACACCAACACCGTTCCCACGCCCGAAGGTGGCACCCACGAAGCGGGGTTCTGGGCTGCGATCCTCAAGGGCATCCGCGCCTACGGTGAACTGGTCAGCAACAAAAAGGCCGCGCAGATCACCCGCGAGGACCTGATCACGGGCGGCTGTGCACTTTTGTCGATCTTTATCCGCGAGCCCTCTTTCGTCGGCCAGACCAAAGACCGCCTCTCGACCGAGGAAGCCGCGAAATGGGTGGAAAACTCTGTCCGCGACCACTTTGACAACTGGCTCGCTGCCGATACCAAATCGGCGGGCGCGATCCTTGATTTCCTTGTGCTGCGCGCCGAAGAGCGTCTGCGCCGCCGTCAGGAAAAAGAGACCCAGCGCAAAACCGCGACCAAGAAACTCCGCCTGCCGGGGAAACTGGTGGACTGTTCTGCCACCAACCGCGAGGGCACCGAGCTGTTCATCGTGGAAGGTGACTCTGCGGGGGGCTCTGCGAAGATGGCGCGGGATCGCAAGACCCAAGCCCTCCTCCCGCTCCGTGGTAAAATCCTGAACGTCCTTGGCGCCGCGTCGAACAAGCTTGGCACGAACCAAGAGATCAGCGACCTGACCCAAGCGCTCGGCGTTGGGCTCGGCACGAAATTCAACGTCGACGATCTGCGCTATGACAAGGTCATCATCATGACCGACGCGGACGTGGACGGGGCGCACATTGCCTCGCTCCTCATGACGTTCTTCTTTACGCAGATGCGCCCGATGATCGACCACGGGCACCTCTACCTCGCCTGCCCGCCGCTGTTCCGCGTCACCCAAGGGGCGAAACGCGTCTACTGTCTGGACGAGGCCGAAAAGAACGCCGTGCTGGAAAAAGGGCTTGGCGGTAAGGGAAAAATGGATGTGTCCCGCTTTAAAGGCTTGGGCGAAATGGACGCCAAAGACCTCAAAGAAACCACGATGGACCCCGCCTCCCGCAAACTCATCCGCGTCACCATCGACGAGGACGAGCCGGGCGAAACCGGCGATCTGGTCGAGCGCCTCATGGGCAAAAAACCCGAGCTAAGGTTCCAGTATATTCAGGAAAACGCGCGGTTTGTTGAAGAGTTGGATGTGTGAGGCGAAAAACAAAACAAAAGATAAATATTTCTGCTATGGACTATCTGGATAGTCTATCAAGGGACGTATCGGAATTATGGATTGCCTTTGAAGTTCACACCACAATTTTGAGGCGTCGACCAGAGCTGCTTAGCCCTTCAGAAACCAACGAAAATTTAATCGCAGTCCTCATATTACACAGCATGCGGACGAGCTATATTTTGTCGATTAATCGGCTGTTAGATGACTCGAAAAGCAGAGATGCATCATCTTTAACGAACTTTCGAAACATCGTCGTAAATAACGGTCTTGAAAAATTTGACCCCGACAGTTTTAAAAATTTACAGCACAGAATATCAGCACTGCGATCAGCGAAAATTCTGACGTCATTAAAAGGTATAAGAAATCACGCTCTTGCCCACAGCATCCCAGATAAAATGTGCGAGCATTCTGAATTTGAAATTAAAGATATTCCTAATTTGGTAAACGACATTGTAAGCATCTGCGAAGACATTTCGTCTTTTCTCGGTAGGCCTCGAACAATATCAAAACTCTACTATCTCGCAGATCTTACGCACTGGGAGAGAGCAATGGACCAGCTATTCGGATCGCATGCCCCTCACTCCTGAATGCTCTCCAGATACCCTGCGAGGGCAAGCAGCTCGGCGGGCACGGGAGTGCGGTCGACCATGATGATTTCGCCCATGTCGCCCGCTCCGAACTCTGGCATCGGGTTGTCGGGGGAGTGGTGGAGGCCGTCGATGGTGCTCATCACCGCGTTCACGTCAAAGATACCGCCGTTGCGGGCTGCGATCTTGGTCAAATCGGGCGGCGTTTTGGCGAGGCCAGCGGCGGCAAAGCCGTTGCCCTTGGCGTCCTCACCGTGACAGGCAGCGCATTCGTCGGCGAAAATCTTGCGGCCATCCGCGACCTCTTCGACGCATGCGGACAGACCAAAAGCGACAAGAAGGATAAAGGCGGGTTTCATGACTGCTCTCCCCAATGTTTGTTAGCCCCATTGTCCCAAAGCGCGGGGCAAAGGTAAACAGGAATTGCGCGTCCCTGTCCGATCGGTCTAACGTCCCGCAGGGGCAGGAGGAATTTTCATGAACAGTTCGTATGTTGTGATGCTACTCGCAGGGATCGGCGTGCCTGTTCTGGCGGCGTTAAACGCGGCCTTGGGGCGCACAATCGGGTCACCTGCCGCGGCAGGGTCGGTGCTGTTCATCGTGGCGTTCTGCGTGGCGCTGGTGGTGGCGCTCTTCACGGGGCCAGAGGGCTATGGAAAGCTGCTGAGCGCGCCAAAGTACTTGTTCCTCGCAGGATTCCTGATCGCGTTTTACCTGCTGTCGATCACATGGATCGCGCCGAAAATCGGCATCGGCAACGCGGTGTTTCTGGTGCTGATCGGACAGTTGATTTCCGCCGCAGCGATTGACCATTTCGGGCTATTTGGCGCGAACCAGACGCCGATTTCCCTGACCCGCGCGGCAGGGATCGCGATCATGGCGGTGGGTGTTTTCGTTACGCAGAAGGTGTAACGGCGCCCGCGTCGAGGTGCACGATACGGTCCATCCGCGCCGCGAGGTCGTGGTTGTGCGTGGCGATAAGCGCCGAGAGGCCCGTGGCACGCACGAGCGTCATCAGCGCTTCAAACACGCGATCAGAGGTATCAGGATCGAGGTTCCCCGTCGGTTCATCCGCCAACAGGAGCGCAGGCCCATTGGCGAGCGCCCGACAAAACGCGACACGTTGCTGTTCGCCCCCCGATAGCGCGGCAGGACGATGCGAAGCGCGTTCCGCAATCCCAACGGTATCCAGTAGTTCCAGCGCCCGCGCCTTGGCCGCGCGTTCGCTGACGCCATTGGCGAGTTGCGGGAGGGTGATGTTTTCGAGAGCGGTAAATTCGGGCAGCAAGTGGTGGAACTGATAGATAAAGCCGACCCCTGCCCGACGGATCGCAGTGCGCCGCCGATCAGAGAGGCCCGTCATATCCTCGCCCCCGATGGACACCATGCCCGTGTCAGGCGTGTCGAGTAGCCCGGCGATATGCAGGAGCGTCGATTTCCCCGCACCAGAGGGCGCGACAAGGGCGACAACCTCGCCCTCGCCCACAGTCAGATCAACGCCGCGCAGGACCTGCACTTCGTTCGGTTTGCCGTGGTTGTAGCCTTTGGTGATGCCTGACAGGGTAAGGGTGTTATTCATAGCGCAGCGCCTCCACCGGGTTCATGCGGGCCGCACGGCGTGCAGGCAAAAGGGTGATCGTCCACGACAGGCCGAGCGATAGCGCGACCGCCGAGACGACATTCGACAGGCGCAGTTCGGCGGGCAGATGATAGATGCCACGGATCGACGGGTCCCAGACGCCGCCGCCAGAAACGTAGTTAATCAGGCTAAAGATCGGGTCGATGTAGACCGCAAAGAGACACCCGAGGATCACGCCCGCAATTGTGCCAACGGTCCCGATGCTCGCCCCGCAGATAAAGAAAACGCGCAGGACGGACCCTTCGGTTAGGCCCATGGTGCGCAAGATGCCAATGTCGCGGCCCTTGTTTTTGACCAGCATAATCAGGCCCGAAATGATGTTCATCGAGGCAATCAGGACAAGGATCGCCATGAGAACGAACATCACGTTATCTTCGACCGTGAGGGCACGCAGGAATGCCCCAGCGCTGTCGCGCCACGTCCAGATCAGGGCCCGATCGCCAGCAGCAATCAGGATCGGAGCCAGCAGATCATCGACGGCTTCTGGGTTCTCGACCATCACCTCGATCTCGTCCGCGACACCGTCTTTGTTAAAGAACAGCTGCGCCTGCGCCATAGGCAGATAGACCCGCGTGCGGTCGATATCCCAACGGCCAGCGGTAAAGATATAGACCACCTCATAGGCGCTCACCCGCGGGCTGGTGCCAAAGGCCGTGCGGGTGCCATTCGGTGAAATCAGCTTGATCGTGTCACCAATGGTCACGCCCAGTTCACGCGCCACGCCAGAGCCAATCGCGATACCTTCGCCAAAGCGGGCAATATCCCCCAAGGCAACCTCGGGTTCGACAATGCGCGGAATGGTCAGGAGGTCGTCGTAGGCGATGCCGTAGACCTCTACCCCTGCGTTTGCGTTGGTAAAGTTTGCCATGACCTGACCGCGCACCAATGGCGCAGCGCGGGTCACGCCCTCCACCCTGCGCAGGGCGGCGGCCATATCGGCGGCGTTGGAAATCGTGCGGCCCACCTGCCCGTTTTGATCGACCTCCATCGTTTGATAGACGGTCACATGGGCATTCGCGCCAAGGATGGTATCCACGAAATCAGAGCGGAACCCAGACCGGATGGCCATTGTCGCAACCAACGCAAAAACAGCGAGCATAATGCCAATGAGGCTGATCCATGTCATCACCGAAACGCCACCCTCTGCACGACGGGCGCGAATGTAGCGCCATGCGATCATCCACTCAAAGCGGGAAAACGGTGCGGTGGATCGTGCCTTAGGCAGTTCGGTCATAACGGCTCCTGTCTGTCGGAACGGACCTTATGGAAAGGGCACAAAGGGTCAAGTCACTCTCCCGTGGCTTGCGCGCCTTTGTGCCCATAATAGTCAAAATAGCGCGGGGACTGCGCCCCCGCCCCAGATTACGCGCCTTTTGGATGCGGATGTTTTGCGTAGATCTCTTTGATCTTCGCGATAGCCTCAGCGGGCGCCATCTCAACGCTTTCGCCTGTGCGGCGCGAGGTCAATTCAACGACGCCATTCGCAAGACCACGCGGGCCGACGGTGATGCGCCACGGCAGACCAATCAGGTCCATCGTCGCGAATTTGCCGCCAGCGCGTTCGTTGCGGTCGTCATAGAGCGGTTCAAACCCAGCAGCGGTCAGTTCCGCATAGAGGCTTTCACAAGCCGCATCTGCCGCATCATCACCCTGCTTCAGGTTCACGATACCAACGTGGAACGGGGTCACGCCTTCAGGCCAGATGATGCCCTTTTCGTCGTGGCTCGCCTCAATGATCGCACCCAACAGACGCGATACGCCGATACCATGCGACCCCATGTGGACAGGAACCTTGTTGCCTTCGTTGTCGACAACGGTCGCGCCCATGGCGTCCGAATATTTGGTGCCAAAGTAGAAAATCTGACCCACTTCGATACCACGAGCCACACGACGGCGTTCTTCTGGCACTTCGTTAAAGACCGCCTCATCGTGGGTCTCATCGGTGCGTGCGTAACGGCTGGTAAACTCTTCCAGAACCGCCTGACACTGTTCGCGGCTATCGTAGTCAATCTCACGATCACCAAAAGTCAGATCAGTGATTTGGCTATCGTAGAACACCTCGGACTCACCCGTTTCCGCGAGGACGAGGAACTCGTGGGTGTCATCGCCGCCAATCGGGCCAGAGTCCGCACGCATCGGGATCGCCTGCAGGCCCATGCGCTCGTAGGTGCGCAGGTAGCTGACGAGGTGACGGTTATAAGCGTGCAGCGCGTCCTCTTTGGTAAGGTCAAAGTTGTAGCCGTCTTTCATATAGAACTCACGGCCACGCATCACGCCGAAACGCGGGCGCACTTCGTCGCGGAATTTCCACTGGATTTGATAGATGGTCAGCGGCAGGTCTTTGTAGCTGTTCACATGGGCGCGGAACACGTCCGTGAACATTTCCTCCGCGGTCGGAGAGAACAGCATGTCACGGTCGTGACGGTCCTTCATCCGCAGCATTTCAGGGCCGTAAGCGTCATAACGACCAGACTCGCGCCATAGGTCCGCTGGCTGAAGCGTCGGCATCTGCATCGGGATGTGACCCGCTTTGATCTGTTCATCATGAACGATGTTCTCGATCTTGCGGAGAACTTTGAACCCGAGGGGCAGCCAAGAATAAATCCCCGCTGCCTGCTGCTTGATCATACCAGCACGCAGCATCAGGCGGTGCGATACAATCTGCGCTTCGGCAGGGTTTTCTTTCAGAACAGGAAGGAAGTAGCGGGAAAGGCGCATATCACGGTCCAGCAATTTAATGACAAGGTTACCCCTTCCGCTATCGGAAACCGCCCCCATGGGCAAGTCAGACCTCGCGATCCCTGCCTTTGTGCCGAAAATATCCCGGGGGAGGCCACCGCAGGTGGACGGGGGCAGCGCCCCAAAACCCGTCCTAACCCCGCGCAGGACTTGATTTATCTGACCAGAAGGCTGACATAGACCTAACGCGACGATAGGGGCATGGCATGGGACTTCCGGTCAAAGAACAGGTGAAATACTGGGGCATCGCCACAGCTATTTTGGTGTTTTTGCTATATTTCCTCGGCAACGTGATCCTGCCCTTCGTTCTGGGTGGAGCGGTCGCCTATATGCTCGACCCCGTTGCAGATCGGTTGGAGCGAGCGGGCTTTAGCCGTGCGGCCTCTGTCGGCGTGATCAGTATCGGCGCAACGATCCTCTTTGTGATCGCGGCTCTCTTGATCATCCCTGTGCTGATCCAGCAAACAGCGTCGCTCTTTAATTTCATCGGCACCTCAGTTGATACCGCGCCCACAGTTCTGCGCGATCTTGATAGATGGCTGACCGATACCTTCCCTGCGCTTGCACAGAATGACATCACGCTCTCGGGAAGCCTCAAAAACGTGGCCTCCACCGTGCAGAGCAAGGGCGGCGACTTCCTGAATGGCGTACTCTCTTCGGCGATGAGCCTGATCAACGTGATCGTCCTATTGGTCGTCGTGCCCGTTGTGGCGGTCTACTTGCTCTATGATTGGGACAATATGGTTGCTGAGATCGACAGCCTCTTGCCGCGCGATCACTTGGTCCAAATCCGCAGCATCGCGACCGAGATCGACAAAACGCTTGCCTCGTTCATCCGTGGGCAAGGCACCGTCTGCCTCATCCTTGGCATTTTCTATGCGGTGGGCCTCATGGTCGTTGGTTTGCAGTTCGGCCTCGTCGCTGGTGCCATTGCGGGACTTTTGACCTTTATCCCTTACGTTGGCGCTCTGGTCGGTGGCCTTTTGTCGATCGGCCTCGCGCTGTTTCAGTTCTGGAATAGCGTTGAGGTGATCGACGGCGCGACCACGACCTTTGCCACGGATTGGCTGCGGATCGGATTTGTCGCTGCGATCTTTGGCGTCGGCCAGTTCCTCGAAGGCAATTTCCTGACACCAAAACTCGTCGGAAGCTCCGTTGGCCTGCACCCTGTTTGGCTGATCTTTGCGCTGTCCGTCTTTGGCACCTTATTCGGTTTTGTTGGGATGCTCGTTGCGGTGCCAGTTGCCGCGATGATCGGCGTTGTGGCCCGTCACGCCATCCGAAGCTACAAGAACGGACGCCTCTATCGGGGCTTTAGCGATACCGAATGACCCCGCGCCAGCTGTCCTTTGATCTACCCCCTAACGTCGCGTTGGGCCCTGACGATTATTTTGTGTCAGAGGCCAATGCCCACGCCTATGTCATGGTCACAAACCCTGACGGCTGGGCCGATGGCAAGCTTGCCCTGATCGGCCCCAAGGGGAGCGGCAAAAGCCATCTGTCGCGCGTGTTTCAGCACCTTACAGGTGCCACCGTTTGGAAAGCTGGGGAGATGGGCACCACGCTCGACCTGCCCTCTTGTCCGATTGTGATTGAGGACATGGAGGGCCTGCAGCCCCAGTCCGAGGAACCTCTGTTCCATCTGCACAATCACCTTCGCGCGCAGCGCTTGCCCCTGCTGCTCACCGCCACAACACCGCCGAGCCGTTGGAGCATCGCCCTCCCCGACCTCGCCAGCCGTATGCAAGCAGCACCCACCGTGCATATTGCGGACCCTGATGATCGGCTACTAAGCGCCGTGTTGATGAAGCATTTTGCCGACCGCCAACTCACGCCGAAACCCGCACTGATCTCCTACCTTGCAGGTCGGATTGAACGGTCGTTTTCAGCTGCTGACGACATCGTGTCAGCGCTGGACAAAGAGGCTCTCGCGACGGGGCAACCGATTGGAATTAAACTAGCTGGTAGGTTGCTGGACAATCCATCAGAATAGGCGCGATAATGGTCACATAATCGTTGCAATTGCGCAGCATAAGGCCGCCATGACACTCGCAAATTTCCTGACCGCAAAGTTCCCCGAAGCCGTTGAGGCCGATTTTGACCTCACCAGCCCATCCCGTTTCTATAACCGAGAGTTAAGCTGGCTTGGCTTCAACTGGCGTGTCTTGGAAGAGGCCGAAAACCTGCGGGTTCCGCTGTTGGAACGCCTGCGGTTCCTGTCCATTTCGGCAACCAACCTCGACGAATTTTATACCGTGCGCGTTGCGGGTCTGCGGGAACTGGCACATGCGGGCAACATGACCCCTGCGCTCGACGGTCTGACACCTGTCGAACAACTCGCGCTGATCAACGCGGACGCCCGCGATCTGATGATGCGCCAACAGTCGACGTTTAACGCGCTCAAGGCTGAACTAGCGCAAGAGAAAATCCATATCCTGTCACGGACCGACCTGATCGAAGGTGACGCAGAGTTTCTGGAAAATGTGTTCCTGAACAACGTGTTCCCCGTTCTTTCTCCACTGGCCGTCGACCCTGCACACCCCTTCCCGTTCATTCCGAACACAGGCTTTGCGCTGGCGCTGCAGTTGGAACGGACCGCTGACAAACGGTCCATGCGAGCGCTCTTGCCCGTGCCGCATCAGATCGACCGCTTTATCGCGCTGCCGACAGTTGACGGGGATCGGTTCCTGCCGCTCGAAGAACTGCTTTTGTTGCACATCCACCGCCTCTTCCCGGGCTATAAGGTTAAAGGCGACTGTGCGTTCCGTGTGCTGCGCGACAGCGACCTTGAGGTCGAAGAAGAAGCCGAAGATCTGGTGCGCGAATTTGAGGTCGCCCTCAAACGTCGTCGTCGCGGCGAGGTCGTCCGCATGAAGATGACCGCAGGTGCGCCCGATGGGCTGCGCGACATGATCATGCACGAACTGCACGTCGACGAATCCGAGGTGGTGATTGTGGACGGTATGCTCGGTATGGCTGACCTCAAACAACTGGTCCTCGACAGCCGTCCTGACCTTTTGTGGTCGCCCTACACGCCGCGTGTTCCCGAACGGGTTCAGGATCACGGCGGCGACATGTTCAAATCGATCAAACAAAAGGACATGCTGCTCCACCACCCCTACGAGACCTTCGACATGGTGGTGCGGTTCCTCAAACAAGCGGCTGCCGACCCGAACGTGGTCGCGATCAAACAGACGCTTTATCGCACGTCCAAGAACTCTCCGATCGTTGAGGCGCTCTGCGAGGCGGCAGAGGACGGCAAATCCGTCACCGCGTTGGTCGAACTTAAGGCCCGCTTTGACGAGGCCGCGAACATCCGTCAGTCGCGCCGTTTGGAACGGGCTGGCGCGCATGTGGTGTATGGCTTTACCACACTGAAAACTCACGCGAAAATCTCGACCGTGGTGCGCCGCGAAGGGGATCAACTGGTCACCTATACCCACTACGGCACAGGCAACTATCACCCGATCACCGCAAAGATTTACACCGACCTGTCGTTCTTTACCTGCGATGCGGCCTTGGGTCGGGACGCGACAAAAGTGTTCAACTACCTGTCGGGCTATGTGCAGCCAGACGGGCTTGAGAACCTGACGATTGCACCCATGGGCCTAAAACAACGCCTCATCGAGATGATCGACCTCGAAATCGAACATGCCCGCGCTGGCCGCCCTGCTGCGATCTGGGCCAAGATGAACAGCCTTATCGAAGAGGACGTGATGAACGCGCTTTACCGCGCGAGCCAAGCGGGGGTGAAGATCAGCCTCGTCGTGCGTGGCATCTGCGGCATTCGTCCGGGGATCAAAGGACTGTCGGAAAATATCCGCGTCAAATCCATCGTCGGTCGGTTCCTCGAACATTCGCGCATCGTCTGCTTCGGCAATGGCGGCGGACTTCCGGGCAAAGAGGCACGAGTATTTTTCTCGTCTGCAGACTGGATGGGGCGCAACCTCAACCGTCGTGTTGAAACCTTGGTTGAAGCCAAAAACCCGACCGTCAAAGCGCAGATCGTCGATCAGATCATGTCAGCCAACATGGCGGACATCGCGCAGAGCTGGATCATGGGGCCGAATGGCAAATTTACGCGGGTTGCCGTGCCCGAAGATAAATTCGCCTTTAGCTGTCATAAGTTCTTTATGGAGAACCCATCGCTGTCTGGTCGCGGATCGGCTGGGGCCACGGGTGTCGTGCAACTAACGCACACCGAAGATTGACACCGCCCCCCTCCCCGTCCAAAGGTCTGGGAGGACCGGAGAATCCATGACGACCACGACCCAGACAGACGACACCGACTGGGGCCCCTTTGGGCGGCCTTTGTTTGACGATCCTCAAGCCAAAGCGCTCGCGCGTGTCGGAGTGTTGGACGTTGGCTCTAACTCTGTTCGTATGGTGGTCTTTGACGGCGCTGCCCGTAGCCCTGCCTATTTCTACAACGAAAAGGTCATGTGTGCTCTCGGGGCCGGACTTCGTGAAACGGGTCGGTTGAACCCGACAGGCCGCGCCCGTGCGCTGGCTGCGATCCGCCGCTTTGCCGCTCTCGCCGAAAGCATGGATGCACCTTTGACCGCTGTTGCAACGGCTGCCGTGCGCGAAGCCGAAGATGGCGATGAATTCAGCCGCGAAGTACTGGAAAAAGCAGGCGTCAAGCTGCACATCATTGATGGTCGCGAAGAGGCCCGCCTTTCGGCGCAAGGCGTTCTGCTGGGCTGGCCTGGTAGCTTTGGGATGGTCTGTGATATTGGCGGCTCGTCAATGGAGTTGGCGGATATCAAAGATGGCAAGGTTGGCCACCGCCTCACCTCGCCCCTCGGTCCACTGCGCCTCAAAGGATTCACGTCGAAACGCGACCTCAAGGCCCATATCAAAGAGATCATGCAGGGCATGCATGCCGAGATGGACTTTGAAACGGGGATGCGGCTGTTTCTGGTCGGCGGCTCATGGCGTGCGATTGCGCGCATCGATATGGAGCGGCGCGGCTATCCCCTGACCGTTCAACACGAATACCGAATGACCGCCCGCAACGTCTCCACGACGGCGGATTACATCGGCTCTGCAAACCTCGACGATCTGCGCAGCCGTTGTGGTATTTCGTCCGAGCGTATGGCGCTGGTGCCCATCGCAATCCACGTACTCAAGGAACTGGTGAAAACCTTCCGCCCCAAAGATATCGCAGTGTCGTCCTACGGTATCCGTGAGGGTCTTTTATACGAACAAATGCCTCAAGAGCTGCGTGACCGCGATCCGCTGATTGAAGCCAGTCGTTATGCGGAATCAAAAGACGCGCGTTTGCCCGGATTTGGCAAAGTTCTCTATGATTTCGTAACGCCGCTGTTCCCCAATGCAAATTGGCAGAAACTGCGCATCATCAAAGCCGCCTGCCTCTTGCACGATGTGACATGGCGCGCCCACCCCGATTACCGCGATGAGGTGGCATTCGATAACGCGACCCGTGCAAACTTGGGCGGGTTGAAACACGAAGAACGAGTGTTGCTCGGTCTCTCGCTGTTCCATCGCTATTCCAGCAAGCGTCAGGGGTCTCGTCTGGAACCTCTGTTTGCCCTGCTCGATGAACAGCAAATCCGTGAGGCAGAGATCCTAGGTCGGGCGATGCGCTTGGGCGCGATGCTGTGGCTCAAGGCCGAGGGAAATCCGGGGCAGTTTATTTGGAAGCCCAAGAAGCGCGAGTTGGAACTGGTGCTGAACGCAGAGACAGAGCCGCTATGGGGTGAAGTGTCTGAGGCGCGGTATAACTCGCTGGCCAAGGCGATGGACGCAGTTTCCGCAACCGTCCGCATCCTGCCAAAACAATCATAAATTAAGGTCGATCGTCACAGGAAAATGGTCCGACGCGGTCAATAAGGCCTCGCGCAGTTCGGGCGTGCCGTAGCAGACGGGGTTGTCGAACGGATGCCAAATCCGCCAGCGCGGATCATGGTCCAATAGCTCTGGCGACACCATGACATAATCGAGCAACGCACAGAGGTAGTTGTCATCCCTACCGATCCGAAACCGCGATGTGGTCGGCATAGCGCCTAGTTTTTGCGTGAGTGCCGCCCGAGCGTGGGGATCAAAAAGACGCGGTTGGTTGCCCTCGCCCATCACAATCTCAATACTGGACCGACCAAAGAGCTTTTCATATTCGTCGAGCCCAGGGCCGTCGTTGAAATCGCCCAAAACGATCAGGTTATCGCCCTGCGCCAAATGGTAATCAATCCGACGGCGCAGCCAAAGGCACTGTGCCAATTGCTTGCGCCTGTTCTCAATCGCGATCCGCATTTGTTCATGGATATTGCGAGCCCCGTGCGGCGCCTTTGATTTCGCGTGAACGCCAATCAGCCGCAAATCATGCCCTGCCTTGGTCCGCAATGCGACCTCATTCGGGGGTTTGGACCATTGCACGAGATCGAGATCAGCATCGACGTCGAGATCAATCTCGAACGCCGCATCGAACCGCGGAGCGTCGGGGTGAGACAAAGGATCATGTCGCGCCTCAAATACATCGGGATCATAAAGCAGCGTGATCTCTTGCTGCGTATCATTCGAAAACCCAATCAGCGCCTTTCGCGCCCGCAACCCATATTCGGCGGCAAAGTTCTGGAGGGCGATGACCCCGCTCCGCCGACGATTGTCGTCTGGGGCCTCAATCACCATCACGGCATCGGCGTCGAGTGCAGTGAACACAATCCCCAAGGCATCGAGCTGTTCGCCCCGTTTTACATTCAATCGTCCCGACCAGCGATGATCGTGCAGAAGCCGCCCATTATCGTCAAATAAGTTGGTAAACCATTCGACGTTGTAGGTGGCTATCCTCATGCGGCTTTGCCGTTAATCTGATCCCACGCGGTATTCACGGCGATGAGACGCGCTTCGGCGAGTTTGATCGCCTCCTCGGGAAGGCCACGCGCCATCAGACGGTCAGGATGGCTTTCGCGCACGGCATCGCGCCAGACCTTGCGAATGTCATCAATCGGCATATCGGGCGAAACGCCCAGCACGTCATAAGGATCACGCTCTGCATCGGGGACGAACTGCGCGCGGATAGTGCGGAACCGACGGTCATCGAACCCAAGGATCTCTGCCACCCGCTGCAAAAACGCGTCCTCTGCTTCGTGATATTCACCGTCGGCCATCGCGATATGGAACAAACCTTCCATAAGGTCGCAGAGCGGCGCGCGGTCATCACCGAACATCTTTGCGACGCGAGCCGCGTAATCCTCAAACCCTGCAACATCTTGTCGCGCAAGGTTAAATAGCTTTGCCGCCTGCGCTTCGTCCTCCGGCGCGATGGTGAACACTTCGCGGAATGCGGCCACTTCATCGCGGGTCACGAGGCCGTCGGCCTTGGCCATTTTGGCGCCTAAGGCAATCACCGCGATGGTAAAGGCTACCGATCGTTCGGGCGGCGTGCGGAATTGTTCGAACACAGCCGCCAACCCCTCGCCCTTGCGAAGAGCGGCCAGAGCATCAGCGATACGTGTCCAAATCGACATCGACGGGCTTCCCGTTGTGCTAGAATCGACAAAGTCACCTGCAATTATGCACAGACAAACCGTGTTCAACTGGTTGATGCAAGCGCCTGAGTGCTTAATTGACCTTAAATTAACTATAATTGTCGGGAATTACCATGTCTCTTGCCTCTGCCCTCGATCGCTTTTTCCGCCACGAAGCGGCGGGAGGGATCGTTCTCATGCTGTCCGCAGCCTTGGCGCTCATCGTCGCTAACTCTGGACTGACGGATCTCTACCACGGTGTTCTCAACACATATTTCGCCATCACCTTTGACGGCGAAGGGCTGCAAAAACCGCTGATCCTCTGGATCAACGACGGTTTGATGGCGGTGTTCTTCTTCCTGATCGGGCTAGAGCTAAAGCGCGAGATGTTAGAGGGTAAGCTGAAAAACCCGCGCGACGTGATCCTGCCAGGTATGGCAGCGGTCGGCGGCATGGTCGTGCCTGCGGCGATCTATGCGGCGATTAACTGGGGCAATCCCGAAACCATCCGTGGCTGGGCTATTCCTGCTGCGACCGACATCGCCTTTGCGGTGGGTGTGCTGGCGCTGCTCGGCACGCGGGTGCCGTCCGCGCTCAAGGTGTTCTTGCTGACGCTCGCGATCCTCGACGACCTCGGCGCAATCATCATCATCGCGCTGTTCTACACGGCGGACCTGAAAATCGATTACCTCTGGCTGGCGCTGATCCCTCTCGCAGGTCTGTGGTTCCGCAATTACATGGGCTTCCACCGCGTGGCGCCCTCGGTTCTGCTGGGCATCATCCTGTGGTTCTTCGTTCTGAAATCCGGCGTGCATGCGACGCTGGCTGGTGTGATCACCGCGTTCTTTATCCCGCTCAAGGATAAATACGGAAAATCGCCGCTGCATTCGGTCGAACATGGCCTGTCGGACTATGTGTTTTTCCTGATCGTGCCGATCTTTGCCTTTGCGAACGCGGGTGTTGTCCTCAAAGGGATCACGATTGACCAGATGTTCGCGCCGCTTCCCATCGGTATCGCGCTCGGCCTGTATCTGGGAAAGAAAATCGGCGTGTTCGGCCTGACGTGGCTTATGGTGAAAGCAGGTCTGGCAAAACTGCCCTACGGCGTCAACTGGCGGCACATCTACGGTGTCAGCTGTCTGGCGGGCATCGGCTTTACCATGTCGCTCTTTATCGGCGGCCTGAGCTTTGGCGAAGGCGGTGTGCTGATGAACGAGGTGCGGATCGGCGTTCTGCTTGGTTCGATCCTCTCAGCGATCACGGGTTATCTGGTGCTGCGCAATGCAGGCAATCCAGAGGTCGAAAAGGCCTAACGCAAAAGGGGGCCTCGCGGCCCCCTTTCTTAACTCTGTTCGCTGATCTTAACCGCGCACGTCGCGGATGATCTGCAGGATATCTTCGGCAGCTTTGGGGATGTTTGTTCCAGGACCAAAGATCGCCTTAACGCCAGCTTTGTAGAGGTAATCGTAGTCCTGCTGCGGGATAACACCGCCGCAGATTACGATGATATCTTCGGCACCAGCGGCCTTGAGTTCTTCAATCAACTGCGGTGCAAGGGTTTTGTGACCTGCAGCCTGCGACGAAATACCGATCACGTGAACGTCGTTGTCGATCGCGTCCTGTGCAGCCTCAGCAGGGGTTTGGAACAGCGGGCCAACGTCCACGTCGAAACCAATGTCCGCAAAGGCGGTCGCGATGACCTTGGCGCCACGGTCGTGACCGTCCTGACCCATTTTTACCACGAGCATACGCGGGCGGCGGCCTTCTTCTTCGGCGAATTGTTCAACCGATTTCTGAATGGCGGCAAAGCCTTCGTCGCCTTCGTACGCTGCGCCATACACACCAGCGAGCGTTTTCACTTCGGCGCGGTGACGACCGAACTCTTTTTCCATAGCCATGCTGATCTCCCCTACGGATGCACGGGCGCGTGCGGCTTCGACCGCAGCAGCGAGAAGGTTTCCACCCTCTTTTGCGCGGCGGGTCAGTTCGGTCAGAGCAGCCTGACAGGCGGCCTCGTCACGGGTGCCACGGATTTTTTCAAGACGGGCAACCTGCGATGCACGCACCGCGTTGTTGTCGATGTCCAGAATGTCGATCGGGTCTTCTTTGGCGAGGCGGTATTTGTTCACGCCTACGATCACTTCGTCGCCACGGTCAATCATCGCCTGACGTTTCGCAGCCGATTCTTCGATGCGGAGTTTGGGCATACCCGAGGCCACAGCCTTGGTCATGCCGCCCATTTCTTCGACCTCTTCGATCAGCTTCCATGCCTCTTCGGCGAGCTGAGCGGTGAGGCTTTCTACGTAATACGAACCAGCCAGCGGATCGACGACCTTGGTCACGCCTGTTTCCTCTTGGAGGATCAACTGGGTGTTCCGTGCGATACGCGCCGAGAATTCGGTCGGCAGCGCAATCGCTTCGTCGAGCGCGTTGGTGTGGAGCGACTGCGTGCCGCCCAGTGCCGCCGCCATTGCCTCGTAAGCGGTGCGAACAACGTTGTTGTACGGGTCTTGCTCTTGCAGCGACACACCAGAGGTCTGGCAGTGCGTGCGGAGCATCAGCGACCCCGGTTTCTGCGGGTTGAACTCTTTCATGATGCGGGTCCAAAGCAGACGCGCGGCCCGAAGTTTCGCGGCCTCCATGAAGAAGTTCATGCCAATCGCGAAGAAGAACGACAGACGCGGAGCGAATTGGTCAACATCCATGCCCGCTGCAATCGCAGTGCGCACGTATTCGCGACCATCGGCCAGCGTGTAAGCGAGTTCCTGAACGAGGTTCGCGCCCGCCTCTTGCATGTGGTAGCCAGAGATCGAGATCGAGTTGAATTTCGGCATCTCGGTCGAGGTATATTCGATGATGTCCGAAATGATCCGCATCGATGGCTCTGGCGGGTAAATGTAGGTGTTTCGCACCATGAACTCTTTCAGAATGTCATTCTGAATGGTGCCCGACAGGACCGATTTGTCGTGGCCCTGCTCTTCGCCCGTGACGATAAAGTTCGCCAGAACGGGGATAACCGCTCCGTTCATGGTCATCGACACAGAGACTTTATCCAGCGGGATGCCGTCAAAGAGGATCTTCATGTCCTCAACGCTGTCAATCGCAACGCCTGCCTTGCCCACGTCACCGACAACGCGCGGGTGATCCGAGTCATAGCCACGGTGCGTCGCGAGGTCGAAGGCCACCGACACACCCTGCTGACCCGCAGCGAGAGCCTTGCGGTAGAACGCGTTCGATTCCTCAGCGGTCGAAAAGCCCGCGTATTGGCGGATGGTCCACGGACGGCCTGCATACATGGTTGCGCGCGGGCCACGGGTGAAGGGTTCGATCCCGGGCAGTGAGCCGAGGTGCGGCAGGTCTGCGGTGTCCTCTTCGGTGTAAAGGGGTTTGACCGTGATGCCTTCGAGCGTGGTCCAGTTCAGGTCATCTAATGGGCGATCACGCAGTTCTTTCTGCGCGAGCTTAGACCAGGTATCTTTGTCTGCCATGATCGGGTCCTCCGATTGCCGAACGCCAATGGGCGTTGGTCACTTCTGTCTGTCTAATATGGGTCGTGTCCAACCCGTGCTGGGTTGGTATTTCGATAAGCCGCGCCCGAGAGATTGCGCCCTCGCGCAACTCTGTCAGGTCGTCAGCATATGTGCGTTGCATCGCCGCGCGTTGATCGGCGTCAAACGGCATCCAAGCGCCGCTGCCCTGCCCCAGACGGATCGCCCCGTCGAGGTCGCCACGGTTCACCAATTCCTCGCGCAGTTTGCGCAGGCGGGGCGACGGGTTGCGCCAATCATCCGCCTCGGACAGCGAAACGCGCTGGCCGATTAGATGCGACAGTTCCGCGTCGGGATGGCTGACCATCGCCTCGAACGGGAAGACAACGATGTCGGTCTGCGGGAACACCCGTGCGATGTCGCGGATCACATCACCCCATCTGCGCGACTGCGATGCCAGACGGTCGATCAGATCAGACTGTGGCATCGTGTGGCCGTTCATCACCGCATAGGCGAGGACAGAGGCCCAATAGCTGTCGTAGTTGCGGATGCTGATCGCGATACGGGCAACGGGCGCGGCCAGTGCCGCACGGAACCGCAACAACCGTTCGAGAACATCGGAATAAAGCGCCCCATCGCGCAGGTTATTGCGGGCCGACCCAAGAAGGTTCTCTTCGGTGATCATCAGGCAGTCATAGCCAGCCTCGGTCAGCCGTCCGACCTCGCGGCGAATGGCAACGCGGGACCGTTCAGAGCGGCGTGCGATTTCAGCCGTTACGCGGTCAGGACGATGAACCAAGCCATCAAACAGCCCTGCCCGCGTTTGTTTCGGCGTCCAAACGGCCGTGCCGCCATGGGACAGCGCCCCGCGATGACGTTGGACATGACATTGGAACGATGTTGTGCCCGTACGATGGGCCCCCAGATGAAGACAAATTTCCACGGCGCGATCACCTTTTCGGCGTTGGGCCGCGCGTTGGTGCGCGGGATGGACGATAGCGATCATGCTGCGTCCTCCAATCTCACCAGAGGCTTAATGCTAAAATTGTTCGCACCGAGGGTGTCTGCCCCCTTAGAAACCGTAAATTCCAACCCTATATTGATAGGCATGAAACCAATTCTTCGCGCCAGTTTTACGTTCTTATTCATGGCTTTGGCAGGCATTCCTGCCGCTGCACAATCCGTCACGCCTGACGACTGGATTGCAGCGCCTGACCAATTTGTCGACGCATCCGAGATAAATTTGAACGATTTTCTCTGGCGTGCGCGGGCCATCGTTGTGTTTGCCGACACGCCCTTTGATCCGCGATACATCGAACAGATGGACAATCTCGGCGCGGACATCCCTGCGCTCGTCGAACGCGATGTCATCGTGATCACCGACACCGACCCGACCGCAGAGACCGCGTTACGTGAACGGCTGCGACCACATGGGTTCATGCTGGTGTTGATCGACAAGGACGGCACGGTTGCGTTCCGCAAACCTGCCCCTTGGGACATGCGCGAAATCGGGAGGTCGATTGATAAATCCCCTCTCCGCCAGCAAGAGATCAACGCGCGGCGCATCACGCAATAATCCCCTCAACAAGGGCATAGAGCCCAACTGCCAAAGCAGGTGCCACGAGGGCGATCACAGGGGCGACATCGCCGCCCCCATGCAGCACAACCGCCCACCAGCCCGCATAGGCGACCACAAAGGCCGCCATCTGCGTAAGAACTGTGTGAGCGTCGCGCATCATTATTCGAACTCGATGATGACTTCGTCGACGGCCATGCTGTCGCCAGCCGCTGCTTTCACCGATTTGACGATGCCCTTACGTTCAGCGCGGAGGATGTTTTCCATCTTCATCGCCTCAACCGTGCAGAGCGCCTGACCCTCTTGGACTTCGTCGCCTTCGGCCACGTTGACCTTAACGATCAGACCCGGCATCGGGCAGAGCAGCAGTTTCGAGGTATCTGGCGGCAGTTTCTCTGGCATCAGTTTCGCAAGTTCGGCCTGACGCGGGGTGCGCACGTGAACTTTGATGTCTGCGCCGCGGAAACGAATGCGGAAGCCGTGGGTGATCTTATCGACCTTCAGAACCAGCGGTTCGCCGCCAACGCTCAGACGTGCAAGGCTATCGCCCGGTGTCCAATCGCTCTCTACCCGCAGAACTGCGCCGTCGATGGTGACGTTCGAGCCGTCACGATCTGCCGCGATTGTGGTCGCAAAGTCTTCGCCCTGAAGCGACACAACCCAATCAGTGCCAACGCGACGTTCGTGGTTACCCAGACGGCCCGATACTTGGGTCCGACGGATTTCAGCAACGCGGTTCATCGCAGAGGCAGCCGCAGCGACCTTCACCAGAGCATCCTTCGGCAGGGTCACACCCTCAAAGCCTTCGGGGTATTCTTCGGCGATAAACGCAGTGGTCATGTTGCCCGAGGTGAAACGCTCGTGGTCCATAACAGCCGCAACGAATGGCAGGTTGTGACCGATGCCTTCGACCTCAAACGTGTCGAGAGCAACGCGCATCTCTTCGATCGCAGCCGCACGGGTTTCACCCCATGTGCAGAGCTTTGCGATCATCGGGTCGTAATACATGCTGATCTCGCCGCCTTCATAGACGCCAGTATCATTACGCACGATGCCACCGGTGTTGGTCTGGCCCTCAACAGGCGGACGGTAGCGGGTTAAGCGACCGATCGACGGCAGGAAGTTGCGATATGGGTCTTCTGCATAAAGACGGTTTTCAATCGCCCAACCGTTGATTTTGAGGTCTTTCTGTTCGAACGGCAGTTTTTCACCAGCAGCGACGCGGATCATCTGTTCAACAAGGTCGATGCCAGTGATCAGCTCAGTTACAGGGTGTTCCACCTGCAGACGGGTGTTCATCTCGAGGAAGTAGAAGTTCCGTTCGCCATCGACGATGAATTCCACGGTGCCAGCAGATGCGTAGCCCACAGCCTTGGCCAGAGCGACCGACTGTTCGCCCATTGCCTTGCGGGTTTCCTCGTCGAGGAACGGCGACGGAGCCTCTTCGACCACTTTCTGGTTACGACGCTGGATCGAACACTCACGCTCGTGCAGGTAAACGGCGTTGCCGTGGCTGTCAGCGAGAACCTGAATTTCGATGTGGCGCGGCTGGGTGACGAATTTCTCGATAAAGATACGGTCGTCGCCGAAAGAGTTCGCTGCTTCGTTCTTGGAGGACTCGAACCCTTCGCGGGCTTCGGTGTCGTTCCATGCGATGCGCATACCCTTACCACCGCCACCAGCGGAGGCTTTGATCATGACCGGATAACCGATCTGGTTCGAAATTTTGACGGCCTCTTCGGCGTCCTCGATCAGACCCATGTAACCAGGAACGGTGTTCACCTGAGCATCCTGAGCGATCTTTTTCGACGTGATCTTGTCGCCCATCGCTTCGATTGCGCCAACCGGCGGTCCAATAAACGCAACGCCAGCAGCCGACAGGGCCTCAGCGAATTTCGAGTTCTCAGAGAGGAAGCCATAGCCGGGGTGCACTGCTTCGGCGCCGGTTGCTTTGATCGCTTCCATGATCTTGTCGATCACGATGTAGGACTGGTTCGCGGGCGGCGGGCCGATGTGGTAGGCTTCGTCCGCCATCTGCACATGCAGGGCGTGACGGTCAGCGTCCGAATAGACAGCAACCGTTTTGATGCCCATCTTGCGGGCGGTCTTAATGACACGGCATGCGATCTCGCCACGGTTGGCGATCAGGATCTTCTTGAACATGTGCTGGGGTCCTTTGAATGCAAAACCGCCGTGGGGGCGCAATGCACCCCACGGCGGTTCAGGTGGTTTAGACGCCCCGAAGGGCAGAATGGGTTAGCGGCAGACGGTTGCGTAGTTGTCGCACGTTGCGCCAACGAGCGCGCCGCCAGTAGCGCCGATGATCGGATCGACACCGAGCGCATCTGCCGTGACCGCGCCAGCGGCAGCGCCGGCAAGCCCACGTTCGAGGTCGGTATCAAGGCAGGCCGAGAGACCTGCGAAAGCGACAAATGCGACGATCCAAATTTTGTTGACCATAAGTGACTGCCCTTTTCGTTTTTATTCTGCGCCAAAAGACCACGAGCAATTCGTGGCGCGGCCAAAGTAACAAATAGGTCGAGACGGCCCTCTCCCGAAGTCGATCCGGTCTGGGGAAAGCCGGACCGACAAGGGGAAGGGTAACAGTCTTGACTGCGTGTCTTGGACGACCTGCTGGTTACGTCCTCAACACAGGCAGCGTGGCACGAAGTTTCGCCAGAGCCAAAGGCGAAATCCGTCAGTGCAGCCGCATGGGCTGTTTCCTGCCAAATCGCTGCCTTCATGGGCAAAATCGTGCCGATCCGTGTCATCTAACCCAGCACCCTCACTCAAAGAAATCGCTGTCAGGGTCAAAGACCGCCGGGAAACTGATCATCGCCTTATCGACGTCGATACGCAGAACGGCGTCATAGCTCTCTGGATCAAAGTCTTCGGGATATGCAGCGACAACCTCGCGGCCAAAGAGCCAGCTCAGACGGCCAGCATCCAGATTGCCGCGCTCAAACGGTTGGTCACCAAAGTGGTGCCAAAGGGCAGCCATAAACGCCTCGTCCACACGTTTATCCATGGCCTTGCGGTCACGGAAACGTTCACGGCGGGTCAGAGGGGTGACGCCACGCGGGTTTGCACGGCGAATAACAAATTGGAATTCAGAACCAGGGAAACGACCTGGGAAACCACGATGTTTCAGCATCACACGCGCCCTCCAACGACGGGCGCGAGGGTCAGGACAGCCCCGTGGGACTGTCCCATTTGCGCATTAGTTACCGTATTTACCGGTGAAAACAGGCTCTGTTGAGAGCGGTGCTGGCTCAACATAGACGGTTTCAGTGGGGTGTTGGCGGGCAGAACAGGCTGCGACGACAACGAGTAATCCAAGCGCACAGAGCGCTTTGATGGAATGAGACATGATATGCTCCAGACACTGCCTATGGGGTTTGTCCGGTATTTGTTCCAGCTTTCCCCTAACTTGTTACGGGCTACCTTTTGGTAACCTGCTGTCAGGATAGCAGAAATGCCGTTTCCAGCATATCGGGAGCTATGCAGATTTGCGCCCTGTGTCGGGCCTGCATCAATTCGGGTCATGATGAGTTCGAGCCTCGCAATATATTGTGGAGTCATCAGAATGGCTCCCACATGCAGCGACCGTCTTCAATCACGAAAGGGTCAAAGAACTGGGTTATTTCGGGTGCGGTCTCTCCAAACGGGATAATTTCCGCCGAAAGTGAGATCACAACCTGCTCTACACCCTCATCAAGTGAGGGAATCGCGACCGTCTCGCAGAGCGTCGCAATGTCCGCAGAAACGTCAGCGTAATCGAGGTCGGCAATCGCAGGCGCGATAAAGCGGAACCGCGTCAGGCCCTCTTCGGCAATCACCTCATGCAGGGTCACGGACAGGCCAGACGGCATAGCGAAGTCTTCCGCTACCGCTGGAACTGCGAGGTTCCCTGCTAAAATGAGTGCACCAAAGATCACCGGTTTCCCTCCCATGGTCGGATCACACCTCCGACTGAGTGATTTGCGACCGCGCCACCCAGCGCGCTCTTTTCGTCGTATCGGTCAAGAGATCAGCGATGACCGATTGAGTGGAAGTGGCGGGAAACGGTCCCGCCACCGAACCTCCGGCCCGCACAACAAGTCCTCCCTCTTGTGTGCGGACCTCGACAACCGGGGAAAAGCCGCGAAGCCCTTTTAGCGCGCGCCACAAATCCTGACGGATTTGAGTGGCAAGCCGGCCGCGTCTCAGCAACGGGAACGTCGTCTCTGCCGATACATCGAAATGTGCAGGCAGGCGGCGGGCGTGAGTAACCACACCCTCGTTGCGGATCGTATGCCAGCGGCTTTGCGCCATATCCCCTACTTCCGCCCTGAAATCAGAGCGGAATGTTGTCGTGTTTCTTCCACGGGTTCGTCAGCTTCTTATTGCGAAGCGAAGCGAACGCGCGGGTCACGCGGCGGCGTGTCGAACGCGGCTGAATGACCTCGTCGATAAAGCCCTTTTCTGCAGCCACGAATGGGTTCGCGAAACGGTCCTCGTAATCTTTGGTCCGTGCCGCGATTTTGTCAGGATCGCCCAGTTCGTTGCGATACAGGATCTCAACCGCGCCCTTCGCCCCCATCACCGCGATTTCCGCGGTCGGCCAAGCGTAGTTGAAATCGCCGCGCAGGTGTTTGGACGC
The DNA here is from genome assembly GCF_056431045.1 of Aestuarium zhoushanense. Taxonomy (NCBI): domain Bacteria; kingdom Pseudomonadati; phylum Pseudomonadota; class Alphaproteobacteria; order Rhodobacterales; family Paracoccaceae; genus Aestuarium; species Aestuarium zhoushanense. The sequence goes on from NZ_JBWKMA010000012.1 coordinate 200,844, forward strand.
CATAACGTCGTATGCGCCGCCGTAAGCTTTACGAGTGATAACAGTCACTTTCGGGACGGTCGCTTCGCCGTATGCGAAGAGCAATTTCGCGCCGTGTTTGATAACGCCGTTGTATTCTTGGCTGGTGCCCGGCAGGAAGCCCGGAACATCGACCAGCGTCAGGATCGGAATCTCGAACGCATCACAGAAGCGTACGAAACGGGCCGCTTTGCGGGACGAGTCAATGTCGAGGCAGCCCGCCAGAACCATCGGTTGGTTCGCAACAACGCCCACGGTCTGACCTTCCATGCGGATAAAGCCCGTCAGGATGTTTTTCGCGTAGTCAGCCTGAATTTCAAAGAAATCGCCTTCGTCCGCGATTTTGCCGATCAGCTCTTTCATGTCGTAAGGCGTGTTCGGGTTATCCGGGATCAGAGTATCCAGCGATTCCTCTACACGGTCCACTTCGTCAAAGAACGGACGAACGGGCGGCTTTTCGCGGTTGTTGAGCGGCAGAAAGTCCACGAGACGACGCACTTCAGCCAGTGCCTCAACGTCGTTCTCAAACGCGCCATCCGCGACCGACGATTTTTTGGTGTGAGTCGATGCACCACCGAGCTCTTCTGCGGTCACAACTTCGTTCGTCACGGTCTTAACCACGTCAGGGCCAGTTACGAACATGTAAGAGCTGTCACGCACCATAAAGATGAAGTCAGTCATTGCAGGCGAATACACCGCACCACCTGCACACGGCCCCATAATCACAGAGATCTGCGGAACAACGCCCGACGCCATGATATTACGCTGGAACACGTCCGCATAACCAGCGAGCGAGGCAACGCCCTCTTGGATACGAGCACCGCCAGAGTCGTTTAGACCGATGACAGGCGCGCCGTTCTGCATCGCCATATCCATGATTTTGCAGATTTTTTCAGCGTGGGTTTCAGAGAGCGAGCCGCCAAATACGGTGAAGTCCTGAGAGAAAACATAGACCATACGGCCATTGATGGTGCCCCAGCCTGTGACAACGCCGTCACCCGGCATCTGCTGTTCCTGCATACCGAAGTCGGTGCAGCGGTGCGCTTTGAACATGTCAAATTCTTCAAAGCTACCTTCGTCTAGCAGCAACTCGATACGCTCGCGCGCGGTCAGCTTGCCTTTAGAATGTTGTGCATCAATCCGCTTTTGACCACCACCAAGCCGCGCAACTTCGCGACGGCCTTCGAGTTCTTGCAGGATATCTTTCATCTGGGGTCCCCTCCGACAGGTCGTTAGCGGGACCGTATGTGAAAGATTATTGCGCGACAAATGAAATCGGGCAAATTTGCAAATAGTTGGATTAGCAAGACTTTGCATTTGCAAATCAGCTAACTTTACTCAACCGATCTGCTCGTCCCTTTTGCACAGATCATCCGTCAACTTTGCAGATAGACAGGGGCGGGTTTTGGGCGTAGCCAAACCATCATGAGCATTGATCAATCGGTCAAGATTTTGGACCGCACCACCCCGCCCCATACGCTGACGCTGGTTTTATTGGCTGGCATGTCTGCGCTCACCATGTCGATCTTTCTGCCATCCCTGAACGGTATGACAGTGTATTTTGGCACAGATTACAGCGTGATGCAGTTCGCCGTTTCTGGCTACTTTATCATGACGGCGCTTTTGCAGCTGATTATCGGGCCGATGTCGGATCGTTACGGGCGGCGGCCTGTTCTGCTCATCTCTCTCGGCCTGTTCGTCATCGCGACCTTCGGCGGCATTCTCGCGTCGAACGTCTGGGTGTTCTTGGGCTTCCGTATGCTCCAAGCCTCTGTCGCATCCTGCATGGCGCTTAGCCGCGCGGTCGTGCGTGACATTTACCCTGCGGATCAAGCGGCATCGAAACTCGGTTATGTGACGATGGGCATGGCGCTGGTGCCAATGCTCGGCCCTGTGATCGGTGGCGTCTTGGATCAAGCCTTTGGCTGGCAATCGGCCTTTGCCTTCCTTCTGGCCGCTGGCATCGGCGTTTTTGCCCTTACCTATTTCGACCTCGGCGAAACCGCCAAGGGCACAGGGATGAAGCTCAGCGATCAGATCAAAACCTACCCCGAACTGTTCCGCTCTGTGCGGTTTTGGGGCTATGTCGCTTGCACGGCGTTTTGCGCGGGTGCGTTTTATGCGCTCCTCGGCGGGGCGTCGTTTGTCGCGGGCACGGTGTTTGAACTGTCACCCTCCATGACAGGTGTCGCCCTCGGTGCGCCGTCGATCGGGTATCTCTTTGGGAACTTCCTGTCGGGTCGCTACTCGGTCAAACTGGGGATCAACAAGCTCGCACTCTTTGGCTGCTCGATCACCGTTTCAGGCCTCATTGCGGCACTGATCGTCACAACGACAATTGCCTCACATCCTTTCGTGTTCTTTGGCTTTACGACCGTGATGGGCCTCGGCAATGGTTTGACGATGCCGAACGCCACGTCGGGATCGCTCTCGGTTCGTCCGCACCTCGCAGGGACGGCCTCGGGCCTTGGCGCTGCGATCATGATGGCAGGCGGCGCGGGACTCTCGGCGCTTGCGGGTTCACTCCTTGACCCCGCACAACGCGAAGTGCCCTTGCTGATCATCATGCTTATCAGCGCCTCGCTTTCGCTGCTGTCGATCATCCTCGTCATTTATCGCGACCGCCGCATCGGTTCGGACTTGCTGGATTGAGTTTGCAAACGTAACTTTGCAGGAACTCTATTCTGCAAAGGTGCCCTATGGCTGTCCAGAAACTCTATGCTGGTGTGAAACTGCGTGAACTGCGCGGACGACTGGGGCTGACGCAAAAGACCTTTGCCGAAAAGCTGGGCGTGTCTCTGCCCTATCTGAACCAGATGGAAAACAACAACCGCCCTGTGTCGACAGCAGTGGTTTTGTCACTGGCCCAAGAGTTCGGTTTTGACGTGACCGAACTGCAATCGGGCGATGAGGCGCGCCTGATCTCTGACATGCGCGAGGCTTTGGCCGACCCTGTGTTCACGGGTTCTGCCCCGACAGTTGCGGACCTGCGGCTGGTGGCCTCTAACGCGCCGACAATGGCGCGGGCACTGCTGGATCTACACGCAGCCTATCGCCAGACCCACGAACGGCTTGCCTCATTGGACGAAGCCTTGGGCCGCGAAGATGCCCGCCTGCAGCCCTCCCCGTGGGAAGAAGTGCGAGACTTCTTTCACTACTGCGACAACTACATCGACGCCGTGGACCGCGCAGCAGAGAATTTTGCGCTCAACGCGAGCGACATGCCCGTGCGTGACGCTGCGATCAAAACGCTTGATGGGCGCGGCGTCACCGTGCGGTTCGATGATACCGAAGTTATTCGTCACTACGATGCTGCCACCCGCACCCTGACCCTGTCCCGCCGTGCCGCCGAAGGCACGCAGACCTTCCAACTGCTCCTGCAACTCGCGCTTCTGACCAAAGATCAACTGATCGAGGCCACGCTCGACCTCGCACGGTTCCAATCGCCCGAGGCACGCTCCATCGCCAAGGTTGGCCTTGCAAACTATTTCGCGGGTGCTGCGCTCATGCCCTACGGACGGTTCCTTGAGGCGGCCCAAGAAACGCGGCACGACCTCGAGCGGTTGGCGGATTGGTTTGGGGCCTCGCTGGAACAGGTGGCGCACCGTCTATCGACCCTGCAAAGACCAGGGGCCAAGGGCATCCCGTTCTTCTTTGTCCGTGTGGACCCCGCAGGCACGATCACCAAACGCCACTCCGCCACCACACTGCAATTCGCGCGCTATGGCGGGGCTTGCCCGTTGTGGAACGTGCACCGCGCATTTGAGAACCCGAACCGCTGGCTGCGCCAGTTGGCCGAAACGCCCGACGGTGTTCGGTATTTCTGCCTCGCCCGCGACACGACGAAATCAGGGGGATCGTTCCACGCGCCCACCCGCCGCTTTGCGATCGGCCTTGGCTGCGAGGTGAAACATGCGCGTGCGCTCGTCTATGCCGATCACATGGATATCGACACGGCCGCCGCGTTTGAGCCTATCGGGATTTCTTGCCGGATTTGTGACCGTCGCGATTGTCACCAGCGATCCGTGCCACCGCTTGAACGTCGTCTGACGGTCGATCCAGACCACCGCGCCGTTCTGCCTTATCAGGTCGAATAAAAAGGGCGGCACCCTCGCGCCGCCCCATCAGATTAGGCCGTTGCTGCGGCTTTGAGAGCCGCTGCGATCTCGTCCTTGAGCTTCATCCGTTCTTTGCGCATCTCGATGATGAACATATCATCGGCAGGCTCAACGTTGGTCTCTGCGAGGTGGATTTTGTCATTCACCTCTTCATACCGATCAACGGTTTTCGCAAAATGCGCGTCAGACTGTTTCAGCGCATGGAGCGCATCGATCTGGGCTGGAAATTCTTCGTTCAGGCGGTGCGGAGTGTTCGACATATTGGTCCCTTTCCTCAGGTTTCAATTAAACCTAGGCCCCGCGCAGCCCCATCACTTTGACTAAAATCAATAAACGGGGGCGAGTTTAACTTTCCGCTGCATTTTGCAATCTCAGGCTGCTTTTTGAGAATTTTCTCAACCTTTTTGACTGAAATCACTACAATATAACGAATTCTCGCGTAGAGTTGTCCCAAGGATGGAAATGACCCTCAAAAGGTCCAACGAACGGAGAAGACCTGTGCAACACCTTGGAACGCTTATCAGCGCCGCAATTTTCACGGCCGTGTCGACTGCTGCTTCGGCATGTCCTGACTACAACCAATACGGCGCCGAATATCGGTATTCCGGTTCGGATCTGTATTCCGCGCGTCAGTTCAGCGTCGTCGCAGGTGGTGACAACAATCTGCAATCCTGCGGTTTCAAGAACAACTCTGGCTACGTGATGACCGCGCCAGACTTTAGCTTCGACCTCTATAAGATGGGCGGCTTCGATGTTGAAATCAGCGTTCTAAGCAATTGTGATTCCATGCTTTTGGTCAACGATGCCAATGCGAATTGGTATTATGACGACGACAGCAACGGTCAGGCTGATCCCAAAATCCGGATCAGCGGCAGCGATGGCTACCTCGATGTTTGGGTCGGCACCTATAATGGGGAATATTGCGACGCGACGCTCTACCTCGAAACGTTCTAAGACAAAGGGCCGCGTGATGCGGCCCTTTCCTTTTAGCGCTGCGATGTTTCCCAATTCGGGTTGATCCACGGCTCTGCATTCTCAGCAGGCAGCGGTGTCCGACCAAGGATATGATCCGCCGCCTTTTCGCCCGTCATGATCGACGGTGAATTCAGGTTGCCGTTGGTGATCCGTGGGAAGATCGAGCTATCCGCCACGCGCAGGCCATCGACGCCGATGACACGGCATTCGTGATCTACAACCGCCATCGGATCGTTCCGGTCACCCATCTTACAGGTGCCGCACGGATGGTAGGCGGATTCAACGTGTTCGCGGGTAAACCCGTCCAGCTCGTCATCGGTCTGGCAATCCTTGCCTGGTTGGATTTCCTTACCCGCGTAGTGTTTGAACGCATCCTGAGCAAAAATCTCGCGTGTGAGGCGGATCGCGGTGCGGAAATCAGCCCAATCCTTTTCGTGCGACATGTAGTTAAACAGGATCTTCGGCTTATCTTTCGGGTCCGCCGACCGCAGCGTGACCGACCCGCGTGACGGCGACCGCATGGGGCCAACGTGTGCTTGGAAACCGTGCCCTTCGGCAGCGGCCTTACCATCGTAGCGCACGGCGATGGGCAGGAAGTGATATTGGATATCGGGGTAATCCACGCCCGCCGCCGACCGCACAAAGGCCGCGCTTTCAAACTGGTTCGACGCGCCAAGGCCCTTTTTCGTCAGCAGCCACTGTGCACCAATGATCCCCTTCCAGAACAGGTTCCAGTATTTGTAGAGGCTCACGGGTTGGGTCGCGGCCACCTGAATGTACATCTCAAGGTGGTCCTGAAGGTTCTGACCAACGCCCGCACGATCCGCAACCACGTCAATGCCATGTTCGGCGAGGTGCGCGGCAGGTCCAATGCCCGACAACATCAACAGCTTTGGCGAGTTGATCGAGGATGCCGCGATTATCACTTCGTTCGTGGCAGAGATCACTTCGGAGCCGTTGCCTTTGTTGATCTGAACGCCAGTCGCCCGACCGTTTTCGATCACGACCTTTTCGGCCAGACCTTTGACGACCGTCACGCGCCCCGTCGCCATCGCGGGTTTGAGGTAAGCGTTCGCAGCCGACCAACGGCGGCCTTGCCATATGGTGCTGTCGAACGGGCCAAAGCCCTCTTGCTGTTCGCCGTTATAATCGCCCGTCACAGGATAACCCGCCTGACGACCGGCCTCGACAAAGGCGCGGGTCAGTGGGTTCGTACGCGGACCACGGGTCACATGCAGCGGGCCAGAGTTCCCACGCCATGACGCATCACCTCCGTGACCGCCGTCATGCCAGTTCTCCATCCGCTTAAAATAGGGAAGCACATCGGCATAGGACCACCCATGCGCACCGCTTTCAGCCCAGTGATCGTAGTCTTTCGCGTGACCGCGCACGTAGATCATCCCGTTGATCGAGGATGATCCACCGATGACCTTACCGCGCGGCGTTGCCATGACGCGACCGCCCAGATGCGGTTCAGGCTCTGTCTGAAAGCCCCAGTCATAAAGCCCCATGTTCATCGGGTAGGACAGCGCCGCGGGCATCTGAATGAACGGACCCGCATCGGTGCCGCCGAATTCCACAACGATGACTGACTTGCCTGCCTCGGCCAAACGGTAGGCCATGGCACAGCCAGCGCTGCCTGCGCCAACGATTACATAATCAGCCTGCATTAGAACGGAGCCTCGCATTTGTTCATGGACACGTAGACGGTCTTCACTTCGGAATAGTGATTGATCGCCACTTTCGAGTTCTCGCGCCCAACGCCAGACAGTTTAGAACCGCCGAACGGAGCCTCCACTGGTGCGAGATTGTAGGTATTGATGTAGCAGGTGCCTGCCTCGAACCCTGCGACGACACGGTGCGCACGGGTCAGATCAGACGTAAAGACGCCAGCCGCCAGACCAAATTCGGTGTCGTTGGCACGGGCCATGACTTCTTCCTCGGTGTCGAAATCAAGTACCGACAGCACAGGGCCAAAGATTTCCTCGCGGGCGATGGTCATATCGTCAGTCACATCGGCAAAGAGTGCGGGTTCGATGTAATAGCCTTCGTTGCCAATGCGTTTGCCGCCTTTGACCAAACGGGCGCCCTCTTCGATGCCTTTCTGGATATAGCCCTCAACGATCCCCAACTGACGTTCATTGGACATCGGCCCAATTGTGGTTTCGATTTGCAGTGGATCGCCGATCACAGCGTCATCCATGCGTTCAGCCAGACGTTTCAGGAACGCCTCTTTGATGCCTTTTTGAACGAAAACGCGGGTGCCGTTCGAACAGACCTGACCTGTCGAATAAAAGTTCGCATTGATCGCGCCAGAGATCGCGCTTTCCAGATCGGCATCGTCAAAGATGATAAGGGGCGATTTGCCGCCCAGTTCCATCGTGACGTGCTTCATGCCAGCGGCAGCGGCGGCATATACCTTTTGCCCCGTCGGCACCGACCCCGTGAGCGACACTTTCGCCACGCGTGGATCAGTGACAAGCTGCGCACCGACGGCGCCCAGACCTTGGATCACGTTGTAGACGCCCGCGGGTGCACCAGCCTCGTGCAGGATTTCCGCAACTTTGAGCGCGCAGAGCGGTGTGGTTTCCGACGGTTTGAACACCATCGTATTGCCGCAGGCCAGCGCGGGTGCGCCTTTCCAACACGCGATCTGGGTTGGGTAGTTCCATGCACCGATGCCGACACAAACGCCCAGAGCCTCGCGGCGGGTATAGACGAAATCACCGCCACCCAGCGGAATGTGTTCGCCCGTCAGCGCCCCAGCCAGACCACCGAAATATTCGAGAGCATCCGCGCCAGAGGTCGCATCGGCAATCGTCGTCTCGGACAGGGGTTTGCCTGTGTCATAGGTTTCCAGAACCGACAGATCGTAGTTCCGATCCCGCATGATATCCGCCGCGCGACGCAGGATGCGGCCGCGCTCTGTGCCTGTCATTTCGGCCCATTCCGCCTGCGCCCGTTTTGCCGAGGCAATCGCACGTTCGACAATCGCGGGCGTGGCCGCATGGACGCGGGCAATTACCTTGCCAGTGGCGGGATAGATGACTTCGATCAGTTCGCCTGCGCTGTCTTCGACATAATGGCCATCGATGAAATGGCTTGCGGTGGGTTGGGTATCATAGGGCATTATTTGGCCTCCGTTGGGAGTATTTCGGTAGCAAAGAAAAAGCGGTTATTCCCCACGGGGGAAGCGCTTGTTCTCTTCAAGAACGTTCAGGTCCATGTGGTTGCGCATGTATTGTTCAGACGCGAGCCGCAGCGGTTGGTAATCCCACGGGAAGTAGGCCCCATTGCGCAGCGCCTCATAGACGACCCAACGGCGGGCTTGGCTTTCGCGCACAGCGGCGTCAAAGCGATCAAGGTCCCAACGCGCCAGCGATTTCGCCTTTAGGTCCGAAAGGGCATTCGCATGGGCCGGATCATCGGCGAGGTTGGTCAGCTCGTTCGGATCGGTCGCGAGGTTGAACAGCTGATCGGGGTCCAGCGCGCAGCGGGTGTATTTGTAGTCGCCTTCACGGATGGACACGAGGGGCGCATAAGACCCTTCGGCGGCATATTCCATCAGGACAGGCTCAGTGCGCTGACCGCCCTGCCCCAAGGAAACAAGGCTCTGCCCGTCGGTCCACGGCATCACCTCGTCCATGCTGACACCTGCGAGGTCACACATCGTCGGGCATACGTCGATGGTGGAAACGGGCGTTTCGACCAGGCCTGGCTCCATTGTCGGTGCAGCAATCATCAGTGGCACGCGGGCGGAGCCTTCGAAGAAGGACATCTTGAACCACATCCCGCGTTCGCCCAGCATATCGCCATGATCCGAGACAAAGAACACGGTGGTGTTGTCGTCCATGCGGGTGCGTTTGAGCACGTCTAGGATTTCACCGATCTTATCGTCGAGATAGGAGATGTTCGCGAAATACGCGCGGCGCGACCGACGGATGTTGTCGTCGGTGATATCAAAGTTACGCCAATCGTTCGCGTCCATCAGGCGTTTGTTGTGCGGGTCGAGGTCCTCGTAGGGGATCGTCGGAACCGTCGGTTCCAGATGCTCGCAATCCTCGTAGAGGTCCCAGTATTTCTTGCGTGCCACATAGGGGTCATGCGGGTGGGTGAACGACACGGTCATCATCCACGGACGATCATCGAGTCCCCGCGACAGATCATAGAGTTTCTTGGTCGCGTTAAAGGCTACCTCGTCGTCGTATTCCATTTGGTTGGAAATCTCGGCAACGCCAGCGCCCGTGACGGAGCCCATGTTGTGATACCACCAGTCGATCCGCTCACCTGGTTTGCGGTAGTCAGGGGTCCAGCCAAAATCGGCCGGATAAATGTCCGTGGTCAGGCGTTCTTCGAACCCGTGCATCTGGTCGGGACCGACAAAGTGCATCTTGCCCGAGAGGGTCGTTTGATAGCCCGCGCGACGTAGGTGGTGCGCATAGGTCGGGATGTCGGACGCGTATTCAGCAGCGTTGTCATAAACACGGGTGCGGCTCGGCAATTGACCCGCCATGAATGACGCCCGCGCGGGTGCGCAGAGCGGAGAACCTGTGTAGGTGTTTTTGAAACGCGTGGACCGTGCAGCGAGCGCTTTGAGGTTCGGCGCATGGAGCCACTCTGCGGGGCCGTCGGGGAACAAGGTACCGTTTAACTGGTCGACCATGATGATCAAAATATTCGGCTTGGTCATTTCGTTTTCCCTAGTTCGAGATCAAGTGCAGCAAGCACATGTTTGGTCGCGGCTTTGCTGCTGGTTTTCGTTATGGTGAGGGCTTCGCGCAGATAGATACCGTCGATCAATCCGCCGATCCGATAGGCTGCGTCCTGCGCGTCAGCGCCCAAAAGCGGGCGCAGGTTAAACATGAGATTCGCGTGCAAACGGCGCTGGTAGATCGTCAGCAGCCTTTTCGCTTCGTTCGAAGTTTGGGCAAGAACGTAAAAATTAAGCCAAGCCGCAATCACCTCGCGGCGGAAGTTTGACGTTCCGAATCCAGCCCGAATGATCGCCTCCAACCGTTCGCGCGGCGTGTCAGCCATTATCAGCGCACCGCGAACTTCCGCGGCGTAAACGGATAAAGTGTGTCGCATTGCAGCCAGAAATATCTGTTCTTTTCCACCGAAGTAGTGGTGTGCAAGTGCAGATGACATACCCGCACGTTTCGCGATCTGGCTAACCGTTACATCCAACGACCCGTTTGCCCCGATTTCATCAATCGTGGCTTTAACCAAAGCGGCGCGGCGTATAGGTTCCATCCCGAGCTTGGGCATCTTTTCATCCAAAATAGCCTGCCAAGTGAAACTAGGTGGTTGTTTATTGACTCGTCAATCAACAAAAAACCATCACCAACGGGAGACCATACATGAAACTCAAATCTGCTCTGTCCGTGCTTGCCATTTGTGCAGCTGCACCTGTGCTTGCTGATTGCGGCACCGTAAACATGTCCGATGTGGGCTGGACCGACATCACCACCACCACTTCTGCGTCCAAGCACGTGCTCGAAGCACTGGGCTATGACGTAGACGTAAAAATTCTCTCGGTTCCAGTGACCTACGCGTCGCTGTCGTCGGGTGATCTGGACATCTTCCTCGGCGCTTGGATCCCTGCTCAGTCGGGCGTTCTGGACCCATATCTGGCTGACAAAACCATCGACGTTCTCGCAACGAACCTCGAAGGCACCGTCTACACACTGGCAGTTCCGACCTACACCTTCGAAAAAGGTCTGCAGTCGTTCGCTGACATCAACAAATTCGCTGAGTCGCTCGACGGCAAAATCTACGGCATCGAGCCGGGCAACGAAGGTAACACCTACCTCGTCTCGCTGACCGAAAAGGCTGGTTCTGGCCTCGAAGGCATGGAAGTCGTCGAATCCTCCGAACAGGGCATGCTGGCTCAGGTTGCTCGCGCTTATGACAAGCAAGAAGACGTTGTCTTCCTCGGCTGGGCACCGCACCCGATGAACGCAAACTTTGAACTGTCCTACCTACCGGGTGGTGAAGAGTTCTTTGGCGGTATCGGTACCGTTCAGACCCTCGCACGCGCTGGCTACGCCGAAGAATGCCCGAACACTGGCAAGCTCTTCAGCCAGATCTCGTTCACCCTCGACATGGAAAACGGCATCATGGGCCAGATCCTCGACGAAGGCGCTGATCCTGATGAGGCAACCATGGCTTGGCTGCAGGCAAACAAAGATGCCGTTATGGCATGGGTTGACGGTGTGACCACCGCTGACGGCGGCGACGCTGCTGCAGCTGTTTCGGCTGCTTTCGGCTACTAATCCCGACCAAACGAAAGGCCCCGTTGATCGGGGCCTTTCTGTTTCCCTCAAACAGGCAAAGACCTGTCGCTGCATTTAAAAGGAGGTTTGGGTGATTAGTTTAGGTGAGTTTTGGCAATCGATGGCGGACGGAGAACTGGGCAGCAAAATCCCTGTAGGGAAAGCTGCGAAGACCGTTTTCGATTGGATGCAAGACAATTTCGAATTCGTATTTGACTGGATTTCTGCGGTGATGGAATGGCTGATCGACGCTATCCTTGCCGTTCTGGAATATCCGCACCCCATTGTGATTATCGGGGCCTTTATGGCGCTGACATGGGTGCTCCAACGCAATTGGAAGACCTGCGTGCTGATCGCTGTCGGGTTCCTCTTTATTCTGAACCAAGAATACTGGGACGAAACCCTTGAGAGCCTCACACTGGTCTTGTCGTCTTGCCTCGTCTGTATGGCGATTGGTGTGCCGCTAGGTATTTTTGCCGCTCACAACCCCAAAGCCTACCGTTTCATGACGCCAGTGCTCGACCTGATGCAGACACTTCCTGCGTTCGTCTATCTGATCCCTGCGATCGTGTTCTTTGGCATCGGCACCGTTCCTGGCCTGTTGGCGACCGTGATCTTTGTTCTGCCTGCACCGATCCGTCTGACCCACCTTGGTATTTCGTCGACTCCGCAAGCGCTCCTCGAAGCGGCGCGTGCCTTTGGCGCGACCAACCGTCAGGTTCTGTGGAAAGTCGAGCTTCCCTCTGCCCTGCCGCAGATCATGGCAGGTCTGAACCAAACCATCATGCTGTCGCTGTCGATGGTTGTTGTTGCAGCACTCGTTGGCGCAAATGGTCTGGGCGTTCCAGTGCTGCGTGCGCTGGGTCAGGTGCGCACCGACCTCGGCTTTGAATCTGGGTTCGTGATCGTGGTCGTGGCCATCATCCTAGACCGCATGCTGCGGATGGAGCGTAAATAATGGCTAAAACCGCAGTAGAATTCGACAACGTATCCATCGTTTTCGGGGATCAACCCGACCGCGCCCTGCCCCTCATGGACGAAGGTCAGACCCGTGGTGACATTCAAGCGAGCACAGGTCAGGTCCTCGGCGTGCATAACTGCTCGCTCACCGTGGCTGAGGGGGAAATCCTAGTCCTGATGGGCCTCTCTGGTTCGGGTAAATCCACGCTTTTGCGCGCTGTGAACGGGTTGAACCCCGTGGTGCGTGGCTGCGTTCGGGTGTCGGACGGCAATGGCCTCGTTGATGTGACCCACGCCAAACCCGCAGACCTGCGCCATATCCGCCAGACCCGCGTTGCGATGGTGTTCCAGCAATTCGGCCTTCTGCCGTGGCGCACGGTCCGTGAAAACGTCGGCCTCGGGCTCGAACTCGCGGGGCAAACACCCGCACAGCGTAAGGCTGCTGTCGATGCTCAGCTAGAGCTTGTCGGTCTGGCTGACTGGGCTGAACGCAAGGTGGGTGAACTATCGGGCGGTATGCAGCAGCGCGTCGGCCTCGCCCGAGCCTTTGCGACCGAAGCGCCGATCCTGTTGATGGACGAACCCTTCTCGGCACTCGATCCGCTGATCCGTGCGAAGTTGCAAGACGAACTCCTCGACCTGCAGGCCAAGCTGAAACGGACGATCATCTTTGTGTCGCACGACCTTGATGAAGCGTTCAAAATTGGCAACCGCATAGCCCTTATGGAAGGCGGCCGCATCGTGCAGATCGGCACCGCCCGCGAGATCATCGCGAACCCTGTCGATGATTACGTGCAGGACTTTGTCGCGCATATGAACCCGCTCGGCGTTCTGACGGCACGTGATGTGATGACCACTGGGTCGGGCGACGGCGTTAAGATCGACGCGGAACTGCCAATCCGTCAGATCATCGCGCAGCTTCAAACGGACAAGGTGCTAACGGTCGTTGAGAATGGCACCCCCATTGGGCAAGTGACTGAAGCTTCAGTTCTGACGCGCCTGAGCCGCTAAGAGCCTCTGCAAAACAGCAAAACGCCGGTCCCTTGGGCCGGCGTTTTTCGTTTAGACTTTGGTTTGGTTCACAACCGGTGTCACCTTGCGACGCAACTGCGCCTCGCGCCATGTCATATAGCTGATCGCCCCGATGATGAGTGCACCACCCGCCAGAACAAAGGGATCAACCGCCTCACCAAAGAGAACCGCGCCAAAGATGCTCGCCCAGACAAGCTGGAGGAAGGTCACAGGCTGCGTGACCGTCATGGGGGCAGAGGCGAATGCCTTGGTCATGCAATAATGCGCGGCGGAGGCAAACACCGCCACGCCGCCCAGCCACATGACCTGATGCAGCTCTACGGGTTCCCAGACAACAAACGCAATCGGAGCCAAACAGATCGTCACCACGCCCGACAGCATCGCCACAACAACACCTGCAGGAGCGATCCCGCTAAGCTGTTTGGCCACGAGGTAAGACAAGCCAAATGACAGCGCCGCGCCCAACTGAGACAGGTGGCCGATTTGGATTTCACGCATACCAGGGCGGATCACAATCAACGCGCCGATCAGCGCCACGCCAATCGCCAGCATCCGACGCCGCGCAAACCCTTCGCCCAAGAGGAGCGCCGCACCAACCGTCACTACAATCGGGTTGAGGTAACCAATCGCTGTAACCTCGGCCATCGGGATGCGGGCCATCGCAAAGAACCACAGGATAATCGCGACCGTATGGAGCGCCCCGCGCAGACCAAAGAGCTGCCAAGCCCGCGCACCAATCCCGCCCCTGAGGTAGGGTCCGAGCGTTGGAACGAGGAACACAAAGCTCCACGCGAAACGGATGAATGCGCTTTGCGCGGCGGGGAGGTCCTCGCCCAGATAGCGCACGATCACGTTCACCACGACAAAGCAAAAGCCAGTGGCGAGCATCCACAACACGCCCTGAACGGGCCGATCCTGAGAGGGCGATGAAACAGTCATTGCACCTTCATGAACCTGAGCGCTTGCCGCCGCAAGTGGATTTGATCACATTTCAGCGAAGACCAGAGTTGCAGCCACAGACCACATCAAAAGCCCCACGCAGGTATCAAGTATACGCCACGCGATGGGCCGTTCGAACACAGGTGCAAGTAGCCGTGCGCCATAGCCAAGTGTGGTGAAAAAGATCACAGATCCCGACATCGCGCCCGCACCAAAGACCCATTCGCGGCCTTCGAACTGCGCCGATAGGCTGCCGATTAGGACGACCGTGTCGAGGTAGACATGCGGGTTCAACCATGTGAACGCGAGGCAGGTCAGCATGACTTTAACCAGCGGAACACGGTCGCCTTCGCCTGCGGTCATCACCGCCCCGCCACGCCATGCGGACAGGAACGACCGTGCGCCATACCATCCAAGAAACGAGACGCCGCCCCAGCGCAACAGTGGCATGAGCCACGGCAGGGCATCTACCGCCGCGCCGATCCCCGCAACACCCGCCGCGATCAACACAGCGTCCGACAAGGCGCAGGTCGCAACCACCGCCAAGACATGTTCCCGCCGCAGTCCTTGCCGCAGCACAAAGGCATTCTGCGCCCCAATTACGAGGATGAGCGCGATACCTGTTCGAAGTCCGATCCAATATTCCATGGGGTTGACCTAGCGCGGCACAACAGGATTAATCAAATTAAATAAACTGAGTTAGAATTAGAGTTTCTAATGTATGATCCCGCCCAACTTTCCGCGCTTTCTGCCGTGATCCGACTTGGGGCCTTTGACGCGGCAGCCCATGCGTTGGGTGTCACGCCATCCGCGATTTCGCAACGGATCAAGGCACTTGAGGACCGTATTGGAACCACGCTGATCCAACGCGGCACACCCTGCACCGCAACACCGACGGGCGCACGATTGGCGCGGCACTATGATGACCTCACGCTACTTGAGACGGCATTGGCGGCGGACATCGGGCAAACGGCGGCCCCTGCGCGTCTACGAGTTGCGGTCAATGCGGATAGCCTCGCCACGTGGTTCTTGCCCGCCATTGCTGACCATCCCTTGCTGTTCGACCTATTGATCGACGATCAAGACCACTCTGCCGATTGGCTGCGCAAAGGCGAAGTCTCTGCTGCCATCACAGGCGAGGCTGGCCCGGTTCAAGGCTGCGATAGCTTTGCCCTCGGTACGTTGACCTACCGCGCGACCGCCAGCCCATCCTTTGTCCATCAGCATTTCCCGAACGGCATTACGGCAGAGGCGCTGGCGACCGCCCCTGCCCTGACGTTCAACGCAAAGGACGCGCTGCAAAACCGCTGGGTCGAGATGATAGTCGGGAAACGGGTGCCGCTGAACACTCACCTCGTCCCATCGTCGAGCGCCTTTGTTGAGGCGAGCCTCTTGGGCATGGGGTGGGGCATGAACCCTGCGGCTCTGGTTGACGGGTTGATCGCTGAGGGCAAGCTGGTCGATCTATCGCCAGAACGACCCCTTCTTACCCCGCTGCATTGGCAGGTGAACCGTCTGGTTGCGAAACCATTGGCGGGGCTGACGGCTTCGATCCGCGCTTCGGCGAAACAAACGCTCTAAATGAAAACGGCGCCCGAAGGCGCCGTAAATCAGGGATGATCCCAAGGATTAGCCAAGCTGAGCCGCCACATCCTCTGGCACGTCAAAGTTCGCGGTGACGGTCTGAACATCATCGTCGTCTTCGAGCGTGTCGATCAGCTTCATCAGCTTCTGAGCGGTTTCGAGATCCACATCGGTGCGGTTCTGCGGTTTCCAGATCAGTTTTGCTTCGGTTGCTTCGCCGAGTTCAGCTTCGAGAGCTTCGGACACCTCAGAGAGGTTTTCCATCGCGCAATAGACCCAGTGGCCGTCCTCATCGGATTCCACATCGTCAGCGCCTGCTTCGATCGCAGCCATCATCACGGTGTCCGCATCGCCAACGGATGCCGGATAGGTGATTTCGCCCACACGGTCGAACATAAACGATACCGAACCCGTGGTGCCGAGGTTGCCGCCACCTTTGGTGAAGGTCGAACGCACGTTCGATGCGGTGCGGTTCACGTTGTCGGTCAGTGCCTCAACGATGATCGCGATACCGTTCGGGCCGTAACCCTCGTAACGGATTTCGGTGTAATCGTCGCCGTCACCCATCTGCGATTTCTTAATCGCGCGTTCGATCACGTCCTTAGGCATGGACTGCGATTTTGCAGCTTTGATCGCCAGACGCAGACGCGGGTTCTTATCGGGATCAGGGTCGCCCATCTTTGCGGCTACGGTGATCTCTTTGGAAAATTTGGAGAACATTTTGGACCGCGCAGCGTCTTGACGCCCTTTGCGGTGTTGGATGTTCGCCCATTTACTATGGCCGGCCATGGGGACCTCTTTTCAGTCTATCGGACAGTTCGCGTCTCTATATGTCAGTCGGGCGGCTGGCTGCAAGCCTCAGAGCGGCCAGATCAACGGGATGATGGCTGAACATAGGAACGCAAGCGACGCGTTGAGCGGCACACCGACCTTTAGGAAGTCCGAAAACTTATACCCACCAGGGC
Source organism: Aestuarium zhoushanense (assembly GCF_056431045.1). NCBI lineage: Bacteria > Pseudomonadati > Pseudomonadota > Alphaproteobacteria > Rhodobacterales > Paracoccaceae > Aestuarium > Aestuarium zhoushanense. The sequence goes on from NZ_JBWKMA010000012.1 coordinate 217,710, forward strand.
CGTAAACAAGCGTGTTGGTCTGGTATCCGATGGGTGTCGAAAAGCTCGCCGAGGCAGCGACCATGACCGCGACGACCAAGGGCCGAGGGTCCACACCAATCGCATTGGCAAGCCCAATCGCAATAGGCGTCATCACCACGCCGACCGCGTTGTTCGACACCAATTCGGTCAGAACCATCGACAGTGTGTAGACCGCAAAGACCACTACATAGGGCGGTAGGTCCGTCATGAACGGCGCTAGGCCATTGCCGATCAGCGCCACAGCCCCCGAATGATCCAAGGCCGCCCCAACAGCCAGCATCCCAAAGATCAGTGCCAAGAGGCTGCCATCGACATGCTCGAACGCTTCTTCGGCATCGATACAGCCCGTGAGCAAAACCACGGCCACGGCCACAATGGCCAGTAACAAAATCGGCGCCACGTTGAACGCCGCCAAAATCACAACGCCAAACATTGCAGCAATCGCAATCGGCGCATGGCTACGGCGATAGGCACGAACCGAGGGTTTCGATACATCGCCAAGGCTCATGTCCGCAGCGAGTTTCTGGATGTCCTCAGGCGCGCCTTCCAACAGGAGCGTATCGCCCACCCGCACAATCAAATCTTCGATCTGGTTGCCGATGTTTTTGTCACGACGATGCACCGCCAGCGGATAGACACCATACCGACGACGCAGCCGCATCTGGCCCAGCTTGCGCCCAACCATCCGCGATTCAGGGGTAATCAGCACTTCGACCGTGGTGGTTTCAATGGCAGACAACTGGTCCATCCGACGCAGTTCTTTGTTCCGCTGGAGGCCCAACAGCTCTGCCATCGGGGTCCGCAGCACAACGCGGTCCCCGACTTGAAGTGTCACCCCAGTCAGATCGCGCCGTAACGATTGATCGCCACGCACCACGTCTATCAACCGCACGCCTTCGCGTTTGAACAACTGAACGTCGAGCACTTCACGACCAATAAGGTTCGATTCAGGTGGAATGACCGCTTCGGTAAAGAACCGCATGCGCGACCGATCTGACAAAAGCGAGGCCATGCTCGTGCGATCAGGCAGCAGTTTGCGCCCGAAAATCAAAAGATAAGCCATCGTCCAAAGCGAGATCACGATGCCAATAGGCGTGATTTCAAAGATCGAAAACGGCTCCATCCCCGACTGACGCGCCACACCATCCACCAATAGGTTGGTCGATGTGCCGATCAGCGTCATCGTGCCGCCCACAATCGCGCCATAGGACAAGGGGATCAGCAGCTTCGAGGCAGAGACACCCAAGGTCCGCGACAACTGCACAAAGACGGGCAACATCACAACGACCACAGGGGTGTTATTCACAAAGGCCGAGGAAACGATGACAAAGCCCATCAACCCCGCCAGCGCCAATTTTGGGCGCTCCTCAGCATGAGCTTGGGCGAATTCCGTCATCCGCGCGAGGGCCCCCGTCCGCACCAGCGCTCCCATAACGATAAACATCGCCGCAATGGTCCAAGGTGCAGGGTTCGACAGCGACGACACGGCCACATCATAGGGCAAAATGCCCAAAGCCAGCATGATCGCAACGCCCGTGATCGCCACCACTTCGGTCGGGTAGGTTTCCCGCAGGAACATGACGAACATGCCGACAACGATCATCAACGCGACGATGGCCTGACCTGTCTGCGACAGGTGTATTAGGTCGACCATGAAATTCCCCAAGCTATTGGCACTCTATAGTTGCCGCGCCGCATGTTCAGACGCAAGCCCCCTCAACTCAGAGGCGACGGGCCACTTTGTGACAATCGGCCTCCATGGCGGACCATTTCCACGCGGGTTGCTTTGCCTGTGCGGTCATCGGTTTCCACATATAGGCCCGATACCGTCACATCGCCCATCGCGGGCTCAAAACGGTTCTTCGCCATGCCCGTGATAAACCGACGCAGTGGTTCCGCCTTAGTCATGCCAATCACGCTGTCATAATCGCCGCACATGCCCGCATCCGACTGAAACGCCGTGCCCGCTGGCAAAATCTGCGCATCGCCTGTGGGCACGTGAGTATGCGTCCCCACAACGACCGAAGCCTTCCCATCGCAAAAGTGACCCATCGCCATTTTCTCTGATGTCGCCTCGCAGTGCACATCCACCAAGGTCGCCTGCACCAACCCACCCAATGGGAACTGACGCAACACCTGATCCACGGCAGAGAACGGGTCATCAAACGGGCGCTTCATGAACACCTGTCCCAGCACTTGCGTGACAAGAACCTTTTGGCCCCGCCGTGCCGTAAACACCCGCGCCCCTTTGCCAGGGGCCACCTTGGAGAAATTCAATGGACGAATGATCCGCGGCTCTTGCTCGCAAAAGGCCATCATGTCCTTTTGGTCAAAGGCATGATCGCCCAAGGTGATCACATCCGCGCCGGCATCCAATATCATCTTGGCGTGTTCGCCCGACAATCCCATGCCGCGCGTTGCGTTTTCGCCGTTCACCACAACGAAATCGAGCCCCCACGCGTCCCGCATTTTCGGGATCGCATCCACCACAGCCGCGCGTCCGCCACGACCCATTACATCGCCAAGAAAGAGTATTTTCATGAAATACCTCTAGGCCCGTGCCAATAAATGCGCAACCTCCGCCGCTCTCTGCTCTGCCTTTGTGCGTCAAAT
>NZ_JBWKMA010000013.1:0-1810 GCF_056431045.1 Aestuarium zhoushanense
TGTCAACGGCGGAGTAAAATTCGGCCATTGGGGCGGAGCAAAAGTCGGCCAGTTTGGCGCGAGCGCCTTGGAGCGTGCGGCCCTCATATAGCAAGCCCGGTCCAAGGCGCATTGGTCGTCAGGCCAATTCTGTGAGGTTCATTTGTTAGCGGCGGCGAGGCGGGCGCGGCTTTGATTGAGGCGGTAGCTTTCGCCGTTCATCTCGAGGATGTTGACGTGGTGTGTAAGCCGGTCCAGCAGCGCGCCGGTCAGGCGTTCGGTGCCGAAGGTTTCGGTCCACTCGTCGAAGGGCAGGTTCGACGTGATCAGGGTCGATCCTCGCTCGTAGCGCTGTGAGATCAGCTCGAACAGAAGCTCGGCGCCGGTTTTGCTCAAGGGGACGAATCCCAGCTCGTCGATGATCAGCAGTTTGACCTTGGCGAGTTTGCGCTGGAGCTGCAGGAGGCGTTTTTCGTCGCGGGCCTCCATCATCTCGTGCACGAGGGCGGCGGCGGTCACGAAGGCGACAGGCAATCCTTTCTGGCAGGCAGCCAGTCCGAGCCCGAGGGCGACATGGGTCTTGCCGGTGCCGGAGGGACCGAGCGCGATCACATTCTCCTTGCGTTCGATCCATTCGCAGCGCGCCAGCTCCAGCACCATCATCTTGTTGAGCGACGGGATCGCCTTGAAGTCGAAGCTGTCCAGGCTTTTGATCGCCGGGAACTTTGCGGCCTTGATCCGGCGTTCCACCATGCGCCGTTCCCGGTCGATCAGTTCCAGCTCGGTCAGCCGAGCCAGGTAACGCACGTGATCTACGCCTTCAGCGGCGCAGATACGGGCCTGCTTGTCATGTTCACGCAGGAACGTGGGCAGCCGAAGCGTTTTGAGATGGTGGGCCAGCAGCAGTTCGGGTGCATCCGTCATGCCCCACCTCCTGCCAGCAGGCTCATGTAGGATGCGGCGGAGGTGGTGGTGATGTTGGTTCTGGGCAGGAAGGGATAAACATCCAAATCCAGCCTCGGGGGCCTTCGCTCGACCCTGCACAAGATCAGGTGCTTGATTGCATCGAAGCTGACCGCTCCCATTCGCAGGGCATCTTTGACGGCAAGATGCAGCACTTCAATCTCGAAGCGCTCCAGAAGGCGCAGGACCTGCACATACTCGCGCTTGCCGGCCTTTCCCTGCCGGGCTTCCAGCAGTCGGCGCAGGGCTTTGAACGCTTCGGGCAACTCCCAGCCCTGCAGAGGCGCGGCCTGATCGAAGGACATGATCTTGCGTTCGATCAGCGGCAGGTAATGCAGCGGATCGAACACCATGTCACCGGTGTCGTAGGATCGGGCATGATCGGCGATCACCTCGGCACTGCTACCAATGACGACGCGGGTCACGAAGCCCTTGATCCAGACTGCGCGGTGACCATAGGCAACCGGCACCGAGTAATCATTGCCGCGATAGCGCACCACCGATGTCGATGTGACCTGGCCACTTTGCAACTCACAGGCCTCAAAGGGGGTGCCGGGCAAATCCCGCATCGCCGCGAGATCGGCCTTCAGCCGTTCCCCGATGCTGACCTTGTGGCCACGCAGAACATCACCCTGGCGCTTGCGGCACTGCTCTTCCAGGTGAGCGTTGAACGCGTGCCAGTCCGGAAAGGACGGGATCGGCACCATGAAGTTGCGACGTCCGTAGCCGACCAGCCCCTCCACGGCCCCTTTGTCATTGCCCTTGCCGGGACGGCCATAGCGGTCCCGGATCACGTAATGCGACAACATCGCGCTGAACCGCTGGGTTCTTTGCCGGGAGCCATCCGGCAGAATCCGGGCAACCAGGC
>NZ_JBWKMA010000014.1:0-15814 GCF_056431045.1 Aestuarium zhoushanense
GCCGAAGCCTAAGAGCGCGATATGCAAACGTTCGTTCGTCGAAACGAGCCAAACCGCCCACATATCTCTTCAGTAATATCGATGTCAAAAAGCGCAGAGACAAAACGAACCAAGTGCGCCCTAACTGAACGGCGCGCCTCGCCCGAAATACCTCTAATTTTTTCCAAACTTCCCAGCCTTCCGACCGTTCCGTCCGCCCCAACCGCGCCTCAGCGCCGCCGGTGAAGGGGGTTCTAAGGTTATCACTAAGAAGCCGCAAGCGGTTTTTTACAGAAAACGCACTTTCTTTGTAATTTTTATCGGAGCCCGTTATTTTTAAGGCGCTAAGGCGAGCACTTTTATTCGGCCGCCGTTCTTCGCCCGAAAAAACGCCCCGAATCCCGCCAACTTCAGGCCCAATTTTCCGTCCCCTTATACATTATATATATACCCCCTCAGAACTCTGTATTTCGGCGTCTTTCTGAATCGCCCCACCCCACCCGAGTCTCAGGCAAGCAGAATCGCGCTTGTGGGAGGTGGACACCCTCTTTCGCATAGAGCGCTTCGCCCCTATAAAGCGGTCGGCCCTGCAGAGACTCGCTTGGCTTCATGCATTTTAATTACGGGAATACGGCATATGGCTAGTTTCGGAGGTTTGTTTTCGTCGGATATGGCCATTGACCTCGGCACGGCGAACACTCTTGTTTACGTAAAAGGCAAGGGCATCGTCCTGTCGGAACCTTCGGTGGTCGCCTACCACGTCAAAGACGGCGTGAAGAAGGTGCTCGCAGTTGGCGAAGATGCAAAGCTGATGCTGGGCCGTACTCCTGGTTCGATCGAAGCAATCCGTCCGATGCGCGATGGTGTTATTGCTGACTTCGACACTGCAGAAGAAATGATCAAACATTTCATCCGCAAAGTTCACAAGCGCACGACCTTCTCGAAGCCAAAGATCATCGTCTGTGTTCCTCACGGGGCGACACCCGTTGAGAAGCGCGCGATCCGTCAATCGGTTCTCTCGGCTGGCGCACGTCGCGCTGGTCTGATCGCAGAACCTATTGCAGCGGCTATTGGTGCAGGCATGCCGATCACCGATCCGACTGGTAACATGGTCGTCGATATCGGCGGCGGCACGACCGAGGTTGCGGTTCTGTCCTTGGGTGACATCGTTTACGCACGTTCAGTACGTGTCGGCGGTGACCGTATGGACGAAGCGATCATCAACTACCTGCGTCGCCAGCATAACCTCTTGATCGGTGAAGCGACGGCTGAACGCATTAAGACCTCGATCGGTACAGCACGTATGCCAGACGACGGGCGCGGTACCTCTATGCACATTCGCGGTCGTGACCTGCTGAATGGTGTTCCGAAAGAAACAGAGATCAGCCAAGCGCAGGTTGCTGAGGCTCTTGCTGAACCCGTTCAGCAAATCACCGAAGCGGTTATGACTGCACTCGAAGCCACCCCGCCCGATCTGGCAGCAGATATTGTGGACCGTGGTGTGATGCTCACGGGTGGTGGCGCACTGTTGGGTCAGTTGGACCTCGCTCTGCGCGAACAAACTGGTCTGGCCATTTCGGTCGCAGATGAATCGCTGAACTGCGTGGCTTTGGGCACCGGCAAGGCGCTGGAGTACGAAAAACAACTCCGCCACGTGATCGACTACGACAGCTAAGACGTGGCACGGGAGAACCAGCGCGAAGATACCTATTCAGCTCCGCTTCGGCGGCTGTTGGTGGCCGTGCTGGTTATCCTTTTCCTCGCGATCTTTTTGGTATGGCGGATTGATAGTCCGCGCGTCGAACGGTTCCGCTCTGCTGTGCTCGACCGTGTTATTCCTCCGATGGATTGGGTGATGACCCCCGTCACCGGGTTGACCCGTATCGTATCGGATTTCCAATCCTATCAACGTCTTGTTGATCAGAACGCGGATTTGCGGCGCGAACTGCAGCAGATGAAAGCATGGCGCGAGGCCGCGCTGCAGCTTGAACAAGAGAACGCAAAGCTGTTGGACCTGAACAACGTCCAACTCGACCCGCAGCTAACTTACATCACTGGCATCGTATTGGCGGACAGCGGTTCGCCGTTCCGACAGTCCGTGCTCTTGAACGTTGGGGCGCGGGACGGGATCACTGACGGATGGGCCGTGATGGATGGGATTGGGCTTGTAGGGCGCATCTCTGGCGTCGGCCAGGAAACTTCGCGCGTTCTATTGCTGACTGATACGTCCAGCCGTGTGCCAATCATCATCCAAGGCTCTGGTCAGCGGGCGATCCTGATGGGCGACAACACCCGTAACCCGCCCATCGAATTCCTTGAGGCCCCAGATCAAGTTCGCCCCGGCGATCGTGTCGTATCCTCTGGGGATGGCGGCGTCTTTCCAGCGGACCTGTTGATTGGTCAAGTTGCCCTCGGCACCGACAACCGACTGCGGGTGCGCCTATCGGCGGACTACGAACGGCTCGAATTCCTGCGTGTTTTGCGCAGCCAGCCACGGGAACGCATCGACGACCCAGGCAATCTTTTGGCCCCTAATGCCGCAGAAGTAGCATCGCCCGAAACCACGGAAGCGCCCTCAGATGGCTGAGGTTCAGGCAACACGTCGCTGGGCTGGACGCGCCCTTTTTGTCGGTCTGTCGTTCACATTTCTCTTCGCCCAAATTTTGCCTCTGAACATGGTGCCCGACCGCATCGCGGCACCTGATATTCTGGTGGCTTTCACTCTGGCATGGGTGATCCGGCGTCCAGACCTGACCCCTGTTGCCTTGATCGCGCTGGTTCATTTCAGCGCCGATATCCTGCTCGACCGTCCGCCGGGGCTTTGGGCCGCATTGATCATGATCAGCACCGAGATTTTACGCAATCGTGCCGCCGACCTGCGGGCCTTGGCCTTTCCGTTTGAATGGCTGCTCGTCACAGGAACGCTCGTGGGCCTCTACGTGGGCTATCGCGTTATTTTGACCATCTTACTCTTGCAGCAAGCCCCGTTGATGCTGACATTAACCCAACTGACCATCACGATTTTGGTTTATCCTGTCGTGGTGCTCTTATCCTACCTCGCTTTCGGGATTAGCCGTCCCGCGATGGGCGAAGTTGACGATCTGGGGAGACGCCTGTGAAACGCCCACCAAAGGACACTGCACAGAGCCAGCGGGGCATTGGCCGCCGCACTTTGGTCGTGGGTGGGTTGCAGCTAGCGACAGCAGGTTTGTTGGCGTTGAAACTACGGTCCATGCAGGTCGAACAGGCAGAGACATTCCGCCTACTGGCCGATGAAAACCGCATTAACATCAAGCTCTTACCCCCTGCTCGCGGTTTGATCTATGACCGCCATGGCGTGTTGCTCGCTGGGAACGAACAGAACTACCGCATCACGATGACCCGCGAGGATGCGGGCGACGTCGAAGAGGTGCTCGACCGTCTATCGCAGCTCATCCCATTGTCCGACACTGCGCGTGCGGAAGCTCTCAAAGAGATGAGCAACCGATCTGCCTTTGTGCCCGTCACCATTGCGGACCGCCTAACGTGGGACGATATCACACGCGTCACCGTAAACGCCCCTGCCCTACCTGGTGTTACGACCGAGGTTGGCCTGAGCCGTTATTATTCCCAAGGTGCAGACCTCGCCCATGTGATTGGCTATGTCGGTCCTGTTTCAGATTATGACCTCAGCCGCATCGAAAACCCTGATCCTCTCCTCCAGATACCCAAATTCCAGATCGGTAAGACTGGCGTCGAAGCCAAGATGGAAGAAGTCCTGCGTGGATCAGCTGGAACCCGCCAAATCGAGGTGAATGCCATCGGCCGCGTTATGCGCGAACTGTCGCGTGAAGAGGGCCAGCCCGGTGCGGACCTTCAGTTGACCATCGACAGCGCCTTGCAAACCTACGTCGAAGCCCGCCTAGAGGGCGAATCCGCAGGTGCCGTGGTCATCGACCTTGAAAACGGTGATCTGCGCGCGGTCGTGTCATCGCCATCGTTCGATCCGAACCTTTTTGTGCGCGGTATCTCTGTGGCCGAATGGAACGCGTTGAACGAAAATCCGTTCCGCCCCCTCGCCGCCAAAGCCGTGCAAGGCACCTACCCTCCGGGTTCCACATTCAAGATGATCACCGCGCTTGCAGCACTCGAAGACGGCGTGTTGGACCCCGAAGAAACGATCCTTTGCCGTGGCTACACCGAAGTCTCTGGCACCCGTTTCCACTGCTGGAAAAGCGGCGGGCACGGCAACGTCAACTTACATGACAGCCTCAAACAGTCCTGTGACTGCTACTATTACGAGGTTTCACAGCGCGTCGGCATTGATAAGATTTCGGCGATGGCACGGCGATTTGGTCTCGGCGTTCGTCATGACCTCCCCTTGTCGGCAGTGGCCGAAGGGCTTGCTCCTGACAAAGAATGGAAAGCCACCGTTCGCGGTGAGGATTGGCGGATCGGCGACACGGTCAACGCGTCGATCGGTCAGGGCTATGTCCTCGCCTCGCCGCTTCAGCTGGCGATTATGTCCGCACGGATTGCGACAGGACGCACCATCACACCGCGCCTGATCCACACGATAGACGGTGTCGAGACGCCAAAGCAGAGCGACGACACCATTGGCCTCAACGAAAACTACCTGCGCCGGATTCGCGCTGCGATGGATGCGGTTTCAAACAACAACCGTGGCACGGCCTATGGGTCGCGGATCAACGTGTCGGATAAACGCATGGGCGGAAAGACGGGCACCAGTCAGGTGCGCCGCATCACCGCAGAAGAACGTGCGCGTGGCGTGACGAGCAACGCCGACCTACCATGGGAACGCCGCGACCACGCGCTGTTTGTGGGCTTTGCCCCCGTGGATGATCCCAAATACGCGGTTGCGGTCGTTGTCGAACACGGTGGCGGCGGGTCTGCTGCCGCTGCACCAATTGCGCGGGATGTGATGTTGCAAGCCCTCTACGAGGGGCAGCCCCCGTTAGAGGCGTATCCGTCAAACGTGCGAGGTCGCATTTCGGAACAGCAACGCGCCATCCAAAACCGCGTTCAACCTGGGGCCGTTCAAGGCAACGATAGGGCCTGACATGAGCTACCTCGAATATAACGTCAAATCGGTTCCGACAGGGTTCAGAAAGCTCCTCTTTCTAAATTGGCCGATCATTCTGTTGCTCTGCGCAATCTCAAGCGCGGGCTTTATCATGCTCTATTCCGTCGCTGGCGGTTCCATAAATCCATGGCTCGAACCGCAACTGAAACGCTTTGCCTTGGGTATGGCGGTGATGTTGGGGATCGCAATGATCCCGATCTGGTTTTGGCGAAACGTCTCTGCGGTCGGCTATATCGTTTCTGTCCTTCTCTTGATCGCAGTTGAGCTTTTCGGCGAAGTCCGCATGGGGGCCCAGCGCTGGATCAACCTCGGCTTTATGGTTCTTCAACCGTCGGAACTGGCAAAGATCACCGTCGTTATGTTCCTCGCCTCCTATTACGACTGGCTGCCGCTGAACCGCAAATCCCATCCGCTTTGGGTCTTTATACCCGTGATGATCATCATGATCCCTACGGCGCTGGTACTGAAACAGCCCGACCTTGGGACAGCACTACTCGTGATGATTGGCGGCGGCACGATCATGTTCCTTGCGGGCGTCCACTGGGCCTATTTCGCTGGCGTTATCGCGAGTGGGGTCGGCGTGGTTTGGGCTGTGATGGTGTCCAAAGGTCAGTCGTGGCAATTGCTAAAAGACTACCAATACCGCCGAATTGAGACTTTCCTAGATCCAGCCAGTGATCCGCTGGGCGCGGGCTATCACATCACTCAGGCAAAGATTGCGCTTGGCTCGGGCGGGTGGACAGGACGCGGGTTTATGCAAGGCACGCAATCGCGCCTGAACTTCCTGCCAGAAAAGCATACCGACTTTATCTTTACCACCTTGGCCGAAGAGTTTGGCTTCATCGGGGCGACGACCCTCTTAGCCCTCTACGTTGCGCTGATATTGATCTGCATTTTCTCGGCCCTTCAAAACCGCGACAGGTTCGGATCGTTGCTGACCTTGGGCATTACGATGACGTTCTTCCTCTATTTCGCGGTGAATATGTCGATGGTCATGGGCATGGCGCCTGTCGTGGGTGTGCCTTTGCCGATGGTCAGCTACGGTGGTTCGGCAATGTTAGTGCTCTTGGTCGGTTTCGGCCTCATCCAAAGCGCGCACGTCCATAGGGCACGATAATGATCAACGTTCTCTTTTCCGCTCGTCCGCAGCTTTGGGACACATACCGCGATCTGCTAATCGATGCCTGCGAAGCCAAGGGAATTGAGATCAACCTTGGCACGGATATTCCCGCCGAACAGGTCGACTACATCATCTTCGCGCCCAATCCGACGCTAACCGACTTTACGCCCTTCACGCGCTGCAAAGCGGTGTTAAGCCTTTGGGCAGGCGTCGAAACAATCGCCCCCAATGCCACCCTGTCTCAGCCGCTGTGCCGATTGGTCGATACTGGATTGACCCAAGGCATGGTCGAATGGGTGACGGGCCATGTTTTGCGTCACCATCTGGGTATGGATCAGCAGATCAAAAACCAAAACGGCGAATGGGCGCCCGTGGCACCGCCGCTGTCAAAGGATCGCCCCGTCACGGTTCTTGGCCTAGGTGAACTAGGTGCAGCTTGCGCTACGGCATTGGTGCAGCTTGGGTTTCCCGTCACAGGATGGAGCAGAACACCAAAATCCATCGACGGTGTACGCTGCCTATCGGGGTCACCCGCTGAAGCGCTCAAGGACGCGCAGATCGCGGTTCTCTTGCTGCCTCTCACATCTCAGACCGAAAACATCCTGAACGCGGACGCACTGGCCGCAATGGCCAAAGGCGCCTTTGTGATCAATCCCGGTCGGGGGGCGCTGATCGACGACGACGCGCTACTGGCCGCACTCAATTCTGGGCAAATCGGACACGCCACGTTGGATGTGTTCCGTGTCGAACCGCTCCCCGCAGATCACGCCTATTGGGCGCACCCCAATGTTACAGTCACGCCCCACATCGCTAGCGAAACACGGCCCGAAACGGCTGTTGAACAAATCGCAGAAAACCTGCGCCGTGCCGAAGCAGGCGAGGCACTGCTGAACCTCGTGGATCGGACCCGCGGCTATTAACGCAGTTTTGGCGGACGCGCGGGGTCCATTCCAGGGTTAGAACCGGGTATTGCTTGTGGAACCTCTGGTTTCGGCAAGTCAAACCGCAAGCCAACGCGTTCCAGTCGCGCGACGAAATCGCTATCCGCAGGCACAAAGGTGACGTCGATCATACCAGCGTCCACACCCGAAAACGTCAGCGCTTCGGCAACGGCACGGGCCAAGGCAGGTTCTGCGCCTTCAACAGCGCCCACATAAGTCAGGATATGACCACGTGCGCCGGTGTCATAGGTCACGCCCGAAAGATACGCGACCTCGGCCAATCCACCTGCCGTGGCGAGCTTACGATCCAAACCTGTCACGACAGACTCGGGCAACCCTTTGGGAGCGGTGATTTCAACAGGACGCGCTTGAGCTTCTTCTGGTGCATTGCCCAGCGTTTCGATCAGCCAGTCGATCGCCGCAGGTGGGATCAGGATCGACGACGGCTGACCAAGGTTCACCCCCATGCCGACGCCCTGCCCGACCAACATCTGCGCAAGGCCGCGCCCCGACACAGCCGCATAGCTCGCAGCACGCTCGGCGAAATCAGCAAGACGTTCTTCGCGATCAAAAACGAGGACATATTGCACATCGTCGGCTTCGATCACTTCAGGGTTAATATCGTCATCGCCCTCGGGCTCTGACGCCAGCAAAAGGAACATCTCAGTATCGGCAAGGCGCTCGTAAAACCGCAAACGCGCCGCATCATTGTCGGGATCGGCATCCATCGCAGCGTGGGCAGTATCAAGCTCTGTCATCATGGAACACCTCGTCAGTTTGCGGTCCGCATCTCGGGTTTTGGCCTATTGCGCCACGTGCCCAAGGGCAAGGGTCGGCTGCGGCGAATAGGACAGATTCCTAGATACAAACTAGGCAAACCGATAATTTTAACCATTATGGCCGCAATTGCTCAGATTTGCTGAAAAGCCTCAGCGCAAATGGACACAACAGGGGCCAAAGGCGGTATAGAGCTACACCGCATCGTTGTGATTGACGTCAAGTTACGGTAATCGCACGTCATCTAAATAACGAGGAAAGCTGCATGTACCGCGTCTGGAACTTTCTTACGCAATACTCGCTCCTGCTAATCATCGGGGCGGTTGCCGCCCTCGCATGGGCGAACACGAACCCCGAAAGCTATCACCATTTTGTCGAATTCGTCCTCATCGACGACTTCTTCATCGGTCACCTACATGATGACGGCCACGGCCATGTCACACGCACGCTGACACTCCACTACTTGGTCAATGACGTGCTTATGGCGCTGTTCTTCGCCATCGCCGCAAAGGAAGTCTGGGAAGCAATCATTCTCGAAAACGGGTCCTTGCGCGGCAAGAAAGCGGCAACTCCGCTGATCGCGACCGCTGGCGGCGTGCTCGGTCCGGTGGCTGTTTACCTCGGCCTCGCAGCATTCCTCGGCTCTGAAACCTACGATGCCGTGTCCAAAGGTTGGGCGATCCCGACCGCAACAGACATCGCGTTTTCCTACCTCGTCGGTCGTTTGGTGTTCGGCGCTGGCCACCCTGCGGTTCGCTTCCTGCTTCTTTTGGCAATCGCGGACGATGCGGTTGGCCTGTTGATCCTCGCGATCTTCTACCCATCCGGCGATCTGGCCCCGGTTTGGCTGCTGCTCTCGTTCGGCGCTGCCATCGCGGTCTTTGTCCTCGCAAACTGGCTGCCGCGCTATCTGGACCGCGGCAATCAAGCCCGCCCGAACTCCACTTGGGTGCGTAAAAAACTGTCGTTCTGGCCCTACGCGATTGCGGCAGCTCTGAGCTGGTATGGCTTCCAAGAGTCGGGCATTCACCCTGCACTTGGCCTCCTGCCGATCGTTCCGACGATCCCTCATGCAGACCGCGCTTTTGGTATCTTCTCCGAAGCCGAAACCCACCTGCATGACCTGCTCAACGACATCGAACACGCGTTGAAGTATCCGGTCGAAATCATCCTGCTGTTCTTCGGCCTCTTGAACGCTGGTGTGGAGTTCAAATCGATCTCTGAACCGACTTGGCTCGTGCTTGCTGGTCTGCTGATCGGCAAACCCCTCGGCGTGATGATCATGGGCTGGATTGCGGCAAAACCACTTCGCCTTGGCTTGCCCGAAGGCATGCGGATCATCGATCTGTTTGTCATCGGCTGTGTGGCTGCAATTGGCTTTACTGTAGCTCTCTTCGTGGCCTCGGTTGCCTTCGATGCTGGCCCAGTTCAGGACGCCGCGAAGATGGGCGCGCTGTTCAGCTTCTTTGCTACCGCCATTTCGATCGTCGCTGGCAAACTGACCCGCGTTCAAAAAGTAAACTAACCTCATCGCGGCCCGCCTTCACAATTTGAGGCGGGCCGCGAAATCATTGTATTTTTCCTCTCCGATCCGACATAATGAGGGGAAAATTGCCAAACAGCTTGGCACAACCATGACCCAACAATGGGCGCCCGAGCAGGGCAGAGCGGATCGCGATGCTTGAATTCGTAAACGTGAGCAAGTCCTTTTGGACCGGAAAACAGCGCAAGGTCATCCTTGATCGCGCGTCGTTTCGTGTGGAACTCGGCAACTCGCTTGGCATTTTGGCCCCGAATGGCACGGGTAAAACCACGCTAATCAATATGATGTCCGGCTTGGAAAAACCCGATGAGGGCGAAATCCACCGCAAGTGCCGCATTTCATTCCCGCTGGGCTTTATGGGCGGCCTCGTCACGCGGCACACAGGCAAAGAGAACACCCGCTACATTGCGCGTCTCTACGGGCTAGACCCTGACTACATCGAAGCCTTCTGCCGCTGGCTCTGCGATATCAAAGAATACTTCGACATGCCCGTCGGCACCTACAGCCAAGGTATGCGCGCACGGTTGTCTTTTGCGCTGATGTTGGCGCTCGATTTTGATATGTACCTGATCGACGAAGGTATGCCTTCGACAACCGACCAAGAATTTAACCGTAAAGCGGGCGAAATATTAAGAGAACGGTTGGAAACAACAACGGTGGTCATCGTGTCCCACCAAGCCGCCACACTAGAGCGGTTCGCCAAATCGGCAGCCGTCTTGATGGACGGTCACCTACATATGTTCGATACCTTGGAAGAGGCAAAACAGCTTTATGACTATGAAACCCAAGGCCAGTAAATTCCGCCTGCGGACCACCGATCCGAAGGCACCCGACGACAAACCGCAAGCGGCCCGCCCAACGCCACCGCAGCAGCCACAACCGCGCCCGCAGGTCCAGCGCCCGCAACAAGCACGCGCCCCGCAACCTGAACAGGCACAAGAGCAGCCGACGCCGCCCGTTGACGCCAATATCGACAGCCCCGCTGTCGCCTCTGCCGAAGCAGAGATTGACGCGATCCGCAAAGAGGGCCTCACAGGTCGTCAGTTGCGCATGGCGCGGCGCGTGGCGCAGAAACACGGCCTTGCCGTAACCTCCGATTTCGATGCCGTCCGTCAATTGCGCCAAAACGGCATTGACCCATTTGAACGGTCGAGCATCCTCGAACTCGTCGCCCCGAGCGGCGGCGGGAATGGGGGCGGTACGAACCCTCCCACGGGAACCGCTCTCGCGGCTGGTGGCAAAATGCAACTGCCGCAGACCATTCAACAGGGACGCGCCCTGACCGCACCTGATCCCGCTGCCGCCGCAGAGCGTCGCGCCAGCGAGATTATGCGCATCCAGCAGGACCTTATTCGCCGCCGCCGCCAACGGTTGGTGTCGCTGTTCTCGCGGCTCGCGATCTTTGTCCTGCTGCCGACGCTGCTGGCGGGCTACTACTACTTCGTCATCGCGACCCCGATGTATGCGACGAAGTCTGAATTCGTGATCCAGCAGTCCCAACCCGCAGGTGGTGCCGCTGGTGGCCTCTCTGGTCTGTTCCAAGGCACGTCGCTCGCCACTCAGGCAGATGCGATTGCCGTGCAATCCTACCTCACGTCCCGCGCCGCGATGGTCCGACTGGACGAAGAAGAGGGGTTCAAAGCCCACTTTAGCCAGGATCACATCGACCCCATTCAGCGCCTCGACCCCGACGCCAGCAATGAGGCCGCCTACAAGCTGTACCAGCGCCTCTTGACCATCGGCTATGACCCGACCGAGGGCATCGTCAAAATGGAAATGGTCGCAGCCGACCCGCAGACCAGCCAACGGTTCTCTGAGGCGCTTATTTCCTACGCCGAGGAACAGGTCGACCAACTGACGCAGCGTATGCGCGAGGACCAGATGTCCGGTGCAAACGCCAGCTACGAAGAAGCCGAGGCCCGCCGCAAAGAAGCGCTTGAGGCTCTCCTGACCATTCAGGAAGACCTCGAAACCTTCAGTCCCGATAGCGAAGCGCAGCTCGTCATGAACCAGATCGGGCAGCTTCAGACCAGACGGCAGGATAAGATCCTCGAACTCGCCTCCTTGCAATCCGTCGCCCGCCCGAACGAAGCGCGCGTAAACGCCGTGAACAGCGAAATCGCGAGCCTTGAAACCTCAATCGAAGACTTGCGTCTCCAGTTGACCGAAACGACAGGCTCCGGGAATTCACTTGCGTCCAAAACAACAGAACTGCGCGCCGCCGAAGAAAACTACCAGTTCCAGATCGCATTGGTGCAGCAAGCCCTCACCATGATGGAAACAGCGCGGCTCGAGGCCAACCGACAGGTGCGCTATCTGTCCCTCGGCGTTGTGCCGATCGCGCCCGATGATCCGACCTACCCCAAAGCCTTTGAGAACACCTTGGTTTCATTCCTGATCTTTGCAGGGATTTACCTGATGTTCTCGCTGACGGCTTCGATCCTCCGCGAACAGGTTTCGTCATAGATTCTGTGTCCGACTCGCTCTGACCACGAACGTCCCGCCCCTTCGGCGGGACGTTTTCGTATTGAGCGTGTCACCAAAGGCTCGAAAACACGCACGAATACCCCTGTTTTCCAACGGCCTAAAAAGAATGCATAAAGAGTAACAGTTTTTTGCCGCTCCCCCCTTGAACCGCCCCGCAGCAGCTTGTAATACCCCCCTCGCTGCTGGGGTGTAGCCAAGTGGTAAGGCACCGGTTTTTGGTACCGCGCACCGTAGGTTCGAATCCTACCACCCCAGCCAGTTTCCCCCTAAGTGCCGATTAGGCATAAGCGTGCAAATTTTGCGATTTTCGTGCAAAATCGAGTCAAGCGGTTTAATCAGCTTTCCACAAGTTTATTGGTAATCTGAAGTTTCCACAGAGAGTCGGGTGCTATGTCTTTGCCGTCCTTTTTCCTTAAGACAGCATCTATTGCCTTATCTTAAAGATGCTTGGTCGACTCGGGTAGCTCACCATATTGCTTGGGGGTAGTCTTCCAATTGCGGATTCAGTCCGAACGCTGGCCGCCGTCAAGAATAAACGATCGACGTTAGGTCAGGTCGATTAGAGACGGGGCACTTGTTGTGTGACTTTTAATTGGGATCGCAAATCTCTGTCGCAATGACCTTCTCGTATACTGTCCCAATGTCACGGCCTTCTGGACGCAATGGGTGTAGACCGGCTTTTTCGAGCTTTACTCGGTAGGAACGTGAGGCTCCCCCGAACTTGGATTGTAAGATTTTCGGTGTTGTGAAGGTGTCGAGGAAATTCTCAATGGCCTGCCGTGTCACGACCTCTTGGATCACGCCGGTTTTAGGGTTCCGATGTTTTTCAAGTTTGATGGTGCCTGTCGCAGACAGGGCTTTGAGACGTTGAGCTTCACGAATGCCAATCATTCGGCCGAACTCAGAGAGGCCGACCCATCCTTCTTCTGGGGTTTCGAAAAGATGGCCAAGAACGTCGCGCACCTCCGCAAGTTTCAATTGGAACCTCGAAAACCCTCGATCAGCAGGATCCAAGTATAGCGGAAGTCTTCCGTCTGTGATTGCTTGAACCAGTTCGGAGATCGATACGCCTGTTTTGGTCTGCGTCGAGAGTAACGATTGTGAGGGACCTTTGGCTGCTGTCTCGAGAACAGCTCTGGTTTCCAAGTCATCGATCAGAGAGGCGAGGCCATTGGGGACCCATCTGCGATGCAGCCGAGTGACGTTTGACTGGGCCGATATGAAACCCGCGGCGACCAGCGCGTCGAACTCTCTCGGTGAAAGGCCATGACTTTTCCTAATAAGAGTTGCATCCACCCAGTGCTGCATTTGCTCAAGCAGGTCTGTGGCGTCCTTCACTTTGAAGAAGCGACGTATGGCAACGCGCGGTGTCGGCTTTATTAGACCAGCCTCTTCGAGCACCAGAGCAAGGGTGTCGCTGGGAACCCCTATCTCTCGCGCTGCGGTCTCAACCGAACAGATAACCCTTTTTGCGACGGGTTTGCCGTAAACGATGTCGCCCTCTTCGAATGGCCAGTTATTGATGGCGACCTCGCGAAGAACGTCTACAAATGGACCGAAGCAGGGGAGGTCGATCGAATTCACTGCTGATGTGCGGTAGAACAGCCCTCCGAAAATACTCTTTAGCTCTTTGTTATGGCTTTCTTCTCTATCAATTTGGTCTTGTAGAGCGTCAACGAAGGATTCTTTACCCCCTTTGAGGATATTGAAACCTATTAAATGATGATCTGCCGTAATGTCGCCTTTGCTGACTGCTTTCCCCATCAGCCTGCAGAAAGTGGCCGCACTATAGATCGTCGCGTTTGATAGCCATGTCGTGTCGGTTCCAGTGCTCAATCTGTTGTCGAGCCATCTGTCATAGTCTGTGACATCGACTTGAGGAAGCTCGAGTTCTCCCTCAAGAATTTTGCCAATTTCAGGGCGCAGATTTTTGGGAATGTCTTCTCGATCGCGCTGAGATGTGGATTGCCATAGTGGCACCAAGGGATGCGAGTGTCGTGTGCAAACCCGAACCTCTCGAAAGCCCCAGTCGCCACGAAGGTAGGTATGGGACAGTGGGTCATGTTTGCTGTGTTTGGCATCTTCGCGGAGGCACACTGGACATCCTCGGACCTGTCCTTGGTTCACAGCTCGAAGAACGAAGTCTTCTCCACGAAAGAGACAGTGTCCTTTCTCGGATGGTATTCCGCTCCATGAGATCATCTCTTTGATCTGATGATCCGTGAGCCCAGCAAAATCTCCTACTTGGGACAAAGCCGCGCGTTCAAATTTTAGGAAAGCAGCAAAAGGAATGCCGAGGTCTGTCAGAAATGCGCGAAAGCTGACCCCGTTCATATGAGCGAAGCGCGACGCGAATGAGTACAAGGTTTCTCTTGGTTGAGGAACAGGGTGCAGAGGTATTGGAGAGGTCATACAAGCGGTTACTTAGGAATATTCAGTCAGTATGCGGCCGCAGACACAATGCACAAGTAGAATTGATCTGACGGAATCTACGTGGTGTATCAATCGAGGTGATCATTGTTTTGCGGTGGGTTGTTTGGTTCAGAATTCGATTTGATAAAACTTTTGTGCATAAAATTATTAAATTTCAATAAATTATACATATTTTTTCCTTGGATAATCTCGGTGTATCTGGTCTTTCGATGATTTTTAGTCTCCTTTGGATACCTTATGGCTCTGTGGAAGACGGTGTATCATTGTCTGGGTAATCGCTCAGATTTAGTAGAGGATTGAGACATAAATACTATCGAGTGCCTCCAGAATATCTTGAGAGCCCCAACATTGGACAGTGCCTGGGATCAGATCTGCGCGGCGATGGCGCCGTATGGATTTGATCGCTGCATGTACGGACGTAGTCATTTTACCGCTGGAATGAACATCGGCGATGAATCCGACTACATGGTTTTAAGTAATCATGACCATGACTACTTTGACCTTTTTATCAGATCAGGATTGTTTAAGCGGTCCCCTTTTTTTCTTTGGTCCTTCGAAAACGTGGGATTTGAAAGTTGGGGTAATGTAGCCTCCCTTGGCCTTTCTAAGCGAGCATTTGAGGCTGCAGTTGAAGTTCTCGAGGTGAATGCACGTTTTGGTGTCACATCAGGATATTCTGCGAGTTTCCAAAATTTATTGCCTGGGCAAAAGTCAGTAGCATCGATCTGTGCGGCGCGAGGCATTTCTCAAGAAGAGGTGGACAAAATATGGTCCGATAATCGTTTGGAAATTGAGACGGTCTGGTTGGCCTTTGATATCAAGGCGCAGAGCCTGCCGTTCCCATGCTTTCGTAACAGGTTAAGTCCAAAGCAAAAAGAAGTGCTTTCTTGGGTGGCGTTGGGAAAGACAGGACCAGAGATCGCGACAATAATGGGGGTGTCATGTTCGTCGGTCGAAAAGCACCTCCGTTCCGCTCGTGATGCGCTTGGCGCGATCACTACGGCTCAGGCGGTTGCTAAATTGAGTTTCTTAAATCAGCTCTATCTAGGCCAAGACACCGAACAGCGTGTCCGTTCTTCCTACCTATGATCTGCCACAAGCCTCATCCATCTGCTTGCGATCATCATAATAAATAGCAATGTGATGGTTCCAGTAATATCTCCGAACAGAAACGCGAGGATTTGCGCAATCTCATCTTCGAAAGGTTTGGCGCTTCGGTATGCGATTGTATGTCCAATCGAGTTGACTACTGATCCGACGCTGGCGACAAGAATGAGGCATTTCCACGAAGCCGGTGTTTCGGTTTCATCCCAATATAAATTGTATGTCTGACGTCAGCACCATTGGGACAGATTTGAAGCTTTGAATAACGGAGGATTTCTGGTTCATCTTATCGATTAGGAGATCGAGATGACGAAGAAGCCACAGACATCGAAAGACGCCGCCGAGAA
>NZ_JBWKMA010000015.1:0-233351 GCF_056431045.1 Aestuarium zhoushanense
CAGGAAGGCGTACAATCCGATCAAACTGCTCGAAGACATCGATGCGAATGAGAAGATAATAAAAACAAAGAGATACAAAAGATAATAAAGCCCGCTTCGGCGGGCTTTTTGCTGTCTTCTGTTCAAACTCATTTGAGAATAAACTGCACGCTTATGGTGTGGAACTGCACGCTTATGCCTTCCTGGCCTCTGTAAGTCATTGTAACGTATATGTTTTATACTTAGTGATTCGCACGTTTATGGTAAATCCGCAATAGATGCAGGCACCTAGACAGCAAGATGCTGGTCGATGGTCGCGTGTCATGTCCTGCTTGACACTTCCAATACCTGAACCGTAAGACGACGGTAGGTATTGGGCACCTGCCGCCTGCGGACGCAAGTCTCGGTGAAGCTCAAATTTACAAAGTCATACACCCTCGAAGCATTTCGCAGGTGGCAACGCAGGCTCCCATCCCATCAGAAATGCCTCATCCGAGGAGTGAATGATGTCGTGCCAAAACGCATCCGAGAATCGATTTTTGACGACTACGCCGAAACGGCTTTTTGTCGCCAATGCTCTGCCTATGATGCTTATCATGTTGATGAGCGGTCTATTGACCGTCGTAGATGCGGTGTTTCTGGGCCACTTCGTCGGGGCTGATGCCCTTGCTGCCGTCAGCGTCGTATTCCCCGTAATCATGATCACAATAGCACTCTCGACCCTTGTCGGCGGGGGAATGTCCAGCCTTCTCGCTCGTCATTTGGGAGCAGAAAACCACAGTGATGCGGTTGCTGTATTCGCGCAAGCGCATGGTCTGGCGCTGTTTCTGTCACTTTTGCTTATATCGGCCTTTGGTGTCTTCGGTGGGGTCGTCATAGAGGCGCTCGCGGACGGTCGTCCCGACATTGGAGACATGGCGTATACCTATCTGGCTATCATGATCCTTGCGACGCCTGTGCAACTGCTCTTGAGTGTCCATGCCGATGCTGGGCGCAACGAAGGGCGTGCGGGCCTGATGGCATTGATGTCAGTCGGCGTCACACTCGCCAATATCGCACTCAATTACGTGTTGATCGTGCGCCTCGACATGGGCGTTGCGGGGTCAGCTTGGGGAACGGCAATTGCCCAGGGGGTAGGCCTTGCACTTCTTTTAGGCTTGCGTTTGCCAAGGCAAGAAATCTTGTCCCTTGCGGCCCTTAGAAACGCACGTTGGGTTGGGCAATGGAAGGCGATATTGGTCCTTGGAGCCCCCGTCAGTCTTAGCTTCATCGGGATAGCGTTGGTTTCAGGAACGGTGATCTCGACGCTGCGACTGACGTCCGACACCGGCTATGTCGAGGGGATCGCCGCTTACGGCATCGTGACCCGAATTTTCAGTTTCACATTCATGCCCCTCATGGCCGTTGCATTGGCAACCCAAAGTATTGTCGGAAACAACGTGGGCGCAAAGCTTTACCACCGCTCAAATGCTATCCTGCGGATCGCCCTCACTGTAGCAGTTCTTTACTGTGCTGCCATTGAGATGATCTTGCTTTCTGGAAGTGCTTGGATTGGCCGAGGCTTTGTCAGCGATCAACGGGTGATTGCACAGGTCGGGGTCATTTTGCGCCCAATGTCGTCCCTTTATCTGTTTTCGGGTCCGGTTCTTGTGCTCGCCCTCTATTTTCAAGCAATTGGAAAACCCGCACATACGGCCGCTCTAACGTTGATTAAGCCCTTTGTGTTCAGCCCTCTGCTGATCGCCACTTTGGGCATTTTTTATGGCGCACAAGCGATCTGGCTTGCCTTCCCAATTGCTGACGGGATCGTGGTTAGTATCGCCATTTGGATTGTGATCGCGTCCCAAAGGACGGGCAAAGACAACATTGGTTTTGGATTGTCGGGTCAGGAGCAAGCACGATGAACCTACAATCTGTAATAGAGGCTAAATCCCAAGCTAAGGCCTTGCGCGCATCACTCGCCGCGCAAGGCACAACCATCACCCATGCGCGGGCACTGGAACTCATCGCCCATCAGAATGGCGCCCGGGATTGGAACACGCTTCAAGCCAAGCTGTCACGGGCAGAGCCGCAGCTTTTTCACCTCAATGACGAAGTGAGCGGGCACTATCTCGGGCAGGCCTTCACTGGGCGGATCGTAGCTCTTTCAAAGGTGGGCGCAAACACGCAGGTTTCGCTTCAGCTGAACGAACCTGTTGATACGGTGCAGTTCGAAAGCTTCTCAAACATGCGCCGACATATCAGAGGCATGGTAGGGCCCAACGGTCGATCACCGCGCAAAACCTCAGACGGCACGCCGCACTTGGTCATAGATATTCCGAGCAGGTGATCTGAAAATTCTGCTTGGCAATTAGTTTCGAGTGGTTGCCGTTCATGCACGCAACCTGAATCGCACTTTCGAGCAGCGTGCTGCATTGGAGAGTATGGGCGATCCGGGTTCGGCTTGAAATCGCGGAAAAAAATCCGAGAGCTGGCGCTATCCAATCTTGCTATCGACAGTAAGTTGCGCGGCGGCGACTTGGTACGGGCGAAGGTCGCTGACGTCTATGCTGCCGGACAGGTCAAGCATTGCGCTTCGATCGTCCAAAGCGAAACCCGTAAGCCTGTCAGTTTCGAGAACACCGAGGGGACGCGCAAGGCCGTCGCGGCTTGGCTCGAGGACCCCCAAATGATCGGATCGGAACATTTGTGGCCGGCCCGCTTCCACGAGCGCCTTCATCTTTCCACGAGGCAATTCGCTCGCCTGCTGCGTGAATAGGTGACCTCAATCGGCCTAGAGCCGAGCGCATATGGCACCCACTCCATGCGGCGGACCAAGGTGGCACAGATATACCGCAAAACCGGCAACCTACGCGCGGTTCAGCTTCTGTTGGGCCATACGAAAATGGATAGCACTGTGCGCTATCTCGGCGTTGAGCTCGAAGATGCGCTGACCATCGCGGAGGCGGTGGAAATCTGAAGGCCTTGGGTCGTCGCAACAGACGGCCCAAAGCGGTCATTCGATACTGCTGCAGCCAATGACCAGCTTGAGCCCAAACCGGAAGTGCCAGTTTCTCGCTGCGCGTGCTCGCAGCAGGAATAATGCCGCAAGGGCGTAAGAGAATGCGCTGCCACGCAGCAGGAAAACTGGTCGTTCACGCTGGCTACAGCAAATCTGAAATCACGAACTTCCACAGCGCGGATTTTCCCGCTATTTGCGACTGGCCCTGAAAAGTCCAGGCGCAGAGGTTCGCCACATACTTCCCCGGGGAGGTTGCGGCCGTGTGTTCTGGGCAAGAAGCCAATTACTCGTCTACCTGAGCGCGACCGTTTCGTTCGTGGCGTTGGCTATGACGGTTTCTTCATCCGTTGGCAAAACCAGCACATCAACGGAGGATTGCGCGGAACTAATACAAAGCGAATTGCCGTCATTGCAGCTTGGATCCAGATCGACACCGAGATATGCAATTCGGTCACAGATCAACCTGCGGACCTGCGCTGAATTTTCACCTATCCCTGCCGTGAAAACGATCGCGTCAAGCCCGCCAAGCGCCGTGACCAGGCCGCCAAGAACGCTGGCCGCCCGGAAGCAGAACAACTCGATCGCCTCGCGAGCTCTTGGATCGTCGCTTTGTTCCAGATCCCACATATTGTTGCTGATCCCCGACACACCGAGAAGCCCGGAGCGGCGGTAGAGCAGCGTCTCGATCTCGGTCGCGTTCAGACCCTTGCTTTGCATTAGGTACAGAACGACGCCCGCATCCAGCGCGCCACAGCGCCGCCCCATCATCAGCCCGTCAAGCGCCGTAAACCCCATGCTTGTCTCGACACTTTGCCGGTTCTTCATGGCGCACATGCTGGCGCCGTTACCGAGATGAGCGACGATCACCCGGCCCTCGGCCCTTTCGCCAAGATGATCGGGCAGAATTTCTGCGATATACTCATAGGAGAGCCCGTGAAAGCCATAGCGGATAACCCCTTCATCGCTCAGATCCCGCGGCAGGGCGAACAGTTGGGCAAGCGGGTCCTGTGTTCGGTGAAAGCTCGTGTCGAAACAGGCGACTTGGGGTAGTGCGGGCTGCAACCGCGATATTGCGCGGATGGCAGCAAGGTTGTGTGGCTGATGCAGCGGTGCGAGGGGAATCAGTCGTTCCAGCTGGCTCAGAACTGCGTCATCGACGACAACTGGCTTGGAGAAATCACGTCCACCGTGAACGACTCTGTGCCCGACGGCGACAAGTCTTCTGTCCGCACGATGCTGTGCCAGCCAATCCAGAAGGAGCGATATCAACTCTTGATGATCGGCTGCGGCGTCGATGTTCTTCGGCATGTCCATGTCGATCGCGGCACCATCGGCGCGAATTGCAGAGAAGACGGGATCACGTCCGACACCCGCCACCTTGCCGCGGATCAGAGGAGCCGTGTTCGCACCTCTCGGGTAGACGGCGAACTTGATACTCGACGAACCGGCATTGAGAACCAGTACGACGTCCGTCATGACACGACCTGTTTCGCATGGTGGATGTAGAGCTGTGCCATTGCCGACGAGGCAAGCCGCGACATCACGCCGTCGGCCCGACTGGTCAGGATGATCGGGACACGAGCACCAAGAACGATCCCCGCAGCCTCGGCGCCGGCAAGGTGAATCAGCTGCTTGGCGATCATGTTGCCTGCCTCGAGATCGGGCACGACAAGGATATCGGCGTCGCCTGCCACTTCCGAGACGATGCCCTTGGCCGCTGCAGCCGACTTCGACACGGCGTTGTCGAAGGCCAGGGGACCGTCGAGCACTCCGCCCGTGATCTGGCCTCGATCCCACATCTTGCAAAGTGCCGCTGCTTCGATTGTCGACGGGATTTTCGGATAGACCGTTTCCACCGCCGACAGGATCGCGACCTTCGGCCGGTCAACCCCGAGCGCCCGTGCCAGATCGATGGCGTTTTGCACGATGTCGCGTTTGGTACCGAGATCGGGAAAGATGTTGATCGCCGCGTCGGTCACGAAGAGCGGTTTGGGATAGTGCGGCACGTCGAGCGCGAAGATGTGACTCATCCGGCGTTCGGTGCGCAGGCCCGTGTCGCGATCAACGACAGGGTCCATCAATTCGTCGGTGTGCAGCTTGCCTTTCATCAATGCTTCGGCCTTGCCGTTGCGGACAAGCGCGACGGCGCGCTCGGCGGCGGCGTGGCTGTGCGGGACATCCACGATCTCGATACCTTCAAGGCTAAGGCCGGCTTCTTCGGCAACCACATCGAGTTTTGCCCTGGGTGCGACAAGGATCGGAACGATCAGCCCCTGGCTTGCCGCCTCCAGCGCGCCTGTCAGTGACAGTGCGTCGCAAGGATGGACAACCGCAGTGCGAACCGGCGCCATCGCATGTGTCGCAGCGATCAGATCGCGATAGCGTGCGCCTCGTTCATGCAGATGCACTTCGGGCAGGACGATGCGGGGACGGCGGACTTTTTCGGTCGGTGCAATGACCTCGGCCTGCCCCGTTATCGCGGTCTCACCGTCCTGATTGACGCAAAGGCAGTCAAGCTTCAGCCGCTTGGTCTCGGCATCCTTCGACGCCACGGTCACGCGAACCGTCACGGTATCGCCCAACCCTACGGGCCGACGAAAGCTGAGGTTCTGGTTGAGGTAGATCGTGCCGGGGCCAGGCAGTTCGGTGCCCAGAACAGCCGAGATCAGCGCGCCGCCCCACATGCCATGCGCAATGACTTCGTGAAACATGTCCGAGCGGGCGTATTCCTCGTCGACATGGGCCGGGTTCACATCGCCCGACATCACCGCGAAAAGCTCGATGTCATCGGTCTTTAGCTTGCGGGTCAGCTCCGCGCTGTCGCCAATCTCGATTTCGTCGAATATCTTGTTTTCAATGTATTGCATGGGGCAGCTCCTGTGCACCAGGCCGGCATACGGAGTGCATCCGACCTATTCTCGGTCGGATTTCTTGTCGGCCTCGATTTTTTCGGCGACCGCCTCGACGTCCCGAAAGGCGTCGCCGCCGGAAAGATCGCCGTCGACATGGGCAACCTGCTTGTCGTTGATCTTCAGATCGGCCTCGCCCCAGGGATGGGTGTTGATCTCCAGTTCATCATTGCCGACAGTTGCGGTGAAACGTTGTTCGGTGGCGCCTTTGCCGGTCGGAAAGGTGGTGTCCGGCGTCCAGTTGATAGACTTCTTGGTCATGAATTCTCTCCTTTGGTTCAGGACATGACGTGATATCCGGCGTCGACGTAAGAAATGTTGCCGGTTACATTGCGCGCGGCATCGCTGACAAGGCCCGCGGCCATGTTGCCGACATCCTCGGTGGTCACCAGCCGCTGCTGCGGCGCGCGCGCCCGAGCCTCGTCGATCAGCGCATCGAAATGTGCAATTCCCGAGGCCGCGCGTGTCATCAGCGGGCCCGGCGACAGGGCATTGACCCGGATGCCTTCAGGTCCGAGTTCAGCCGCCATGTATTTCACGCTGGCCTCCAGCGCCGCTTTCACTGGCCCCATCACGTTGTATTGGTCGACGACCTTTTCGGCACCGTAATAGCTGACCGTCAGCAGGCAGCCCCCAGCCTTCATCAGCGGTCGCGCCCTGCGCGCGAGCCGCATGAACGAGTGAACCGAGATGTCCATCGCTGCGCCAAAGCCTTCCCGCGAACAATCGACAACATTGCCGTGCAGGTCTTCCTTCGGACAATAGGCGACCGAGTGCAGGACGAAATCAAGCTGCCCCCAAGAGGAGGCAATGGCCTCGAACAGCGCATCCATGTCCGCGTCGGCTGTGACATCCAGCGGCATGAAGATTTCAGCGTCCAGCGCCTCGGCGACCGGTTGCACAAAGGGTCGCGCCCTTTCATTGAGGTAGGTAACTGCAAGTTCGGCCCCCTCCCGATGGAAAGCGCGCGCGCAGCCGCTGGCGATCGAATGTTCGTTTGCGATCCCGACCACGAGACCGCGTTTTCCGTCAAGCAAGCCCATCTCTGTTCTTCTCTTTGTTGTGCGGCAGGTGTCTATTTCTGATGAACGTAGGTTCCCGGCGCGTCGGCCAGGGCATTGCCCATGGCGGGCGGGGGGACAGGCTTGCCTGACCGTTCTTCAAGCCAGGACACCCATTCCAGCCACCACGAGCCATCCTTCTTCGGTGTTTGTGCGGCCCAGCTTTCGGGATCGACATAGCGGTCATCATGGCGTGTCGTGGCAATCTGATAGCTGCGGTTCTTGTGGCCGGGCTCCGAAACAATGCCGGCATTGTGCCCACCGCTGGTCAGCACGAAAGTCAGATCGGTATCGAGATAGAGATGCATCTTGTAGACCGATGGCCAGGGCGCCACGTGGTCCTTGACCGTGCCGACGGAAAACACCGGAACCCGGATGTCGGTCACCGAAATCGGACGTCCCTCGACGACGAAGCGCCCTTCGGTCAACTCGTTGTTCAGATAGAGCGACCGGAGGTATTCCGAATGCATCCGGAACGGCATCCGCGTGCCGTCCGCGTTCCAAGCCAGAAGGTCGAACATCGCCGGTTCGTCGCCCATCAGGTAGCTGTGAAGGATCCGCGACCAGACCAGATCCACGGAATTGATCATCTGGAAGGCCCCGGACATCTGCGTGGTGTCGAGATATCCCTGATCCCACATCATGTCTTCGAGGAAGGTCAATTGGCTTTCGTTGATGAACAGCTGCAACTCGCCCGGCTCGGTAAAGTCGATCTGCGAGGCGAAATAGCTCAGCGATGCGAACGGATCGCCGCCGTCGCGGCCGATGGCGGCGGCGGCGATGGACAGCAGCGTGCCGCCGAGGCAGTAGCCGACGCCGTGGATTTTCTGATCCGGCACAATGCCCTGCACCGCGCCGATTGCATCCATGACGCCCATCTTGCGGTAGTCGTCGAGCCCCAGATCGCGATCCTCGGCACCCGGATTGCGCCATGAGATCATGAAGACCGTATAGCCCTGGTCGACCAGGAACTTCACCATCGAGTTTTCGGGCGAGAGGTCGAGGATGTAGTATTTCATGATCCACGCCGGTACGATCAGGATGGGTTCCGGTCTGACCTTGTCAGTGGTCGGCGTGTATTGAATGAGCTCAATCAGATGGTTGCGATAGACCACTTTGCCGGGCGTCACGGCAACCTCGTGGCCGGGCCGGTAGGCTTCGGCCCCGGCTGGTGGCTTGTCGTTTTGCAGGCGGTCCAGATCGTCGAGCCAGTTCTGAAAGCCGCGCACCAGGTTCTGCCCGCCGTCCTCCAGGGTCTTTTCCTGCACTTCCGGATTGGTCAGAAAATAGTTCGACGGCGAAAACACATCGAGGAACTGCCGGGTTGCGAATTCCATGACGTTTTCGTGTTGTCTGGTGACGCCGCGTACGCCTGTTGTCGCGTTGTGCCACCATTGCTGATTGAGAAGGAAGGACTGGTAGAACAGGTTGTAAGGCCATTTCTGCCAGGCGTCCCCGCGGAACCTCCGGTCTTGCGGCAATGGCTCGATACAGGGAGCGGTTTCATCGCTGTTGACGGCGCACGTCGCCGCATAGCGTGCAAGCCGCATCCACTTTCGAAACGCCTTCTCCGACAATTCGAACTGCTTTCCGGGAGATGTTGCCAGATGCGCCAACCAGTCCAGATAGGCACCGGCGAGTGCCGCGGGCGACAGACCCATTGTAAATTTGCCCATCCGGGCTTTCAGCGCGCGATCCAAAAACTCAGGCAGATCGGTATCCGGAAATGGCTTATTGCCAGCTTCCTGTTTCGGCGAATCCAGAGGATCAGAGAAACCAAGTATTTTTCCGCCCGACCCGGCCTTGGCGCTAATCTCGTGGGGCATATTGGCGGCTTTGGGTATTGCATGGCCCATCGCTTGGCACCTTCTGTATGGTCCGCGCCGGTTTAGCGATGCCCGTTTAACGATCATTGATTTCGATCAAATCGCCAAAGTTGAATCGGCGTTAGACGCTGGATTGTTCGTTTCAAGGTAGGCACGAAACCCTGCCGACGCATCCGACAGTTTGGCATATCGGTCATGTAAATACTGCAATGCAGCATGTGTTTACGCGGCGTTGCAGCAAGACTAAGTTCAGGAAGCCTTGCTGATTTCACGGGTGCCGAGATGAGGAGAAGACCAATGCAATGGAAACGCTATGGCACAGTTGCTGTCATCCTCAGCGTGCTTTTGGGCGGTGCATACATATTCTGGTTGGACAGCCAAACCGCAGAGCTCCCGGTCGGCATCGTCCGCTCGAACGGGCGGATTGAGGCAGAGCGTATCGATGTGGCGGCCAAGCTTCCGGGGCGTATCGCCGAGGTTCGCGTTTCCGAGGGCCAGTGGGTCGAGGCGGGAGATCTGGTGGCGATTATGGACACCGCCGAGATCGACGCCCAGTTGCGCCAGGCCAAGGCCGCCGTCGCCCAGGCAGAGCAGCAGAAACTGCAAACCGAGGCCCTGCTGAACCAACGCCTGTCCGAACAGGAATTCGCACAGGCGGAATTTGCCCGCGCCGAGCAACTTGCGGCAAAGGGTCATGCGCCACAGGAGCTAGTCGATCAAAGAAAATCCGCCCTGACAACCGCAGATGCCGGAGTGGCCGCCGCCCGAGCAGGCATCGACCTTGCAACTGCCACGATTGCGTCGGCCGAGGCAACAGTTGAGCGACTGCAAAGCATCCGGGCCGATGCAGCTCTGGTGGCTCCGCACGATGGGCGAGTTCAATACACCCTCGCCAAAGCCGGGGAAGTCGTCGGCGCCGGCGGCAGGGTCGTGACGCTGACTGATCTGACCGACATCTACATGACGATCTTTCTTCCCGCGCGCGACGCTGGCCTGCTGGCCATCGGGGCTGAGGCGCGGATTGTCCTTGACCCAATTCCCGACTACGTGATCCCGGCCCAGGCTACTTTTGTCGCCAGCACCGCCCAGTTCACCCCGAAATCGGTGGAAACCGCCGATGA
Source organism: Aestuarium zhoushanense (assembly GCF_056431045.1). Lineage (NCBI taxonomy): Bacteria > Pseudomonadati > Pseudomonadota > Alphaproteobacteria > Rhodobacterales > Paracoccaceae > Aestuarium > Aestuarium zhoushanense. The sequence goes on from NZ_JBWKMA010000015.1 coordinate 9,898, forward strand.
ACGCGACCAGTTGATGTTCCGAGTGAAGCTGACTATCCCGGCGGAGTTGTTGGAAGAATACCAGGAACAGGCGAAGGCGGGCGTGGCGGGTGTCGGCTATGTGCGCGTCGACGATACCGTCGATTGGCCCGATGCCCTTCAGGTGAAGTTGCCGCAATGACACCCCCGCCGGTCGCCAGCCTGTCATCTGTGACGCACCGCTATGGCGAAACTTCGGCCCTGTCCGACGTCACGCTGGATATCCCGGCGGGCTGCATGGCGGGGCTGATCGGCCCGGACGGGGTTGGGAAATCCACCTTGCTGGCGTTGATCGCCGGCGTGCGCAAACTGCAAACCGGCGGCGCGACCGTGCTGGGCGGCGACATCACCGCGCGTGACCATCTCAGGGCTTGTAACCATCGCATCGCCTACATGCCGCAGGGTCTGGGCCGGAACCTTTACCCGACGCTTTCGGTCTATGAAAACCTGGATTTTTTCGGCAGACTCTTTGGCCAGTCGGAAGCCGAACGCCGCACCCGCATCACCAATTTGTTGGCTGCCACCGGGCTTGACCCATTCCCGGACCGGCCCGCAGGCAAGCTGTCCGGCGGGATGAAGCAGAAACTCTCGCTCTGCTCGGCCCTGATCCATGATCCAGACCTGGTGATCCTTGACGAACCGACCACCGGCGTCGATCCGCTGTCGCGCCAGCAGTTCTGGGATCTGATCGACCATATCCGCGAAGAACGCCCGGCGATGAGCGTGATCGTGGCCACCGCATATATGGAAGAGGCGGAGCGCTTTGACTGGCTTGCAGCAATGAATGCGGGAGAGGTGATCTCGACGGGATTGCCGACCGAGATCCGAAACGCTGCCGGGCAACCGACACTGGAAAAGGCCTTCATCGCTATGCTGCCCGAGGCGGACCGGCAGGGCCACCGCATAGTCGAAGTACCGCCGCGCCAACCTGTCAGCGGCCCACCTGCCATCGAGGCGAAAGGCCTGACCTGCCACTTCGGCGATTTCACCGCGGTCGATCACGTCGAATTCCAGATCGAGCCGGGTGAGATCTTCGGATTCCTCGGCTCCAACGGCTGCGGCAAGACCACCACCATGAAGATGCTGACCGGACTACAGAAGGCCAGCGAAGGCAAGGCGCTTCTGTTCGGTGAGGCGCTGAATCCGGACGACATGGCGACCCGGCAGCGGGTCGGCTACATGTCGCAGGCCTTTTCGCTCTATGGTGAATTGACCGTCCGCCAGAACCTTGAGCTTCATGCACGGCTCTACCAGTTGCCGATCGAGACCCGCGCAGAGCGGGTCGCACAGATGCTGCATGATTTCGATCTGGCCGAGGACGCGGACAAACGGCCGGACGGCCTGCCGCTGGGCATCCGTCAGCGCCTTCAGCTTGCCGTCGCGGTGATCCACGCGCCGGAGGTTTTGATCTTGGACGAACCTACCTCGGGCGTCGATCCGGTCGCGCGGGACGGGTTTTGGCAGCATCTGATCAAACTGTCGCGCGACGAGGGCGTGACAATTTTCGTCTCGACCCATTTCATGAACGAGGCGGAGCGATGCGATCGCATCTCATTGATGCATGCGGGAAAGGTCTTGGCGATCGGTACGCCTGCGGAACTGGCCCGCAGCAAAGGCACCGATGACCTCGAAGAAGCATTTGTGGGATATCTGCGCGAAGCGGCAGGCGATGCTGGCGGCACCGCATCCCAGAGACCAGCAACCAAGTTGCCGGAAAGGCAGCAAAAACCAGATCGCCTCTTCGACATTGCCCGGCTTTGGGCCTTCGCGCGCCGCGAGTCGATCGAGATTTTGCGTGATCCGATGCGCCTTGCCTTCGCATTTTTGGGCCCGGTCATCCTGATGCTCACTTTCGGCTACGGGATATCATTCGACGTGCAAGACCTGCCCTTTGCTGTTTTCGATCGTGATCAGAGCGCCGAAAGCCGGGAACTGATGGAGAGCTTCTCCGGCTCACCCTACTTCGCTGAAAGGCCGGCAGCGGCCAGTGTGATCGAGCTTGATGCCCGCATGAAAACCTCCGAATTTGTTGTCGCGGTCGAGGTGCCGCCAGGGTTCGGAAAATCCCTGCTGCGCGGTGACCAACCCGAAGTCCGCGTTGCCGTTGACGGTGCCATGCCGTTCCGGGCGGAAACGACGCGCGGTTATCTGCAAGGGCTCGCAGCATCCTACATGTCCGATCAGATCGAGCGGCTTTATGGCCATGCCTTCGATCCGTCCGCAGCCTCTGTTGAAACCCGGTTTCGCTACAATCAAGCGTTCAAGAGCGTCTTCGCGATGATCCCTTCGGTCATCATGCTGATGCTGGTTTTGATCCCGGCGATGATGGCGGCGATGGGGGTCGTGCGGGAAAAGGAAACCGGTTCGATCGCCAATTTCCGCTCGACGCCGGTGACGCGAACCGAGTTCATTCTGGGCAAACAGCTGCCGTATGTCGTGATTGCCATGCTCAGCTTTGCCTCGCTGATCATCGTCTCCTATGGCGTCTTCGGCGTAGTGGTCAAAGGCTCTGTCCTGGCGCTCCTTGTCGGCACATTGCTTTACGTGCTGGCGACAACGGGCTTTGGTGTGCTGGTCTCGACATTTACGCGCACGCAAGTAGCGGCAACCTTTGCCGCCGCCGTTATCTCGATCATTCCGGCCGTCAATTTCTCGGGCCTACTGGTGCCGGTGTCCTCGCTTTCGGGCGGCGGCCGGTTGATCGGGCTGGCCTTCCCATCGTCCTGGTATCAGCAGATCAGCGTCGGCACCTTCACCAAAGGCCTCGGATTGCCGGAGCTCTGGCTCAACCACGCCGCTCTGGCGGGCTTTGTGGCGTTGTTCATCGCGGTGTCAGTCCTTGCCTTGAACAAGCAGGAGGCATGACATGTGGCAATGGCTTACCAATGTCTTTCGGCTTGGCCTCAAGGAACTCAACAGCCTACGCGCCGATCCCGTGCTGATTCTGCTGATCGTCTATGTGTTCAGCTTCGCCGTCTATTCGGTGGCGACCGGCGCCAAGCTTGAGGTCTCGAACGCCTCCGTCGCCTATGTGGACCAGGACCGTTCGGCACTGACGGGGCGCATTTTGGGCGCGATCCTACCACCCGAATTCAATCCGCCACAGGAGATCTCGGCCGACGAGATCGAAAGCGTGATGAACAGCGGCAAGTTCGTGTTTGTCCTTTCCTTTCCGCCCAGTTTCGAGGCTGACGTTCTGAACGGCCTCAAGCCTCAGGTGCAGCTTAACGTCGATGCCACCGCAATGGCGCAGGCCGGTAACGGTTCGGTGTTCCTTCAGCAGATTATCCGCGCCGAAGTCGCCAAGTTCGTTTCCGGCGACGACACCGCAACGACACTGCCGATCGACCTGGTCGTCAGGACAAAGTTCAATCCGAACCTGAATTCCGTCTGGTTTTCATCCGTGATGCAGATCATCAACAACATCACCATCCTGTCCGTGCTTTTGACCGGCGCCGCGCTGATCCGCGAGCGCGAACACGGCACGATCGAACATTTGCTGGTGATGCCGGTCACCCCGTCCGAGATCATGGTCGCCAAGATATGGGCCAATGGCCTTGCGATCGTTGTCGCTGCCATCCTGTCGCTCTGGATCGTCGTGCAGACCGTGCTGGAGGTTCCGATCGCGGGGTCGATCCCGCTCTTCGTATCCGGGGCGGTGCTTTATCTTGCCTCGGTCACGGGGCTCGGTATCCTGCTGGCCACCTTCACCACGTCGATGCCGCAATTCGGTCTGTTGTCGCTCCCGGTTCTCGTGATCATGAATCTCCTGTCCGGCAGCACGACGCCGATGGAGAGCATGCCGGTCTGGCTTCAGAACGTCATGCAGTTGTCACCGTCGACACATTTCGTGGCGTTTTCGCAAGCCATTCTCTATCGCGGAGCGGGACTGGACATCGTTTGGCCCGACATGGCGGTCATGGTCGCGCTCGGCGCCGTCTTCTTCTTCATCGCACTCAAGCGTTTCAGGGTGACCATGGCCACAGTTCACTAAATCCACCTGACTGATCCGGAGAACAAGGTCCGGAACTCCAATGGGCGCTCCGAGCGAAGGCGGATTTCGAAAATTTCAAAACGGCAACCAACCAGAGAAAGGTAAAGCCATGAAAACACTAACACAGATCACGCTGGTAGCTTTGGCACTTGCAGTCGCCGGATGCACCGAACCCGGGCACTACTCTGTCAGTGGTGAAGAATGCGGCCCGAATGATCCGGTTCTTGAACTGGATGCGAATGACTGCGGTGTACCGGGCATATAGGCAGATTTTTTGCCCGGCGATGCCGACGCGCGTGGAAACACGGTCGTCCATACTCCCCTCAGCGATGCCTACTTTTGCCGCACCGAAAATGAGGAAGCCGTCATCACCCAGGTGGTTCGCTGGAACCTAGTTCAACTGGGCATGGAAGCGTGAAGAAGCCATGGTTAAAGGTGCTTTTGAAACAACCTTGCGGAACGGCGGACGGGTTCTTATCCGTCCTGTTAAACCTGCAGACAGGCACTTGCTCGAGATCGGTTTCGCGCATTTGTCGCAAGCCTCGCGCTACTTCCGGTTTCTCGCTCCCAAGAGCGGGCTCAGCGACCGCGATCTTGACTTCTTTACGACCAGCCATGGCGACGATCACGTCGCCATGGGCGCCTTGGACATCGACATCGAACCGTCACAGCCGGTGGGAATCGCGCGCTATGTGCGGCTGCCGGATCAGCGACACGCGGCCGAGATCGCGGTCACGGTGGTCGATAGCCATCAGGGTCTTGGTCTCGGCAGTGTCCTGATCGGCGCGCTTGCCTGCCAAGCGGTGGCTCATGGGGTCACGCACTTCGTCGCGCTGATCCACGAGGACAATCGAAAGATGCTACATCTGTTCGATGAGCTGGGCGCGCGGGCGGAGGCCGAACTGGGTGGAGAAGTGGAAATTCGTTTTCCGCTTCACTGTGATCCCGCGGCGTATCCGGACACGAAGACCGGCGACGCCGTCCGCGAGGTATACCGTCTCGCAGCGCCTGGTTTCCGCAAAGGATTTGAATGAGCTTTGGGCGATGAACTGCGAAACCGCGCAGATACGTTGCTCGATGTCGTAGAGCAATACGGCCGATCACGAAAAAGGTCGCGATGTTCCATTGGCCGACACCGGGACTCTTGCAGCAATGGTTAGCTTTTACGCGCATTGATACCGTAGAGGATAAAAGTGGCGAGTGACGAAAATGATATCCGCACGTTGGCATGGCTTAAATGACCGGTTTGGTGAAATTCGCCGCGTCGCCAAATATCCTCGCGGCGCATGTGAAGACATTCTGCGGCAGCACTAGCCGCAACCCCACAAGTCCGGTTTGTCCGCGTCTCGATTGTCTGATCAGGCGGCAGCGAACGTACAGTCTCGGTTGCGGCCAAAACAATACCAGCGAATGACCGGATTGGCGACGCCAGCTGCGTTGCAACAACAAATGTGCCGCACCTGCGAGTGAATGCTGCGTCAGCAAAGACCCGGTAGGGCAACGGCAGCAAAGTCCGCACAGCAGTCGTTCATTCAAACCGCAGCGAACGACCGCTTACCCAAGCACAGCTGACATGTTCCCGCCTTTCAACCAACGTCCGCAATCCCCCGCAACTTCACGCCCGAGTAACCTATTTGCTGGACTGATCCTGCGGACTAGAGCAGTTTCGCTTGCTCTCGCATCTGGAACTTTTGGATCTTGCCCGTCGACGTGCGTGGTATTTCGGTAAAGACGAACTTTCCAGGCACCTTGTACGGGGCGAGGTGATCGCGACACCATTGGCGTAGTTCTTCGCTGTCCACCGAACGTCCTGCGGCCAGTTCGATAAAGGCGCAGGGGGTTTCCCCCCATTTTTCATGTGGCATGGCGACGACGGCGGCGACGCTAACATCGGGGTGGCGATAGAGAACTTCCTCTACTTCGATCGAGGAAATGTTCTCTCCACCCGAAATGATGATGTCTTTGGACCGATCCTTGAGTTGGATGTAGCCGTCTGGATACCGCACGCCGAGGTCGCCGGAATGGAACCACCCCCCTTCAAAGGCCTCTTTCGTGGCCTTCTGATTGCGGAAATATCCCTTCATGACGACGTTGCCGCGGAACATCACTTCACCCATGGTTTTGCCATCGCGTGGCACGGGTTGCATGGTCTCTGGATCCAAAACGTCGAGCTGTTCGAGGGGCAGGTATCGCACCCCTTGTCGCGATTTTAGGGCGGCTTGCTCTGCTTTTGGCCGTGTTGACCATTCAGCGTGCCAGTCGTTCACAACAGCAGGCCCGTAGGTTTCTGTCAGTCCATAGAGGTGAGTGACGTCAAAGCCTGCCTCATTCATATCAGCGAGGAGCTTTTCAGGTGGTGGTGCTGCTGCGGTGAAAAACTGAACAGTGTGATCCAAGTCGCGTTTCTCGTGCTCTGGCGCTGAAATGAGGAGCGACATGACAATGGGCGCGCCGCAGAGATGCGACACCTTTTCGTCGGCCAAGGCGGACCAGATCGGTTCGGCCCGAACTTGACGCAGGCACACATGGGTGCCGATGATCGCAGAGAGCGTCCACGGGAAACACCAGCCATTGCAGTGGAACATCGGTAGGGTCCACAGATAGACTGCGTGTTTCTGCATCGAGGTGGTCAAGGCGTTGCCTTGAGCAAGGAGATAGGCGCCACGGTGATGCGAAACGACACCTTTGGGATCGCCCGTGGTGCCAGAGGTGTAGTTGATCGAAATGGCGTCCCATTCGTCCTCGGGCATCAACCATTCGAATTCCGCATCGCCTGAGGCGACAAAGGCGTCGTAGTCCAGCGCGTCAATCGCAGGTGTTTTGCCCGTGAATTCGGGATCGTCATACTGAATAATGACAGGCGAGACATCCGTGAGGGCGAGTGCTTCTTGCATCAGTGGCATGAATTCACGGTCGACAATCACGATCTTTGACATCGCATGGTCGAGTTGGAATGCGATGATCGCCGCGTCTAGGCGGGTGTTGATCGAATGGAGAACGCCACCGCACATGGGTACGCCGTAATGGCATTCCAGCATCGCAGGTGTGTTCGCGAGAAGGGCAGAAACGGTGTCACCTCGCGTGATCCCTTTGCCTGCCAGAGCAGACGCGAGCTGACGCGAGCGGTCGTAGAATTCTGCATAGGTGCGGCGCAGTTTCCCGTGCACAATCGCGGTGTGGTCGGGAAAGACACTCGCAGCCCGTTCAAGGAACGTTAGAGGCGTGAGTGGCTGATGGTTGGCAGGTGTCCGTTCGAGGTCGTGATTGTAGAACTGTTTGGTCATGGATTACGCGTCCTTCCATGCGGGGCTGCGCTTATCAATAAAGGCGCCGATGCCCTCTTCGGCGTCTTGCGTGAGCATATTTTGCACCATCACATTGGATGCGTAGGTATAGGCCTCAGCCAATCCCATTTGCTTTTGGACGTAGAAGGCTTTCTTCCCCGTGGCCAAAGTCATACTGGATTTGGATGCGATTTTTTGCGCCCAAGCGAGCGTGGTTTTGCTCAGGTCTTCGACTGGCACGCAGAGGTTCACAAGGCCCATTTCCGCCGCGCGTTCTGCTGAAATCATATCACCTAAGAGAAGCATCTCCATGGCGTGTTTGCTCGTGACGTTTCGCGATAGCGCGACCATGGGGGTTGAACAGAATAGACCGATATGAACACCCGGCGTGCTGAATTTCGCGGTTTCTGCGGCGATGGCCAGATCGCAGCTCGCGACCAATTGGCAGCCAGCGGCGGTGGCGACGCCTGCGACTTCGGCGATAAAAGGTTTGGGGCAATTGACGATGGAATACATGACGCCCGAACACATCGACATGATCTTTTCGAAATAGGCCTGACCGCCGTCTTTGGCTGCGCGGCCCGCTGTCATTTCTTTTAGGTCGTGACCGGCACAAAACGCGGGGCCGTTCGCAGCGAGGACGATGACACGCACCGAAGGGTCCGAGCAGGCCGCGTCGATCAGGGACTGTAGCTCGGACAACATGGCTTCGGACAAAGCATTGCGACGGCTGTTGTCGTCGAGAGTCAGTTTCAGCACACCGTCGGACGTGATGGTTTGCTGCACAAGTTGTTTGGTCATCATCAAGGGCTCTGTTTAAAAGGGCGGGGCCGTCGCGACCCCGCCGTCGTAGGGAAGGTTAAGCGGCAGCGATCTTCTTTTTGGGATCAAAGAAGGGGCGTTCACAGATCGTTGCGCGGACAGGGCCAGAGCGGGTCACAACCTCGACCTCTTTGCCGATATGTGCGTGGTCTACCGACACCATTGCCAGTGCGATATTCTGATCGAGGCGTGGCGAATACACAGCTGAGGTCACTTTGCCGATCGTGTCGTCACCGACCTTGATCTCCCAGAAAGTGGTGTTCGGCCCCTTGAGGGGTTCACCATCAATAATCAGACCGATCTGCGTACGTGTGACGCCGTTTTCTTTGATCTTGCGGAGCGCAGCCTTCCCGATGAAATCGGCTTCCATATCGAGGTTCACAAGACGATCAAAGCCCAGCTCGAACGGGTTTGTGTGGATGTCTGCATCGGCGTGATACGACAACATCCCGCCTTCGATGCGGCGGATCGACGAGGTGTGACCGGGTTTCAAGCCAAACGGCAGCCCAGCCACCATGATCCGTTCCCACAGCGCATCCCCATGTGCGCTATCACGTAGATAGAGTTCGTAGCCCAGTTCGCTCGACCAGCCCGTCCGCGACACGATAAGCGGGATACCGTCTAGGTCTACTTCACGCAGCCAGTAGTATTTCAGGTCCATGATGCTGTCGCCGAATAGAGCACGCATGATTTCGCCCGATTTCGGCCCCTGAAGCTGCAACGGTGACACGTCAGGTTCGCAGATCGACACATCAAGGCCAGAATGGATCGCTACGCCTTGGGCCCAAAGCAGGATGTCGCTGTCGGCAAGCGAGATCCAGAAGTGGTTTTCGGCCAATCGCAGCAGGATTGGGTCGTTGAGGAGGCCGCCGTCTGCGTTGGTGATCAGGATGTATTTGCACTGGCCCACAGCCATGGTCGACAGATCACGCGGGGTCAGCATTTGAACGAACTTGGCAGCGTCCGGTCCAGTGATTTCGACCTGACGTTCAACGGCGACGTCACAGAGGATCGCGTCGTTCACGAGGTTCCAGAAGTTCTGCACTGGATCGCCGAAATCGCGCGGAATATACATGTGGTTGTACACCGAAAATCCCCGAGCGCCCCACCGGACGGTTGCGTCGAAATAGGGGGATTTGCGAATTTGGGTGCCAAAGCCGAAGTCATCAGATTGCATTGTTTTATCCTTCCTGATCGGCGGCAATTTCCGCTGCCGCGCTGTTCTGGACAAAACATTTAGCGCCACATTTTCAGAGCGATGGTCTGAAAACGCAGATGAAAGGCGACTGTTCAGGCTAAAGAGAATTCTAAAAACCGACCAACTGGTCGGAGGCTCAGCGCGTGATCAGATTGGATAAGTTCGGAACGGTCGATTTGATCTGACGGGTGGCGATGTAGGTCATATAGCGGTCCACATCGACGTCGATTGCAAAGAGCCGATCCAATACGCCCTGAAATGCTACAAGCGTTGGCGCGACGACCTTGAGAACATAGTCCATGCCGCCGCCCGTGGCGACGCAATCAATGATCTCATCCATCGCCTGAACTTGTGCTTCGAACCGTTCAAAATCGGATTTCCGATGATGGGCGAGCGAAACAGTCACCACGACCATCGTAAAATCACATAGCTTATTTAGAGCGATCTCGCCTCTGTAGCCTGTGATGTAGCCTGCTAGTTTCAGCTTGGTCAGGCGTTCCCAGCAGGGGGTGGGCGAAAGATTGACCAGTTCGGCGAGCTTTGTCTTGCTGAGTTGCCCGTGCGATTGCACGGCGGCGAGAATGCGCAGATCAGCACCATCAAGAGCAGATTTTTTCAAGAGCAGCTTCCTCAAACGCTAGTCGATCAAGACAACAACCCATCTGTCATATCTACAAAACGGTTTGATGCAATGCTTTTACGTCGCCCCGAATTAATCCCTTGCAAAGAGCTTCAAGCGGTCGCCTGTGGGAGCCTTGAGAGTTCTCACCGTGTTAACAACCTATTTACCGGAAGGCGGTCAATCCAACCACACTGTTTGCAGACTGTGGGTCTAGCGCGATTCTATTTTTCGCGGTGGTTTCAGCTTTGGGCTGCGTCAAATTGGATACCGATTACTTCTTTAGATCAGGTTTGAATAACCTAAGATGAGAAAACCTTTGCCTAAGCTGTGGGCAAGGCTGTGGATGAATCGAGCGGTTTTAAACACTTGCGTGCGTCAAGCTAGATTATCCAACATTTTGTCGAAAAAATTGATTGACCCCCAAGGGGTAGTTTTGTCAGTTTGTGCCTGCCGAGTGGGGCGCTACAATATGTGGTGCCGCTTGGATCAAGGCAGACTACCAACCGTAACGATCAGCACGCCGTGCTGTTGCAACAGGGTATTTCCCTGAGCGGAGTCGCTTGGCCCAAGCTTTGGTTCATTTGGCGTCAGGGAATTGGGGCGTCGTGTAGCGCCTTGAAGTAGATCGGCAGGCCGCGCAGACGGTCGTGTGTTAGGGGCCAGGTACGATGAAGATCGAACGCATTTTCACTAAAGCAGGACAAGACGCTTACGCGGACATCGACTTCCGCACGACGACGTCTGAAATTCGCAATCCCGATGGAACGATCGTGTTCAAGCTCGACGATTGTGAAGTTCCGTCGAAGTGGAGCCAAGTTGCCTCTGACGTGATTGCGCAGAAATACTTCCGCAAGGCTGGCGTGCCGAGCGCGATGACCAAAGTCCGTGAAAAGGACGTGCCAGAATTCCTGTGGCGCTCTGTTCCTGCAGAAGGCGCAGAAATGTCGGGCGAAACCAGTGCAAAGCAGGTGTTCGACCGTCTGGCTGGTGCATGGTGCTATTGGGGTTGGAAGGGTGGTTATTTCACCACCGAGGACGACGCCCGTGCGTATTACGACGAGATGCGGTTCATGCTGGCCAATCAGATGGCCGCACCGAACAGCCCGCAGTGGTTTAATACAGGTCTGCATTGGGCTTATGGCATTGATGGTCCGGCGCAAGGCCACCACTATGTCGACTACAAAACTGGGAAACTGGTTAAATCGAATTCTGCCTACGAACACCCGCAGCCGCACGCTTGCTTTATCCAGTCCGTCGCTGACGATCTGGTAAATGAGGGCGGGATCATGGACCTCTGGGTTCGTGAAGCGCGTCTGTTCAAATACGGCTCTGGCACCGGCACGAACTTCTCGTCGCTGCGGGGCGAAGGCGAAAAGCTCTCGGGCGGCGGTAAATCGTCGGGCCTGATGGGCTTCCTCAAAATTGGCGATCGTGCGGCTGGCGCGATCAAATCAGGCGGCACAACCCGTCGAGCAGCGAAGATGGTGATCGTCGATGCCGATCACCCCGATATCGAAGACTTCATCAACTGGAAGGTCATCGAAGAACAGAAAGTGGCGTCGATCGTCGCTGGTTCGAAGATGCACGAACAGAAGCTGAACGCGATCTTTAAGGCGATTAACACGTGGGATGGGGCAGAGGCTGATGCCTATGACCCGTCCAAGAACGAGAGCCTGAAATCCGCTGTTCGTGAGGCAAAGAAAGTCGCGATCCCGGAAACCTACATCAAACGTGTTCTGGACTACGCTAAACAGGGCCACACCAGCATCGAATTCCCGACCTATGACACCGACTGGGATTCTGAGGCCTATGCGTCTGTGTCGGGTCAGAATTCCAACAACTCGATCCGCGTGACCGATGCCTTCCTTCAGGCGGTTAAGGATGATGCGGATTGGGACCTGATCAACCGCAAAGACGGCACCGTTTCCAAGACTGTCAAAGCGCGCGATCTGTGGGAGCAGGTTGGACACGCGGCATGGGCTTGTGCTGATCCGGGTATCCAGTTCCACGACACCGTTAACGCATGGCACACGTGCCCCGAGGATGGTGCAATCCGTGGATCGAACCCATGTTCGGAATATATGTTCCTCGACGATACGGCCTGTAACCTCGCGTCGATGAACCTGCTGCAGTTCTACAAGAACGCAGAGTTTAACGTTGAGCAGTATATCCACGCGACCCGCCTTTGGACTGTGACGCTCGAAATCTCTGTGATGATGGCGCAGTTCCCGTCCAAAGAAATCGCGCAGCTGTCCTACGTGTTCCGCACGCTTGGCCTTGGCTATGCGAACATTGGTGGCCTGCTGATGAACATGGGCTTTGGCTATGACAGCGATGAAGGCCGTGCGATGGGCGCTGCCCTGACCGCAATCATGACGGGCGTGTCCTATGCGACCTCGGCTGAAATGGCGGGCGAGTTGGGCGCGTTTGAAGGCTACGAGCGCAACAAAGAGCACATGCTCCGTGTTATTCAGAACCACCGCAACGCGGCACATGGCAATGCGGATGGCTACGAAGCCCTTGCGGTGAAACCTGTTCCGCTCGACCACGCGAACTGCCCTGACGCGCGTCTGGTTCAAATCGCGACCGAGGCATGGGATCAGGCGCTGGCGCTTGGTGAAAAGCACGGCTACCGCAACGCGCAGGTTTCTGTGATCGCGCCGACGGGTACCATTGGTCTGGTTATGGACTGTGACACCACGGGGATTGAGCCTGACTTTGCCCTCGTAAAGTTCAAGAAGCTTGCAGGTGGTGGCTACTTTAAGATCATCAACCGTTCGGTTCCGTCTGCGCTGGAAACGCTGGGCTATAGCTCTGCCGAAATCGAAGAGATCATTGCTTATGCAGTCGGTCATGGCTCGATCGGTCAGGCCCCCGCGATCAACCACACGGCGCTGATCGGTCATGGCTTTGGCCAAGGCGAGATCGACAAGATCGAAGCCGCGCTGAAATCGGCCTTTGATATCCGCTTTGTGTTCAACCAGTGGACGCTGGGTGAAGAGTTCTGCCAGAAAACCCTCGGTATTCCAGCGGCGAAACTGAACGACCCGTCGTTTGACCTGCTGCGTCACCTTGGGTTCTCTAAGGCTGAAATCGACGCTGCGAACGACCATGTTTGTGGCACCATGACGCTGGAGGGTGCGCCGCACCTGAAAGAAGAACACTACAACGTCTTTGACTGCGCCAACCCGTGCGGCAAAAAAGGTAAGCGTTATCTGTCGGTTAATAGCCACATCACCATGATGGCTGCGGCGCAATCGTTCATCTCTGGTGCGATCTCTAAGACGATCAACATGCCGAACGATGCGACGATTGAGGACTGCCAGAAGGCCTATGAACTGTCGTGGAGCCTCGGCGTTAAGGCGAACGCACTCTACCGTGATGGGTCGAAACTGTCCCAACCTCTCGCTGCGGCGCTGGTTGAGGATGACGAAGAGGCGGCAGAGATCCTCGAATCCGGCAACCCAGTGGAAAAAGCTGCGGTGCTGGCCGAGAAGGTGATCGAAAAGGTCATCGTCAAAGAGATCGTGCGCAGCCACCGCGAAAAGATGCCAGAGCGCCGTAAGGGATATACCCAAAAGGCGGTCGTGGGTGGTCATAAGGTCTATCTGCGGACGGGTGAATATTCGGACGGGAGCCTCGGTGAGATTTTCCTCGATATGCACAAAGAGGGTGCTGGCTTCCGCGCGATGATGAACAACTTTGCCATCGCGGTCTCGGTCGGTCTGCAATACGGCGTACCGCTCGAAGAGTTCGTCGATGCGTTCACCTTTACCAAGTTCGAACCCGCAGGGATGGTGCAGGGGAACGACTCGATCAAGTCGGCAACCTCGATCCTCGATTACATCTTCCGCGAGTTGGCTGTGTCCTACCTCGACCGCACCGATCTGGCGCATGTGAAACCGCAGGGTGCAGCGTTTGATGATCTGGGTCGCGGTGAAGCGGAAGGCATCTCTAATGTCAAGTCACCTAGTGAAAGTGCGGCCTCTAAGTCGTTGGAAGTGTTAAAACAAATCTCTTCGACGGGTTATTTGCGGAAGCGCTTGCCACAGGACTTGAATGTGTTCAGTGCGCCGGCTGTAGAAGAGATTCAGCAGACCAAAGTTGTGACCGCTAAGACGGAAACCGCCGTCGGGACAGTGACCACGATGTCGGCACGTGACAAAGCGAAAATGCAAGGCTACGAGGGTGATCCTTGTGGGGATTGCGGCAACTACACGCTGGTGCGCAACGGCACCTGCATGAAGTGCAATACATGCGGCGGCACATCGGGCTGCAGCTAAGAGTTTCAGGGGCGGATGCGTTCGCCCCCGACGCGGATCGGGATACAGGCAAAAAGCAATCGGGCGGTATATAACTCCACCCGATCCGTGGAACTGGGGGGCCAAGCGCCCCCCATTCTTTATTTAGAAGTGATGCAATAGCCCGCAGCGGTGAGGTGGTCACGGATGCTGCGCGCGATGGCCACGGCGCCAGCGGTATCGCCATGCACGCAGATCGTGTCGATCGCGACAGGGATCGGATCGCCTGTCCGTGGCAGGATCGCGCCGGCCTCGAGCATTTGCAGGATACGAGTCGCTGCGATGTTGGGATCGTGGATAACTGCGCCGTCTTGCCCGCGTGGGGTGAGGGTGCCGTCGGATTCGTAGCTTCGATCCGCGAAAATTTCTGAGATTACAGGCCCGCCGAGGGTCGCCGCCGCTCGTGCTTGGGCTGTGCCAGCGATTACCATGAGCGGTAAGTCAGGGCAGACGGAGCGGGCGGCGCGGTAGCAGGTGAGCGCCATCTCTTCGTCGCGTGACGCCATGTTTGCCATCGCGCCGTGCAGTTTCAGGTGCGACAGCGATCCGCCCAAGGCGCGGCAGACCCCGTCCGAGGCTGCGACTTGGTAACGGATGATCGCCGTGAGGTCAGAGGGGGCGAGCGTTATCTCGGTCCGACCGAAATTCGCGCGGTCCTCAAACCCAGGGTGGGCACCGATAGCGACGCCTTTGTCCAATGCGGTTTGCATGACGCGGGACATAAGACTCGCATCGCCTGCGTGGGCACCGCAGCTCACGTTGGCAGAGCTGACAATATCGAGCATCGCCAGTTCAGAGAGCACCTCGGCCTCGGTGCTGCCTTCGCCCATGTCGCAATTCAGATCGATCGTTTTCATGCGTCCCATCCTGTGATCATGCCGGAAATGAGTTGATAGCTGAGCAGGTCCGTCATTTGTGCGGGGTCACGGATCAGCGGTTTACACAGCGCTGCGAGATCGCGGGTCAGTCCTGCGAGGCTTTGATACGAGGATAGCGCCTCTTCGCGGGTGATGCAGGTGAATTGTATTTTTACACCTGCTGGGGCCTGCGCGACCTTTGGAATGTCCTGAGGAATAACGGTGCCGATCCGTGGATAGCCGCCGACCGTTTGGCATTCGGGCAGCAGCACAAACGGCACACCATCACCTGTCATTTGGATATCACCGGGCTGGATCGCATCCGACAGGATGTTCAATTGATCCGCCGTCGCGAACCCTGCGCCTGAGCCGTTCAGTTTCACACCTTGGCGATTGGCGGCAGAATCGCGGGTGAATTCGGTCTGGGTGAACCGTGCGCGCGTTGCTTCATCAAATAATGCTGTCTGTGGTCCGTTGATATAGCGGATCGTGCCGCCCTCAAACCGATTGTCTGTTGGCAGGATCATTCCGACCCGATCCGTATTTCGATCAGGGCCCAGTGGCAGTGTCGCGCCAGTTTCGAGCACTGCGCCGATCCCGCAGGTGAGGTGGGTGGATCTGCTGCCCATCACAGGCTCAGTCGCGATGCCACCGCCAAATCCGATGTAGCCATAAACGCCCGACAGCACAGGGCCGATGGTCAGGCGATCCTCGGGCAAAAGGAGGTGAGAGGCGTTCCAAACCAGCGCCCTGTCGCCAATCGTGGCTCGCATCGGTGCGCCCGTTAGGGAAATGCGGGTCGGTTGACTGACGGAAAACACGCCGCCCATACCCGCCATTTCGATCACAGCATGATCGGGCGATTGACCGAGGAGGGCGGCGCTTTCGCAGATGGCCTTGCGGTCTGCGGCGCCCCCACGGGGGAGGCCAATCGATAGATACCCCTCGCGACCGAGGTCTTGGACCGTCATCGCAGGGCCAGCGCGGTGGATTGTAAGCGTGGTCATTCCACGTCCTCCCACGTTGCGCCGCCAAAGGGGGCTGTTCGCGCGGTTGTGAATTCGGTCTCTGACACGGGGGTAAAGATGACCTCATCGGCGGGGGAAAACAGCGACGCGGGGCTGCGTGCCGGATCGAATAAGGGCAGGGCAGTTTGACCGATCCAGCGCCAGCCCGTGGGGGAGGCGTTTGCAAAGACTACAAACTGACGGATGGCAACGACCAATGCGCCCGCGGGCACTTTGGGTGTGAGAGCGGTTTGGCGCGGGATGTTCCATTCGGGCGGCAGGGTGCCGAGATAGGGCAAACCTGGTGCAAATCCGATGGTCAAAACGCGCACCCGTGAGGTGCCGAGCGCATCAATCGCGGCATCCATCGAAATCCCTGCGAGTTCTGCGGCTTCTGCCAATTGCGGACCGTGATCGCCACCGTAGCAAGTCGGAACGCGCCAGAGCTTGCGACCTGCGGGCAGGGCGACGGCGCCCCAGTCTTGGGTCTTGAGGTGATGTTGGAGTAGTGCGGTAACCTCATCCAGCCCAACCGCCAAGGGGTCAAACCGAAGCGTTACAGAAGCGAGCGTGCTAGATACTTCGACAAACGGGAGGGCGCTGTTCCGAATATGCGCGGCAAAGCCCAAAGCCGCCCGATTGGCCTGATCCGACATTGTCGCATCGAACCGCACCAGAACGGCATCCAAACCGAAGGGGAGGATTTCAGGCAGGGGCATCATGATGTGGCGTAATGCGTTGACGACATGGTCGGATTTGTGGGCAAACCCGCGGTGATCGTCAACGCCTTAGTCAGATTACGCGGTTTTCAACGAGCGAGCAGAGCCGCGAATGCGCTGGGTTCCGCTGCGCATACGTGTTGCCCCAGACGCCAGCGTTTCGGCCTGCTGTTGATTTTCGAGAGTGAGTTTCTGGATCTCACTCATCGCCATATTGATCTGATCCACCGCACGAGTCTGTTCAGAGCTAGCGAGGGTGATCTCTTCGATGCGTTCAGCAACGGTGGTGATTTCCCCCGCGATTTTTTCAAACGTTTCGCGGGTCGTTGCCGATGTGGTTACACCAATCTCAACCTGTTTACGCGATGTTTCGATCAAGCGGGACGTCTCACCCGCAGCCTTGGACGACCGCGCAGCGAGGTTGCGGACCTCTTGGGCCACGACCGCAAAACCACGACCGTGTTGGCCCGCGCGTGCGGCTTCGACCGCAGCGTTAAGGGCAAGGAGGTTGGTTTGAAATGCGATTTCGTCGATCACTTTGATGATCTGAATAATGGCGCGGGACGATTTGTCGATCTCGTCCATGGCCGTCACCATGTTTTCAACCTGCGACTGGCCGTCGTTGGCAATGGTCGCAGTGCGCCGCGCGAGGTCGTTTGCTGTGCTCGCAGATTTCGCATTTGACCGCACCATAGAAGCGGTTTCCTCGATCGAGGAGGACAATTGTTCGACCGTGCTGGACTGGCGTTCGGCGTTTTGGTGGAGGTTATGGGTGCTGTTGTGGATCGTCTCAGCTGCGTTGTCAGCGATGTCGATTTCTTTGGTCACGTCGGTGATCACGCTTCGGATCAAGTTAATCAAATCGGTGATCGCAATGGTGGTGCGAGAAAGGTCGCCAGTCGGGGCTTCGGGCAACTTAACACTGAGGTCTTTTTCATCGGCCATTTTGCGAACAGCGCGATAGAGGTTGGCAAGCGGGCGAATGCTGCTGCGCGACCAACGGAGCAGAATATAAGCTGTCAGGATGCTTCCGCCGACCCAGATCAGCGAGATCGCAATGGCAGGGTTGCCGAGGGCATTAGACCAGTAGGGATAGGTGAACCCTACAATAGACCCAAAAACAGTGTTCAAAATTACACTGAACACCGCAGCACGGATCATCAATGGCCACTTTGGGGGGATTAAAGTCATCACGGTTGCCTTGCCTGTTGTCACCTACAAAGGGTTCAACGGCGCAACCGTGACTTTATTTAGCGAGAAAACGACTTAGTTCAGGCCGTTTTTGCATAGGTTGGCGCATCGTAATCGCCGTCCATTTCTTCTGTTTTCGCAATGGCTTGAACCATGCGGCAAAGTGTTTCTTTGATCTGTGGGCTCTCAACACGAGCGAGCGCAAACAAGATACGCGATGTGGTCGTGTCAATCTCGTCTGAATGAACACGGTCATCGACGCCTTCAAAGAAGTAACCCGGCGATACGTCCAGTGCGGTTGCGATTTGATAAAGACGGCTGGCGGAGACGCGGTTTTGGCCGGCTTCGTATTTCTGCAACTGTTGGAACGAACACCCGATTTGTGCGGCCAGACCCGATTGCGTCAGACCGCGCATCAGGCGGGCATTGCGAATTTTCTGGGCTACAAAATCATCGATAGGATGCGGCATGGTGTTTCCTCTACAACTTCTGCAAGAGAAAATCTCGCCTCAACGGGTATGTTTCAACGTGTTAAATACAACTAAAAGTGGTTGAACTATCACCACTCAATGGTGCATAAATCACCCATCAAATTGAGCGGTGCAAGATTCGACCGTAACACGTTGCTTTGATTTCATTTTCTTATGGAGCATTGAGATGGGCGAGCCAAAAACTGCTGCGTTATTTTATGAGATGCTCCGTTCGTTCACGGTTTTGGCAAAGGAATTGAACCTCTCTCGGACCGTCTCTCGGTTGAATAGCACGCGTCAAACGGTCCGTCGGCACATTCGCGCATTGGAAGAGTATCGCGGAACCGAGCTGTTCTCAGTCAACGACCGACAATACGCTCTGACGGATGCGGGACGTGATGCGTTGGAGGGGGCTCTTGATATTGTGGCGCTGTCTGATGCGTGGATGAAAAACCAGTCGGGGCAGGTGCGTGGGCTGGATCAATTGCGCAGCGAAAAGACGAACGGCCACTATTATCATCTACAACAACAGCCGATCAGTCGGATTTGGGACAGTGGACCTGACTTGTTGCGGAATTGCTTTAACGCGTGGGTCGCCTCGCAAGGACGTATTGAAGCGCCAGAGTTTCAGGCGGTCCGTGCGGCTGTCGTGATTTTCCGCCGTTTGGGCGAGGAATGGATCTGCGTGGAGGTCGGGGCGGAGTCCTCATATTCGTCATGGTTCGGGCGCGATTGGGCGCTGAGCAGCATTGGCTTGAAGTCTGCAGATCTTCCAGGTGGTCAGGGGTTCGGTCGGTTGCTCGTCGCGCCGTTTGAGGAAGTGAAACGCACCGAAGGCGTGCGGCTCGATCACATCGTGTCAGAACTTCCGCGTGAGAAGGGCGGTGCCCCCGTGCCGATCAGCTATCAACGATTGCTGTTGGGGTGTCGCTTCCCAGATCAGAGCCGTGGTTTGGTGTCGGTCGTGGTACGTACCTATGACCTCTGCATCGACGGACTACCCAGAGAAGAGATTGAACGGATGCCGAGCGAGTTGCTCATGGATATTCGTTAACACTGGTAAACCATTTATTAACGGTCGTGGATCACAAGATGGCTCCAAGGATGATTAGCCTTGGAGAGTGAACAATGACCATCCACGATTCTTTTGAAGGTGCGCTTTATGTAGCCACCATTGTAACTTTGGCGGAAAAATACGGCATTCGGTTAGAGTCGGGGTCCGACTTTGATTACTATGCCGAAACAATCGCCGCGCATCGACCGCAGCCGATTGGCGTGCCGTTTGACCCAAACCTTAACGCGATTCACCCTGATGATGGGTTTTGGTTTCTAGGATGGGACCGTGACAAGCGGCTCGTTTTTACCCAAGCGGTGCGTTTGTTGCGGATCGAAGGGCAGAGCCTTGCCGACTATTTCCGCGATCAATACGTGGCCTTTCCGCCTGCAGGTTTGCCGATTGATTTCGACCGCTCGTTCTATTCCCCCGGTCCGAGCGCGCGACGCATGACGGGCACCTGTGCCTATCACGGTGACGTCTGGATGATCAGCGATCCTGCCTACCGCGGCACAGGCATGTCGAGCATTCTAGCTCGGCTTGCTTTGGCCACGGCGCTGATGACGTGGTCGCCTGATCACATGATTGGGTTCATTATCAAAAAGCTCGCGTTCAAGGGCTTGGGTGAACGCGAAGGCTACATGCATTCCGAACCCGCCGCGCTGAGCTGGTATGCGAAGGATCGCCCTGATCCGATGGTGGCGCATATGTGTTGGATGAACCGCGATGACCTGCGGTATCTTCTCACCATTCCTGCCGAAACTGTCATGGCCTAAATGAAAAAGGCGCCCGAGAGGGCGCCTGTTTTTCCGTTCCTCGGGAAGCGTTTAGCCGTTCCAAGTGCGGACCTCACCACAGTCCATGTGAACGAAGTTCGAGCCCGCATATCGACCAACGCCGCCAGCGTTACAGGATTGTGCGGCGCTTGCGATTTGGTTGACCGAACGGCTTGCTAGACGGAGGTCAGCAGCTTGACCGCGCATGTGGAGCGAATTGCGCGCAACGCCAGAGGATTGGCGGCGCAGCATGGCGTTGGTTTCAGGCGAACGATAGCCCGACAGCAACATGTAGGGTTCAGTGACGTCGAGCAGGTTGTGCGAAGCTGCCATGATATCAATGGTGCGCGTGTCGATGGCGATGGTTTTGTTGTTCCGCCAGTCGCGCATGAAGTGGACGATCTGATTGACCGATTCAGCGATATAGTCGCCTTCGATCCAGTAGATCATGTCGATCTTTTCGCCGGTGCGGCCAGAATACATCTTAATCCGACGAACATCACCAGCGCCGCGCAGGAACCCAGCTGCTTGACCGAATGTAGGGGTGAAAGCCGGAGCTGCCGTTACAGCGGTCGCGGCGAACGCACGAAGGAGACCGCGACGAGAAATTCCCGAGGTATTCGTTGTCGTCATAGTTGAAGCGCCTGTCCCGTCGCTATTACCTGCTGTGGCGTGCAGGTTTTGTTTTCATCTCATCCCCAGATGCAGGAACTTTATGGCACAGACTGATTCCTGAACCAACTAAAGAATGCCCTAGGGTCCGTTAACAAAGGCCAAATAGGCGAAAATTTGCGCAAAATCCGATTGAGGTGGCCCGCGATGCGTCGCCCTCGCGGTGCGGACCTGCAACATTTGGTAGCCCCGTGGCCGATTATCGCAATTGTGAGTGGACTATCGGGGCGTCAACGTGTCTCTCTGGTCGGCAATTGCGAATATTAGTTTGGGGCTTTGCGCGTGAATAGATCGGTTCGGTTTTCGTCTTTGGCGGCTTTGGTCGCGATGTCCTTTGTTCTGGGCACAACTGCGCCTGTGCAGGCTCAGGTCACAGCATTCCGTCAAGCTGTGGCTGAATCTGTCGCAATGGATGACGAACTGGCCGCGTTTTACCGCGCTCGTGATTTCGCGAGCATTTGGACGGGATCGGACGAGGTTGCGCAGGCCCGCCGTAATGCGCTCCTGGGTGCTTTTGCGGATGCGCCGCTCCATGGTTTGCCAGCCGAGAAATTCGATCCCAATGCTCTGATCGCCCGTTTGCAGTCGGCCAAAACGGCCTACGAACAAGGCGCGATGGAAGTCGAGTTGAGCGAATTGTTCCTCACTTATGCGCGGGACGTGCAGACGGGCATCCTCAATCCGAACCGTGTTCTGGATGCGATCAAACGTGAAATTCCCGTGCATGATCGGATTGAGATCCTGAATGGGTTTTTGACAGCCGATCCGGTGCAGTATCTGCGGTCACTCGCTCCGCAATCCGCTGAATATGCGCGGCTGATGCGGTCGAAAATGCGGCTTGAGCATCAGATCGCTCGTGGTGGCTGGGGTGCCACGGTGCCAGAGGCGACGCTGCGGCCCGGTGATACGGGGGCGGCTGTCGTTGCGCTACGCAACCGTCTGATCGCGATGGGCTTTATGGAGCGGTCGGTGACGGCCACTTATGACGCAACTCTTCAGGCTGCGGTGCAAAAGTTTCAGGAATACAACGGTTTGACCGCTGATGGTGTTGCGGGTGGCTCGACGATTGTTGAGCTAAACCGCCCGATTGAGGACCGCCTTCAGTCAGTTATCGTCGCTATGGAACGGGAGCGTTGGCTGAATATCCCGCGTGGGGACCGCCATATCTGGGTGAACCTCACGGACTTCACCGCCAAGATCATCGACAACGATATCGTCACCTTTGAAACCCGATCTGTTATCGGTGCCAATTCCGATGACCGTCAATCGCCAGAGTTCTCTGATCTGATGGAGTTCATGGTGATTAACCCGAGCTGGTATGTACCGCGCTCGATCATCGTGAACGAATATCTGCCGCGACTGCAGGCTGATGCGGGAGCAGTGAGCCACCTTCAAGTCGTGGCGAGCAATGGTCAGGTTGTGAACCGCGCGAATGGCTTTAGCCAATATTCCGCGTCCAGCTTCCCGTTCTCCATGCGCCAGCCGCCGGGGCCGAGCAACGCGCTGGGGTCGGTGAAGTTCATGTTCCCGAACCGATACAATATCTATCTGCACGATACGCCTGCGCAGAATTTGTTTGCACGCGAAGTGCGGGCCTTTAGTCACGGGTGCATCCGCTTGGACGATCCGCATGACTTTGCTTACGCACTATTGGCGCGTCAGACCTCTGATCCGGTCGAGTTCTTCCAATCCCGTCTTCGGACAGGGCAGGAAACGCGGGTTGATCTAGAGACGCCAGTGCCTGTGCACTTGGATTATCGTACCGCGTTTACCAATGTGGACGGGTCACTGCAGTATCGCCGCGACATTTACGGTCGTGACGCAGTGATTTGGGATGCTTTGGCGCGTGAAGGGGTAGCCGCGGGCGGCGTTCAGGGGTAAATCCTTCTCAACGTTGAGAGGGACTTATGGCTTATACCGTTTCAGAGATTGCAACTGCGCTCGGGGCTGAGGCCTTGGGCGATCTGTCCCTAGAGATTGACACCGCGTCAGAGCCTGCAACGGCTGGTCCGCGCGACCTCGCACTGGCGATGTCGCCTGCTTATGCGGAAAAGCTGGGGCAGGGTCAGGCACAGGTTGCTGTGGTCTGGTCTGGCTGCGATTGGCAGGCGCTTGGCCTTAAGGCGGCGATCATCGCACCACGCGCGCGACTTGCGATGGCAAAGCTCACGCAGATGCTCGACCGTCCGTGGGATATTGAGGACGGTATTCACCCGACCGCGATTACCGAGGGCGCGACCTTGGGCGAGGGCGTCGCAATCGGTCCCTTTGTTCTGATCGGCAAGGGCGCTGTGATCGGCGCAGGCACCCGAATTGCTGCACATGTGACCGTTGCACCGGGGGCGGTGGTCGGTGAAAACTGTGTGCTCCTTGATGGGGCGCGGGTGATGCGGCGTGTGACCTTGGGCGATCGTGTGATCCTGCATCCAAACGCTGTGATTGGTGCCGACGGGTTTTCGTTTGTTATGGCCGAGCAGTCGAATGTTGAGCGGGCCCGCGCGACCTTGGGCGATACCGAGGCTCAAATCCCGAACGATCCGCGTCAGCACCGTATCCATTCCTTGGGCGGCGTGATCCTATCAGACGATGTTGAGGTCGGCGTTGGTTCCACTATCGACGCAGGCACTATCCGTCCGACCTTTGTCGGCGAAGGATCAAAAATCGATAACGGCTGCCATCTCGGGCATAACGTGGTCATGGGCAAACACTGCCTTATGGCGGGACACGCAGCGGTGGCTGGATCAACGGTCATCGGGGATCGCGTGGTTTTGGGCGGTCAGACGGGCGTCGGTGATAACCTCAAAATCGGTGATGATGTTGTAACTTCGGCTGGGACGATGGTTTTGGCGAATGTGCCTGCGGGTCGTGTGATGATGGGCTATCCCGCGACACAAATGACGCAGCAAATTGAGATTTATAAATCCTTGCGCCGTCTGCCAAGAATCCTACGTGATATGGGAAACCGTCAAAAATAAGTTTCAAACGGCGGTCATAGTGATTAGATCATTTTAAATGCCCAAGGGTCATACCCGAGAGAGGCGAGGACACATGGAAATTCGCGAAAAAGTCATCGAAATCATTGCCGAACAGGCCGTTCTAGAGCCATCGGATGTGAAAATGGATCACACGCTAGAGGATTTGGGCATTGATAGCCTCGGTCTGGTGGAGAGCATTTTTGCGATCGAAGAGGCCTTTGACATCTCTGTGCCGTTCAATGCGAATGACCCGAGCGAGAGCGATTTCGACATTTCGTCCGTCTCTGCCATCATTGACGCTGTTTCAAAGCTCGTCTCCGAAAAGGTATAACGCCAATGCGTCGCGTTGTGATTACAGGTGCGGGGACGATCAACGCCCTCGGCCATGATGTTGCGCAAACGTTTGAGGCGATGCGCGAAGGGCGTTGCGGCATCGGTCCGTTGGAAATTCCTGACGTTGATCGCCTGATGGTGAAAATCGCGGGCCAAGTGCGCAACTACGACGAACACGCGCATTTCAACCGTCAGCAAATCGCGCTCTATGATCGGTTTACGCAGTTTACGTTGTTGGCTGCACGTCAAGCTGTGGCGCAGTCGGGGCTCGAATTTCACGGTGAGTTGGCGGATCGGTCTGGGGTTGTGCTTGGCACCTCTGGCGGTGGTCTGACGACGCAGGATGAAAACTACCGTGTGGTTTACGAGGAAGGGAAAAACCGCGTTCACCCCTTTATCGTGCCGAAGCTGATGAACAACGCAGCGACGAGCCACCTGTCCATCGAATTTAATCTGCGCGGTCCGTCCTTTACCGTGGCAACGGCCTGCGCGTCTTCGAACCACGCAATGG
This sequence comes from Aestuarium zhoushanense, assembly GCF_056431045.1. Classification (NCBI taxonomy): domain Bacteria; kingdom Pseudomonadati; phylum Pseudomonadota; class Alphaproteobacteria; order Rhodobacterales; family Paracoccaceae; genus Aestuarium; species Aestuarium zhoushanense. The sequence continues at coordinate 34,702 of NZ_JBWKMA010000015.1, forward strand.
GGCAGGCGTTCCAGATGATCCGTTCGGGCATGGCGCCGGTCATGCTGACGGGTGGCTCTGAATCCATGCTGGTCTTTGGTGGCGTGAAAGCCTGGGAAGGGCTGCGCGTCATGTCCAAGGACGGGTGCCGTCCGTTCAGCGCCAACCGCAACGGCATGGTTCAAGGCGAAGGGGCGGGCGTTTTCGTGTTCGAGGACTACGAACATGCACGCAAACGCGGGGCGACGATCCTTGCCGAGGTTATCGGTTTTGCAATGTCGTCGGATGCCTCTGACATTGTGATGCCGTCAAAGCAGGGCGCGGGTCGTGCGATAACGGGTGCAATGCGAGACGCGCGGATCGACAAGAGCGAAGTTGGCTATATCAACGCGCATGGCACGGGCACGGCCGCCAACGACAAAACGGAATCGGCGGCTGTCGCGGATGCTTTTGGTCCGCACGCGGATAAACTGATGATGTCCTCGACCAAATCCATGCATGGTCACTTGATCGGTGGCACGGGCGCGGTCGAACTCTTGGCCTGTATCATGGCCCTCAAAGACGGCATCATCGCGCCGACGATCAACTACGAAGAGCCCGATCCAGAATGTGCGCTCGACGTGGTGCCGAATGAGGCGCGCGAGGCGAATGTGGACGTGGTTCTCACGAACGCCTTTGCCTTTGGCGGATTGAACGCCGTGCTGGCGCTACGCAAAGCCCCATAAACGCAAAACGCCGCCCCAAGAGGCGGCGTTTTGTTTAATAGTCAGCGCCTTAGTTGGTCGGCGGCGTGGCTTTGTCGAATCCAGCGGTAAAGCCAGCGAGCGACATATCCAGAATAACTTCGGCTGCCTCAGGTGCAGTTTCCGCACGAACGATACGCACTTTCGCGTTCGACCCAGCCTTGAACGCAGCGAGCTCTTCGGCGGTGAAACCAGCGCGGGTCACGCAGCCACCTTGGTTACAGAATTCGATCGGGTAACGGCGCGGGTCGGCGTCATCAACTTGGATCATGATGCCTTCGGACAGGCGGGTCATCAGCGGGACCAGAAGGGTCGCAGCTGCTGCAGCTTGTTGGTCTGCGGGCATCGGGAACATGGTGACTTCCATGATCGAGTTGCCTTCAGCATCCTTGAGCAGTTGGTAAATTTGGCAGGGTTCATCGCCAGATTCGACTTTGAGGCAGCGCAGTTCCCAATCACCAGAGGTCTCTTTGACGTAGACCTGACCGACCTGCGGGTCAGCGGGGGCGTCTGTTGCGGGGGCTGCGGTCTCTTGCGCCAGTGCGACACCGCCGAGGGCGATCATCGTCAGGGTGGCGAGCGGCTTAATCACGTTGAACATAAAAAGTCCTGTATTGGGTTGCTTGGCTCTGTCTAACACGTGTGTGAGGGGGTGTCAGGTGACATCGGCGTCAGTATCGGCAGAGGATTGCCGATCCGTTCACGTGAAGTGTTACCGATAATCAGTTGGAACAAAAAGAAAAGGGACCGAAACCGATCCCCTTTCTCTATTCTCCCTATCGGACTTGGCCGACTATTTGATGTGACGCTACGAAAAGGAATCGGGACCGTCAACTGGGAAACGACAGTTTTATGGCAGTCGCCTAAAAAAACCGCGCCCAAAGGCGCGGCAAGTCTAACAGGGAGGAGATTTTGTCGGTCAGAATACAATCCTGACGAACGCTTTCACTATGGCATGAAACCGTTAAGGATGTATTTTAGCACCGATTTGAGCATTTAGAGGGTGTTATGGAAAACGCGATTTTTATCGGCGGGGGGGGCGAAGGCTACGCTGAACAGCAGGGGCTTTTGCTGAACTACGCGAACCGTCACGGCTTGATCGCTGGTGCGACGGGCACGGGTAAGACGGTGACGCTGCAAACTCTGGCCGAGGGATTTTCGGCTGCGGGCGTTCCTGTGTTCCTTTCGGATATTAAGGGCGATTTGTCGGGGTTGGCGGCGGCTGGTTCTGCGGAGTTCAAACTCCACGATGCGTTCATGAAACGGGCAGCGACCATCGGGCTTGACCTGCAATACGACAAATTCCCAGTGACCTTCTGGGACCTCTACGGTGATCAAGGCCACCCCGTGCGCACCACCGTTGCCGAAATGGGGCCCCTGTTGCTCGCGCGGATGTTGGAACTGTCCGATGTCCAAGAGGGCGTTCTGAACATCGTGTTCCGCGTCGCCGACGAAGAGGGCCTCCCGCTCTTGGACCTCAAAGACCTGCAATCCATGTTGCTTTGGGTCGGTGAACACGCGAGCGAGATTGCACTGCGCTATGGGAACATCGCATCGGCCTCGATCGGTGCGATCCAGCGGCAGTTGCTGGTGTTGGAAAATCAGGGTGCAACGGCGTTCTTTGGCGAACCTGCCTTGGACCTGATGGACATGATGCAGGTTGCGCCCGACGGTCGTGGGCAGATCAACCTTCTGGCTGCGGATAAGCTGATGAACAGCCCGCGCCTCTATGCGACGTTCCTGCTGTGGCTGCTCTCTGAATTGTTCGAAGAACTGCCCGAGGTCGGCAACCCTGATAAACCAAAGCTGGTGTTCTTCTTTGATGAGGCGCATTTGCTATTTGATGATGCGCCCAAGGCCTTGGTTGATAAGGTCGAACAGGTTGCGCGTTTGATCCGGTCCAAAGGGGTAGGCGTTTATTTCATCACGCAAAATCCTGCTGACGTGCCAGAAGATATTCTGGGCCAGCTGGGCAACCGCGTGCAGCACGCGCTGCGTGCCTTTACCGCGAAGGATCAAAAGGCACTGCGTCAGGCGGCGGAGAACTATCGCCCGAACCCTGCGTTCGATATAGCTGATGCGATCACCGAGGTCGGCACGGGCGAGGCTGTGACCTCTATGCTCGAAAACAAGGGCATCCCTGGGATCGCGCAACGCACGCTGATCCGTCCGCCGTCGTCGAAACTCGGCCCGATTGAGGCGAGCGACCGTAAGGCGTTGATGGCGACCTCACCGATGGGGGCAAAGTATGACACGGCTGTGGATCGTGAATCGGCGCATGAAATTCTGCTGAAACGCGCGGATGCCGCAGCCAAAGAAGCCACTGCTGCAGAAGAGGCCGAAGCTAAAGCAGAGGACGAGGAGCGCGAGTTCCGCAATGCGCGTCGTTATGACGGTGGGTCGTCGCGATCGACCAAGACCCGCACGACACGGTCGCGGTCAACAAAGAATGAATCCTTTGGGGAGGCTATCGGCTCTGCCGTGATCAAAGAGCTGAAGGGGACCACTGGTCGGCGCATCGTGCGCGGCATCCTCGGGACGCTATTCAAATCACGATAACGGAAAGGGCGGCGCGAGCCGCCTTTTTCAATTGAGCTGGCGGATTTTCAGGCTGGTGATCCGGTTTTGCTCTTTATCGATCACTTCGAAGCGGAACCCGTGGAAGCTGAACACTTGACCTACAACAGGGATCATCTGGGCCTCATGGATCACCAGACCCGCGATGGTATTCGCCTCGTCATCGGGCAGGTTCCAATCGTGGGCACGGTTCAGGTCGCGCAGGGTCATTGACCCGTCGACGATAAAGGCGCCGTCTGCCGTTGGTTTGATCATGTCCTCTTCGGCCACGTCGAATTCATCGGCGATTTCACCAACGATCTCTTCGAGGATGTCCTCAAGTGTGATCAGACCTTCAAGCCCGCCGTATTCATCGACCACCAAGGCAAAGTGCGTTTTGCGTTCAAGGAACTTGCGCATTTGATCGTCGAGCGTGGTGGTTTCGGGGATGAAGTAGGGCTTCATCGCGACCGACATGATATCGAATTTGTTCATCTCGTCCGTGTCCATCGTCCCATCTTCGAGCATGCGGTGCATGGCGCGCAGGAGGTCCTTGGCGTGGAGCACACCGACCACGTTTTCGGGATCATCGCGATAGAGCGGCAGACGGGTGTGCGGGCTTTCGAGAACTTGTGCGAGGATTTCAGGCACAGGCAGACCCGCGTCGATCATCTGAATGCCAGAGCGGTGGAGCATGACTTCTTCGACAAAGCGCTCTGATAGGTCGAGCGCGCCTAGGATACGGTCGCGGTCTTCTTTTTCGACGACACCTTCGGAGTGACCGAGTTGTAGCGCGCCTGCGATCTCTTCACGGACGGCGAGAATGTTGCTGTCGGGGTCCGCTTTGACGCCGAACATCCGCAGGACCAGACGCACTAACAGGCGCACGGCAGAGACCACCGGCGAAAAGACGAGGATCACATAGCGGATCGGAGAGGCCACGCGGGCCGCCACCGTTTCGGGATTGGTGATGGCATAGGTTTTCGGCAGCACCTCGGCAAAGATCAGAACGAGGAGGGTCATCCCCAAGGTCGCCAGTGCGACACCGTTTTGCCCAAAAAGCTTCGTCAGAACAGCTGTCGCGAGCGAGGTGGCGAGGATGTTCACTACGTTATTGCCCAAGAGGATCGAGCCGATCAGGCGTTCGTTGTCCTCGGTCACATTCAACGCCGTCTCAGCCCCGCGCGACCCTTTGTCGGCGGCAGAGCGTAGCTTACCACGGCTTGCGGCCGTAAGCGCCGTTTCAGAGCCCGAGAAAAAGCCAGAGAGCACCAAAAGTACGAGGATGGCGGCGGCAGTGATCCAGAATGTAGCGTCGAGAACAGGCATTGGGTCCAATCCGTTGGTCTACAACGGTTATGGGGGCGCGAGAGGCGCGGTTCAAGTGGTCCGTTTTTTCGAAAGCGGATGATGGGTCAGAACGAGGTCTTTCAAACGCTCGTCTAGCACATGCGTGTAAATTTCCGTTGTCGCGAGGTCAGCGTGGCCCAACATGGTCTGGATCGCCCGCAAATCAGCTCCACCTGCTAAAAGGTGCGTGGCGAATGCGTGACGGATGGTGTGGGGGGTGACGCTTTCGGGGGAAATTCCTGCGGCGACCGCGAGTTCCTTGATCAGGGCAAAGAAGCGGTGTCGGGTGAGGTGGCCATCCTTGCTCCGCGATGGAAAGAGGAATTTGGAGGCGGGGATGCCTTTGCGTTTGGCAAGGTCCTCTGCCGTGTCCCGCACGTCGAGCCAGTCTGAGATCGCGTTCAGAGCGGCCGCAGAGAGCGGGACCATCCGTTCCTTACCCCCTTTGCCACGCACCAAGAGCATCTGAGGATTACCTCGCGCGGCGGCGATCGGGAGGCTAACCAGTTCAGTGACACGCATCCCCGTCGCGTAGAGAAGCTCCATCAGGCAGGTATTCCGTGCCGTGTCGCGGCCATGTGTGCGGGCGGCGTGGAGGAGGCGATCAACATCCTCAACGCTCAGCGTTTTGGGCAGACGCTTAGGTTTTCCTGGTCCTTTGATCTGAACCGCAGGGTTGTCGCTACGCCAACCCTCTTCAAAGGCAAAACGATAAAGCTGTTTGATCGCAGAGAGGCGACGAGCGCGGGTCGAAACGGCCAATCCTTCTGCCTCGCAACTGATCAGGTAGTTTTCGACGTTGGTCCGATCCGCATCAATGAAATGGGTTTTGCGGCGGTCGAGCCAATCCGCAAAATCCTTGAGGTCGCGGGCATAGGCCAATTGGGTGTTCGTTGCGGCATCAAGTTCGGCGGCCTGCGCTTCGAGGAAGCTCTGGATCCAATGCATCATGCCAGACGGCGCTGTCATGATGGGCGGTCCAACAACAGATACTGGAGCGCCGCACGCCGCGCGACATCCTCTAGCCCGACCGTGCGCAGGGTCACGAGCGCCTCTGAAATGGCGACAGGATCGCCCGTCATGCCCTCACCAAAGGTTGCGATGGTGCGCAGGAGTGCTTCGCCAAGTTTTTGCGAATTGATGAGGTCCGCGATGGAATCGGGAACGGGTGTTTTGCCTGAAAATGCAGCGAATACAGTGTGTTGCGCGGGCGTTTTTGCGTTGACGGCTGAAACGTTGCCACGGGCAACAGCGCTCAGGAAAATATCGTCGTCGGTTGTCGCGGTAAAGTTCAGTGCTGCGGCTTCGTAATCGGCGGACAAAAGCAGCACGTGGAACGCTAATGCCGCCGCGTCACCTGTGAGAGGCAAGGCAGCAAGGTCCGGTGCATAGAGGCGCGCAAACGGTACTTCGGTTCGGGCGTCTTTCATTGCGGACCATGCGGCAGGGAGGGCTGCGGCAACTGCAACGGGGTCGCGGGCGCGAATGGCGGTGTCAAACCGTTGGAACGCTTCAGCCCGATCCCAGATGCCGCCAGAAGCCGCAGGGCGTTGCGCGGTGTAAAGCGCACGCAGAATATTGTCGTCAACGGCACCGTAACGAGCCAAACGCTCTGCCGCTTCGAGTTGGCTCCGCCAGCTTGCCACATCGCGCAGATCGGCGTGGGCAAAGGCGCGTGGCAGGGTTGCTGTGGGAACAGGTTCACCAATCGCTTCGAGCAGGCGGAATTTCAGCGGCGTGACACGATCAGGCGTTGGAACGGCCGCCGCGTGATCATCGAATTCGGTCTCGAGGAACCGCACCAAAAGCTGTTCGTCGTCGGGCTGGATGTCACCGAGCGCGATCCCAGTGTTGAGGATCAGCGCCGCCGTGTCCCAATCGCCGCCACGGGCCACGCAGAAAATACGAACCGCGTGAGTGGGCGCGAGGTCGGGTGCATCGCGCATCGTGGCGCAAGCGTTGTCTTCGGTGCCCGTCAGTAGCGAAATGTCGAACCAACGGCGGAAGAGGGCGGGTTCCTGTGGGTCTGCAGCCTCAAGAAGAGCTTGTGCCTGTTGCAGCGCGCCGACCTCTAGCAATTTATCAACGCGGGCGAGGAATAGGTTCCCCTCGCGGCCCGCATCAAAGGGTGGTTTGGCTTCGGCCAAGAGAAGGACCGTGAGGAAGTCTTGGATCGCGGGGACCGACTCTGTCCGTTCTGCGGTGACGAGCGATACGAGAATTGATTCGGTGCTCGCAGACCAGATGGTGTTCGGCAGACCTGTCATTGATGGTGGCAAGAGCCCGACCAAATCAGGGGATCCACTGTCCAGAGGGGTCACTGTCACCACTGGTGATTCCGCCCCATCAAGCGGCGCAACGCCTGTTCCAAACTCAGAACCTAGCGGGCTGACGGTGACTGTTGGATCAACGCTATTGGACAGCCAATCAATGGCCGATAGCGGACCTGCCTCTTGGGCTTGGGTCGCGGAGGCCAGCAAAACAAAGGCTGTAATAAGCTGTGCCCCTTGCATTTGTTATTTCACCTGCAGGGTAACGGGTTGGCTGACCGCTTGTTCAGGTGCCGCGAAATCTGCCGGAAAGAACAGCGGCCCGACGTAGGCGTATGCCACAAGTCCGATCCCCGCTAGAAAAAGCAGAACGATCAGAGCTTTGAACAATCTCCACAACATTCCGATAGCCTTTCTTGCCCTTTGTGCCTCATGGGCTTTGCACCCTTGGCTGTCTTTATATATGCCCTTGCTGGCAATAACACGCCATTCGGGACAGAAAATGACAACTCGGCAAGCCACAGCCGATCACGACCCAGAGAGCAAAACCGCTTTGAGCGGTCCATTTCGTCTGGAACGGACAGTTGTTCTGGTCGGAATGATGGGATCAGGCAAGTCTGCGATCGGCAAATCGCTGGCGACTCGACTGGGTGTGGCGTTCCTTGATTCTGATGCCGAGATTGAGCGTGCGGCCAACGCGAGCATCTCTGAAATTTTTGCGCGCGATGGCGAGGAGTTTTTCCGCCGTCGCGAAACCGAGGTTATTCGGCGTCTTCTGAACGGGCGGCCCTGTGTGTTGTCGACGGGCGGCGGGGCGTTCATGGCGGAACGGAACCGCACGATGATCACCGAAAAGGGCGTGTCGCTCTGGCTCAAGGCGTCGTTGGATACGCTCTGGGAACGTGTGCGTCACAAGGATACGCGCCCGCTGTTGCGCACCGCGAACCCGCGTCAGACGCTCGCGGATTTGCTGGCTGTACGCGAACCGATTTACAGCCTTGCGAACCTAACGGTCGAAACGCAGGAAAATTATTCGATTGATGACACCACCGACAAAGCGATCGAAGCGCTGTTGGGCCGTGTCGATGTCCTAAAGGAAAAATCATGACTTTCGAAACCGTGCATGTTGGGTTGGTTGGCCGCGAATACGACGTTCTGATCGGGCCAGACCTGATTGCGACGGCAGGTGCGCGGATCGCGGACATGCTGACGGTTAAGAAGGTCGCGATTGTCACGGATGCGAATGTCGCGGGCCTTCATCTGGCAACATTGCAGGCGTCTTTGGATGCGGCGGGCGTGGCGCATTCGGCGTTGACCTTGCCTGCGGGCGAAAGCACCAAACGGTGGCCTGAGTTTACCAAAACTGTCGAATGGCTGCTTGAGCAAAAGGTCGAACGGAACGGCCTCGTTATCGCGCTTGGCGGTGGGGTGATTGGTGACCTCGTAGGCTTTGCGGCCTCCGTTTTGCGCCGTGGTGTGCGGTTTGTGCAAATCCCGACCTCGCTCTTGGCGCAGGTGGATAGCTCTGTCGGCGGAAAAACGGGAATCAATACGGATCAGGGTAAGAACCTCGTCGGTGCTTTCCATCAGCCGAGCCTCGTTTTGGCGGATACCTCAATCCTGTCCACGCTCACAGAACGCGATTTCCTCGCTGGCTATGGTGAGGTCGTGAAATACGGTCTGTTGGGCGATGCGGCGTTTTTCGATTGGCTTGAGGTGAACGCACCGAAAATGGCTGCGGGCGATATGGCGGCACGGGTTTATGCGGTGAAACGGTCCGTTGAAATGAAAGCCGAGATCGTGATGCGCGATGAGACAGAGCAGGGGGATCGGGCGCTTTTGAACCTCGGTCATACGTTCTGTCATGCGCTGGAAAAGGCGACGGGTTATTCGGATCGTCTACTCCACGGTGAAGGCGTCGCAATTGGCTGTGCGCTGGCGTTTGAACTGTCGTCGCGCATGGGCCTGTGTAGCCAAGAGGACCCAAGCCGCGTTCGTGCGCACCTGCGTCAGATGGGCATGAAAACGGATGTGACCGATATTCCGGGTGATCTGCCAGATGCCGAAGCGCTGTTGACCTTAATGGGGCAGGACAAAAAGGTTCTGGATGGAAAACTACGGTTCATCCTTGCGCGCGGGATCGGTCAGGCCTTTGTGACCTCGGATGTGCCGCGTGAGGCTGTGCTGTCGGTGCTGAACGACGCGCTGCGCGGTTAATCCGCTGCGGCCTTTGCGATGGCTGTGGCGAGGTCGCCGTATCCTGTAAATCGACGCTCAAACGCGAGGCCCATGCGGGTCGCGCAGTCCTCTGCCTTGGCTGTCAGGGCAGGGTCGTCGGTTTGCGCGAGGTAGACCAGTTTTTCGTAATTGCCGAAATACATCGACAACAGATCGGGGTGACGATCTAGTCCGAGTGGTTTCCAGACAAAGGCGTCGAATTGGCGGGCGAGGAAGTCGGTGAGGTAAAAGGCGGTGACTTCACCGTGGGCCTCAAAAACAGCATTCGTTTCAAAGAACGAATAGCAATGCGGGCCAGCGATATAGTCGACGCCCAGCTCATCGCATTTCGCGAACAGCTGACCACCCGTGCCACAGTCCGCGTATGCAACCATGATCTGGTCATAGGCATTGCGGTTCTCAGTGACCGCGGCCTCAACCGCGTCGGTGATGCGTTCGGGGTGGTTGTGCAAAATCGCGGGAAGGCACTGCAGGTCAACGTGATCCCAGCCATTCAGCCGTTTTAGCGCGATGATCTCATGCGCGAGGGCACCGCAGGCCACAATAAGAACGCGGCCTCGCCCCAAAGGGGCAAGGCCGTCATTTGTCAGTGTGATGTCTGAAAGATCAGGCATTCATCTGGTTGTGCTTGCGCGCAACGAACGCTTTCGCGGTGTCAACGGCAACAGCAGCGTCACGGCAATAAGCATCAGCGCCAATCGCACGACCGAATTCTTCGTTGAGCGGTGCGCCGCCAACCAGAACGATATAGTCGTCACGGATACCCTGTTCGACCATCGTGTCGATCACGGTCTTCATGTAAGGCATCGTAGTGGTCAACAGAGCCGACATGCCGAGGATGTCAGGCTTTTCGGTTTCCAGCGCTTCGAGGTATTTCTCAACAGCGTTGTTGATGCCGAGGTCGACAACTTCAAAGCCAGCGCCTTCCATCATCATGGAAACGAGGTTCTTACCGATGTCGTGGATGTCGCCCTTAACGGTGCCGATCACCATTTTACCAACGCGTGGTGCGCCAGTTTCAGCCAGAAGCGGCTTCAGGATGGCCATGCCGCCCTTCATCGCGTTCGCAGCGAGCAGAACTTCGGGAACAAAGAGGATACCATCGCGGAAGTCGCGGCCAACGACAGTCATGCCACCAACGAGAGCTTCGGTGAGGACGCGGTAAGGGGTCCAGCCACGCTCGAGAAGGATTTCAACACCTTCTTCGATCTCTTCCTTCAGACCGTCGTAAAGGTCGTCAAACATCTGTTCGACGAGTTCTTCGTCGTTCAGTTCGGACAGAATGATGTCATCTTGATCGGACATTGGCGTTCTCTAGTTGGAAGGGTCAATTGGGGTGATTTGATCCCAATGCGACAATTGGTCTGGACCGATTGCGACTCTGGGCGGGTCGGAAACGACGGTATCACAAAATGTCGAAAAAAAACCGCACCGAATGGCGCGGTTTTTGGGTTTTTCAGGGGTCGGCCTGCACTTAGCCGCGGCGGCGCGATTTGCGACGCTCTGGGCCGTCACCGTCGGTGCCGTCGGATGCCGACGAGAAACCACCGAGTTTCGCAGCGATTTCATCCAAGGTCGGACGGTCGCCACGCGGACGGGTTTCTAGCGCTTCTTTCATGGCGCGCAGGTGTTCTGGCGTGGTGCCACAGCAGCCGCCGATGATGGTCGCGCCGCAATCACGCGCCAACACTGCATAGTCGCCCATCAGTGACGGGGTGCCGTCATAGTGGATGTGGCCGTCGTGGTATTTCGGAATGCCAGCGTTGCCTTTCGCGATGATCGGCGTCTGCGAACCAGTGGCGGCAAAGCCCAGAACAGTGCGCAAGAGGTCAGCCGCGCCAACGCCACAGTTGGCACCAAAGGCGAGGGGCGGGTGGTCGAGTTTGTCGATAACCTTCGCGAGGTCCGCGCTGGTAATGCCCATCATTGTGCGGCCAGCGGTGTCAAAGCTCATAGTGCCGCACCATGCCATGCCAGCGAGTTTCGCAGCTTCTGCCGCGGCTTTGTATTCCTCAACCGCCGAAATGGTTTCGACCCAAAGGACATCCGCGCCGCCTTCTTTGAGGCCTTCGGCCTGTTCGTGGAACATTTCCACGGCGAGCTCGTGGGTCAAGCTGCCCATCGGCGCCATAATCTCACCAGTTGGGCCGACAGAACCCGCGACGATCACAGGACGGCCAGCGGCGTCCGCCACTTCACGACCCAGTTCGGCAGCGATGCGGTTTAGTTCGCGAACGCGGCCTTCTGCGCCGTGCAGTTTCAGACGCGATGCGTTGCCACCGAAAGAGTTGGTGAGGAACAGGTCGCTGCCTGCGTCTACGGCACCAGCGTAGAGGGCTTTGATCTTTTCAGGATGTTCGACGTTCCACATTTCTGGCGCATCGCCAGAGCTGAGGCCCATGTTGAACAGGTTGGTGCCTGTCGCGCCGTCGGCCATCAGCCAGTCGCGTGTTTCGAGCAAGCGGGAAAGTGCATTTGTCATATCGCGAACCATTCGTCAGAGTCGTTTGTCCCCGCATGGCATGACATGGCAGGGTTTTCAAACCTGAATTGTATGCAAAGGACGGGCGCGGTTGTTTTTCGCGCCCGTTTTTATGTCAGACTTCGGTCATCAGTTGATCTTTGGCGACAGCGCGGAGGTCGCGCATTTTGGCACGAATGGTGGCCTCGTCCGCGAGGTCACCCAGATCGGTCGCGACTTTGCGATAGACGTCTTCTTCGCCAGATTCCTGAAGATCGGCTTTGACGACCTCTGCAGCATATGCGGCTGCTTCGTCGCCTGATTTCCCCAAAAGTTCTGCCGCCCAAAGCCCCAAAAGCTTGTTTCGTCGGGCTTCTGCCTTGAACTGCATCTCTGCGTCATGGGCGAACTTATCTTCAAAGGCCTTCTCGCGATCGTTAAAAGTGCTCATGGAAACCTCCCTTTGATACGGTGCTCTGCATTCTATGTGGTGGTCCACATTAGTCAGGACAAGATTTCCCCGCATTGAGCTATCGCAAATTCGCATAGCGGTTTGCGCTTGCAATTCTTGCAGCTTCGGGGGGCTTGCCCTATACGCAGCCCATGACTCACGCTGCGGAAAGCGCAGCCAGACGAGGGGACGTGCATGGCGCGGCGCAAAAAGATCTACGAAGGCAAAGCTAAGATTCTGTATGAAGGCCCAGAACCGGGCACGATTGTTCAGTATTTTAAGGACGATGCCACTGCATTCAACGCAGAGAAAAAGGCTGTCATCGACGGTAAGGGCGTTTTGAACAACCGCCTGTCCGAGTTTTTTATGACCGGTCTTCAGGCTGTAGGGATTCCTACGCACTTTATCAAACGCCTCAACATGCGCGAACAACTGTGCCGTCAGGCAGAGATTGTGCCGCTCGAGGTGATTGTGCGTAACTTTGCGGCTGGTTCCATGGCAAAGCGTCTGGGCCTCGAAGAGGGCACCCAACTGCCGCGTCCGATCGTTGAGTTCTCGTATAAAGACGACGCTCTTGGTGATCCTCTGGTACCCGAAGAATACATCGCAGCGTTCGGCTGGGCGACCCAGCAAGAGTTGGACGAAATCGTTTCGACCGCTCTGCGCGTGAACGACTTCCTCGCCGGTGTTATGCACGGCGTTGGTATCCGTCTGATCGACTTCAAAATCGAATTCGGTCGGGTCTGGGAAAATGAATACCCACGTTTGGTGGTTGCTGATGAAATCAGCCCCGATAGCTGCCGTCTGTGGGATGTTGAAACAGGTGCGAAGCTCGACAAAGACGTATTCCGTCGCGATCTGGGCAACCTGACCGATGCCTATACCGAAGTGGCACGTCGTTTGGGGGTTCTGCCCACGAACGTCACCCACACGACCAAGCCAACGATGATTAACTAAGAAGGATATCGCCCGATGAAAGCTCGTGTGCATGTCATGCTGAAAAATGGCGTTCTGGACCCCCAAGGTGAGGCTGTTCGCCACGCTCTGGGTGCGCTTGGTTTTGCCGGCGTCGAAGGTGTCCGCCAAGGTAAAGTGATCGAGCTCGATCTTGCTGATGGGACCACTGAGGCCACTGTCAAAGAGATGTGTGAAAAGCTCCTCGCGAATACCGTGATCGAAAGCTACACGGTGGAGCTGTCCTGATGAAGGCTGCTGTCCTCCAGTTCCCGGGTTCCAACTGCGACCGTGATATGGCGGTCGCGCTGGAAAAGTCCGGCTTCGATGTAACGGTGGTTTGGCACAAAGACGCCAGCCTGCCCAAGGTTGATCTGGTTGCTGTGCCGGGTGGTTTCTCGTTCGGTGACTACCTGCGCTGCGGCGCGATTGCGGCGCAATCGCCCGTGTGTCAGGGCCTTGTCGATCACGTCCACGCTGGTGGTTACGCGCTGGGTGTGTGCAACGGTTTTCAGGTTCTGACCGAAACCCGTCTGCTACCAGGGGCACTGATGCGCAATGCGGGTCTCAAATTCGTCTGCCGCACCGTTGGCCTGACCGTTGAGACTACCGATAGCGCCTTCACCTCTGGCTACACTAAGGGTCAGATCGTCGATATTCCTGTCGCTCACCACGATGGTAACTACTATTGCGACGACGAAACCCTTGCTGCGCTGCGTGATCAGGACCGTATCGCGTTCACCTACACTGAGAACGTAAACGGCGCCCGCGAGAATATCGCTGGTGTTCTGTCTGAAAACCGCCGTGTTCTGGGGATGATGCCGCACCCTGAACGTGCCATCGACGCCAACCATGGTGGAACCGATGGACAGGCGCTTTTCCGCTCTATGCTGGACCAGTTGGTCAGCGCCTAATTGAGCCTTCCGTGGGGCGAGCGTAACATCGCCCCATGGGTGCAAAGACCGTGAACCGTGCTGAGAGAGCAAAAATCCGTCGTTGGCTTAATCGGCTGGCGTTCGGTTTATTCGTCGCAATTGCGATCGCGGTGGTCTACGTCACCAATGTTTTCCTGACAGAGCGTTTTACGGAATCGACCCGCAACAGGGCCGAAGTACGGATGACGCTCTACGTCGGTAACCTGATTTCCGAACTTCAGCGTAACTCAATCGTGCCGCAACTGCTGGCGCGCGACCCAGAGTTGCTGCGTGCATTGTCGGCGGCGGAATATTCTCTCTCCACCCAACGTCTGTTGTCCTTTGTCGATGAGATCGGCGCGGCGTCTTTGATGCTGTTGGATAAAGACGGACGCACGGTTGCTGCGACTGACAGAAACCGTTTGGGTGAAAACCACCGCAACGCGCCGTATTACATCAATGCGCTGCGGTCGAACGCCACGATTTTTACCACGGTGCGCACTGAATCGGGCGGGTTTTCGTTCGTTTACTCGCGTAAGATGGATGACCCAAGCGGCACCTTGGGTGTGATGACCGTTGCCGTCGATTTGCAAAAACTCGAACGCAGTTGGGCGAGCATTTCTGATGCAGTGTTCGTTGCTGATAGTGAGGGGACGATCATCCTCTCGACCGAACCGCGCTGGCGTGGATTGGTAGAAGAGCAAGCCTTGGCCCGTCAATCGCCCGCATCCGCCATTGATCGTGCGTTCGAGGCGACTCGCGATTGGACCGTCGTTCCGATTGACGCCTATTTGCGTGGCGAGGCCGTGTTGCGCCGAGAGACCCGCGTTCCGTTCCAAGGCTGGAAGATGGTGAGTTTCACCACCTATGATTCCGTGCGGGAAAAGGTTAACGGGGTACTTGCCCTCGAAATCATGGGCTTTGCGATCCTTTTGGCTTTGGCGTTCTGGGTGTCCTCACGCAAATCCGCGAACCGCGTTGTGTTTTTCCAGAGGGAATCGGCAGAGTTGCGGGCGTTGAACCTTCGGCTCCAGCGTGAGATTGCAGAACGTCAGAAGGTCGAAAAGACGCTGGAGGTGGCGGAGCAATCGCTAGCGCAGTCATCGAAATTGGCTGCTTTGGGTGAAATGTCTGCGGCGGTGAGCCATGAGTTGAACCAACCGCTCGCAGCGATGAAAACATACCTCGCGGGCGCACGATTGCTATTGCAGCGTAAACGCGCGGACGAGGCCCTGTCGTCGTTCGGGCGGATTGACGATCTGATCGACCGTATGGGCGCGATCACCAAACAGCTGAAATCCTATGCCCGCAAAGGCAAAGACGCCTTTGAAGAGGTGGATGTGCGTGACGCGGTGTCCACCGCGCTATCGATGATGGAACCGCAGTTGAAAACGCGGAAGGTCGCGATCACGCGGACTTTGCCATCCGATCCCGCGTTAATCTTTGGGGATCGGCTGCGGCTTGAACAGGTGATCATCAACCTTTTGCGCAACGCGCTCGACGCGACCAAAGGTGTCGATGATCCCTCCGTTGAGGTCACGCTGACGGTGACAGACGCAGTGCGATTGATCGTGCGCGATAACGGGGCAGGGATCGAAGACCTCGATGCTCTGTTCGAACCATTTTACACGACGAAACAACCGGGTGACGGTGTGGGGCTTGGCCTCGCGATTTCGTCAGGAATTGTGACTGACCTCGGGGGTCGCCTCACCGCGCGCAATGGCGCAAAAGGTGGGGCGGTCTTTGAAATGACCTTGCCGGTCTTGGCCAGTGATGTTGAAGCAGCGGAGTAAACACAGATGACAAAAGCCATGAAAATTGCCGTTGTGGACGATGAAAAGGACATGCGCCAGTCGATCAGTCAGTGGCTGGCGTTGTCGGGATTTGACACCGAAACCTACGCCTGCGCCGAAGATGCCCTAAAGGTTCTGACCTCGGATTACCCTGGTATTGTAGTCAGTGACATTAAGATGCCCGGCATGGATGGGATGCAGTTTCTGCGTAAAATCAAAGGCCTGGACAGCACTCTTCCTGTCATCATGATCACTGGTCACGGCGATGTTCCGATGGCGGTGGAGGCGATGCGGATCGGGGCGTATGATTTTCTTGAGAAGCCGTTCAACCCTGACCGAATGACTGAGCTTGCGAAAAAGGCAACCAATGCGCGGCGCGTGACCTTGGACGCACGGATGCTGCGCAAAGAACTGTCGGACCCGACTTCGCTGATGCAAAAGCTGATCGGCACCTCGCCCGCGATGGAGCGTCTGCGCGAGGATATCCTCGATCTAGGTCAAGCCGATGGGCATGTGTTGATCGAAGGCGAGACAGGAACCGGAAAAACGCTGATTGCTCACGCTCTCCATGCGGTGAGCGCTCGTGCGTCGAAGAAATTCGTGATCCTGTCCTGTGGCGCCTTTGACGAGGACAGCCTGACCCGCCGTCTGTTTGGTCCTGCGAATGAGGACGAGCCGATCCCAGCGATGGAAGAAGCACGTGGCGGGACCTTGGTCCTTGAAGACATTGAGGCGCTCAGCCCGTCGCATCAGTCGCGTTTGATGACTGCGATCAATGAGCAGGGCACACCAGCTGAAACACGGATCATCGCGATCTGTAACCTGCAAGAGCAGGATAAAACCTGCGAAAGCGAGCTGCGCTCTGATCTGTTTTACCGATTGGCCGCGCTGCGCATCACTGTGCCGCCGCTGCGGGCGCGGGGTGAGGACATTCTGTCGATCTTTACGACCTATGCGGAACAGTTTGCCGATGAATACGGCTGCGACACGCCGCAAGTGTCGGCGCAAGAGGCCGCGCAATTGTTACAGGCACCTTGGCCGGGGAACGTGCGCCAGTTGACGAATGTTGCTGAACGCGCGGTTCTGCAGTCACGCCGCGGGTCGGGCACGATTGCGTCCTTGTTGATGGCGGATAGTGACGAACAGCCGCCGACCATGACGACCGAAGGCAAACCTCTGAAAGAATTCGTGGAAGCTTTTGAGCGGATGCTGATCGATAACACGATGCGCCGCCATAAAGGGTCGATCGTGGCGGTGATGGATGAACTGTGCCTGCCGCGTCGAACGCTCAACGAAAAAATGGCAAAATACAACTTACAGCGTTCTGATTACCTGTAATTGGCCTTTGATTTGGCTGGTTAACACATTGACCATTGTATTTTATCCCCAGCCAGTCTTATGTAGTCGTTACGTGATGGCGTCCGCAATGGCGCGGCCGACACCGGAAAGATTCACTGTCTCAGACATAAGGGTCACAGACTCGGTCTCCGACAGATGTGTATTTGGCCCCGAAATGGGTCGATAGGATGCCCTGGCAGCGCGAGTTTATCGGACGCGCCGGGCTTATAACGGGCGCCCGAAAAGGGCGCTGAGGAAGAACCGCGATGCAACGCGCGCTGGACACAGGCAGACGATTGACGGCCCCAAGGGGCCTCTCTGCTTGCCGCGCCCGTTTCGCCCCTGACAGACACGACTACATATCCGCCGCGCCCCCGGGTAGGGCGGCATTGCGTCGTGCAATTGGAAAACATGGCAAAGAAAATGCTCATCGATGCCACCCACGCGGAAGAAACCCGCGTCGTGGTGGTAGACGGCAACAAAGTTGAGGAATTCGACTTTGAAAGTCAGTCAAAACGCCAGCTTGCTGGTAATATCTATCTCGCAAAAGTAACGCGCGTCGAACCGTCGCTTCAGGCGGCTTTCGTCGATTACGGTGGTAATCGGCACGGTTTCCTTGCGTTCTCGGAGATCCATCCGGATTATTATCAGATCCCGGTCGCTGACCGTGAAGCCCTGATCGCCGAAGAGCGCGCATATGCGGAAAGCCTCGCTGCCGAGGACGAAGACGAAGATAAGCCCAAGAAGGTCAACCGCCGCCGTCGGTCGCGGTCGAAACCTGCTGCGGCCAAGTCGGACGATCTAATCGCGACAAAGGACGTTGACGCAGAACCCAAGGGGATGGAAACCATTGATCTGGGTGAGGACGACGACCAAGAGGGCCTGAGCCCGATGGAAACCGTTGCGGAAACCCCTGTCGAAGAGCCCGAGGATGACACGGCTGCTGAGGCTCCTGTTGTCGAAGAGGCTGCAGAAACCGAAGAGGCTGTCGCTGAGGACATTCAGGACGAGGCTCCTGAAGTGGTGTCCGAAGAAACCGTCGAGGACGAAGCAGACGACGAAGACGACGATGCTGATAACAACATCGAGTCCGTAGCGAATGAGGACGACCACGAAGACGTTCGCCCTGCGCGCAAGCCGCGTCCCAAGCGTTACAAAATCCAAGAAGTGATCAAGGTTCGCCAGATCCTCTTGATCCAAGTTGTAAAAGAAGAACGCGGTAACAAAGGTGCTGCGCTGACGACATATCTGTCGCTCGCGGGCCGTTACTGTGTTCTCATGCCGAATACGGCGCGTGGTGGTGGCATCAGCCGCAAGATCACCAATGCTGTCGACCGCAAAAAGCTCAAAGAAATCGCGACCGAGATGGATGTGCCAGATGGTGCAGGCCTGATCATCCGCACTGCGGGCTCTCAGCGCACGAAGGCTGAGATCAAGCGTGACTACGAATACCTGCAGCGCCTGTGGGAACAGATCCGCGAACTGACGCTGCAATCGACCGCGCCAGCAAAGATCTACGAAGAAGGCGACCTGATCAAACGCACGATCCGCGACCTCTATTCCAAAGAGATCGATGAGGTGATCGTTGCGGGTGATGCGGGCTACCGCACGGCAAAAGACTTCATGAAAATGATCATGCCGTCGCATTCGAAAAACGTGAAACCCTACAACGACCAGCTGCCGCTCTTTGCGCGTTATCAGGTTGAGGGTTACCTCGCTGGTATGTTCAACCCGACCGTTCAGTTGCCGTCAGGCGGCTATATCGTGATCGGTGTGACAGAGGCTCTGGTTGCGATCGACGTGAACTCTGGCCGCGCGACCAAAGAAGGGTCGATCGAACAGACCGCGCTGAAAACCAACCTTGAAGCGGCGGATGAAGTTGCGCGTCAGATGCGTCTGCGCGACCTTGCTGGTCTGATCGTCATCGACTTTATCGATATGGACGAGCGCAAAAACAACACTGCCGTTGAAAAGCGCCTCAAGGACAAACTGAAAACCGACCGCGCCCGTATCCAAGTGGGTCGCATCTCGGGCTTTGGTCTGTTGGAAATGTCGCGCCAGCGTCTGCGTCCGGGTATGCTCGAGGCGACGACACAGCCTTGTCCGCATTGCCACGGCACAGGTCTGCTGCGGTCAGATGACAACGTCGCTCTGTCGATCCTGCGTCAGTTGGAAGAAGAGGGCGTTCGTGGTCGTTCCAAAGAGGTTCTGGTCCGCGCACCGATTGCGATTGCAAACTATCTGATGAACCAGAAGCGCGAACACATCGCTGCGATTGAAGCCACCTACGGTATGGCTGTTCGCATCGAATGTGACCCCACGCTGGTTTCGCCTGATTTCGCGATTGAGAAGTTCAAGACCGCAACACGCATCGTTCCCGAGGCCGCACCTGTTGTGTCTGCGTCGAGTGTTGTGATCGACGATCTTGAAGACGATATCGAAGATGCGGAAATCCTCGACGAGGATGAAGCAGATGCGGACGCTTCCGATGCAGAGACAGCAGAGGGCGAAGGTGATGGCGATGATAAGCCGAAGAAACGCCGCCGCCGTCGTCGTCGTCGGAAGAAGCCTGGTCAGGGTGAGGGCGAGCAGTCGTCCGAGTCTGGTGACGAGGCCGAAGGTGCTGACGCGGATGCAGAGGGCGATGCGCCCGAGGCTGAGGCTACCGAGGCTGCGGAAGCTGCTGCTGAGGTCGAGGCCGAAGCGCCTGTAGAGGTACCGAAACCGAAACGGACGCGTACGCGCCGCAAACCCGCCGCTGCTGCGGAGGCTGCTGAAGGTGAGGCTACTACGACCGAGGCTGAAGTTGCTGAGGCTCCTGCTGAGGAAGCGCCGAAACCGAAGCGCACTCGCACCCGTAAGAAACCCGCTGTGAAAGCAGAAGAGGGTGAAGCGGTAGAAGCGGCACCTGCGGAAGAGGCAGAGGAAGCGCCGAAGCCGAAACGCGCACCTCGTGCTCGTAAGAAACCCGCTCCAAAGGCTGAGGCTGTTGAAGCACCTGCTGAGGTGGTCGCTGAACCTGTTGCAGAGGCGACGCCTGAGGCACCTGTTGAAGCAGCGATTGAGGTAGCAGCACCTGCGCCTGAACCAGTGGC
The DNA here is from genome assembly GCF_056431045.1 of Aestuarium zhoushanense. Classification (NCBI taxonomy): domain Bacteria; kingdom Pseudomonadati; phylum Pseudomonadota; class Alphaproteobacteria; order Rhodobacterales; family Paracoccaceae; genus Aestuarium; species Aestuarium zhoushanense. The sequence goes on from NZ_JBWKMA010000015.1 coordinate 54,844, forward strand.
AGCTCCTGAACCTGCTCCGGTGGCGGAACCAGCGCCCGCGCCTGCTGCTCCAGCGGCTGAGGTCGAAGAGCCGAAAGACGATAAACCCAAACGCCGCGGTTGGTGGTCACTGGGTCGCTAAATTGATCAGGCCGTCCTTCGGGGCGGCCTTTTCTTTCAGCCCTTCGCTAAACTGTGACGATCAGCGCAGGACATCGGGGGTGACGCGCGCTATCTGCCACGGTATCGAAGGGCAAAGATCAAAGGGCCAGACGACATGGGCGAACTACTCTCAACGCAGATTGTGATGGATGCAGGGCTTTTGACGGCCATGGGCGTCGCATTGTTTGCGGGGCTGCTGTCGTTCCTTAGCCCCTGCGTGCTGCCTGTTGCGGCGCCGTATCTTGCTTATATGGGCGGCGTTACGGTCTCTGATATGGATGGGTCGGCATCGGCGCGGGGCAGGGTGATCCTCGCGGCTGTGTTCTTTGTCCTCGGTCTGTCGACGGTCTTTGTGTTCCTTGGCTACGGGATGTCCACGATTGGGCGGCTTTATTGGTCGGTGATCGAATGGGTGAACTACGTCGCAGGTGCGTTGGTGATCCTCTTTGGTCTGCATTTCATGGGCGTGTTCCGCATCCCGTTTCTGATGAAAGAAGCGCGGATCGAGGTGAAGGATCAGGGCGGCTCTGCCTTTGGAGCCTATCTCTTGGGCCTCGCTTTTGCCTTTGGTTGGACGCCGTGCCTAGGCCCGATCTTGTCGACAATCCTGACCCTTGCCGCCCAAGAAACCCAAGCCGCCCGTGGCGCGATCCTTCTTGGCACTTATGCAGCGGGGCTCGGGATACCGTTTCTGCTGATCGCGATTTTCTTCCCGCGGCTCAAAGGGCCGATGGCGTGGATGAAACGCAATATGGGTGTAATTGAAAAGGTCTCGGGTGCGTTGCTGGTCGTGATTGGCCTTCTCCTGCTCACAGGTCGGTTCGCTATGCTGTCGGGTTGGTTGTTGGATACCTTCCCCGTGCTTGGCACCATCGGCTAGGTCTTACTCTCGCCCAAATTCCGCGTTAGGCTGACCGAAACAGTCGCGGAATAGCGCATGACGGAAACGACCCATAAACAGGTGAAACGGCGTCGGGTGTTTTACATCCCCGGCTACGACCCGATTCATCCGCGCCGCTATCGTGAACTTTACCGCAAAGAAAGCGCCGATCAGGCCCGCGTGTCGGGCTATGAGATCGCGCTCAAACCAAAAACGACGGGTGGTGCTTATGGGTGGCACGTCACAGCGATCATCGACGGGCAGGGCGTGGATGCGGACGTCGATGTACTGGTCTGGTCTGACATCGTGCGCAATTCTATGTCGCAGAGCATTCCCGCGACCTACGGTCAATTGGTGCGCACAGCGTGGGAATACATCGCGACTGGTGCGCTGTTTCGTTTGATGCGCCTGCGCAAGGGGCCTGTGATTGCAGCACTTTATCCTGTCGGGATGCTGCTGTTGCAGTTGGCCGTGGCCGTGGGGATCGGCGCGTTATTGGGTAAGGCTGCCGCGTTCGGCGCGTCTTTGATCGGTTTGCCCGAGTGGATTGGAGCTGTGGTAGGTTTGGCCATCGGTGCAGTCAGCGCGGTCCAATGCCTCCAATTCTTCAAATCCAAAGACGGGAAGCTCTTTGCCTATTACCTCATGCACGACTACGCCTATTCGGCCCGTTGGAAAGGCGCGAACCCGCCCGAGCTAGAGACGCGGATGGCGGAGTTTGGGGACCAGATCGCGGCCGCGTTTGGCGATGGCTACGATGAGGTTCTCGTGGTCGGTCATTCTTCTGGCGCGCACCTCGCCGTGTCGATCTTGTCCGACTTGATCCGTGACGGGCGAGTGCCTGAACAAGGGGCGAAACTGTCGTTCCTCTCGCTTGGTCAAGTCGTCCCGATGGTGAGCTTCCTGCGTGATGCGTGGCGGTTGCGTGCTGATTTGGCCTATCTGTCGACGCGAGACGAATTGACATGGGTGGATGTCACGGCACCGGGGGATGGCTGTGCTTTTGCGCTTTGCGATCCTGTTGGGGTGACGGGCGTGGCGCCCGAGGATCAGAAATGGCCGCTGGTGATATCGGCGGCCTTCACGCAGTCCTTGTCAGCAGAGCGGTGGAGCGAACTGCGGTGGCGGTTCTTTCGACTGCATTTCCAATATCTCTGCGCCTTTGATCGGCCCAGAGACTACGATTATTTCCAGATTACGGCGGGGCCACTGACGCTCGGCGATCGATACGAGGGACGCCCGCCATCGCGAAGCCGTAAGGTGGCTGCCGCTTCGCGTTACAGATCGGTGGCCCCATGATGCCGCCCAAACCCAAGGCCCGCGCTGATAAAGTGTCGCTTTGGCGATATCTCAAACTCTTTCGCGAGGACATCCTGAGCGCGCAGCCCGCGCGGCTCTATCGGGCGTGGATGGCAGAGTTTAAGACGCCGTTTTTCCGCAGCTACCTCTGCAATGACCCCGAATTGGTGCGTCAGGTTCTGAAAGAGCGGCCCGATGATTTCCCTAAAAGCGACCGCATTGGTGCGGGACTGCGACCGCTCCTTGGCAACTCGGTGTTTCTGACCAATGGCGAGACGTGGAAACGTCAGCGCCGCATCATTGATCCCGCATTTGAGGGCGGTCGTTTGCGCGACACCTATCCCGCGATGTGGGAGGCGGGCGAGGCCGCTGTCGCGCGCCTTTTGGCCCATGCTGATGGCACCCCGATAGAGATCGAGGCAGAGACGAGCCATGCTGCGGCCGATGTGATATTCCGCACGTTGTTTTCGATCCCGATCGAGCACGAAACTGCCTCCGCAGTATTCTCAGAGTTCAAAGCCCATCAACGCAGCCAGCCGATCCTGAACCTCGCGGCGTTTATCCGTGGGCCAAAATGGATGCCTCGGTTCTTTAGCGCGGAAACCAAACGCACGGCAGGCGTCATTCGAAAGCTCATCGGTGATCTGACCACGGAACGTTTGTCTGCGATTGAGGCAGGCACCGCGCCAGATGATTTGGCGACCAAGATCATGACCACCACTGACCCCGAAACAGGGGATCAGTTCGATGTGGACGAGATGATCGATCAGGTCGCGATCTTTTTCCTCGCGGGGCATGAGACGAGTGCCTCTGCCTTGGCGTGGACATTATATCTGATGGCCACCAATCCAGAGTGGCAAGAGCGTGTGGCAGAGGAAGCCAGCGAGCTGAGTTCCGATTTCAGCTCTGTCTCACGTCTGAAACTGTCGCGGGATGTGTTCCGCGAGGCGCTACGCCTCTATCCACCTGTGCCGATGATGGTGCGCGAAACCACCTGTCCCGAAACCTTCCGTGGTCGCGATGTGAAAACGGGTTCGCAGATCGTTTTGTCGCCGTGGCACCTCCATCGTCACGAACGGCTATGGGAGCGGCCTGACGAATTTGATCCGACGCGGTGGGGCACTGAGAATGGCAAACAGTGCCAGCGCGAGGCCTACATCCCGTTTTCCGCAGGAAGCCGTGTTTGCACGGGCGCGGGCTTTGCCATGGTCGAAGGGCCGATGTTGCTATCGTTGATTCTGCGGAATTTCATCATAGAGCCAGATGAGAATCGCAAACCCGTTCCAGTTGCGCACCTAACGGTTCGGTCATCTCAGGGCATATGGTTGCGTCTGCGAAAACGTGGTTAGGGTACCGCATTATCCGAAAGACTAGTAAAAAGTTCTGAAATTTTATGTAGCTTTGTCAGTAACTTAAATCGTAAATAACCCTGTGGTTTAGTGGCTATTTTCACTTACAGCTAGCTGGTCAGATTTAAATATATACTAAAGGTCATCGGGGGCTAAGCCGAATGGGTGTCGGTATGGCTATGATTGACTTTTCTACGACTGACGGTGGGCTCCGTCAGTCCTTGGATCGGGTAAAGGGCTTGATGCTGCGGGGGCGTTTGTCGCGTCCTGTCCGTCAAACTCCGCGAGAGGTGCTGCGCGAACGTAAACGCGCGCCCTATGCGCAAATCCTCGAATCCGAGCTTCGTGAGTTGCAGGATCTCGCGCGGGTGCGTGCGTCGCTTTACGCGTCGGACTGAAGGCGTTTCAGGATCCAAACGCGGATTGCGGACGCGAGGCCAACGTCGCCACGGGCCTCGTCGATTTCAACGGCAAGTTCGTTTATCGCCTTACCGTCCTCTTTGGCAGCTTTTGTGAAGGCTGCCCAAAACTCAGGTTCGAGAGACACCGATGTGCGGTGTCCCTGAAGTGTCAGAGAATGTTTTTCGGGCCGTGTGGTCATTCGTCCTCGAACTTCTGCTGATCGAGCCGCTGGCGCGCTTTCTCTTCCCGCGCTGCCGTTAACAAACGCTCCGCTTTGGTGCGGCCAAATTTAACAGCATTCGCATCAGCCTGCGCTTTTTCTTCGGCGCGTGACTTTTGTTTGCGGGCTTTGTTTAGATTGATGATGTCACTCATCTTGCGACTCCGTCAGTTGGAGGTTCGGAGTATCGCAAAGCGTGTATCCCTGCCAAGAGGGAAAGAAAAAGGCCGCCCCGAAGGGCGGCCCGTTTGATTAGCCTTTCGGGCCGATCATGTCTTCTGGACGCACAATCCGATCGAACGTCTCTGCATCAACAAAGCCGAGCGCGATGGCTTCTTCTTTGAGGGTGGTGCCGTTCTTGTGTGCGGTCTTCGCAACCTTGGTTGCGTTGTCGTAACCGATGGTCGGAGCCAGCGCTGTGACGAGCATCAGTGACTCTTTCATCAGTTTGTCGATACGTGCGACGTTTGCCTGCGTGCCAACAACCATGTTGTCAGTGAAGGCCGAAGCCGCATCACCGAGCAGCTGCATCGACTGCAGAACATTGTAGGACATCATCGGGTTGTAAACGTTGAGTTCGAAATGACCCTGCGAACCCGCGAAACCAATCGCTGCGTCGTTGCCCATGACGTGTGCGCAAACCATGGTCAGTGCTTCGGCTTGGGTTGGGTTCACTTTACCCGGCATGATCGACGAACCTGGTTCGTTTTCAGGTAGGATCAGTTCGCCCAGACCCGAACGCGGGCCAGAGCCCAAGAGACGCATGTCGTTTGCGATCTTGAAGAGCGAACCAGCAACGGTTTTCAGAGCGCCAGAGAACATGACCATTGCGTCGTGTGCTGCCAATGCTTCGAATTTGTTCGGCGCGGTGACGAATGGCAGGCCAGTGATATTCGCGATTTCTGCAGCGACCTTTTCAGCAAAGCCAACGCGAGTGTTCAGACCTGTGCCCACAGCGGTGCCGCCTTGTGCCAGTTCGTAAATGTCCGGCAGGCACATCTCAACGCGTTTGATGCCTTGTGCAACCTGATGCGCGTAGCCACCAAATTCCTGACCGAGGGTCAGAGGGGTCGCATCCTGAGTGTGGGTACGGCCAATTTTGATGATGTCTTTGAACTCTTCCGACTTCGCAGCCAGAGCAGCGTGCAGCTTACGCAGGCCCGGAAGCAGAACGTCACGTGCGTGCATGCCGATGGCGACGTGCATCGCAGTCGGGAAGGTGTCGTTCGACGACTGACCCATGTTGCAGTGGTCGTTCGGGTGAACAGGCGATTTCGATGCCAGCTGTCCGCCGAGGATTTCAATAGCGCGGTTCGAGATCACTTCGTTTGCGTTCATGTTCGACTGCGTGCCAGAGCCAGTCTGCCAAACAACGAGAGGGAAGTTGTCGTCGAATTTTCCTTCGATGACTTCGGTCGCGGCTTCTTGGATCGCTTTGGACAGGGTTGCGTCCAGATCGCCAAAGCCTTCGTTGACGATTGCTGCAGCTTTTTTGATCACGCCGAGTGCGCGGATCACCGGCACGGGCTGACGTTCCCAACCAATTGGGAAGTTCATGATCGAACGCTGGGTCTGTGCGCCCCAGTATTTGTCTGCGGGGACTTCAAGCGGGCCGAAGCTGTCGGTTTCGGTGCGGGTTGCGGTCATCTGGACTCTCCCTGTTACGACTTGGGGCTTGTCATACCCCATGCGCACGGGAAATCAATGCAGTATACCGATGCATACCGCGTTGTTATCGCTATCAAGGAAAACGAATTGCCGCAGCTTACTTGCGGAATTGGTCCAGACTGACGACTTCGGCCTCTTTGCGGGGCTTCGGCTCTTCTTCGGCCATTTCGACCATCGGCGCTTCGTCGTCGTCATCCTCGTCGTCGAAATCGTCTTCTTGCGTTTCGAACCGAAGCCCGAATTCAACGGATGGGTCCACAAAGGTGCGGATCGCATCGTAGGGGATGTAGATGGGTTCTGGATTGTCACCAAAGTTCAGCGTGACGCTGAACCCTTCGTCGGTGACGGTCAGGGCGTCGAACCAATGTTCCAACACGATCGTCATTTCGCCCGGATACCGATCCGACAGCCAATCGGCCAGTTCGACATCAGGGTGCATCGTGTCAAAGGTGATAAAGAAGTGGTGCTGTCCGGGCAGACCTTCGTCCGCGACGCGGGCCAATACTTTTTGAATGAGGCCACGCATAGCCTCGTGCATCAGATTGCCGTAGTCGATCTTCTGGCTCACGGTCGTTCCTTTCGCCCTGTTACCCCCAACATACGGGATTCGGAGCGGGATAAAAGAGGGATAGTCACGTTGTCGCTATGACAAAATGTACAAGCCAACTGGCGCCGCCCGTGAGGCCAAGCACCACTGGCAAACCGTAGGATTTGCGAAGCAGCAAAAATCCCGCAAAGAGCGCAAGGCCTAGGGCATTTGGGTCGAGTGATGCAGCCTTGGGCAGGATGAAATGGGCTGGGCCAAAGGTGATGGTTTGCGCCGAGCCAAAGAATAAATGCAGCGCGAACCAGACGGACAAGTTGGCAATAACACCGACAACAGAGGCCGTTACACCAGCGAGCGCCGCCGACAATCGAGGGCGAGAGGCGAGCCAGTCGATCAGCGGTGCCCCTGCGAAAATCCATATGAAGCAGGGTACAAACGTCACCCAGAGCGCCATTAACCCTGCCGCGACACCCGATAGCCCCGCGTTGGTGCCAGCAACGACGGCCACGAACTGGGTCACAAGGATCAGTGGGCCGGGTGTGGTTTCAGCAAGCCCCAGGGCATCCATCATTTGGTCAGTCGAAAGCCAGCCGTAATTCGCGACGACGTCTTGGGTCATATAGGCCAGAACGGCGTAGGCCCCGCCAAAGGTGACAACAGCGAGTTTGGAAAAGAACACGCCGATGTCGCGCAGCAGGCCGTCACCCACCAATAGGATCGGAAGGCCCCAGAGAATGCCTCCGATCATGATGACCATGAGTGGAGTGCGCCAGTTGATGGAGACCTTTGGAGCGTCCTCTGATGTTGTGCAGAACGCGCCGCCAACTATCGCGGCTACGGCGATCACGAGTGGAAAGGGCAGGGCGAAGATGTAGAGGCAGACGAATGCCCCCAAAGCCAATAGCCAATGCACCTTGAGTTTCAGCGCTTTCTTGGACAGACGAAGGATGGCTTGAATCACGATCACGACGACCGTGGCTTTGACGCCGAGAAATACCGCCTGAACCCAATCCAAGGCACCGAACTGCCCGTAGAGCAAGGCCAGCGCCATGATCACAATTGCACCCGGTAGGACAAAGAGCCCGCCGCCGATCAATCCCCCGATGATGCCGCGTTGTTTCCAGCCTGCATAAGTGGCGAGCTGCATTGCCTCTGGACCGGGGAGAAGCATGCAAAACGAAAGGGCGCGGAGGAATTCTGTTTCCGACAGCCAAGGGCGTTCTTCGACCAATTCACGGTGCATCAAGGCGATCTGCGCCGCGGGGCCACCGAAAGACAAGAGGCCAATGCGGCCAAAGATGCGGATTAGGTCAGAGAGCTGGGTCATGGGCGCAATTGGCCATTGTTTTAAGCCCATTGCAATTCATTCCAACGGCTGTCTCTAAATCTTCATCCCCTACAACTTTTCGTTTCATTGTCGTTATTTATAGGTATCCTGAGAAGAGGCTATCATAAGGGGTCACGGGATGGAAAAACTGCTAGGGGCCGTTGCGATCCTCGTGTTGTCCGTTTTGGGCTACATGGGCGCTAAATCATTGGGTCTCTTTGGAAATCCCGACCGACATGCAGTTGAGTTACAATTGGCGCTTATTGATCAGGCAAAGCAGCTTGAGGCCGAAGGATATTTGCCGTGGGACTCCACCGATATTGTGGCGTCGACACGCGTGACGGGTATGAAGCTGTCCGTTGAAATTACGCATGTCGCACCATCAGAAAGCATGGTGCAGGCAACGGTCTGCAATTACCGCCGTATGCGCCTTTTGATCCAGAGCGGCGCGACCATCGAGTTTATCTGGAAGCCAGAACCAAACGGCACTGTCATGGCGGTTTCAACGGTCAGTAAATGCTAGGGATGAAGTGGAGGTTTCTGTTGCCAGGTACCTCCGAACCCCGCCTGAGGCTGCTAGGCGTCAGGACTTAATTTCGGCGACCCGAACTGCTTACGCAGCCAGAGCCATTGCCGGAGCACGATTGTCATTTGCAATTGTACAGTTTGAACCGATAACGGTGGTATCTCACCGAGACAAAGCATAACCCCTTTAGACGTTCGTCGATCCTATTTCGACCCCATGATCCCCAAATGAAGGATGTTTGGTGGAGTCGCCGGGTACCGCCCCCGGGTCCGATCCGCTTATTACGAGCGCGTTTATGTCCATAGTCCCCGAAGAGACATCTCGAATATAGGCGCGACCTTTGGCGAACTCAAGTGGCCTCGCGCAAAAGGTCAGGATGAACGGGTTGCGTTTGACGGCGCGGCGCGTGCCGCTATCCTCAAATGATACACATGAGGGAGAGAGCATGTTCAAGGCATTGATCGTCGACAAGGATGAAGCGGGTACTACCAGTGCATCGGTTCAGGATATCAGCACCGACCGTTTGCCAGAAGGCAATGTGACCGTCGCAGTGGAGTATTCGACTGTGAACTACAAAGACGGGCTGTGCCTTGGGTCAGGGGGCGGACTTGTTCGGAATTATCCTCATGTACCCGGTATCGATTTCGCTGGAACGGTCGAAGCTTCTGAAGATCCGCGCTGTGCGGTGGGCGATAAGGTCGTTCTGACGGGCTGGCGCGTGGGCGAGGTACATTGGGGTGGTTATGCGCAAAAGGCGCGGGTCAATGGTGATTGGCTGGTGCCGCTGCCTGAGGGGCTAAGCACCCGACAGTCGATGGCGGTAGGGACCGCAGGGTTGACCGCAATGCTCGCCATTATGGCGCTTGAGGATCATGGCCTAACCCCAGAAAAAGGCGAGGTTTTGGTCGCGGGCGCTGCGGGTGGCGTCGGGTCTGTTGCGACGGCGATTTTGGCGCATTTAGGGTATCAAGTGGCTGCCGTCACAGGGCGCCCAGAGACTGAAGGCTACCTGCGTGAACTCGGTGCGACCCGTATCGTTGCCCGCGAAGACATCGCTGAAACGGTCAAGCGTCCGCTTGAGGCGGAAACGTGGGCTGGCTGCGTTGACGCTGTTGGTGGCGCGATGTTGGCCCGTGTGTTGGGGCAAATGAAATATGGTGCAAGCGTCGCGGCGGTTGGTCTGGCGGGTGGTGCCGCCTTGCCCGCGACCGTTGTTCCGTTCCTGTTGCGGGGGGTGAACCTCTTGGGCATCGACAGCGTGATGCAACCCTACGACAACCGCGTTCGAGCATGGCAGCGGATCGCAACTGATCTGCCGATGGACAAGCTTGAATCGATGGTTCAGCCCGCAACCCTGACTGATCTGCCGAATTTGGGGGCCGATATCCTAAGGGGGCAAGTCAAAGGGCGTGTTGTCGTTGATGTAAACGCTTGACCTTTAGTAACGGGCGCTAGTTTCGCTGCAATTGTTAAATAGGACTATGCATGACTGACCAGCGCCCTATCCTCTTTTGGTTCCGCCGTGATTTGCGCCTTGCCGATCACGAAGCACTCACCGCGGCGTGCGAGACGGGGTGTCCGATTATTCCTGTCTTCATTTGCGATGACATTGTGGACGGAACAGGTGCAGCGCCAAAGATGCGTTGGGGGCAATCTGTTGGGGCTTTGGCGGATAAGCTTGCTGAGATCGGGAGCCGCTTGATCCTGCGCCGTGGGGCCGCTTTGGACGTGCTTCAGCAATTGATCGCAGAGACGGGCGCTGGGGCGGTCTATTGGTCGCGTCTCTACGATCCCGCCTGCAAAGCGCGGGATACGGCGATCAAGTCGACGCTAAAGGATCAAGGCATCGATGCGCAAAGTTTCGCGGGTCATCTGTTGTTCGAACCATGGACGGTTTCGACAAAGCATGGCGGCTATTACCGCGTCTATTCGCCAATGTGGAAAGCCGTTCGGGATCGCCCCGTTGCTCCGTGCTTGCCCGCGCCCGAAACCTTTCCCACACCAGAGGTTTGGCCCGCGTCGGATCGATTGGAGGATTGGAAATTCAGTGCTGCGATGCGTCGCGGAGCCGATGTTGTGACCGCCCATCAAGCGATCGGTGAAAAGGCGGCTGCCGCGCGGTTGGATGATTTCATCGAACATCGGATCAATGATTACAAAGCCAATCGGGATTTTCCGGCGGTCGAGGCGACCTCACGCCTGTCCGAAAACCTCACCTATGGCGAAATCGCGCCTCGGGCTCTGTGGCACGCTGGTTGGCGGGCGATGGAGGAAGGTGCGGCGGGAGCCGAACACTTCCTTAAGGAAGTCGTCTGGCGTGAGTTTGCATATCACTTGCTTCATCACACGCCACATATTCTCGATGCGAATTGGCGGCCTGAATGGGATGCGTTCCCGTGGAATACGGATGAGGACACACCCGCGGTCATCGCATGGAAACAGGGGCGCACAGGCGAGCCATTCGTCGATGCCGCAATGCGCGAAATGTATGTCACGGGCACGATGCATAATCGGTCTCGCATGATTGTGGCGTCCTATTTGACGAAACATTTGATGACCCACTGGAAGGTTGGGCTGAAATGGTTCGAGGATTGCCTCACGGATTGGGACCCTGCGGCGAATGCGATGGGATGGCAATGGACGGCAGGGTCGGGGCCAGATGCGGCACCCTATTTCCGTATCTTTAACCCCGAAACCCAGCTTGAGAAGTTCGATGGGGATCGCATCTACCGCAAACGCTGGATCGCGGAACGTTACGCCACGCCGACTGAAACGGCTCTGAGCTATTTCAATGCCGTCCCGTTAAGTTGGGGGCTGACACCTAATATGGACTACCCTGAACGAGTTGTTTCTTTGGAAGCAGGACGAGCGCGAGCGTTGGATGCATATTCTGCACGTGAAAAATAATCCACTCTGGTCAGATGTGCGTAACCCTACATAAGATAACAAATAATTCGGGCGAAGTTCCGTTGAAATGGGGAAATAAATGATACTGACCAGCACCAAAGGGCAATCCAATCTTCCGCGCTATTTTGGTCCGGTCTTCGACATCCTGTGCAATATTCCGCGTGGTCGGATCGATATCGAGCTCCCTGATGGCCGCGTGTTTCGTGCCGAAGGCAAATCTGCTGGCTATGTCACCGCGATCACCATTCACAACAAGGATATCTTTGCGCGTCTGATCCGCGAGGGCGACCTTGGGTTTATGGAATCCTATATGGAGGGATGGTGGGATACGCCTGACCTGATGACCTTTATGGATTTCGTCCACGACGCCGAAGATGAAGTTTTCGACGGGTTCCCTGGTCAGGGTTTGGTGCGGGCCTATGAAAAACTGCGGTTTTGGTTACAGTCGAATTCAAAACGACAGGCCAAAAAGAACATCAGTTACCATTATGATTTAGGTAACGATTTCTATGGCTTATGGCTCGATGATACGATGACGTATTCGTCGGCTTATTTCAGAACCGGCCAGGAAAGCCTCGAAGCGGCGCAAATTCAGAAATACGCGGCGATGGTTGACGCAATGGGCGTGAGCGCTGGTGATCATGTGCTCGAAATCGGCTGTGGATGGGGCGGATTTGCCGAATACGCGGCAAAGGAACGTGGTCTGCATGTAACGGGCCTTACCATCAGTAAGGAGCAGTTGAATTACGCGCGTGAGCGTATTGAAAAGGCAGGACTTTCTGATCGCGTCACGCTAAAGATGCAGGACTATCGCGATGAGACGGGCACCTATGATGGGATCGCGAGCATTGAGATGTTTGAAGCAGTCGGTGAGAAATACTGGCCCGTTTATTTCGAAACGGTTCGCAAATGTCTGAAGCCGGGGGCAAAGGCGACGCTACAGATTATCACTGTGCAGGATCGTCGGTTTGAGGTTTATCGCAAGGGTGTTGATTTCATTCAGAAATACATTTTCCCCGGTGGGATGCTGCCGAGCCCCTCTGTACTGCGCAAAGAGGTTGAAAAGTCTGGTATGACCGTGGACGGCTCAATCGAATTTGGCGAAAGCTATAGCCAAACTCTGCGGCGCTGGTCGGATGTGTTCAATGACCGATGGGACCAGATCGCGGCGTTGGGGTTCGATGATCGTTTTCGGCGAATGTGGAATTTGTATCTCTCCTCTTGCGCGGGAACATTCCATAGCGGAAACTGCGACGTGACCCAGATAACGGTGTCGCGCCCGACCTGAGCGCGTGAGTAGGCACCGATGTTCAAAAGGACCGGTGTCTATGCCCACTTTTGCAAAACTCTTTGGCGCAGTTGGATTTGCAGCGCTCTTTATTGGGGCATCTTTCCTGATGGTGCCGTTGTTCCCGTTCGGCCTGACGCCTTGGTATTTCACGGAGTTCAATGGCGGCATCGCCTTGATCCTCGGTTGGCGGATCGCGGGTGGTCGTGCAGGTTTGGGCACCATGAGCGGGATCAGCAACGGTATTACGGCACTTGTAGCGATCGTGTTTTGCACCCTAGCGCTGCACGGGTTCACCCAGATGCTGCTACGGTCGGCGGAGTTGCGGTATAACGGGTTGATGCAGGCGATGATGTCGGGGATCGCGATTTCCTTCGATCTCGCCGTGGTACTCGCAAAGCCGACAGTCATTGCCGTTCTGTTGGCTGGATCGATTGTGATTGGGATCGTGACTGAATTTGTCGCTGAAAAAATGGATTCCTGATGGATTTGTTTGTGTTCGGGTCGCTCCGCGATCCACGGTTGTTCCACCTGATCGCGGGCGAGGGTGGCACACCGACTGAAACGGTTTTGCCTGATTACCGCGTTGAACGGGTCGCAGGCACGACGGTGCCGATGTTGGTGCCAGCGGTCGGTGAACTGGCCAAAGGTGTGCTTTGGCGTGGGCTGTCAGAGGCGCAGATGGAGCGTCTGGACGCTTATGAACTGCCCTGGGACTACAGCCGTGGCTCGGTCGTGATCGACGGGATCGAAGCGGGCGTGTATTTTGCGGACCTTCCAAATGTTTCGAGTGGTGAGCTTTGGTCGTTAGAGACTTGGGAACGGGAAGATGGCGATGTGTCGCGAATGGCCGCTGCAGAAATCGCGCTTCATTCACCGCCGCTCAGCGGTGAGGCCCTTCGTCAGCAATGGAAACCCATACGGGCAAGGGCGGCGGCTCATGTGCGGGCAGGGCGCGAAACAGGGCCGAACGAAGTGCGTCGCGCCGCTGGTCATGCGGCAATTGTAAAGAACCGCGTGCTGTCTGGTGACTTTTATAAATTCCGTGGTGTGGACCTCGAGCGCGAGACGTTTAACGGCGTGATTGCGGAACCGATGGCAAGAGAAACCACAGTCGGTTTCGATGCGGCGCTGGTTTTGCCGTATGATCCCGTGCGGGATCGGGTGCTTTTGACGGAACAGTTCCGCACAGGTCCGTTTTTCCGCAGAGACGGGAATCCGTGGATGCTAGAGCCAGTCGCGGGCATCGTGGATGACTACGAAACGCCCGAGGACGCAGCGCGCCGCGAAGCCGTCGAAGAAGCGGGTTTGACCATTGGTGAACTGCTCCCTGTGGCGAATGCTTACCCAACCCCAGGGAATTGCACGGAATTTTTCTACTGCTACATCGGCATTTGCGATTTGCCCGATGATTTACCGCGTTTGGGCGGGCTAGACACAGAGGCGGAAGATATTCGTCTTCACCTTCTGGATCGCGAACGGGCGTTGGGTTTGGTGGACAGCGGCGAAATCACGGTTCTGCCTTTGATCATGATGTTATACTGGCTTGACCGAAACCGCTCTGGGATCACTGCACTGGCTTGAGTTATCGGCGCGTCGCCCCTACACAGGGATGACAGACAGAAAGGCCAAACCATGCAGTTCAAAGAAGACCTCGCCGCCGCAATCGGGAACACCCCACTGATCAAGCTTCGTGCCGCGTCAGAGGCAACTGGCTGCACCATCTTGGGCAAGGCTGAATTCATGAACCCCGGTCAGTCGGTCAAAGACCGTGCTGCGCTTTACATCATCAAGGACGCGATTGCGCGTGGTGATCTGAAACCAGGTGGCACGATTGTCGAAGGCACTGCAGGGAATACAGGCATCGGCCTCGCTCTGGTTGGCGCCTCGATGGGCTTTAAGACCGTGATTGTTATTCCTGAGACCCAGTCGCAGGAAAAGAAAGACATGCTGCGCCTTGCGGGTGCGGAATTGGTTCAGGTGCCTGCTGCACCCTATAAGAACCCGAACAACTACGTACGCTACTCTGGCCGTCTGGCCGAAGAACTCGCGAAAACCACGCCAGAGGGTGTGATCTGGGCGAACCAGTTCGACAACACTGCGAACCGTCAGGCACATATCGAAACCACTGGGCCTGAGATTTGGGAACAGACAGGCGGCAAAGTCGACGGCTTTATCTGTGCGGTAGGGTCGGGCGGTACGCTCGCGGGCGTTGGCATGGCGCTCCAGCCCAAAGGCGTGAAGATCGGCCTTGCTGATCCGATGGGCGCTGCGCTGCACAGCTTCTACACCACGGGCGAATTGGCGTCCGAGGGCACCTCGATCACCGAAGGCATCGGTCAGGGCCGCATCACAGCGAACCTCGAAGGCTTCACCCCCGATATGTCCTACCAGATCCCTGATGAAGAGGCGCTGCCTGTTGTCTTTGACATGCTCGAACACGAAGGGCTCTGCCTCGGTGGGTCGTCTGGCGTGAATGTCGCGGGTGCGATCCGCATGGCCAAAGAGATGGGGCCGGGCCACACGATCGTGACGATCCTGTGTGACTACGGCACGCGCTACCAGTCTAAACTCTTTAACCCTGATTTCCTCAAATCGAAGGGCCTTCCGGTTCCCGGATGGATGGAGCACGGACCGTCCTCTATCCCAGGCGTGTTCGAAGATTGATGTCAGCGCTTCGGGCTATTGTCGTAGCAATGGTGGCATGGTTGGCCGTTGTGCCAGCCCTTTCCTTTGCTCAAGTCATTGGCCCGCAGCTTCCTGATACTATCGTCGAGGGTGCGCCAGATTACACTGCATGGGACCGTGTTGCGACACGGGCTGAACGGTCGTTAGAATCGGGCGCGGTATCAACCTTTGCATTGGACAGACTGCGCGCTGAACTCGCGGGATGGCGCGATCAATTTTTGGACGCGCAATCGCTGAATGCGTCACGGATTGCGACAGTTCGTGCGCAGCTCGATGCACTGGGTGCGGCTCCTGCGGATGGAGAGACAGAGCCGCTCGCCATTTCGACACGTCGGACCGAGTTGAACGGTCAACTGAATCGCCTACGGTCGCCTGTGATCCTCGCCCAAGAGGCACACACGCGTTCGAATGGTTTGATCGGAGAGATCGACGCCGTGATGCGGATGCGCGAGGCAGAGCGTTTGACGACCCGTGGCGCAACGCCCGCCGACCCCGCGAACTGGTCGCTGGCGATCACTGCGATTTGGCAGGGTCTTTCGGCGGTGGTAGTTGAGAGCAAAGCCAAATTCGCCACCAGCTTTAAGAACGGCACCATTTGGAGCGATCTTTTCGGCGCGGCTGGCCTCATGATCCTTGTGTCTATCGGCTTGTTCTGGCGGTCGCGGTCATGGGTCATGGCCCTGAACCGTCAGGTGACAGAGCGGAACCTACGCGGCGCGGACGTTTGGAAATTCGTTGTATCGCTTGGCTTGATTGCGCTGCCCTATATCGCGGTTTTGCTGCTGACAGAGGCTCTCGCCGCGACGCAAATCTTGGGGTTTCGCGGGACGACGATCTTGTCGGCGCTTCCTAGTGCGGCAATGTATGTGATCGTCGGGCGCTGGCTGTCGATGCAGTTCTTTAGCGTGATTGAAGGCGAAAAAGGCCCCTTGTGTATGTCCGCCGACGACCGTCTACGCGGCCGTCGTATCCTTCAACGGTTGTTCTGGGCATTGGCTATTGGTGCGGTCATGGTCGCCGTGGTCGGAGTGGGCGATACCACCGGATTGGCCGGCACTGTCGTGTTGTTCCCGATCGAACTCGTGGCCTCTGTGTTCCTGTTCCAATTCGGTCGACTGATCGTTCATCACTGCAAAGATGGAGACGATCCTGAGGTCTATCGCAATCGCATCATATCGGTGCTCGGTCAGGCGGTGACGATTGTCGCGGTTCTGTCGCCGATCCTTGCCATTGCTGGCTATTCGAGCGGTGCACAGGCGCTGTTGTATCCAACGGTGAACACGCTCGCTGTTCTAGCGGTGGTTCTATTGCTGCAGCGGTTAGTGCTCGACCTCTATGTGATGCTGACGGGAGCAGTAGATACTGCAGCCGAAGCCTTGATCCCTGTCCTGATCGGCTTTGCGCTACTTCTTCTCTCTGTTCCGCTCTTGGCTTTGATTTGGGGCGCGCGCGAGGCGGACCTTCTCGAAGTGTGGACCCGTTTCCGCGAGGGCTTTACCCTCGGTGATACGCGGATTTCACCGACCGACTTCTTAACTTTCGTTGTGATCTTTGGCGCGGGCTACGCGATGACGCGTTTTGTTCAGGGAACGCTGCGGTCCACAGTTCTACCAAAGACAAAGCTGGATATTGGCGGGCAGAACGCGGTTGTCTCTGGCCTTGGGTATTTGGGTATCTTCCTTTCTGCCGTTATTGCGATCACGACTGCAGGCATTGACCTATCGAGCCTCGCGATTGTCGCCGGTGCGCTCTCTGTCGGTATCGGTTTTGGTTTGCAGACCATCGTGTCGAACTTTGTCTCTGGCATCATACTTTTGATCGAACGTCCGATCTCTGAGGGGGATTGGATCGAAGTGAACGGCCAGATGGGTATCGTTCGAGACATCTCTGTGCGTGCAACGCGGATTGAGACGTTTGACCGTCAGGACGTTATTGTGCCGAACGCGGATCTCGTGAGCGGACAGGTGACGAACTGGACCAGAGGCAGCCTAGCTGGTCGTATCACCGTAAGTGTCGGCGTGGCCTACGGCACGGATACCAAACGGGTTGAGGCGATCCTGCGCGAAATCGCAGAAGCCCATCCGATGGTTGTCATTTGCCCAGCCACTAATGTGTTGTTCGTAGGATTCGGGGCAGATAGCCTTGATTTCGAAATTCGGGCTGTGTTGCGGGACGTCTATTTCTCGGTCGTGACAAAATCCGAAATTCACCATGCGATCGCCGAACGCTTTGCCGCCGAAGGTATCGAAATTCCATTTGCGCAGCGCGACATCTGGCTGCGTAACCCCGAAGCCCTACATCCCCGATCGGACCAAGACCCGGAGACCTGATATGACCCAGCCGTTGTTTCGTGATGATGCCTATTGCCGTTCCACAACTGGGACCGTGAGGTCATTGACCGAAGAAGGCGGGATCGTTCTGGATGCGACGATTTTCTATCCAACGGCGGGCGGTCAGCCTGGGGATAGCGGGCAGCTGACCTGGGATGGCGGTCAGATGAAGATCGCGACCACGATCAAAGGGGAGGGCGATGATATCGTTCTGGTTCCGGCAGAGCCTGCGCCATTGCCACCCGTTGGTACCACAGTCACGCAGGAAATTCAGTGGGACCGTCGGTATCGTCTGATGCGGGTTCACACAGCGTTGCACCTTTTATCTGTTGTGATTCCGCTCCCTGTGACGGGCGGGTCGATTGGCGTGGACAAAGGGCGGCTCGATTTCGATATGCCCGAAGCGCCGAGCGATAAAGAAGCGCTAGAGACCGCGCTGAACCACCTGATCGCGGGGGATCATCGGGTAACGGACGAATACATCACAGATGCAGAACTCGACGCAAATCCTGAACTGGTCAAGACGATGTCGGTCCAGCCGCCGCGTGGGTCTGGGCGCATCCGATTGGTGCGGATCGGTGAGGGCGAACAGACCGTCGATTTGCAGCCCTGTGGCGGCACTCATGTTGCGTGGACCTCGGAAATCGGGGCCGTTCGGATCGGGAAAATCGAAAAGAAAGGCGCGCAGAACCGTCGCGTTTCCATTCACATCGAATAAGACGCCGATTCAGTGCGGAATTTTTGCAAGAGGCTCTTGCATTCCCTAATCCGTTGCGGCTAAACCCCGCGTCACGGACAGGTGGCCGAGTGGTCGAAGGCGCACGCCTGGAAAGTGTGTAGGCGGGAGACCGTCTCCAGGGTTCGAATCCCTGTCTGTCCGCCACTTCCCTTAAATGTCAAATTGATGCGGTTTCAGGCCGTCAGTTTGGTGTGGATCATGGCCGTTACGCGCTCGGCATAGGCCTCTGGTGTGAGCCCACGTTTGCGCCATTTGCCGCGTTTGACATACCAGTCTTGAAGCAGTGGTTTCAGCAGCGCCGCGTCGAGTTGCGCGTCGTCTGTTTGATAAATCCTGTCATTAGCTCCTTGTTCGATGACTTTCGCGAACACGGTTTCGGTTTCCGCCTCACTCTGAACCGCGCGGGCGCGTTGTTCGGGCGGAAACGATTTGGCCTCAAGGTAAGCGAAAACGAACCAATCCGTCATAGCTTCGGTCATGAGGATATGGCGATGAATAAGCCATTCGAGTTGGTCTTTGACGGGCAGGGCAGGCGGTAGGATCAATTGCGCGGTGGCCGTGGAAATCACGGTCTCTAGAACCATGGAGAGAAGCGTCTCTTTGCTGTCAAAATAGGCGTAAAGGCCGCCCATGCTCAGGCCGGTATCATTTGCGATGTCGCGCATGCTGGTGGCGTGAAATCCGTTGCGGTTCGATAGGCGCAGCACCGATTCCACAATCCTCGATAGCTTCGCTGCGGCCACATCTGGTTTGCGAACCTTGATCGTGTCGGCATGCCGTTCCAGCATCTGCCGACAAAGGGCATCCATCGACAAATCGTCGGTGATGCGGGCGTCAGGGGTGGTCGATGTCCGTAGCGTCATGGGGTCTTTTCATAGGTGAAGTCTTGTGTATTGTAAATCTATCGAACGCTCGTTCGAAATATCTTTGGGGAGGAAGATATGCTGAAAGGACGCAAGGCGCTGGTCACTGGCGCATCAAGCGGGCTTGGCGCGCACTTCGCGCAAGTGCTCGCGGCGCAGGGGGCGGAAGTCACGCTGGGCGCACGTCGTTTGGCGGAATTGCAGGGCGTTTGTGAGAAGATCACCAACATTGGGGGCAGGGCCAAAGCCGTGCGGTTGGATGTCACCGATGCAGCCAGCGTTGCCGAAGTTTGCGCAGAGCCGTTCGATATTGTCGTCAATAACGCGGGCATTTCTGCAGCGGGGCCAGCGATGGACTATTCGGAAGCGGAGTGGGACCGCACGATGGATATCAATCTCAAGGGTGCCTTCCTCGTGAGCCAAGCCGCTGCCCAAAAGATGAAAGACAACGGCGGCGGATCGATTATCAACATCGCCTCTATCCTTGGCTTGCGGGTTGCTGGCACGGTTGCGGCCTACGCCACGTCCAAGGCCGCATTGGTTCAAATGACCAAGGCCACCGCACTGGAATGGGCGCGCTATGGCATCCGTGTGAATGCGCTGTGCCCTGGGTACATTGAGACGCCGTTGAATACCGATTTCTTTGCGACCGATGCAGGGCAAGCGTTGATCAAACGTATCCCGCAACGGCGGCTTGGTCGGTTGCAGGATTTAGATGGGCCGCTTCTGCTGCTCGCGTCAGATGCAGGGGCCTACATGACAGGGTCCGAGATCGCCGTTGACGGCGGGCATCTGGTTTCATCGCTTTAAGGAGGGACACATGGATTTCACGATTACAAAAGAGGTCGAAACGCTCCGCCTAGAGATCGCAGCGTTTGTGAATGATCGGATCATCCCTCTCGAGGGAGATCCGGCGAATTATGATGAGCACGGGAATATCCATCCCGATCAGTTGGAGCGCCTTAGAGCCGAGGCCAAGGCTCAAGGTCTGTGGTGCCTCCAACTGCGGCCTGAAACAGGCGGGCGCGGTCTGGGCAAAATGGGCATGGCGGTTTGCTATGAAGAAATGAACCGTTCGATCTTTGGTCCTGTAGTGTTCAATTCCGCCGCGCCCGATGACGGGAATATGATGGTGCTAGAGGCGCTTGGCACGCCTGAGCAAAAGGCCAAATGGCTTGCTCCTATTGTTGAGGGAAAGGTGCGCTCTGCTTTTGCGATGACCGAACCGCATCCGGGTGGCGGGTCTGATCCGGGGATGATGCTGACCCGCGCAGAACGGCAGGGCGATCACTATGTTGTCCATGGACATAAGTGGTTCATAACAGGGGCCGAAGGGGCGGAGCATTTTATTCTTCTTGCTCGCACCTCTGACGATGCCCGCCGTGGCCACACAGCGTTTCTGTTCCACAAGGATCAACCCGGTTGGGAAATCACCCGCCGCATCCCGATCATGGGGCCCGAAGAGCATGGCGGCCATTGCGAAATCCGCTTTGACGGTCTGAAAATCCCTGTTGAGGATGTTCTGATGGAGGAGGGTCGCGGGCTCAAAGTCACGCAAACCCGTCTGGGGCCTGCGCGTTTGACCCATTGTATGCGGTGGCTCGGTCTATCGAAACGGTGTCTGGAAATCGCGACCGAATATGCTGAACGGCGCGAAGGGTTCGGGCAGCGGCTTATCGACCGCGAAAGCGTGCAACTGATGCTGGGTGATCTGGCAATGCGGATCGAAGTGGGCCGTATGCTGGTGATGAAAGCGGCATGGGAGATTGATCGCGGGAACTTTGCCAAGAAAGAGATTTCAATGGCTAAAATACAGGTTGCAAACATCCTCCATGACGCAGCGGACCGTGCGATCCAGATTAACGGTGCGCGTGGATATTCAAAGGATACCGTCCTCGAATGGATTTACCGCTACGCCCGTCAGGCCCGTTTGGTCGATGGTGCGGATGAGGTGCATAAGATGGTGCTGACCCGTGATCTGATCGCCAATGGACGCGATTTCTGGAAATGGTCGGTGGAGGGCGAATGATGTTTTCGGCATCACACCTCAGCCCATCTCAGGCAAACCATGTGCCTATGACGCCGCTCGATATGCTCGACCGAACTGTGGCGGAGCAGCCAGATGCATTGGCCATCGTTTGGGGCGAACAACGGATCACTTGGGCAGAGTTCGATGCGATGGTGCAGCGCCTTGCTGGGCGGTTGCGCGATTTGGGTGTTGGCAAGGGCGATGTGGTTTCGGTCATCGCGGGCAATATCCCAGAAATGCTTGCGGCGCATTTTGCCGTTCCGACTTTGGGTGCGGTTCTAAATGCGATCAACACGCGGCTCGATGCCGATACCGTGCAGTTCATCGTGCGGCATTGCGAGGCCAAAGTTCTGATCACCGACGCACCGCGTGCTGATCTAGGCCGCGCGTCGGATACGCTGCCTGTTCATGTGTTTGGGAAGGATTTCGACATCGCATCGGGGCGATTGCCCGAACGGATCGATTGGCGCGGTGTGGTGACTGATGACTGGCAGCCGATTGCCTTGAATTATACGTCGGGCACGACTGGCAATCCCAAGGGCGTCGTTCTGCACCATCGGGGTGCTTATATGAACGCGCTCGGCAATGCGGATGCCTTGGGGTTCGACCGCGATACGGTCTATCTCTGGACGCTGCCCTTGTTCCATTGCAACGGATGGTGCCACGGCTGGGCTGTGACCTCTGCGGGCGGGACGCATGTGTGCCTTGATGGGGTAGACCCGTCACAGGTCTACAGCGCGATTGAGGATCATGGCGTCACGACTTTCTTCTGCGCACCTGTTGTGCTCTACATGCTGCTCGACCATCCAGATCGGGTAAAACGGTCAGCTACGTCGCGTCCAGTTAAGGTCGGAACGGGTGGTGCAGCTCCGACCTCCTCCTTGATCGAGAGGATGGATGCCTTGGCGTTCGATCTGTCTCACCTCTATGGGCTGACCGAATGCTACGGCCCTGCAACCGTGAACCATTTGCCACATAAATTGCGCGAGGCAAAGGCGAGCGTTCGGGCGAAATACCTTGCCTCGCAAGGGAAGCGTCATACGACGGCCTGTGTCCTCAGGGTCTTTGATGAGGCTGATCAAGAGGTTCCGCACGACGGCGAAACGACGGGTGAGATCGTTTTGCGCGGGAACACCCTCATGGCGGGTTATCTGAAAAATCCCGATGCGACGGCCGAGGCGCTCCGCGATGGTTGGTTCCGCACGGGTGACCTCGCCGTGGTGTTGCCAGATGGTCGTTTGATGATCAAAGACCGAGCAAAGGACATCATCATTACGGGTGGGGAAAACGTATCGTCGATTGAGGTCGAGGATGTTTTGCATCGCTGCGAGGCTGTTGCGCTGGCGGCTGTGGTCGCGGCGCCTCATGAAAAATGGGGCGAAACGCCTTGTGCATTTATCGAATTGCGGGACGGTGGAACCATTGAAGAGGTCGAGGCGCATTGTCGCGAACACCTCGCAGGGTTCAAGCGGCCACGGTATTTCGTGCCGCGTTCGATCCCGAAAACCGCTACGGGGAAGGTTCAGAAGTTAATCCTGCGCCAAGAGGCCAAAGAGCGATTTGGCGGAGGGGACCTGTGATGGATCAATCGACCCTACATGGATTTCTCGACGCTACATTTGGCTCTGCGGATCTGTCGGAACTGACCAAGATTTCAGGCGGCCAGTCCAACCCAACATACTTTGTCACCCACGGCGGCCGCCGTATGGTTCTGCGTAAACAACCCGATGGACCGATCCTAAAAGGCGCACATGCGATTGATCGTGAATATCGGGTGATGAATGCACTGGGCGCCCAAGGCGTGCCAGTGCCCAAAACGATCCTATTTCATGAAGACGCCGAAACGCTCGGTACACCGTTCTATTTGATGGAGCGTTTGGATGGGCGTGTGTTCGAAGATTGTAGCCTGCCTGACATGACGCCGGATGAACGCCGTGCGATCTATCTGGGTATGGCGGATGCGATGGCGAAAATGCACAGTGTTGTGCCGTCAGAGGCGGGTCTGGGCGATTATGGTCCGCCGGGAAATTACTTTGAACGGCAAGTGCGTCGGTGGTCGAAACAGCTCTTTGCATCGACTGGCGAGACCATCCCTGATCTGGAGTTCCTCGCCAATTGGCTGACAGAAAACCAACCCGACGATGATGGTGAATTGGCCGTGGCTCATGGTGATTTTCGTCTGGGGAACCTCATGTTCCATCCGACAGAGCCACGGGTGATTGCGATCCTTGATTGGGAGCTGTCTACGCTCGGCCATCCGATGGCGGATTTGGGGTTCTGTTCGATGACATGGCATTCGGCGCCAGAGGAATACGGCGGGATATTGGGGCTCGATTGGGCGGCTCTGGGCATTCCAACCAAAGAGGAGTTCGCGGCACGTTATTTTGAAACAGCCAAAACGGCAGCGCGGCTCAGCGATTTCCATGTAATATTTTCTTTGTTCCGCTTTGCCGTGATCTTTGTCGGTATTCGGGACCGCGTGGCACAAGGCACAGCGACGGCGTCGAATGCCGCAGATATGGCACCTCTGGCGCGAGCATTCGCTAAGCGCGCAAGGGACTTGGTTGGCTGATTTTTGGCTAAAAGACAGTTGGTTAAATGTTTGCCCTAACCTGATCGAGGTCAATGCGCCGGCGTTGCAGGTTCATTTACCTATTGCACTTAGGCCGCCACGGGCGATGACTTGTTAGTGAGTGGACAGAGCCGCATTCCGAAAGGACAACGCCGTGAGCATTCTATGTAGTCTACCGATCATTGCTGGTTTGCTATCGGGCTGTAGCGACGGTGCGTCTTTCGCGACGGGTTATGTCGAAGGGGATTACACCCTTGTTGCGCCCGTCAGTGTGGCGCAGGTCCGCGAGATTACCGTGGCGCGGGGTGATCAGATTGCGGCCGATACGGTGATGGTCGCGATGGAACGCCACGATGCCGAGATTGCGTTGGCTGAGGCGCAGGCGAATGTGGCGCAGGCAGAAAGCCAGCTCGCCAACTTGCAAGAGGGGGCTCGGCCTGAGGAAATCGCGGTGATCGAGGCGAACCTTGCCTCGGCGACTTTGCAAGCGGATGAGTCGAACCGCGAACGGGATCGGTTAGAGCAGCTTTTCACCCGTGGCGTGATCACAGATGCCCAGCGCGACGATGCGATTACGGCGGCACAGGTTGCTGCGTCCAAAGTTGCTGTCGTTTCCGCTGAATTGGCGGTGGCGCGACTTCCCGCCCGTCCGCAAGCCATCGCGCAGGCGGAGGCTGTCGTGGCCGCGGCCAATGCGGCCTTGAATCGGGCCGAATGGCAGCTAGAGCAGCGCGAGTTGTCCCTGTCGGTGCCTGTCACCGTGGTCGATATTCTGCGCCAAGAGGGCGAGATCGCAGGCCCAACTGCGCCTGTGTTATCGGTTCTGCCTCAGGGCGCTGTGAAATTGCGCCTCTACGTGCCTGAAACGTCTTATGCGTTGATTTCAGTCGGGGATATGCTCACGGTCGAATGTGATGGTTGCGCCGAGGGACTGACCGCCACGATTAGCTATATCGCCAGCGATCCAGAGTTCACGCCGCCTGTCATTTACTCGGTCGAGAACCGTCAAAAGCTGGTGTATTTGATCGAGGCTCGCCCGACATCGGATCACGACCTTAATCCGGGGCAGATCGTAAATGTGCGGTTGCCATGAGTGACCTCGCCATATCGGTCAGTGGTCTGACCAAGCGGTTCGGTGAAAAGACCGTCGTGAACAACGTCAGCCTTGATGTTCGCAAGGGCGAGATCATGGGGTTTCTTGGTCCAAACGGGTCAGGCAAGACGACGACCATTCGGTTGATGTGTGGGCTGTTGGAGCCAGACAGTGGCGAAGGCCGCGTCTTGGGGCATGACATCCGAACCGAGCGTCGCGCTATCAAACGCAAGGTCGGCTACATGACACAACGGTTTTCGTTCTACGAGGACCTGACGAT
Source organism: Aestuarium zhoushanense (assembly GCF_056431045.1). NCBI lineage: Bacteria > Pseudomonadati > Pseudomonadota > Alphaproteobacteria > Rhodobacterales > Paracoccaceae > Aestuarium > Aestuarium zhoushanense. The sequence goes on from NZ_JBWKMA010000015.1 coordinate 79,992, forward strand.
TGCAGAAAACCTGAGCTTTGTCGCGGGGCTCTATGGGATGTCGCCGAAACGGCAAGTCGTGCGCGATACGATTGCCGATCTCGGTCTGACGGCGCGCAAGGATCAACTGGCGGGGTCGCTCTCGGGCGGGTGGAAGCAGCGTTTGGCCTTGGCGGCCTGCATTATGCACAAACCTGCGCTCCTGATGTTGGATGAACCGACGGCGGGCGTTGATCCAAAGGCGCGACGCGAGTTTTGGGACGAAATCCATGCCTTGGCGCATGGTGGTCTGACTGTGTTGGTCTCTACGCACTACATGGACGAGGCGGAACGCTGTCACCGCATTTCCTACATCTCTTACGGTGATCTGATCGCACAAGGCACCGTGCCAGAGGTCGTCCAAGGGGCGGCGCTTACCACCTATGTTGTGACGGGTGGCGACACGGCACAGGCCGCGCGGCTTTTGCGCGGCGCTGCTGGTGTCGATCAAGTAGCGCCTTTTGGCGCAACGTTGCACGTCGTTGGGCGGGATGCGATGGCTCTGAAAACCAGCGTGGATACGGTCGCGTTTCAGACAGGTAGCCACGCCGAATTGTCTGACACCAGCCTAGAGGATGTGTTTATCCAACTGATGGGTGCGGCGCAGGACAATATGCAATGAACAGGTTCTTTTCGCTCCATCGGCTTGTCGCGCTTTTGATAAAGGAAATGATCCAGATGCGGCGGGATCGTGTGACCTTTGCGATGATGCTGGGTGTGCCGTTGATGCAGTTGATGCTCTTTGGCTTTGCGATCAATACCGATCCCAAGGCGCTGCCTGCCGCGCTCGTGTCCCCGACTCAAGACCGTTATACACGCGCGATGGTCACGGCATTGGAACTGACGGGCTATTATCGGTTCATCGCCCCAAATGCGACCGAGGGTGAGGCCGAGGATATGATATCCCGTGGCGAGGTCGCTTTTGTCGTGACGGTGCCGTCTGATTTCGGACGACGGATTGAGCGGGGCGACCAAGCGAGCATTCTGATCGAGGCGGATGCGACGGACCCGTCGGTGGCCTCTGGTGCGATCTCAACACTCAGCACGGTCGCGAATTCTGCGCTGTTGAGGGAGGCAGGGCAGGGTCAGGCCTCGTCGAACGGGACAGAGATCATCGTGCATCGCCGCTACAATCCCGAAGGCATCACGCAATACAACATCGTCCCTGGTTTGCTCGGGGTGATCCTGCAGTTGACGATGGTGATGATGACCGCGATGGCGCTGACGCGGGAGGTGGAGCGAGGCACGATGGAGAACCTCCTGTCGATGCCCGCAAATCCGCTTGAGATCATGCTGGGCAAGGTGGTGCCCTATCTCATCGTAGGCGCGGTGCAGGTCGTCGTGGTTCTGGTGGCTGCAAAACTGGTGTTCAGTGTGCCGTTCGTGGGTTCGCTCTCGCTCGTGCTAGCGGGGGTATTCGTGTTCGTGCTGGCATTGGTGATCTTGGGGTATCTGTTGTCCACGGTGTCACGAACCCAAATGCAGGCGATGCAGCTTACCTTCTTTTTCTTTCTGCCATCGCTTTTGCTCTCTGGGTTCATGTTCCCATATCGTGGGATGCCAGATTGGGCGCAGGTGATAGGTGAGATATTCCCGCTTACGCATTTCTTGCGGCTTATTCGTGCGGTGATGCTTAAGGGTGCGGATTTTTCAGCGGTTGCAGGACCGTTCTTTGCGCTGGTCCTCTTTGCTTTTGGGCTGGCAGTTCTGGCGCTGTTCAGGTTCCGTAGGACACTCGACTAGGGATAAAACCCGCAGGCTAGTATGATTAACCTAAATGGGGTGTTGATGGACGTTGCCCCCGTAGCCTGAATAAGCTATCGCAGCGGCAAGCTAGCTAGGGGACTCTCATGACCAAGAAAAACGGCCTGACTTACGCAGACGCGGGTGTGGATATCGACGCAGGCAATACGCTTGTTGAACGGATCAAACCTGCCGCGAAACGCACGGCCCGTTCGGGTGTTATGGCGGGTCTGGGCGGTTTTGGCGCTCTGTTCGACCTCAAGGGCGCGGGTTATGTGGATCCGATCCTCGTTGCGGCAACCGACGGCGTTGGCACGAAACTCCGCATCGCCATCGATACGGGCAACGTTGATACCGTTGGCATCGACCTCGTTGCGATGTGCGTGAACGACCTCGTGTGTCAGGGTGCAGAGCCTCTGTTCTTCCTTGACTATTTCGCGACAGGTAAACTGGACGTGGACAGCGCGACCCGCATCATCAACGGCATCGCAAAGGGCTGTGAAGACAGCGGTTGCGCGTTGATCGGTGGTGAAACCGCTGAAATGCCCGGCATGTATCATGATGGCGATTTCGACCTCGCTGGTTTTGCCGTTGGTGCGATGGAGCGTGGCGCTGATCTGCCCGCTGGCGTTCAGGTCGGTGACGTTCTGTTGGGTCTTGGTTCCAACGGCGTGCACTCGAACGGCTATTCCTTCGTGCGCAAGGTTGTTGAACTCTCTGGCCTCGGCTGGGACGCGGCGAGCCCGTTTTCTGACGGCACACTGGGTGAGGCACTTCTCGCGCCGACCCGTCTTTATGTGAAACAAGCTCTGGCGGCTGTGCGGGCAGGGGGCGTTCACGCTCTCGCCCACATCACAGGTGGTGGTCTGACTGAAAACCTGCCACGCGTTCTGCCTGACGATATGGGTGCAACGATCGACCTGTCGTCGTGGGAGCTTCCTGCGGTGTTCCGTTGGTTGGCTGAAACCGCCAACATGGAAGAAAAAGAACTGCTGAAAACCTTCAACTCTGGCATCGGTATGATCGTTGTCGTTGCGGCTGATCGCGCGGACGAAATCGCTGCGCTGCTGACCGCTGAAGGCGAAGCTGTGACCCGCATCGGCACCGTGACCGATCAGGCTGGCGTGACTTACACAGGCAAACTTCTGTGACCAAACGCGTTGCAATCCTGATTTCTGGCGGCGGCTCCAACATGGTGTCGCTGGTAAAGGATATGCAATCGGGCGATCACCCAGCGACGCCTGTTTTGGTTGTTTCAAACGTCGCTGATGCTGGCGGTCTACAAAAGGCCGCTGATCTGGGCGTGGCGACCGCTGTCGTCGATCACAAACCATTCGGCAAAGACCGCGAGGCGTTCGAAGCTGAATTGACCCGCGTATTGGAAGAGGCCAAGCCCGACATTATTTGTTGTGCAGGTTTCATGCGTATCCTGACCGAAAGGTTCACGAGCCACTGGGGTGGTCGGATGCTCAATATCCATCCGTCGCTTTTGCCCAAATATAAAGGCCTGCACACGCACCAACGCGCGCTTGAGGCGGGCGATACTGAACATGGCTGTTCCGTGCATGAAGTCACGGCAGAGCTGGATGGTGGGCCGATCCTCGGTCAAGCAAAGATCGCGATTGAGGCAGGCGATACCGCCGATACCCTCGCGTCACTTTTGCTGACATGGGAACACAAACTCTATCCCGCGGTCCTGCGTCGCTATGCGGTTGGGGATCGTACTCCTCTGTTTCTAGGGTAACTTTCCTTTGTTGGTGAATTGCCTTAAAGATATCGATCAAGAGCAGTTTACGGACTTAGTATGAAGACGATCACCACGACCGAGGCGCTGGCCGCCTTTTGCGCAGAAGCCGCCAAACGTCCCTATGTGACTGTCGATACAGAGTTTTTGCGTGAACGCACGTATTACTCCAAACTTTGCCTTCTTCAGATGGCGTATCAGGACGACGCTGGGTCGGATGCTGTGCTGGTTGATCCGCTGGTGGAAGGCTTGTCGCTCGAACCCGTCTATGACCTTTTCCGTAATACGGATGTGGTGAAGGTGTTCCACGCGGCGCGTCAGGACCTCGAGATTTTCTTTGTCGAAGGCGGCGTGATCCCTGAGCCGCTGTTTGATACCCAAGTTGCTGCGATGGTTTGCGGCTACGGCGAACAGGTCGGGTATGAGACATTGGTGCGCAAGATCGCCAATGCATCGCTCGATAAATCGTCACGTTTCACCGATTGGTCGCGGCGTCCGCTGACCGATGCGCAGTTGACCTATGCGCTGGCCGACGTGACGCACTTGCGCGACATTTACGAGGTTCTGTCCAAACGCCTTGCCAAATCGGGACGTGAACGTTGGGTGTCCGAGGAAATGGCTGTCCTCAAGGACCCAGACACCTATCGCACCCATCCCGAAGATGCGTGGATGCGCGTCAAAACCCGCACCAATTCGGGCAAGTTCCTGTCGATCGTCAAAGAGTTGGCGCGCTTCCGCGAGGAATTCGCCCAGACCCGCAACATCCCGCGCAGTCGTGTGTATAAAGATGATGCGTTGGTGGAATTGGCCTCGACCAAACCCGAGAACGAAAAAGACCTCGCGCGGTCTCGATTGTTGCTGCGCGAAGCTCGCAAGGGCGAGATTGCCGATGGTATCTTGGCCGCTGTGAAAGCTGGTATTGCGACCCCGCCCGAAAAGGCGCCAAAGCCTGATCTGACCCGTGAAAAGCTACAGGTGAATCCTGCGATCGCGGACCTTCTACGCGTGCTGTTGAAAGCTAAAGCCGAAGAAGAAGGCGTTGCGCAAAAACTGATCGCGACCTCTGCAGACCTCGATGCGATTGCAGCGGGCGAACGTGATGTGCCTGCCTTGTCCGGCTGGCGTCGTGAGGTCTTTGGCGAAGAGGCGCTGCTCTTGTGTCAGGGTAAGGTTGCGCTGGCGACCAAGGGCACCAATGTGGTGACGATCCGCCTTTAACGGCGGGCCGTCAAAGTATTCCCAGCACCTTTGACGATTACGGATCGGATACCTGCTAGGTCACCCGCCGACAAAACCGTTGCGGCTGTGATAGTGCGGGATGCAGCGGTGCCTTCGATTTCAAAGCGGGCAGGGCGTTCGACGCGGAACGCATAGGTCGCTGTGCCGTTCTGGATGCTCTCGAGGACCAGTTCCGCATTGAAATAGCCTTGGGTCGGGGCAACGCCTGTCGCACGCAAGATCGCGCCCGATGGGGTTTGTGCTATTTCGGCAGAGATCACCTGCGCGATCAGATCGCGGCTATCGACGACAACCACGTCACGTTTGGTTGGGACCAAGGGCTGTGTGGCTTGCGGTGCGGTGGCGACAGGTGCTTCACGATCTTTGTTGAACCAATTCATCGGGTTCACGGGCGATCCTGCCAAACGGGAACACCCCGAAACTGTCAGAACCAGACAAGCAGCCATCCCGATGGGTCGCAACATTGGAATTTCCTTTCCCGTATCGTTGCCAAAGGGATAACGGGATTGAACCGAGTTGAAAAGCACCCTCTGGACGTTTCATGTGATGCCACCTAAGTCATGGGGCAACAGAAAGGACGCATTATGGCCACGCAAGCATTCGAAGACATCGCCGATACCTTTGATTTCCTAGACGACTGGGAAGATCGCTATCGTCATGTCATCGAATTGGGCAAGGCGATGCCGCCGCTTGAAGATGCGTTCAAAGTGCCCGCAACCAAGGTTGAAGGCTGTGCGTCGCAGGTTTGGCTCGTGCCTGAGATTTCAGATGGCGTATTTCGGTTCCGTGGGGAAAGCGACGCGATGATCGTACGAGGTCTCGTGGCGATCCTTGGGGCGCTATATAACGAAGTGCCAGTGTCTGAGGTGCTCTCGATTGACGCTCATGCAGAACTGGGGCGGCTTGGCCTGAATGACCACCTGTCTGCGCAGCGGTCTAACGGTGTCCGCGCGATGGTCGAACGTATTCGGGCGGTTGCGGCTGCGGCCTAATCAATCCCCATTTGCCTAAAGAAAAACCCCGCCAGTGGCGGGGTTTTGTGTTTCTTAGAACGGGATCTCGTCGTCGATGTTCGATCCGCCGCCTTGGTTGCTGGAGCCACCAGACGAACGGTCGTCGTAGCCACCGTAACCACCATCAGCGGGCGGGCCATCGTAGCCACCGCCAGCACCGCCACCGCTGCCGCCATCACCACGACCGCCAAGCAGGGTCAGGTTGCCGCCGTAAGGGCGCAGAACGACTTCGGTCGAGTAACGGTCGGCGCCAGATTGGTCCTGCCATTTGCGGGTTTCCAACTGGCCTTCGATGTAAACGGTCGAACCTTTTCGCAGATATTGCTCTGCAATGCGGCCCAGCGCTTCGTTAAAGATCGCGACAGAGTGCCATTCGGTGCGTTCGCGGCGTTCGCCAGTGTTGCGGTCTTTCCAGGTTTCCGACGTTGCGATGCGCAGGTTCACAACCTTGCCGCCGTTGGAAAAGGTGCGAACCTCTGGGTCACGACCAAGATTGCCGATGATGATAACTTTGTTCACGGATCCGGCCATGCCGCGTCCCCCTCGAATCTGAAAATACCGTTTCAGACGTTACATCACTCCAGCGGCGTTAATGAAACCCCAATATCGGGGCGGACGACCTAAACTTCGGTCATAGGAGCCTCTAACCGCAGGTCTAAGACGGGCATATGCAACCGCAGTGCAATACCAATGGTTGAGAGGGCAGGGCAATTGATCAGCAACGGATCACGGTGATCCGTTCACATCAATTTCGGAGATTACCCTATGACCTTCAAATCCATCCTCGCTGCATCTGTTCTCTCGTTCGCTGTTGCTGGCGCTGCAGTCGCTGGTTCGCCCGTTTCTGACGAAGTCAAAGCACAGGCAACCGCTGCTTTGACCGCGCAGGGTTACGAAGTGCGTTCCGTGCAAATGGAAGACGGCATGATCGAAGCCTACGCGATCAAAGATGGCAAAGCGTTTGAGGTCTACCTCGATGCAGACATGAACATCATCGAAGTCAAAAACTAATCACCTGCGGTTGGACGGCGCGAACTCCCTTTTGCGCCGTCCCCGTAATGCCAGCATCAGGAGGCCACTATGAAAAACGTCAAAGTTTGGGACCCGCTTGTCAGGATATTTCACTGGTCCTTGGTGATTTGTTTTACCTCGAACGCGTTGATCACCGATCCAGAGTCCCAGCTGCATCGTCAGATTGGCTATGTGGTCGCAGGGCTGGTCGCATTTCGGATCATCTGGGGCTTTATCGGGTCGCGTCACGCGCGGTTCCGTGATTTTCCCCCGAGCATCTCTGGCTCTGTGGGTCAGCTGTCTGACATGGCGACGGGTCGGAAGCGGTTACACGTGGGCCATACGCCCCTTGGTGCGCTGATGATCTATAACTTGATTGTGACCCTGATTGGAATCGCGATTACTGGATATATGATGACAACCCTGCGGTTCTGGGGCATCGAGTGGGTCAAAGAACTGCATGAGATTTGCGTGACATGGGCGGAATTTTCCGTCGTTGCACATATCGCCGCAGTTGTCTGGGAAAGCCGCCGTACCGGTGTCAACCTTCCCAAAGCTATGGTAACTGGATCAAAGACGCTCCCGACGGAAGTTTAACGAATGTCGTCAAAGACCAAGCCCGATAAAACGACCATCGGCCTTTTGGCTCTCATCGTGACCCAGTCGGCCTGTAGTGTGTTTTTCCTCTCTGACGCGGTTGCTGATATCATCGCTGACGGCATGGCGGCCCTGAATGACGTGCATCTACATGTCGAAATGGTTGCCACACTGTCGCTGATCGTGGCGGTGATATTAGAAGGTCGGTTTCTGGTTCGGTTGCTGCGCAGAAATGCCCATGCCGAACGGGGGCTATCGATCGCCTCTGGTGCTCTTCATGATTTGATGGAGCAGTATTTCCACGAATGGGGGCTTACACCGTCCGAGGCGGATGTCGCGACTTTTGCGATCAAGGGGCTGGATATCGCCGAGATTGCCGAACTGCGCGGAACGGCTGAGGGAACGGTCAAGGCGCACCTCAACGCGATCTACCGCAAATCTGGGACCTCTGGGCGCGGCGCGTTGTTGGGGCTTTTGGTTGATGATCTACTTGCGCAGCCTCTTATCGAACGCAAAGAACCGCCGAAGGACATGCCAAAAGCTGGCGGACTAGCCTAAAATGCACTAAGTTACGCAGCGGATTGGATGAGCCGAGGCCATTTATGCGTAAATTGAGTGTGTTAGCCGCTTTTGTCTTGTCAGGCCTGAGCGGAGTTGCCGGTGCGGATAGTGTGTCCACATCGTCAAGAATGGCGTTGTTTCAAAGCCAAACCGCGATCCTCGATGGTCGTGCGTCTGAGCAATATTCCAACTCTATCCGCCTTCAACCCGAGGAGTTCCGCGTTCCGACGATCAATGGGCCCGAATTTCTGGGCAGCTATAGCGGTCCTTATCTGCAAATGGCGCGGGCGGCGGCGAACCGTTATGGAATACCGTCAGGACTTTTCCTGCGATTGGTCCAACAAGAAAGCGGTTGGAACCCAGGTGCGGTAAGTCCGAAAGGCGCAATTGGGCTTGCTCAATTGATGCCACAGACTGCGCGTCTCTTGGGTGTCGATCCACACGATCCCGCGGAAAACCTTGAAGGCGGGGCTCGGTATCTGCGGCAGCAATACGATCGGTTCGGGAATTGGCGGCTTGCTCTGGCGGCGTATAACGCGGGGCCAGAGGCCGTTGAACGGCACGGTGGTATTCCGCCTTATCGCGAAACCCGCAACTATGTGCGCGTGATCTACGGCAGTTAAGCCTGCGACGCCTTGCGGAATGCGCTTGGTGTCAGTTTGGTTTCGCCTTGGAAACTGCGGGTGAAATAGGCCGCGGAAGAGAAACCCAAAAGCGCCGCAATATCTTTGACCGGGATTTTCGTCATTTGAAGGAGCGTGCGGGCCTCAAACAAGATGCGGTCTTGTAATAGCGCGATGGCCGAGCGACTGCAGGTTTGGTTGCAGCAGCGGGTGAGGTGGGTCGCTGTCACCCCCAATGCGGCTGCGTAGTCCGATACACCTTTGCCCGTCGCGAAATCCCGTTCAACCAAATCCGTGTAGGCAGCGACAAGACGTGCCGATGTCGTTGCCGCCCGCGCCATGGTGTCCTTTGGCGGATTGTCGGTCAGTTGCCGTTCGATAAACACCGACAGAATACCGAGCAGATAGAGAGCCGCACGATTATGGCCTTCTTTATCCGACTTGAGTTCCCGTTCGAGCGCATCGACATGCGAGATCAGTTCTTTCTGTGCCACCACATCTCGCAGACGCATGTGCACAGGTTCCTCGGGCCAATCACCTGACATAGCCGACGGAATCGACAGCATGTAGCCAAAGACGGTTGGGCCGATCTCATAGCCAAAGAGCGTGTGGGCAGGGATGAAGATCACGTTGTTCGGACCATACCCACTGGTCAGGCCTGCAACCGTGATGCGACCCTGACCTTTGGTGAAGATCAATAGGCGCGGGGTCGGGTGACTGTGCAGGCATTCCGTCTTCCACCGCGTCGCAGGGGTAGGTTGATGCACTGCTGACAGAGCCAATCGATTTTCCAAATCGCTGAGATGGGAAAATTGGTGGCTTTGCATTGCGACTCCGAATGTTCGAATTGTGAAACAATATCGGAATTCGCAATCACCTCAAGGTTGTTCTTGTGCCATTACGGAAACATATTGTTGCCAATGCCTAGCAAGGCAATGAGATCGATGTCCAGAGTTTCATGCGATTTCTGAACCATGTTCGTTGCCGTTTTGCGTACTGACGACTCGCGATAATCGCGGCTGTGCGGGCCTCTGCGAGGGTCATTTCACCATTGAGATGGGCTATGAGTTCGGGCGCGCCAATGGCTTTGGAGGACAGATAAGCTGGGTCCCAATCAGGCAGGATCGCGCGTGCCTCGTCCAGTGCGCCTTGGTCCAGCATGATGTCAAACCGCCGCTCAATCCGATCGTTGAGCCATTCAACATCGGGCCGCAAAACAAGTGCGGTGCTCTGTTCGATGGGCAGCAGCGGCGGCGGCGTATCGTCTTGCCAGTCGGCCAACGGGCGACCTGTGGTTCGCAGAACTTCCCAAGCGCGTTGCACTCTGGCGCGATTATTCAGGTCGATCCGCGCTTTGGTTTGGTCGTCCAAGGTAGCGATGAGATCGGGCAGGGCGATTGTGTCGGCCTCGTCACGCACCTCTTTTGGAGTTGTTGGGATTTCGACCAACCCTTCAGTAAGTGCCATGAAATACAGACCGGTCCCACCGACGATGATTGGCCGTTCCGCACCAGTGAGCAGAGGCGCGACATCGCGCAGCCAATGACCTGCCGAATAGGCTCCATCAATCGGCACATGACCGTAAAGCCTATGCGGCGCCCTCGCCAAATCGCTGTCATCAGGACGTGCGGTCAATATCCGCCAGCGATCAAAGATCTGCAACGCGTCGGCATTGATGATCACACCGCCACCCGTTTCCGCAATTTCCAAGGCCAAGGCAGATTTCCCCGATGCCGTCGGTCCAGCGATCAGCACGGGCTGTTGGTCGGGAATGTCTTTGGGATCAAACACCACTCAGGGGTCCTTTTGCGGATTTATAGGCTTAGGCGCGGTTTTTCGGGTATTCGCCCATTGCACCTTTTCGCCTTTTGCGACATTTTCGCGCCCAATCAAAGACCAGTCAAAGAGGATGTCACGATGGGCGAGGCCAAACAGGTAAAGTTCAAGCGGGTCATGCTCAAGATATCAGGTGAAGCCCTGATGGGCGACACCCAGTTCGGTCTGAACCCTCCGACCGTTCAGCGTATCGCACAAGAGATTAAATCGGTTCATGATCTTGGTGTTGAAATCTGCCTCGTGATTGGTGGCGGTAACATCTTCCGCGGTCTGTCGGGCTCTGCCCAAGGCATGGAACGTACGACCGCTGACTACATGGGTATGCTCGCGACGGTGATGAACGCACTTGCGATGCAATCCGCTCTCGAAGGTTTGGGCGTGTTCACCCGCGTGATCAGCGCAATTCCGATGGATCAGGTGTGCGAACCCTACATCCGTCGCCGTGCAGTGCGTCACCTCGAGAAAAAGCGCGTTTGTATTTTCGCGGCTGGCACAGGTAACCCGTATTTTACGACCGATACTGCTGCCGCGCTTCGCGCGACCGAAATGCACTGCGAAGCGATCTTTATGGGCAAGCAGGTTGACGGCATTTACGACAGCGATCCGAAAACCAATCCAGATGCTGAGCGGTTTGATCGGGTGTCTTATGACGAAGTGCTGCGTCGCAATCTGAAGGTCGCTGACGCCTCGGCGATCGCGCTTTGCCGCGATAACAAGATGCCGCTCATTGTGTTCAACTTGAACGATGCAGGCGGTTTCTGTGGTATTCTCGCTGGTGAAGGCACCTATACAACTGTGCACGCCTAAGGCTATAGCGGTTCAAACCTACTAAGAACCCGCATGGGGAGCAGAAAATATGTCCGACGATTTTGAACTCGATACCGATGACCTGAACCGCCGCATGGAAGGCACTCTTTCGGCGCTGCGCACCGAATTTGCGTCGTTGCGCACGGGCCGTGGCTCTGCGTCGATGCTCGAACCGGTGATGGTCGATGCTTATGGTCAGATGACTCCGATTAACCAAGTTGGCACTGTGAACGTTCCAGAGCCGCGGATGGTGACGATCAACGTCTGGGACAAGGCAATGGTTGGTAAGGTCGAAAAAGCGATCCGCGAGTCGGGCCTCGGCATCAACCCGCAGCTCAACGGCACCATTATCATGCTGCCGATCCCTGAATTGAACGAAGAACGCCGCCGCGAACTGACGAAGGTCGCAGGCAGCTACGCCGAACACAGCCGCGTTGCGATCCGTAACATCCGTCGTGACGGCATGGACCAGATTAAAAAGAACAAAGACGGCATGTCCGTAGATGACCAGAAATTCTGGGAATCCGAAGTTCAGGGCATGACCGACAAATTTATTAAAAGTGTTGATGAAATGCTCGAGTCTAAACAGGCCGAGATTATGCAGGTCTAATCACCTGCACTGTGCCGGGGGGCCGAAATGACGACGCTGAATGAACCCAGCCAAGACCAAGGCCCGCGGCATGTCGCGATCATCATGGATGGCAACGGGCGGTGGGCGCAGATGCGCGGCCGCCCGCGGCTTTTCGGGCACCACGCAGGTGCGCGCCGTGTTCGTGAGATCGTCGAAGCGTGCCCTGAGAATAACGTTAAGTACCTGACGATTTTCGCGTTCTCGACCGAAAACTGGAAGCGGACCCAGACCGAAGTTGCGGGTCTTATGAAACTGTTCCGCCGTTATATCCAACGCGAGGCCCGTGAACTGTTCGAGGCTGGCATCCGTGTTCGTTTTATCGGCGATCGGATCAAGCTTGAGGATAAGCTGGTCACGCTGATGGACGAGTTGGAGCTTCTCACCGCTGGAAATGACCGTGTGCACCTCACCATTGCGATCAACTACGGTGGTCGGGATGAGGTGACCCGTGCGGCGAAACGATTGGCCTATGAGGTCGAACAGGGGCGTTTGTCGCACAAAGATGTGGATGCGGAAACGCTGTCGCGCTTCCTCGATACGCATGTTTTGCCTGATCCTGACTTGGTTATTCGCACCAGTGGCGAAGCGCGGATTTCCAACTTTCTTTTGTGGCAGTCGGCCTATTCCGAATATGAATTCGTCGACACCCTGTGGCCCGATTTTACTGCTGCCGAATTTGGTCGCGTGATGAAAGGCTACGGAAAACGTGAACGCCGATTTGGCGGCGTGAAGGTCTGATCATTGGCAGGTTTTAGAGATAATTGGCAGGACCTCGGTCCTCGCGTCGCCTCGGGCGTTGTGATGGCGGTCGTCTTTGTGGGGGCTGTCGTTTGGGGCGGTCTGCCCTTCGCTCTGCTCGTGATTGCGGCAGGCGGGCTTCTCACTTGGGAAGTCGCGCGGATGGCCCGCATTGCACAGCCCGAAGTCATTGGCCTCGTCGCGGCTGGGCTGGTTGCTGTGGCCTTGCGTCTGCCTGAATGGGCCGATGTTCTTCTCTTTGCGCTTGTTGCAGGTGCGATTTTCATGGGCGGTAAACACGACCGTAAGGTTCTCGCCATCTACGGTTTCCTTGCACTGCTGGCATGTGATGCATTCTGGCTTATTCGCGGTGAGAGCCTGCGCCTCGCACTTTGGCTCGCGCTGGTCGTAGTGGCCTCTGACGTGATGGGCTATATCGCGGGTCGCATGATCGGCGGCCCGAAATTCTGGCCCGCTGTTAGCCCCAAAAAGACATGGAGCGGGACGGTAGCTGGCTGGATTGGCGCGGCAGTCGTTGGCGTTTTGATCATGCCTCAAGCGGGTTGGATCATCGTTCTTGTGTCGGTTCTGATGTCCTTTGCGGGGCAAATGGGCGATGTAGCGGAAAGCGCGTTGAAACGTCGGGCAGGGGTCAAGGACAGCTCGAACCTCATCCCAGGGCACGGTGGTGTTTTGGACCGCTTTGACGCCCTGATGGGGGCGGCTTTGGTTGTTGAAGCCTTCATTTATATTGTTGGGCCGCAGTTTGGGGTTCATGGGTGGCGATGAGGCGTGTCTCTATCTTTGGCGCGACGGGTAGCATCGGCCAGAACACAATCGATCTTATTGCTCGCGATCCCCAAAGCTACGATGTGGTGGCTTTGACGGGCGGTCGCAATGTGGCGCAGCTTGCCCACGATGCTATTCGACTGAACGCTGACGTCGCTGTTACCTGCTTTGATGACGAACTCCCCGCGCTGCGTGATGCGTTGTCGGGGTCTGGGGTTGAGGCTGCGGCGGGTGAGGCCGCGATGCATGATGCGGCCACGCGCCCTGCGGATTGGGTGATGTCCGCAATTGTGGGCGCGGCGGGTCTAGCACCGGGATTGCGGGCGTTAGAGCAGGGCGCGACACTCGCGCTGGCCAATAAGGAATCCCTTGTTACTGCTGGGCCGCTGCTGATGAAGACAGCGCGAGATCATGGCGGTCGTGTTCTGCCCGTCGATAGCGAACACTCTGCGATTTTTCAGGGTCTCGTTGGCGAAGACATCAATGCGGTTGAACGGATCATCATCACTGCCTCAGGCGGTGCCTTCCGCGATTGGCCAATGGACGATCTGGCGAAAGCAACTGTTGAACAGGCCTCGACCCACCCGAACTGGGATATGGGTCAGCGGATCACAATAGATAGCGCCTCCATGTTCAATAAGGCGCTAGAGGTTATTGAAACCAAAGCGTTTTTTGGTGTTTTGCCCAATCAAATTGAAGTCGTCGTTCACCCTGAAAGCATGATCCACGCGCTCGTTGGGTTCCATGATGGGGCGCTGATGGCCCACGTTGGGGCGCCTGATATGCGCCACGCAATCGGCTACGCGCTTCATTGGCCTGACCGCAAACCTTTGCCTGTAGAACGGCTTGATCTGACAAAGATCGGACAGTTTACGTTCCGTGCGCCGGATCCTGACCGTTATCCTGCTTTGCCGCTCGCATGGCGGGTGATGGAAGAGGGTGGTTTGTCTGGCGCGATTTTCAATGCAGCCAAGGAGCGCGCCTTGGACCTGTTTATTGACCGTCAAATCGGGTTCCTCGATATGGCACGCGTTGTTGAACGGACAATGGACGCGATTTCGCCACGTCAGGGGCTGCAAAATGACATTCCAGACCTAGATACGATCCGTGACGCAGATAAAGAGGCCCGCCGCGTGGCTTCGCAGATGATAGAGCAGTTGGGATAATTTATGGCCGATTTTCTTCCATTTTTCGGAAGCGCAGGGTTTACGATTGCGGCGTTTGTGGTCGCTTTGTCGATCATCGTCGCGATCCATGAATATGGTCACTACATCGTTGGCCGCTGGTCTGGGATCGGGGCAGAGGTGTTCTCGCTCGGATTTGGTCCTGTTCTGTTTTCGCGGGTCGATAAACGCGGCACACGTTGGCAAATCGCGGCAATCCCGCTGGGTGGATATGTAAAGTTTAATGGCGATGCGAATGCGGCCAGTGTTGGCGGCACGGTCGGCGGGCGTGATACGATGCTAGGTGCGCCTCTGTGGGCGCGGGCGGCAACAGTGGCTGCCGGCCCCGTGTTCAACTTTATCCTGACCATTGTGATCTTCACGGGCCTCGGACTTTGGGTCGGTAAGGCCACTGATCCGCTGACCCTGCGCAGCGTTCCTGATCTGCCCGCAAGCTTTATCCAAGACCTGCAGGTCGGTGATCAGATCATCGCGGTTGAGGACATGGATGCGCGGTCCGTGGCCGATTTCAGCATCGCTTTGGATCAATTGCCTGTTCAGCCGTCTCTGACTTACACGGTCCTACGGGATGGCGTTGAACAGCAGGTTGAAGGTCCATTCCCTGAAACCACTCGCGTTTTGTCGGTCAACCATGACAGCGCGGCAGCCGTTGCTGGCGTGAAAGAGGGCGATGTAATCACCGCCATAGACGGTGCGCCTGTTTATGCGTTTTCACAGATGGTCGAGATTGTCGGGGCGTCTGACGGGAAGGTTTTGACGCTTGATATTTGGCGCAAGGGAGAGAGCCTCCAGATCGAAGTTGCGCCACGCCGCACGGACTTGCCAACAGCTGACGGAGGGTTCGAAACCCGTTGGTTGATGGGTGTTTCTGGCGGAATCTTCTTTGATCCAGAGACCACGACGCCGAATGTTGTGACGGCGTTTACTGATGCCGTACGTCAGCTTTGGTATGTACTGCAAACCTCTATCTCGGCGCTTTGGCATATGATTGCTGGTCAGATTTCGACCTGTAACCTGTCGAGCCCTGTCGGTATTGCGCAAGCATCTGGCGCGATGGCTGCGGCTGGCCTGACGGACTTTATCAGTTTCATCGGGTTCCTGTCCGCAGCGGTCGGGCTTTTGAACCTATTCCCGATTCCTGTTTTGGACGGTGGGCACCTTGTGTTCCACGCCTATGAGGCCATTACGGGCCGTCGTCCCAGCGATGGTGCAATGCGTATCCTTATCGCGCTAGGGCTATCGGTCATTCTGACACTGACACTGTTTGGCCTTCTGAACGATTTGGTGCTCTGCCCATAATTTCGCGTCTGACGTCATTATTTCGCCCTAATTATTGTTTAGGTTGAGCCTACGCATGGCAAGGGAGCCGAAGAAATGCATACGATCAACGCGAGCTATCGCAGCCTGTCTTTTCTGGTGAACCTCAACTGGGACCGGATCTTCTATTTTGTGGCTATTGTTGCCGCACTATGGATCGGGTCTTTGATTGGCACCTACGGACTGCACTAACATCGGTTAACCCTCGATGAGCAATGGATCGCACGCACCCCACGGGGTGCGTTGTTCGTTTTGACAAGACCCCTCAATCTGGTTAGGTCATAGTCCAAACGGGGCTGTTCGAATTGGCTGGATTCATGCGATTTACTTCTTTCTCTGAAAACGGGCCTTCGGGCAAAGCACTCTTGAAACTCACGGCGGCCGTTGGGCTTTCGCTTTTGACGTTTCAGGGGCTACCGGTTGGGGCGCAGTCCTTTACCGTGAATACCGTCTCGATCGAAGGGAACCAGCGGATCGAAACCGCTACGATCCTTAGCTATCTGGGCATCGCGCAGGGTGAGACAGTATCGGCCGCCGAACTTAACGATGCGAGCCAGCGTATTCGCGCAACAGGATTGTTTGAAACGGTCGAGGTAGAGCCTCGCGGTGGCCAATTGGTCATCACCGTTTCTGAATACCCGACCGTGTATCGCATCAACTTTGAAGGCAACAGCCGCCTCAAGGATGACGAACTCTTTGCGCTTCTTAGCTCGCAAGAACGCCGGATTTACAGCCCGAGCAGTGTTGAGGCTGACGTTGCCGACATTACGGCAGCCTATGCAGATAAGGGGCGGATCAACGCCATCGTAACACCGCGCATCATCCGTCTGCCCGACAACCGCGTTAACGTTGTTTTCGAAATTGCAGAAAATGGCGTGACCGAGGTGGAACGGATCGGCTTCTCTGGCAACCGCAGTTTCTCGGATCGTCGCCTGCGCGGTGTCCTCGCTACAAAACAAGCAGGTATTCTGCGCGCAATTATTGGCCGCGATACTTACGTTGCCGATCGTATTG
Organism: Aestuarium zhoushanense; assembly: GCF_056431045.1. Classification (NCBI taxonomy): domain Bacteria; kingdom Pseudomonadati; phylum Pseudomonadota; class Alphaproteobacteria; order Rhodobacterales; family Paracoccaceae; genus Aestuarium; species Aestuarium zhoushanense. The sequence goes on from NZ_JBWKMA010000015.1 coordinate 96,857, forward strand.
ATTTCGATAAACGCGTTCTGACTGATTTTTACCAGTCGCGTGGTTATGTCGATTTCGCGGTTCGTGATGTTAACGTTGAACTGACCCGTGAACGTGACGCCTATCTCATCACCTTTGATGTTGAAGAGGGGCAGAAGTTCGACTTTGGCGCGATTGATGTCATTTCGGAAATCCCCGAAGCGAACCTCGAAGAATTCCAAGAGGCCGTTCGCACCCGTTCGGGCACGACTTATACGCCGCTCGATATCGAAAACGACGTTGCCCGTTTGGAGCGTCTGGCGCTTCAGCGCGGCCTTCAGTTTGTTCAGGTCGAACCGCGTATCACCCGCAATGACCGTGACCTGACGCTTGATGTGACCTATGCGCTGGTGCGTGGCGAACGTATCTTCGTGGAGCGCATCGACGTTGAAGGTAACAACACCACGCTCGACCGTGTGGTGCGCCAGCAATTCCGCGAAGTAGAGGGCGATCCCTTTAACCCGCGTTCCATTCGTGAAACCGCTGAACGTATCCGTGCGCTTGGTTTCTTTGCCAACGCTGATGTTCAGGCCCGTCGTGGGTCGACCGATGATCAGGTTGTGATCGACGTGAATGTTGCCGAGGCACCGACTGGGTCGCTGTCCTTTGGTGCGAACTTTAACACCGATACTGGCCTCGGTCTCTTGGCGTCCTTCCGTCAGCAGAACTTCCTTGGCCGTGGTCAAGCGTTGAGCCTGCAGTTCTCGACCGCTGAGACGAACAAATACTTCACGCTGAACTTCGATGAGCCTTACCTGCTCGGCCGCGACCTCGCGTTTGGTTTCGATATGAACTACGGCCAGACGAACAACGAGTCAGCGAACTACGATACCGAGAGCTTCACCATCCGTCCGTCCTTGACCTTTAGCGTCAGCGAAAATGGCCGTTTGCAGACATACGTCCAGAGCCGCTATTCGGACCTGACTGATGCTGCGACCACGTTGTCTCCAATCATCGCGGCTGATGTCGCGTTGGATGGGCAGTGGACCCATTCTCTCGGCTATACCTACACATGGGATACACGCCGCTCGGGGCTTGACGTCAATCGTGGAGCGATCTTGCGGTTTGGTCAGGAATTCGGGTTCGGGGACACCACCTTTATCAAGACGACCGCGACCGCAGGGGCGGAGTCGAAGGTGCTGAACGAAGAGGTAACCCTTCGTGCGACGCTCGAAGGCGGGTATTTGCACTATTCGGGTAGCGACAGCACCATTTCTGACCGCTTCTTCTTGTCTGGTCGCCAGATGCGCGGCTTTGATTTGTATGGCATGGGTCCGCGTTATTACGACTCTGCGAACGGCTTTAACGATCCGCTTGGGGGTAACGCCTACGCCGTCGCTCGTGTTGAGGCGGAGTTCCCAATTGGTTTGCCCGATGAATACGGCATCCACGGTGGCGCGTTCATGGATTACGGATCACTTTGGGATCCAGGCATGACCTGTGGCACGAGTTACTACTACTGCGATTTCACGCCTCGCGCGGTCGCTGGTGTATCTCTGTTCTGGGACACACCAGTTGGGCCGCTGCGGTTTAACTTCACCGATACTTTGATGTCCGAGGACTTGGATGAATCCAAATCCTTTGACGTGACAATTTCGACTAGCTTCTAATGCGCTGGGTTCACGCTTTGACCGCTGCGATTGCACTGACCTTTGGTGGTTGGTCGGTCGCGCCGGTCTTGGCGCAAGAGGCCGCAACGGTGGTGCGGTCGCCAGTTCTGTTGATCGATATCGAAACTGTTTTTTCGGGAACGCTTTATGGTCAGCGGATTTTGTCCGAAATCCAATCCGAGTCTGAAATATTAAAAGCCGAAAATCAGCGGATCGCGGATGCGTTGACCGCCGAAGAACAAGATATTGCAGCACGCCGTCCGTCGATGGAGCCATCGATGTTTCGTGCTGAGGCGGATGCGTTTGACGAAAAGGTTGTCGGTATTCGTCGTGCGCAGGATGCCAAAGAACAAGAGCTTCAGGACCGTCTCACAGCGGCGCGTTCAAACTTTGACACGGCCATCCGGCCCGTTTTGGGCAAACTGATGCAAGACCGTGAGGCTGCCGTTCTCATGGCCCGCCGCGATGTGATCCTCTATTTCGGAGCTATCGATATCACGGATGCCGCCATTGCGCAGATTGATGCAACATTGGGTGATGGCACCCAAACCCCTGAGAACTAACGCGACCTTGCCCCGTTGCGGGCGAATTGCTACTCAATAGACGAAGTGCCCGCGACGGGCTCGATAAGGACCACGACATGACTGACGCCGTAACCACCGCCGATATCCAACTGATCCAACGGATCATCCCGCACCGCTATCCGTTTTTGCTGGTGGATAAGGTTGTCGATATCAACGGTACTCAGTCTGGGAAGGGCATCAAAAACGTCACTATGAACGAACCGCATTTCACAGGTCACTTCCCTGATCAGCCTGTGATGCCTGGCGTTCTCATCGTCGAGGCAATGGCGCAAACGGCGGGCGTTATGGTCGGCGTGTCGCTTGGCATGGCAGATAAAAACATGAAGGTTTACTTCATGGCGATTGATGGTGTGAAGTTCCGCCGCATGGTCGTGCCGGGTGATGTTCTAGAAATGCAGATCGAAACCACACGCGGCAAACCTGGTGCAAAGGTTTGGAAATTCAAAGGTGTTGCAACAGTCGATGGTGAAATGGCTGCTGAAGCTGAATTCACTGCAATGATGGACACGAGCGCCTAATGACTGCGCAAATTCACCCCAGCGCCGTTATTGAGGATGGCGCCACCATCGGACCCGATTGTGTGATCGGGCCGTTTTGCATCGTCGGCTCAGAGGTTGTTCTGGGCCGTGGTGTGACGCTGAAATCTCATGTGGTGATTACGGGCGACACATACATCGGTGATGACAGTACGGTGTTTTCGTTCGCCGTGATTGGTGAAATCCCGCAGGATAAGAAATTCGGCGGTGAAAAGACCTCGCTCCGCATCGGTGCACGGGCGCGAATTCGTGAACATGTGACAGTGAATACGGGGACCGCTGGTGGCGGTGGCCTGACCTCGATCGGCGACGACTGTCTGTTGATGGCTGGATGTCACGTCGCCCATGATGCGCACATCGGCAATCGCGTGATTGTGGTGAACAGCTCTGCGGTGGCAGGTCACTGCATCGTCGAGGATGACGTTATCATCGGTGGTCTTTGTGGTATTCACCAATTCGTTCGCATTGGACGCGGCGCAATCATCGGCGCGTTGACCATGGTGACGAACGACGTGATCCCGCACGCTTTGGTTCAAGGTCCACGCGGCAAACTCGATGGCCTCAATCTGGTAGGATTGAAACGTAAAGGCGTTGATCGGTCGGACATTACAGCGCTGCGTGCTGCGTTTCAGGCGCTCAAAGACGGTGAGGGCACGTTCCTCGACCGTGCAAAACGGTTGGGTGACGAAGCAGAGAGCGAATATGTCCGCGAGATGGTCGGTTTCATCCTAGGTGAAAGTGACCGTAATTTTCTGACACCGTCCTGATGCTTGCACTGATCGCAGGGACAGGTGCGTTGCCTGCTGCGCTTGTGACAGAATTACAAGCGCAGGGGGAAACCCCACTGATCTGCGTCTTTGGCGACTTTGAACCTGATGTATCTTCTGACCTGCCACAGGTGCGATTTCGGTTAGAGACGCTCGGGTCGTTCATTTCCGAATTGCAACGTCGTGGCGTGACAGAGGTTTGTCTCGCTGGTGCGGTGCGTCGCCCTGACGTTGATCCCAGTTTGATCGATGCCGAAACAGCGCCATTGGTGCCGCGTTTGATGGCGGCCTTGGGGCAGGGTGATGATGGTGCGCTTCGCGTGATCCTGGCGATCTTTGAGGAAGCCGGCATCGCCATTCGCGCCGCTCACGAGATCGCGCCGACGCTATTGCCGCCCTCTGGCGTTTTAACTGTTGTTCGCCCGTCAGAACAGAATAGCACCGATGCTGAGATCGGTCAGGCCTTTGTCACCGATATGGGACGCCGTGATAGTGGGCAAGCCTGTGTTGTCCGTGCGGGCGAGGTGATCGCCGAAGAAGGCCCAGATGGCACCGACGCGATGATTGGTCAGTTATCTAACAGGCAGCGGGCCATCCTGTTTAAAGCACCAAAACCGAACCAAGACCGCCGCGCGGACCTTCCTGTAATTGGTCCGAAAACGGCGCTTGGCGCGGCTGAGGCGGGGATGGACGGTATCGTGATCGAGGCAGGCGGCGTGATGGTCATGGACTTGCCTCTGGTCATTGCCACATTGGACGCGCATGGCATGTTTCTGTGGGTGAGGGCGCGGGGATGAAGGTCTTTCTCTTAGCGGGTGAAGTGTCTGGGGATCGCCTTGGTGGAGCGCTGATGGCGGGCCTCAAGGAGTTGCGCGACGACATCGAATTCCACGGCATCGGCGGCGAACAGATGCAGTCGCATGGTCTGACCAGCCTGTTTCCGATGGAAGAACTGTCCATCATGGGCTTGGCTGAGGTTCTGCCAAAGTATTTTCACCTCAAACGCCGTATTCGTGAAACGGCCGATGAAATCTTGCGTCTCAAACCCGACGTGGTGATTACCATCGACGCGCCCGATTTCTCGCTGCGGGTGGCCAAACTGGTCAAAGAGGCGTCTAACATTCGGACCGTCCACTATGTTGCGCCCTCTGTTTGGGCGTGGCGTCCGAAGCGTGCGGCGAAAATGGCGAAGGTGATTGATCACGTTCTGGCACTTTTGCCGTTCGAGCCGCCCTATATGACGCCGCATGGGATGGAGTGTGACTTTGTCGGGCATCCCGTCACGACAGAGATTCAGGCGACTGAGGCGGAGGCTGCCGATTTCCGTAGGCGTTTTGGCATTGGAGATGCGCCGTTGATCTTGGCTTTGCCCGGGTCGCGCCGTGGGGAGGTGTCCCGTTTGGCGAGTCGCTTTGGCGCGGCATTGGCACAAGTGGTTGCGGAGAAACCTGACGCAAAGATTGTTTTGCCCTGCGCCGCACCTGTCGCCCAGTTGGTGCGTGAACTGACCGCAAATTGGTCGGTGCAGCCCATTCTGCTCGACCCAAGCGAAACAACGGCAGCAGACAAACGCGCGGCATTCAAGGCTGCGGATATTGCTTTGGCGGCCTCTGGCACTGTTTCGCTTGAATTGGCAGCATCGCGGACACCGATGGTGATTGCTTACGATTTTAACAAAATCACATGGGCGATCATGCGGCGCATGGCGTTGATTGATACGTTTACCCTCGTGAACCTCGTCAGCGAAACGCGGGCTGTTCCTGAGTTCCTCGGGCCTGAGTGTCGCCCTGAGTTGATCGCGCCTGCGATGCTCACTGTCCTCAATGACCCTACCGCGCAGCGCGCTGCCATGGATATGACCATGCAGCGGCTTGGTGAAGGGGGCGAAGCACCGGGCCTTCGTGCGGCACGTGCGGTGCTTGCGCGGCTCTAGATGTTGGGGCTGACGGGGTTATTCCTTGCCGCGTTTCTGGCTGCTACGATTGTCCCCGCGCAGTCAGAGGCTGTCTTGGTCGGGCTTATTATCGCGGGCGATCATGCGGTTGGCACTCTGCTTTTTGTCGCGACTGTTGGAAACGTGGCTGGATCTTTGGTCAACTGGATCCTCGGTCGCTATCTAGGCCGACTGTTCGGTCATCCCCGATTTCCGTTCTCGCCCGAGCAAATCGAAGGTGCGCAGCGGGGCTATCACAAATGGGGTTGGGTGAGCCTCTTTGCATCATGGGTGCCCATTATTGGGGACCCGCTCACCGTTGTTGCGGGTACGATGAAAGAACCGCTTTGGCGGTTTTTGACGGTGGTCACGATTGCAAAGTTTGGGCGCTATGCCGTGCTCGCTTGGGTCACGGTTGGTTTGATGTAAGGCTTAGTTGCCCTTCCAAATCCAACCGCCGCCCAGGATGCGGGTGCTCTCTGGATCGTAGAACACACAGGCCTGACCGGGCGAGACGCCTTCCTCGGGGGTTAGCAATTCAACCTCAGCTTCCGTGTCCGAGATCGCCCGCAAGATCGCAGGGGCAGGCGGACGGGTGGACCGCACCTTAACCGAAATTTCACGTTCAGCGACATCAGTGAATGCCCCATCACCGAGCCAGTTGATTTCGCGGATCGGCACGCGGCGGGTTGCGAGCAGCTCTTTTGGGCCGACGACGACCTGACGATTGTCTACGTCGAGCTTCACAACATAGAGCGGGTCAGCGAGGCCGCCGATACCCAAGCCACGCCGCTGACCGATCGTGTAATGGATCACGCCGCGATGTTCGCCCAAGATGGTACCGTCCATGTCGACAATCTTTCCAGGCTCTGCCGCGCCCGGACGCAGTTTTTCAATCACGCTCGCGTAGTTGCCATTCGGGACAAAGCATATGTCCTGACTGTCAGGTTTGTCCGCAACCGCCAGACCGTATTTCGTCGCCAAAGCGCGCGTCGCATCTTTGGACGGCAAATGGCCGAGTGGGAAACGCAGATAATCCAACTGCTCTGGCGTGGTTGAGAACAGGAAATACGACTGGTCGCGGTTCGCATCGGCGGCGCAATGCAGCTCTGCACCATTCGGCCCCATCATGCGTTGTATATAGTGACCCGTCGCCATGCAGTCGGCATCCAGATCCTTTGCCGTTTGCAAGAGGTCTTTGAACTTCACGCGCTCATTGCAACGGATGCAGGGCACAGGGGTCGCGCCTGCGAGGTAGCTGTCGGCGAATTCATCGATCACGGCTTCTTGGAAGATGTTTTCGTAGTCGAGCACGTAATGAGGAAAGCCCATTTCCTCGGCCACGCGGCGGGCGTCATGAATGTCACGACCCGCACAGCACGCGCCTTTTTTCGCCAGCGCCGCCCCGTGATCGTAAAGCTGGAGCGTCACGCCGACCACGTCATAGCCTTCTTCAGCGAGCTGCGCGGCGACTACAGATGAATCCACACCGCCCGACATGGCGACAACCACGCGGGTTTCCGAGGGCGGCTTGGCAAAGCCAAGAGAGTTTAGTGGGTGATCAAGCGACATGTCAGCCTCCGGCGACTGGGTAGGGCAAGTCTGAGGGAATATATGAAAATGCTAACTACTCTCAAGGGGCGGTTTCACTCCTCGTTAAATGATCACGGCACAGTGTTTGTGCATGACGTGTCTTTATGAGGATGAAATCATGTACCTTAGGAAAATTGATGGTCCGCGTGCGGTGACCTTACCCGATGGGACGCACATGACGGTGGCGGACCTGCCGCCGGAGGGAACAAACCGTTGGGTTGCATCCCGCAAAGCAGCCGTTGTGCAGGCCGTATTCTCGGGATTGTTAACTAAGAACAACGCCTTGGATCGGTATGATCTCTCTGAAGAAGAGTTTGATGGGTGGGTTTCGGCGATCCGTTTGCATGGAAAGTCAGCCTTAAAAGCTACGGCTGTACAAAAATATAGACAACTTTAGGTAGAATATGTGAAGGTGTCCTTAGCGGTAACGTGTAATTAACCATTGTGCATCAAGGTTAACGTCAGAACACAAAATGCGGAGGCTGCAGATGCGAGTGCTGCTGGTTGAAGACGACCCGACGACATCGAAAAGCATTGAAATGATGCTGACCCATGCGAACCTTAACGTCTACTCGACGGATTTAGGTGAGGAGGGGATCGATTTAGCAAAGCTATACGATTACGATTTGATCCTTCTGGACCTGAATTTGCCAGATATGAACGGTCACGAGGTGCTGCGCCAGCTGCGTCTATCGCGGGTTGAAACCCCAATTTTGATCCTGTCGGGTGACGATGGAACTGAGAGCAAGATCAAAGGGTTCGGTTTCGGTGCCGATGACTACCTGACCAAACCGTTCCACCGCGAAGAACTCGTGGCGCGTATCCATGCGATTATCCGCAGGTCCAAAGGCCATTCGCAGTCGGTGATTAACACGGGCCGAATTTGCGTGAACCTCGATGCCAAAACGGTCGAGGTTGAAGGCTCGCCTGTTCACCTCACGGGCAAAGAATATCAAATGTTTGAACTTCTTTCTTTGCGCAAAGGGACCACGCTGACGAAGGAAATGTTCCTTAATCACCTGTATGGCGGCATGGACGAACCCGAATTGAAGATCATCGATGTGTTTATCTGTAAATTGCGGAAGAAATTGCAGTCGGCAACGGGTGGTGAGAACTACATCGAGACCGTTTGGGGCCGTGGCTATGTGCTCCGCGATCCTGAACCGATGCGTGCACCGACCAAAATCGCGGTCGGCGCCTGAGATTGCCCCTAGCATCTTGTCGATTGGAAGGTGGACCCCTAGAACATTGCTGAGGCTGATTTCAGCCTTGGCAGACGATGGGGAAGAGCGTGACGCAATCGGCCACAGCGACAATCGCGGTAGAGCAGCTTACAAATGATCAAGCAGCCGAGGAATTGGCGCGTCTTGCCGATGTTTTGGCGCGGGCGAATGCGGCTTATCATACTGCAGATGCTCCAGATATTTCGGATGCGGAGTATGACGCGCTCAAGCGGCGCAATGCTGCGATTGAGGCTCGTTTTCCTGACCTGAAACGTTCCGATAGCCCGTCCGAACAGGTTGGTGCGGCTGTCGGCGATGGGTTTGGCAAAATCGCGCATGCTGTTCGCATGCTGTCCTTGTCGAACGCGTTTGACGACGATGATGTTGCCGATTTTGATGAACAAGTGCGCAAATACCTCGGTACGGACGAGGCGATCTCTTACACCGCTGAGCCTAAGATTGACGGGCTTTCATTGTCGCTAAGGTATGAGAACGGGATTTTGGTTCAGGCCGCGACACGTGGCGACGGCGAGGTCGGTGAAAACGTCACCGAGAACGCAAAGACGATTTCAGATATTCCGCATCAGATCGTGGGCGCACCAGCCGTGATCGAAGTTCGCGGCGAAGTCTATATGAGCCACGCGGATTTCGCCGCGCTGAACGAACGCCATGCCGCGACAGGGGGGAAAACCTTTGCGAACCCGCGAAATGCTGCCGCAGGGAGCCTTCGTCAGCTAGACGCAGAGATCACGCGTGCCCGTCCGCTTCGGTTTTTTGCCTATGCTTGGGGTGAGGTCAGTGAGCCGCTTGGTGATACTCAGTTTGATGCAATTGAGAGATTTAAGGCATTGGGATTTCAAGTAAATCCTTTAACGCGTCTGTGTGCGTCCACCGCAGAAATGATCAGCCATTACCGAGATATTGAAGCGCAGAGAGCAACGCTCGGCTACGACATCGATGGTGTGGTTTATAAGGTGAACGGTCTGAACCTCCAGCGCCGTCTCGGGTTCCGATCAACAACGCCGCGTTGGGCGATTGCGCATAAGTTCCCTGCTGAACTGGCGTGGACGCGGCTTGAGGCGATCGACATTCAGGTTGGTCGAACAGGGGCTTTGTCGCCTGTGGCACGCCTACAGCCCGTGACGGTCGGCGGGGTCGTTGTGTCGAACGCGACCCTCCATAACGAGGATTACATTGCGGGTCGTGACAGCAATGGTCACCCCATTCGCGATGGCAAAGACATTCGTATTGGGGACTGGGTGCAGGTCTACCGCGCGGGCGACGTGATCCCCAAAATTGCCGACCTTGATCTGGCGAAACGTCCCGATGATGCTGAGCCTTTCGCGTTTCCGCATGTATGCCCAGAATGTGGGTCCGAAGCGATCCGCGACGAGGGAGACTCGGTTCGGCGTTGTACGGGCGGTTTGGTATGCCCTGCGCAGGCTGTTGAACGGCTCAAGCATTTCGTATCGCGTGGGGCATTTGATATCGAAGGCCTCGGCGCAAAACAGATCGAAATGTTCCACAACGATCCGGTGCTCCCGATCAATGAACCTGCCGATATTTTTACGCTCGCGAAACGTGACGCACAGAACTTGGCGCGTTTGAAAAACCGTGACGGCTTTGGTGAAAAGAGCGCGAATAAGCTGTTTGAAGCGATTGAACAGAAACGGAAAATACCGTTTGGAAAGTTCTTGTTTGCTCTCGGTATTCGCCACCTAGGTGAGGTCGCAGGTGCCGATCTTGCTCGTCATTTCGTTACCTGGAATGCCTTGGTTCAAACGGCAGATGCTGCCCGCATGGCCGCGCAATGCGAAGTCATGGCTGAGGAGGCAGAAGCCCAAGAACGCGCGTTGGCTGAGGCGCAAGGCCGTCGGGCGAATATTAAGAAATCGCGCGAAACAGCTTGGGCGAATTGTACTGCTGAGGCACTTGCAGCATGGAATGAGTTTACGTCAATCGATGGGATCGGGGCTGTTTTGGCGGTGTCCTTGATCACCACGCTGTCCCAACCCGAAGAGCGGGCCGTCATTGACCGATTGGTGGCCGAGCTTGACATTCAAGCGCCAGAACAACGATCCAACGACAGTCCTGTTGCGGGTAAAACGGTGGTCTTTACCGGTTCGCTCGAGAAGATGACACGGGCAGAGGCAAAGGCGCGAGCTGAATCGTTGGGCGCGAAGGTGGCGGGCTCGGTCAGTGCAAAAACCGATTTGCTGGTCGCGGGCCCAGGTGCCGGGTCCAAGGCGAAAAAGGCCGAAGAACTGGGCATTGAGACCATCGACGAAGATGGTTGGCTCGCGTTGATTGGGGACGCATGAGCGGTCGACCCGAAATACTCTGGCCGCTATTTGGCGATTTGACTGGGTTAGACGGGATCGGTCCGAAAACGGCTGCGCATCTTGAAAACCTTGCAATCAAAACGCCGCGCGATTTGCTGTTTACCTTGCCGCAATCGGGGGTGGATCGGCATCGGCGTCGGTCCATCCGCGATGTGACGCCTCCAGCGACAGTGACCGTTGAGGTAGTGGTCGCTGGCCACACGCCGAACCGTCAAAAAGGGCGTCCGTATCGGGTCACGGTCGAGGATGCCGAGACCACGTTTCAGATCGTGTTCTTCCACGCGCGAGGCGATTATCTGACTAAAATCTTGCCCGTTGGGGCTAAACGGATTGTGTCGGGTAAGATTGAGTTTTTCGACGGCGTGGGGCAGATGGTTCACCCTGATCACATTCTTGCCGCCGATGACGCCGACAGCATTCCCGCCTTTGAACCGGTTTACCCGCTGACCGCTGGCATCACGCAAAAGCTGATGTTCAAAGGCAGTCGTGCCGCATTAGCTCTATCGCCCGTTCTGCCAGAGTGGATTGATCCTGCGCTCAAAGCCCGCGAAAACTGGCCCGATTGGCGTGATGCGGTCGAGGCGGCGCATAATCCGCAATCTACGACAGATCTGTCGCCCTTTGATAAATCCCGCCAGCGGCTCGCTTACGACGAGGTCTTTGCACACCAGCTGACACTGGCCTTGGCGCGGGCGCAGGTGCGGCGTGGTAAGGGGCAAGTGAACCGTGGCAATGGAACGCTGCGGTCTAAGGTATTGGCCGCATTACCTTACAGACCGACCAATGCGCAGCTCCGTTCAATCGACGAAATCGCCGACGATATGGGGCATGGGGCGCGTATGAACCGCTTGCTTCAGGGCGATGTCGGGTCAGGGAAAACCCTTGTTGCGTTGATGGCACTCTTGATCGCGGTTGAGGCCGGCGGGCAGGGCGTCATTATGGCCCCGACCGAGATTTTGGCGCGCCAGCACTTAGAGGGGTTGCGCCCCTTGGCCGAAAGCGCGGGTGTTGTTCTTGAAATTCTAACGGGCCGCGACAAGGGCAATGAGCGTAAGGCCAAACTCGCCGCGCTAAGGAATGGCGACATTGGGATTTTGGTTGGCACCCATGCGGTTTTTCAAAAGGATGTGCAGTTCGCGGACCTTAGGCTCGCGGTGATCGACGAACAGCACCGTTTTGGCGTGGCACAACGGATGGAACTGGGTGCCAAAGGCACGGCTGTCGATGTTCTGGTGATGACGGCGACGCCGATCCCGCGCAGCCTCGCGCTCGCGCAATATGGCGATATGGATGTGTCGGTGCTTGATGAAAAGCCACCGGGGCGGACGCCCGTGCAAACGGCCTTGGTCAGCACGCAGCGGATGGATGAGGTCGTGGATCGTCTGCGCCGCGCGGTGGCTGAAGGACGGCAGGCCTATTGGGTTTGCCCCTTGGTCGAAGAGTCCGAGGTCAGCGATATGACCGCCGCCGAAGAGCGGTTCAAACGGCTACGCGCAGCCTTGGGCGACGGCGTTGTCGGGCTTGTGCATGGTCAGATGCCACCGTCCGAAAAGGATGCCGCAATGGCGCGATTTGTGGCGGGCGAGACCAAAGTTCTGGTTGCGACGACCGTAATTGAGGTGGGTGTGAACGTGCCGAACGCGTCGATTATGGTGATCGAGCGGGCAGAGAGCTTTGGTCTTGCGCAGTTGCACCAGTTGCGTGGACGGGTAGGGCGCGGCTCTGCGGCTTCGACCTGTCTGCTGATGTATCAACCGCCCCTGACCGAGAGCGGCAAACGGCGTTTGGAAATTTTGCGCGAGACAGAGGATGGGTTCCGTATTTCCGAAGAGGACCTCGCCATTCGGGGTGCGGGTGACATGATCGGGACCGCGCAATCGGGTTTGCCACGGTTTCGGATAGCTGATCTGGAACGGCAGGCGGCGCTGATGCAGACTGCGCAGGCGGATGCGCGAAAGCTGTTATTGGATGATCCAAAGCTGGAATCCGAACGGGGACGGGCCGCGCGTGTTCTCCTTTGGCTCATGGAACAGGATAAAGCGATCCGTTTGATTTCAGTGGGTTAACTTGATGTTCTCCTAAATGTTCGCAAATGTTCTCAAAAAGTTCTTGATTGAATCGGAATCATATGAGAACAAATAAGCAACAAGGTTAACGCAGCAGGAGAAACCAACATGGCGAAAGACATCAAAGCCGTACTGAGCCGATCACCCGTGACTGTTCTGTCCGATCTGATTGGCGCGGTGTCGCTGGTTGTGATCCTCTATGCTGGTCTCACGCTGCCTGCGTTCTTGTAACCTGCCTATCAACTGCCCTCGTGTTCCGCGCCGTTCCGGTCTGTAGTCCTGTCCCAAACTTCTGACGTCGACCACTGCCTGTCCAAATTGGTCAAACGGAGTCCTGCCTCTTTTCCGTTTTCACCGGATACGGGTCCCACGCGAAACACCGCTCTCCGCTGCCGTACATTGTGACGTGCGGCGGTTTTCTTTTGGTCGTCAGATTTTATAGGCGAGGCGGAGGCCACCCCAATGACGACCGTTGACGGTGATCGGGGCAGAGAGGTCTTTCATCATCTCGAACTCACCGCCGCCCATATCACGGCGATAGACCTGCATAAGGAAAGGTTCGCGGCTCTGACCAGCCTTTAGGCCGACACGGTCGTCGAAAATTCTGCGGTTTCGGCTGTTCGCAGTGTTCCAAACAACGTCAGGTCCTTGCGGTAGTGAGAATTTGAGGTTGTGCGTTGGCAAGTAGCCACGATCGTCCACAGCCGCGCTGAACACCACTCTTGGATCGAGTTTCAGCGCAGGCTCTTGGAATTTCGGCAGAACGGCATCCGTGAACCGCGTAAAGCGCGACATGACCTGCTGTGGATTTGTCGCTGGGATCGGAAGGTATGTTCGATCAAAGAGTTCCGCTTCGGAAATGACGCGCTTCTTGATCGCGTCCTCAAAGGCGGCGCTGATCTCTTTCGCGGTTTGAACCACGTGATCAATGAACTTCTGATCCTCAGAGGCGCCCCCCGCGAGAACGCTCAGGCGCACAACGGTTTCGCTATCATCCACCAAGGCATGTAGTCGACTGCGTGTTTTCTGCACACCATCCGTTGTCGTTTGGGCCGATCCCGCGATTTTTTCAAATGCGGGACCAAAGGTGTCAATCGCATCCGCGATAACTTCGGCATCAGCTTGCATGGTTCCCGCTGTGCGAACGGTTTCCTGCATTTGTTCCGCAACGGTCGTGATCTTTTGGTTCGTGTCTTCGGTGTCTGCAATCACCTTTGCCGCGGTGGTCTGCATGGCGGTGGTTTCTTTGCTGAGTTCGTCAAAGTTCTTAGCGAGGACTGTGACACCTTCGCTGACCGACTCTGCGGCCATCCCAGTGTTACGAGACAGCTCGTTGATAGCCTCTGCTACGACAGCAAAGCCACGGCCATGCGTGCCCGCACGGACGGCTTCGATCTTGGCATTAATGGCGAGGATATTCACCTGACGGGCGATCGACGTGATCTCGCGGTTCAGGCTTTCCACCGATTTCAGCGTTTGAACCACTGCAGTCATGCGGGTTTCAACGGACCGCACCCAATTTGCAACCTGTTCACTGCTTTCACGGCTGGTACGGAAACTCGCGATGCCAAGCTGAAGCGCTTCAGAGTTGGCCTCGGCCATTGTCGCGACATGCCTGATTGCTTCTTGCATAGCGCTGTTGGCCTGCATGATATGATTGACCCGCGATTGCAGACCTTCCATTTCGCCAAGCTGTTGGCTGGACAATTCGCCAACGCTGTCGAGGAAGCCAGCGATATCTACGACATCAGACGCCATTTTGGTACCGACGCGGGTGATTTCATCAAACCCCGTCGATGATGTGTCAGCGAACTGCGCTGAACTCTTTCGGTGCAACATGCGTCCTCCCGGTGCCCGAACCGACACCCAAGGGAGTCGGCTAATTACTCTTTTTGTGTCTGCGCCAAATGCGCCGCCTCGACGACAGCGTCGAAGGCCAGAAGGATCGACGCGTGCCTGTTTTTGTAATCCCGTGCTGGCAGCAGCGCCTCCAACCCATCAAAAGGCGCTTGCGGAACGGGACCATCATTTTTCAGCATTGCGCGCAATTCGTCCCGTGCGGCCTCTAGCTCCGCGACGGTCCGCCCGATGACCGCACCCCCAAGGATCGCGGCAGAGGCTTGACCCAATGCACATGCTTTAACGTCCTGACCGTAGGAACTTATAACGCCGTCCTGCATTTTTATGTCCACAGTGACCGTCGACCCGCATAAAGGCGCACGTTTTTTTACCGTGGCATCTGCATCGGGCAGGCGGTCCGTGAACGGCATGTCTGCCGTGAGCGCCAAAATGCGCGAGGAATAGAGCTTTACCAATTCTGCATTATCGGACACGGGCGGGTTTTCCTTTTCAACGTCTGTGCAGTAAATAGGGCGCGAACCGCGACAGCAATAGGATACCTGCGATGAAATTCGATCCATCCCTTCTAAAGTATGATGATCGCGGACTTATTCCTGCGATTGCGCAGGATGTGGATACTGGCGACGTGCTGATGATGGCGTGGATGAACGCTGAGGCCGTTGCAAAAACGCTTGAGACGGGCAAAGTTACATATTGGTCGCGGTCGCGCCAGTCGTTGTGGATCAAGGGCGAAACCTCTGGCCACCATCAAGAGTTGATAGAGTTCACCTTTGATTGTGACAAAGACTGCATTTTGGTCAAAGTCCGCCAGACGGGTCCTGCCTGTCACACAAACCGTCGGTCGTGTTTCTACACCGCCGTCCGCGACGGAGACACGGTCGAACTGATGACCCCGATGGCCTGAGACGCATTTTTGCGGTCACTCTCGGGCCTTTGCCCTTTTCCCCGTGGCGCATCCATGTAATAGGGAAGCGCCAAACGAAGCTATTCCATGGAGCACCCTGATGGAGATTCGCGAGGCCCTCACTTTCGACGACGTACTACTGGTTCCAGCGGCCTCATCGGTGCTGCCGGCGACCGCTGATACGCGCACTTTCGTGACACGTGGGATCAAAATGAACATCCCGCTTTTGTCCTCTGCCATGGACACCGTTACCGAAGCACGCATGGCGATCGCGATGGCGCAAGCGGGCGGTATCGGCGTGATCCACAAGAACCTGTCGTCCGAAGAACAAGCCCGCGAAGTCCGCCGTGTGAAGCGTTTTGAATCTGGCGTTGTCTACAACCCTGTCACGCTACGCCCCGACCAGTCGCTCGCCGATGCAAAGGCACTGGT
The DNA here is from genome assembly GCF_056431045.1 of Aestuarium zhoushanense. Taxonomy (NCBI): domain Bacteria; kingdom Pseudomonadati; phylum Pseudomonadota; class Alphaproteobacteria; order Rhodobacterales; family Paracoccaceae; genus Aestuarium; species Aestuarium zhoushanense. The sequence goes on from NZ_JBWKMA010000015.1 coordinate 112,725, forward strand.
GGAGCGTTATAACTTCACTGGTTTCCCCGTTGTTGACGACAAAGGCCACGTTGTCGGTATCGTGACCAACCGCGATATGCGCTTTGCCTCCGAAGAGACAACGCTGGTCTCTGAAATGATGACCTTCGACAACCTCGCTGTTCTGCGTGAACCCGTTGATCGGGACGCTGCTATCGACATGATGAAACAGCGCCGTATCGAAAAACTGTTGGTCACCGATGGAAACGGCAAACTGACGGGTCTTTTGACGCTCAAAGACACAGAGAAATCTGTTCTGAACCCAACAGCATGCAAAGATGAGCTTGGCCGCCTTCGTGTTGCTGCGGCGACCTCTGTTGGTGACGCTGGTTTTGAACGGTCGATGATGCTGATCGATGCGGGTGTTGATATTGTCGTCGTCGATACAGCACATGGTCACTCTGCTGGTGTTCTGGATGCCGTGCGCCGCATCAAAGCGGAAAGCAACGTTCAGATCATCGCGGGCAACGTTGCGACGGCAGATGCGACAAAGGCGTTGATCGACGCAGGTGCTGACGCTGTCAAAGTTGGCATTGGACCGGGTTCGATCTGCACCACCCGCATGGTTGCAGGTGTTGGTGTGCCGCAGCTAACCGCGATCAATGATTGCGCCAAAGCGGCAGGCGATGTGCCTGTCATCGCTGACGGTGGTATCAAATTCTCTGGCGACTTTGCCAAGGCGATCGCAGCAGGTGCATCTTGCGCGATGGTCGGCTCGATGATCGCAGGCACCGATGAATCCCCAGGCGAGGTGATCCTGTATCAGGGCCGTTCGTTCAAATCCTACCGCGGCATGGGCTCGCTCGGCGCAATGGCGCGTGGTTCGGCGGACCGTTACTTCCAAAAGGACGCCGCGAACGACAAGCTCGTCCCTGAAGGTATCGAAGGTCAGGTCCCATACAAAGGATCTGTTGCAACGGTTCTGCACCAGATGGTCGGCGGTCTTCGTGCTGCAATGGGTTACACGGGTAACGCCACCGTTGCTGAGATGAACAAGAACTGTTCCTTTGTCAAAATCACGGGCGCAGGTCTGAAAGAGTCGCATGTTCACGACGTTCAGATCACCCGTGAAAGCCCGAACTATCGGATCGGCTGATGACACCGGCAGCCCGCGTTGCTGCGGCGATTGAAGTTCTGGATAAGATCCAAGGGGGGCAGCCTGCTGAGGCTGCCCTGATCGCTTGGGCGCGTGGGTCGCGATTTGCGGGATCCAAAGACCGCGCAGCCATTCGTGACCACGTGTTCGATGTTCTCCGTCGTTGGCGGAGTACGGCCGCACTTGGTGGCGCCGAAACGGGGCGTGGTCGGATGATCGGCCTCTTGCGTCAGCAGGGCGCTGATCTAGCTGATGTGTTTTCGGGTGAAGGACATGCGCCGCAGAGCTTGTCCGATGACGAACTGGCCTACACGCCGACGGAAATGTCACCAGACGCTGAGTCGGACTGGCCCGAATGGCTTTGGCCGCAGATAGTGGCCGATTACGGGGCTAATGCGCAGAGCATCGCGGCCGCGCAACAAGACCGTGCACAGGTATTTCTGCGTGTGAACCGTAAGCGGAGCACGGTTGAAAAGGTCCTTAGCGCTCTGAAAACCGACGACATCGACGCTCATGCGCATCCAGATGTCGAGGGCGCGATCATCGTCACGGGCAATGCGCGCCGTATTCAACAAACACGGCTGTGGGATGACGGGCATATCGAACTTCAAGACGCAGCATCGCAAATGGCTATGGCGCGTTTGGGCGTAACTGCTGACCAAACCGTTCTGGACTATTGCGCTGGTGGCGGCGGTAAATCGCTCGCGCTTGCCGCGTTTGGCGCGCACGTGACAGCTCATGATGCCGACGTTGGACGGATGAAGGATATTCCTGCCCGTGCTGCACGCTCTGGAACTCGCATTAAGACCACAAATCGCCCGAACGGGACATTTGATCTGGTTCTCTGCGATGCACCCTGCAGCGGGAGCGGGACGTGGCGTCGGACCCCCGACGCGAAGTGGCGTCTAACTAAGAGTCGTTTGACAGAGTTAACCAACATTCAACGGTCGATTTTAGAAACTGCGATGACACATGTCGGGCAGGGTGGTCGATTGGCTTATGCGACATGTTCGGTTCTCAGCGTTGAAAATCGCAGGGTGGTTGACGGGTTCCTCGCCGACCATCCCGAGTGGTCTGTTATTGACGAAATGCAATTGCGTCCAACCGAACTGCACGACGGTTTTTACCTCGCTACACTGTCGAGATAACCACTAAAGGTTGTATTAATTACAGTCGCGCTGCACAGTCTTTCTCGTATTAAGGGTGCGTTAACCAAGTTTCGACATGGTGCACCCGATTATTAGGAGAATTCGGTGTGCACACAGGTTCCGCACGCATTGATGGTCCCATTGGACTATCCGCTTTGGCGTTTACTGCAATCATCTCAGTCTCTTTGGCGGGCTGGATCACCGAGCCGAAGGTAACCTTGTTTGGGTATTTATGCGGTGGCGCGATAGGTCTAACCGCCATTTTTATGTTTATTCGGAGCACTATGAGGCGGTATGCGCAACGTCGGACTTTGGCGGCAATAGAGCCAATTGTAGCGTCAAACACCGAACCGACGTGGGTGATTGGGATGGACGGTTCGATTTTGTTGTCGAACGGCGCCGCGCGATCAATCGACTTTCCCCAGATATTTGCGAGCCCTAAAGCGACGATTTTGCGTTTCAATGCTGAGGCTCGGCAGTTTGGGCGCGCTCACCACAACTTTCAACTCAAAGGCGAAGGTGCGCAGCTTTCAGTGACGTCGCTGCACGAGAACGTTTTCCTGTGGGCCCTTTCGACAGATTGCGGCGTTCAAAAGCCTGATCAACCAAATCGGACCGAAGATGACCACGACAGTCTAGCCGATATTGGTGAACTCGACGCGCTGCCTGTACCGATCCTCAAGGTCGCTCAAACCGGAGAAATCCTGTTCGCCAACCAAGAAGCCCGCACGTTGCTAGGTGGGCAGATCACCAATGGTACGCGGCTGTCCGATCGGCTTGAAGGGTTAGGGCGCCCGATTACGGATTGGCTGGGTGATGTGGCGGCATCGCGCAGCCTCAACACCCGTGAATTCCTGCGCGGCAAGGGCGATAGGCAGGATTTCTTTGTGCAAGTTGCCCTGCACCCAACGGGGCGAGAGCCTGATAGTCCGTTGATTGCAGTTCTGAACGACATGACAGAATTCAAATCGCTCGAAGCGCAGTTTGTTCAGAGCCAAAAGATGCAAGCCATCGGTCAGTTGGCGGGCGGTGTTGCGCATGACTTTAATAACCTTTTAACTGCAATTTCAGGACACTGCGAGTTACTCCTCATGCGACATCGTGAGGGCGATACGGATTTCTGCGATCTAAATCAGATCAAGGAAAACACCACCCGCGCGGCGCGACTGGTGTCGCAACTCCTCGCGTTTTCGCGCAAACAGACGCTGCTCCCCGAGGTCTTTGATCTGTCAGGTGTCCTCTCGAATATGACGCAATTGCTGGATCGTCTGGTCGGTGAACGGATCAGGTTGGTCTTGTCCCAAGAGGACAATCTCTACCCCATTCGAGCCGATAAACGTCAGCTTGAACAGGTTATCATGAACCTTGTTGTGAACGCTCGGGATGCGATGCCGGGTGGCGGGGATATTCGGGTTGAAAGCCAGAACGTGACGCTGGCAGAGCGCCTTGAGCGAGATCACGCGCGTCTGCCGGCTGGTAACTACGTGCTGATCAAGGTGATCGATGAAGGTCATGGTATTCCGTCAGAAAAGATCGGAAAGATATTTGAGCCTTTCTATTCGACCAAGAAACCTGGCGAAGGCACGGGGCTAGGGCTTTCGACGGCATATGGGATTGTGAAGCAATCTGGTGGGTTCATTTTCGTTGAAAGCGAACCTGACGTAGGATCTATTTTCTCGCTCTATTTTCCCCATTTCGATGGGGCGGTGACTGACACGCACAACCCCCAAGTCACTGAAAAGCCAACGATTACCCCTCGAAAGGGCGTCGTTTTGTTGGTCGAAGACGAAGCACCGGTGCGCGCCTTTGCGACGCGTGCCTTGCAGATGAAAGGGCTGACCGTGATGGAGGCCGAAAGTGGTGAGGAAGCCCTGACGCTACTCGAAGACCCAGAATTGGTCGTTGATGTCTTTGTCTCAGACGTTGTGATGCCCGGAAAAGATGGACCAACGTGGGTCAAAGAGGCGCGTAAAATGCGCCCTAAGACCCGCGTTGTGTTCGTCTCTGGCTACGCCGAAGATGCCTTTACTGACCATCTCGCTGACGTTGGGCCATCGGTATTTCTGACGAAACCGTTTTCTCTGGCTGATCTCACGCGCACCGTCGAGGCAGAGCTCGCCGCGCGTTAACCGAAGTGTGAAACGAGGTGTGCAGCACAGCCTGTGAGCGCAGCATAGTCGTCTTCGATCACGTGGACAGTGAAGTTGCTCATAAAGCCCGCAAAGCGACCTTTGTCGCGGAACGCCGTGTCGAACCCGAACTGATCAAGGTAGGGTTTGAACGCCCGCGCCACACCACCGGACAGATAAACACCGCCAAAGGGAAGGTGGATCAGCGACAAGTTACCAGCCACGGTGCCCAAAATGCGGGTAAACTGCTGGGCTGCCGCAATGGCGCGAGGATCACTGCCATCGGCACAGGCCGTCATGATTTCAGCGGCGCTCTTTTCGACAGGGGTGCCGTCTTCTTGACCCAGCCACATGTAAACGCGCTCTAGACCACGACCAGAGAGCACGTCCTCGACCGCGGGGAAGCCGTGTGCGTTGGAGACGAAGTTGCAAAGCCGCAATTCGGCGTCGGTGCGAATGGGTAGGTTCGCGTGACCAGCCTCTGACGGGGTGACTAGTCGACCTGCCTCGGTTTCAAATACTGGCGCACAGTTAAACCCAGTGCCTACGCCGATCACGAGTTTTGCAGCGTGTTCATTGCCTTTGGCACCATCCAAAACAATTGGAACATTGGCGTCGTCGATATATCCAATTGCATGACCTTGGGCCTGCAAGTCATTCAGAATGGCTACATTTTCGGCCTGAGTGGCGCGCGTAAGAGTCGGCTTATCGATCGTCCAATCGAGGTTGGTCATCGTCGCTTTTCCATCGCGAACGGGACCAGCGACAGCGACACAAGCGGCCTTGGGATCGACGCCATTTTCGTCTTTGACGTATTGGCGGATCACCGTTTCTAGTCCTGGAAATTCGGCATTCGAATAACGGCGGATCGTTTCGGGCAGGATTGTTCGACCATCAGCCAATGCCACGCGGGTATTGGTGCCGCCAATGTCAGCGACGAGTGAAAGCGTATCAACCGGATGAGCCATAGGGCACCTTTTCTAAGACGAGATATGAGCGACTGCGTTCCCGCGTGCGCTGCTTTTAGTGTTCAAAGCGATTAGGCTGCAAGTTTGAATTAAGCCCGAACCAGTGCGGGACCTGTGGACTGACCCAAAACCAATTCGGCTTCAAAGAGGACAGTTTCAGGATCGCGGGTCGGATCATTGATCATTTGCAGCAGGATTTCGGCAGACTTTCGGCCAGCCTCACGAACAGAGGATCGCGTGGCTGTAAAGATTGGCACATCACCGCCGTTCCGTAGGTAGGACAACACGTCGTCGTGTGTGACGACAGACACGTCCTTGCCCATGATCAATCCGCGTTCTTCAATTGCGCGACGGACACCCAAAGCGCAGATCATTGAGGACACGAGGAAAGCCGTCGGTGGGTTGGGCTGGCCGAGCAGGGTCGCCGTCGTGTCATGCGCGAAAAGTTCGGTCATTTCGTGGCTACACATCAAAATCGGGTCGGGGGTCAGTCCGCGATTGTAATGCGCGGCCTCATACCCCTCGCGACGACGGAAGGCGAAATCCATCCTCTCAAGGCCATTTATCAAAGCAATTCGACGATGGCCGAGATCTAGCAAAAGTTCGGTGGCACGCTCAAACGCACGGCGGTTATTCATGTCGACCCAAGAGTAAGGATCGACCGCATTAGTGGCGCGACCGTGCACGACGAATGGGAGGCCGATCTTTTTCAGCAGAGGAATACGGGGTTCATCCATCAGGGGGCCGTGGACCACAACGCCATCGACGGAGCCGCGAGATTTGATCTGACGGTAGGCGGCTTCCTCGTTGTTATCCTCAACGAGGGTCAGAACCATGTCGTAGCCTTCACGAGAATAAACCTCACCAGCGCCTGCGATAAAATCGCCGAAGACTGGGTTCACCATCTCATGCTTTGTCGACACAGGGATCACGTGACCAATCGCCATTGTGCGACCCGTCGCTAGGCTGCGGGCACGTGTGTTGGGGCGGTAGTTATGTTCTTCTGCAGCGCGGCGAACCTTTTCGCGCGTTTCTTCGGAAACCTCGGGGTAGCCGTTCAATGCGCGACTCACCGTGGTTTGGCTCAATCCGAGTTTCGTGGACAGCTCTTTGAGGTTCATTCGGTTTCCAAAGCGGTTTTAAATTTCAAAGCTCAGACTATCTGCGCCGCTTATTAACGTCAATTTAATGTGTATTTATTAATTTTCTGCAGGTGCGAAGGTGATTTTGGGTGTGTTAGCGCTATATTGGTGAATCATTGACAGTGCCTTTTGAATGAGGCAATCGTTACACCAATCAAACCGCTTTGGATAAATTTGATAGGCGGACTTGATCACATTCAAATCGTCGAGAGGCGGACTTGGGAGGAGAAACCATGAAGAAATTTTACACCGGTGCTGCAGTTATCGCGCTGACCGCCACGATGGCGCACGCAGATGCACACTTGATTTTCGCTGAGGGCGAGGGCGCGTTCAGCTGGGATAGCTACGCAGACTTCGCTGCTGGCCACGACTACGCAGGTCAGACCGTGACCATCTCTGGTCCGTGGATGTCGCCAGAAGCTGACTACTTCAACAACATGGTTGCATACTTTGAAGCAGCGACCGGCGCAGACGTATCTTACGTTGGCTCTGACAGCTTTGAACAGCAGATCGTAATCGACGTTGAAGCAGGCGCTGCACCGAACCTCGCAGTATTCCCGCAGCCGGGTCTTGCCGCTTCGCTCGCAAGCCAAGGCAAACTGTCCCCGCTCGGTGCTGATGCACGTCAGTGGGTTCTGGACAACTACGCTGCTGGTCAGTCGTGGGTTGACCTCGGCACCTATGACAATGCTGGTGCTGGCGACGACTTCTTTGGCTTCTTCTTCAACGTGAACCTGAAGTCGCTCGTTTGGTACGTCCCTGAGAACTTCGAAGATGCTGGCTACGAAGTGCCAACCTCGATGGAAGAACTCAAAGCACTGACCGATCAGATCGTTGCTGACGGTGGCACCCCGTGGTGTATCGGTCTGGGTTCGGGCGCAGCGACTGGCTGGCCGGCAACTGACTGGGTCGAAGACCTGATGCTCCGCACGCAGCCTGCATCCGTTTATGACGCATGGACCACCAACGAACTGCCATTCAACTCGCCTGAAGTTATCGGTGCAATTGAAGAGTTCGGCGCATTCGCGAAGAACGACGCATATGTTGCTGGCGGCGCTGGCGCTGTAGCAACCACCGACTTCCGTGATAGCCCGAAAGGCCTGTTCGACGCTCCGCCGGCTTGCTACATGCACCGTCAGGCTTCGTTCATTCCGGCGTTCTTCCCAGAAGGCACCGAAGTGGGCACCGATGCTGACTTCTTCTACTTCCCGTCCTACGCAGACAAAGACCTCGGCAACCCAGTTCTGGGCGGCGGTACTCTGATGGCTGTAACCAACGCATCTGATGCGACCGCTGGCTTCATGGAATTCCTTCAGACCCCGTTTGCACAAGAAGTCATGATGGCTCAGGGTGGCTTCCTCACACCGCACCTCGGCGTGAACAACGATGCATATGCATCGGCAGCGCTGAAATCGCAGGGCGAGATCCTTCAGGGCGCAACCACCTTCCGCTTTGACGGTTCCGACCTGATGCCGGGCGCTGTTGGCGCAGGTTCGTTCTGGACTGGCATGGTTGACTACGTTGGCGGCGCTTCCGCAGAAGACGTAGCGAACGCGATCCAGACGTCTTGGGACGCAATTAAGTAATCATCACTAGATGATCTATGGGGCAACCTTTGCGTAAGGTTGCCCCTATTTTCTACCGCTCAGGGGAGGGGCTGCCATGAGTCCGGCGTTACAGGGTTTAATCACCATTTTTATCGGCGTTGGCGGCTGTTTGGCCTATTTCTACGGCTCGAACATCTTTCTCGATAAGGTTCTTTTTCCAGCCAAAGGCATTCACGCAGGGCGCAATATCAACCGCGCGAATATGGTGCGTCCATGGCTGTTTCTGATGCCCGCGCTCTTGGCGCTGGGGCTCTACCTTGCTTATCCCGTGGTCGAAACCTTCCGTTTGTCGCTGAGCGAACGCCTACCGGGCGGGGCCTCCCAATACGTTGGTTTTGACAACTATCGTCGCATGTTCGCTGAAGATAAATTCTGGGAAGCGATGAGCAACAACCTTCTTTGGCTCCTCATCGTGCCTGCCGCGGCGACCGCGCTGGGGCTGTTGGTTGCGCAACTGACCGACCGCATCAAATGGGGCAGCTTTGCAAAATCCCTGATCTTTATGCCGATGGCGATTTCCTTCGTTGGTGCGGCTGTGATCTTTAAATTGATCTATGACGCACGTCCTGCGGATCAGAACCAAATCGGTATCTTGAACGCGCTTTGGCTGCAGTTCGATGGCGGTTTCGGGTCTGTGCTCATCCTTCGAGTTCTTCCCGCCCTGATGTTCGCTGGTTTCGCCGCTGTTGTTGGCTATGCAGCCTACCTTGTCGGTCGTCCGATTGTGAAACCTGCTGCGCATGTTGTGGAAGGGATTGCCCTCAAACTCCTGCGTGTCGTCGGTGCCGTTCTGCTGGCTTGGGTTGCTGTTCTATCGGCGCTCAACGTGGTTGATAGTGCGACCCTCGCGATGCCTTATGGTGAACAGCAAACGTGGCTGACCATTCCGTTCTGGAACAACTTCTTCTTGATGGTTGTGCTGATCTGGATCCAGACGGGCTTTGCCATGGTGATCCTCTCGGCGGCGCTTCGTGGTATTCCCGAAGATACGATTGAGGCCGCGATCATCGACGGCGCAAACCCGTTCCAGATCTTCTTTAAGATCAAAGTTCCACAAATCATGAACACGATTGTCGTGGTTTGGACGACCATCACCATCGTTGTGCTGAAGGTGTTCGATATCGTCTTCGCCATGACGAACGGTCAGTGGGAGACGCAGGTCCTCGCCAACTACATGTATGACAAACTCTTCCGCTCGAATGACTGGGGTGTCGGGTCGGCCTCTGCGATGATCATTATGCTGCTGGTCACACCGATCCTCGTTTGGAACGTCTATAATGCTCGCAAGGAGATGCGCTGATGGACAACATCGCAGGCACCAAATCCTCGCTCAACTGGGCGGTCCATATTTCAGTCGTTCTACTCGTTGTTCTGTGGATTTTCCCGACTGTTGGTCTGTTTGTTTCGTCCTTCCGTACGGCAGATCAGATTTCGACCTCTGGTTGGTGGAAAGCTCTATTCCCTAGCGAACAGAGCTTGACGCTCCGTGCGGCAGACCCAGATGATTTCGCCGTTCAGCAGGCGGACGGAACTTGGGTCGTATCGGGGAACCTTTTTGAGGGTGGAACTGAGGCAGAGATTTCCCGTTGGGGATCGTCGTCCCGCGAAATTTCCGCTTATGCGGTGGGTGAAACTGCTGATTTAGGTGATGGCGAGAGCTTTGCGGTCGAGGCGAACGGGGACTACGTTTGGTCCTCTGTGGATCAACCTTCGGGCCGTGGTCAGCGCGTCTTTGTGACGGCTGTGACGCCCCCTGAATTCACATTGGAAAACTATGACACCGTTCTGGGTCAAGGCGTAGTTCAATCGCTGCTGGTCTATATCGTAGCTGCAGTCGTCGTGGGGACAGTAGCTGGATTTTCCGCCCGTTCGCTACGTCCCGATCACACGCGGTCGGCGGTTATCGTGTTCGGGTTTTGTACTCTGATCCTGTTGTCGGTCATTTTTGGTCTCGGCACGGGGCAGGGTGGCGGACAAGCCAGTGATGACATGGCAAAGGCGTTCTTTAACACGCTTACCGTGACCATCCCCGCAACGATCATCCCGATCACCATCGCGGCATTCGCGGCCTATGCGCTAGCTTGGATGGATTTCCCTGGGCGAGCCCTCTTGATCGCAGCAATCGTGGGTCTACTGGTCGTGCCGCTACAGCTTGCGCTTATCCCGCTCTTGCGTCTGCACCTCGAGATTGGGATCGGCAAAGGGTATCTGGGCGTTTGGTTGGCCCACACGGGCTTTGGTATGCCTCTCGCGATCTATCTGCTGCGGAACTACATGGCTGGCCTTCCGCGGGATATCATTGAAAACGCTCGTGTAGACGGTGCGACCGATTTCCAGATCTTTACCCGTATCATCCTACCACTTTCGTTCCCTGCGCTCGCATCCTTCGCGATCTTCCAGTTCTTGTGGACATGGAACGACCTGCTCGTGGCTCTCGTGTTCCTGATCGATAGCTCAGGCAACACCACTGTTATGACGCGCCAAATCGTAGAGCTCTTGGGCACACGCGGCGGCAACTGGGAAATTCTTGCGACGGCGGCCTTTGTGTCGATCTCTGTGCCGCTGATCGTCTTCTTTGCTATGCAAAAATACCTCGTGCGAGGCCTCCTCGCCGGGTCCGTGAAATAAGGACTACTGAAATGAGCAAGGCACCTATTGTGTCGAACACGCAGGACAAAGACTGGTGGCGTGGGGCCGTTATTTACCAGATTTATCCCCGCAGCTATCAAGACAGCAACGGCGATGGCATTGGCGATCTCTTGGGCATCGTCCAGCGTTTGCCCTACATCGCGTCGCTCGGCGTTGATGCGATCTGGATTTCGCCGTTCTTTACGTCCCCGATGAAAGACTTCGGTTATGACGTGTCAGACTATTGCGACGTTGATCCGATGTTCGGATCGCTCGCTGATTTTGATGCGGTGATTGAGACCGCGCATAGCCTCGGCATTCGCGTGATGATCGACCTTGTTCTGTCGCATACTTCGGATGTCCACCCGTGGTTCGTCGAGAGCCGCCAGAGCCGCGATAATGATAAGGCCGATTGGTATGTCTGGTCTGACCCGAAACCAGATGGCACCGCGCCGAACAACTGGTTGTCGATCTTCGGTGGGTCCGCGTGGCAGTGGGATGCGCGTCGCGAGCAATATTATCTGCACAACTTCCTTGTGTCGCAGCCCGACCTGAACTTCCACAATCCAAAGGTTCAAGAGGCGCTTTTGGACGTGGGTCGGTTCTGGCTGAACCGTGGCGTCGATGGTTTCCGCCTCGACACCATTAACTTCTACATGCACGATGAGCAGCTTCGCGATAACCCGCCGCTGCCCAAAGAGATGCGGAATGCGACCATCGCGCCGTCGGTGAATCCGTATAACCACCAAGAGCACCTTTACGATAAGAACCACCCGAAGAACCTTGATTTCCTTCGTAAACTTCGCGCCGTGATGGAGCCGTTTGGCGCCGCTGCGGTTGGCGAAGTCGGTGATGCACAGCGTGGTCTAGAGATCATGGGGCAATACACCCGTGGCGATGATGCCATGCAGATGTGCTACGCGTTTGAACTGCTGTCTGGCGCACGTCCGACGGCGCAGTCTGTGGCTGACGTTTTGGCGAAAGTCGACGAAGTTGCCGCTGACGGCTGGGCCTGCTGGGCCTATTCGAACCACGACGTTGTACGCCACGTCACCCGTTGGGGCCTGACACCTGCTGCATCCCGTCTGTTCACAACGATGATGATGTGTCTGCGCGGTTCGGTTTGTATCTATCAGGGCGAAGAGCTGGGTCTGCCAGAGGCTGATGTTGCATTTGAAGATCTGCAAGATCCCTATGGCATCGAATTCTGGCCCGAGTTCAAAGGCCGTGACGGTTGCCGGACGCCGATGGTATGGGAGCAGGATAATGCCAGCGGTGGTTTCACCAATGGTAAACCGTGGCTTCCGGTGTCCAGCGAACACCTCGGCCTGTCGGTTGAGCCGCAGGAAAAAGATCCGGCAGGCTTGATCCATCACTACCGCAAAGCGATCGCATTCCGTCACGCTCATGAAGCGTTGAAATCTGGCGCGTCGACACCACTCGAAGTGAACGGCGATATCGTCAGCTTTACACGATCTGCGGGTGACACGACGATCTATTGCGCGTTCAATATGAGCGACACGCCGTCTGATTTGGCAGCCCCGTCTGGGGAATGGTTGCCAATTGGTGGCGAACTGGGTGGTGCTCATGTTGCACCCGATGGCGCGCTGCACTTGGGGCCTTGGCAGCCCTATATCGCGCTCAAGCGGACCTAAGGGGAGGGGAAACACATGGCCGATCTCAAACTTACGGATGTTGCCAAGGTCTATGGTGGCGGCGTTGAGGTTCTAAAGAACATCAACCTCGACATCAAAGAAGGCGAGCTAATCGTTTTCGTAGGCCCTTCTGGCTGCGGGAAATCCACGCTTCTTCGTATGATCGCAGGTCTGGAAAAGATCAGCGGGGGCACGTTGGAAATCGGTGGTCAGGTCGTGAACGACATTCCGCCCGCACAGCGCGGGATCGCCATGGTGTTCCAATCTTACGCGCTCTATCCGCATATGACGGTGCGCGATAACATGTCCTTTGCGCTGAAAATCGCAAAGAAATCTGCGGAAGAGATTGATGCGGCTGTGAATAAGGCTGCGAAAATCCTTCAGTTGGAGCCGTATCTTGATCGCCTGCCCAAGGCGCTCTCGGGCGGTCAGCGTCAGCGTGTCGCCATCGGTCGCGCGATTGTTCGCGACCCGCAGGTGTATCTCTTTGACGAACCGCTCTCGAACCTCGATGCGGCGCTGCGCGTGGCAACACGGATTGAGATCGCTCAGTTGAAAGAGGCGATGCCTGAGTCGACCATGATCTACGTGACCCACGATCAGGTCGAAGCGATGACCCTCGCGTCGCGTATCGTTGTTCTCGCGAACAAAGGGATTGCGCAAGTTGGTACGCCGCTCGAACTCTATGAGCGGCCAGAAAACGAATTTGTGGCGCAGTTCATCGGCTCTCCTGCCATGAACCTGTTGGCTGGCGAAATTGTTGGAACGGGTGCGCAGACAACAGTGAAACTGGCAACGGGCGGAACGGCTGTCTCTTCGGTTCCAACCAGCACAGCGGATATGGGGCTCAAGGTGAATATCGGTGTCCGTCCAGAGGACATGGTTCCCTGCGAAGACTGCGATGCTATCTACACGGGCAAGGTCGATATTCTCGAAGCTCTGGGCGAGGTTACCTTGCTCTATTTCGAAAAGAATGGTGCCGCTGATACTGTTATCGGCAAACTTCCCGGTATTCATGCGGATATGCGTGGACAAACGGTTAGCCTACGGGCGGTGCCTGAAAAGGTGCAGATCTTCCACAACGGAAAATCGCTCTACTACCGCTAAACGAAAAACGGGCCCGCGAGGGCCCGTTTCTTTTGGGTGTGTTCCCAGAGGATTAGCCGCGACGGCGACCACCGCGACGACGGCCGTCGCCTTCAGCGCCAGCAGCCGACGGAGGCTTGTTAAAGCGGATCCAGTCACCACCGTGCGGATCGTTGTTGGTCAGCAGGTTCGCTGCGCGGATTGCTTCCATCTCTTTACCAGGACGCGATTGGGTCGAGCCCAGACCAGTCAACTGGCAGAAGGTTTCCAGATCGATGTCATCAGGAACGATGATGCCAGCGGCAGCCAGTTCCAGTTTCTTTTCTTCGATCTTCGATGCCGCGACAGGCAGGGCGCATGGGTTCATGATCGCAGAGGTCATGCCTGCACCCATAGCCATCGGCAGGAACGCGTTGTTGATGCCGTGACGGTTCGGCAGACCGAACGAGATGTTCGATGCGCCACATGTGGTGTTCACGCCCAGTTCTTCACGCAGACGACGGACGAGGGCGAATACTTGGTTACCAGCGGTCGCCATAGCACCGATCGGCATAACGAGCGGGTCAACAACGATGTCGTAAGCAGGGATGCCGAAATCAGCAGCGCGCTGAACGATTTTCTTTGCCACTTCGAAACGAACGTCTGGGTCTTCGGAGATACCAGTGTCATCGTTCGAGATCGCAACAACAGGAACGTTGTATTTCTTAACCAGCGGCAGAACGAATTCCAGACGCTCTTCTTCGCCCGTAACCGAGTTCAAAAGCGGACGGCCTTTTGCAGCCTGCAGACCCGCTTCGAGAGCAGCAGGAACCGAGGAGTCGATGCAGATCGGGCAATCGGTCAAGCCCTGAACCAGTTCGATCATTTTGACCATGAGCGGCGGCTCTGTCTCGTTCGGGTTCGGGTTGGAGTTGTAGACAACGCCAGCGTTGATATCGAGGATGTTCGCACCAGCAGCAACCTGTGCCAGAGCGTCCTTTTCAACGGTCGAGAAATCGCCTGCTTCCAGTTCAGCAGCCAGTTTCTTGCGGCCCGTAGGGTTAATCCGTTCACCAATCACGCAGAACGGCTGGTCAAAGCCGATAATGGCGGTTTTCGATGCGGATTCGACGATAGTGCGGGTCATACTGACTGTCCTTAGGCTTGATTTACGGGGGTGGCAGCGTCGCCACCATTTTTGATTGCCCATTCGGCGTTGGTTTTAATGCCACCGAGCGGGAAGAAGTGAACCTGTTCAATGTTGAAATCAGGGTTCGCAGCTTTGTGGGCAGCGAGTTCTTCGAGGATTTCATTAGGCTCATAGGGCAGGACCAGTTTGGTCACATCCATCGCGCGCTTCTGAAGAACACGCAGCGACGGGCCAACGCCACATGCGATAGCGAATTTGATCAGGGTCTGGAGCTTTGCCGGACCTGCGATGCCGATGTGGATCGGAATATCTACGCCAGCAGCCTTAAGCGCGTTTGCCCATTCGATCACGGGTTGTGCCTCAAAGCAGAACTGGGTTGCCATCGCGATTTTCGCGTCGGTGGTTTCCGAGAATTTCTGTTTCCAGCGCAGGGCGTCCATGACGTTTTTGTCCGACCCATCGGGGTCAATGTCGCGGTTGCCTTCGGGGTGACCTGCGACGTGCAGACGTTTGAACCCTGCGCGGTCAAAAATCCCAGTCTCAAGAAGCTGCATCGACGAGTGGAATTCGCCAACAGGCTGATCAACGCCACCAGCAAGGATGAGACCTTGGTTCACGCCAGCTTCAGAGGAATAGCGGTTCACCCAATCTTCGAGCGTTGCTGCGTCTTTGATGATGCGGGCAGGGAAGTGTGGCATCGGGTCAAAGCCCTCGTCGCGCAGGCGGGCAGCGGTCGCCACCATGTCTTCGATCGGTGTGCCATCGATATGTGCGATGTAAACGCGGGTGCCAGCGGGCAGCAGGTCGCGGAAGTTATCAACCTTTTCTGCGGTGCGCGGCATCACTTCGATCGAGTAACCTTGGAGGAATGCTTCCAGATCAGCATTGGCCGTGGTCACATTTTCTTTTTTACGCATAAACGGAAGCAGTGCCATCATGGCCTCCTTAAAAGAGCGGTTGGTCACGCGTGACCTTTGTTTTCGATCAGCGCCTTTAGACGCTCTGGTGTGTATTCGGCATCGAGACGGGCAGCTTCAGCATTTGCGACCTCTGCATCGTCACCTTCGACAGAGTAGGACTCTGCCTTGCGCCATTCGGAGAGGTAATCATCAGTTCCCGCCATATCCGCTTTCATAGCGGCGCGGTCGATCGCTTGTTCAAACCGTTCGGGCAATTGCACTTTGTGTCCGCGACGGCCTTTGCCGACGATGACCTGTGCTGGGATATCCCGCCAGTAAACGATAGTGACATCTGCCATTTGTGATTCCCTGTTCTTCTTAGCTTCCTTCATACGCTCGGCATTTTCCGACACGAGGTCGGTTTTCGACATGCTGCCACTTTCCTGCGACTAGGTTTCGTCCAGAGAGGCTTGCGCGGCGCCGCGCGGGGGCATAGGTTGGAGGTAACTTGAAATGGAGGGCGTATCCTATGGCGCCCAAGCGTCCCCGTGGTGCGGGCGCGTTCCCGAAGGCGGTAGAGACCCCCGCGCCTGTAATGCCTGATCCGGCCTCGCTTTATGCTGCGCTGGATTTGGGTACAAATAGCTGTCGCATGCTGATTGCCCAACCTAAGGGCAGCCAGTTTCATGTGATTGACAGCTTTTCGAAGTCGGTCCAGCTGGGCTACGGGCTTGAAAGTTCAGGCCGGCTAGGTCGTGGGTCGATGAACCGCACGATTGCGGCATTGCGGATCTGCAAACAAAAGCTACAGCGCCATAAGGTCGGCCATATGCGGCTGGTCGCGACAGAGGCGTGTCGGCGCGCGAAAAACGGTAAGCAGTTTATCAATCAGATCAGACGCGAAACGGGTCTGCGGCTGGAGATTATCAGCCCAGAGGAAGAAGCGCGTTTAGCGGTTATCTCCTGTGCGCCGCTCGTCAGCACCAAAACCGAACAGTTGTTGGTTGTTGATATCGGCGGCGGCTCGACCGAGCTTGTTTGGAT
The DNA here is from genome assembly GCF_056431045.1 of Aestuarium zhoushanense. Classification (NCBI taxonomy): domain Bacteria; kingdom Pseudomonadati; phylum Pseudomonadota; class Alphaproteobacteria; order Rhodobacterales; family Paracoccaceae; genus Aestuarium; species Aestuarium zhoushanense. Next base: position 129,274 of record NZ_JBWKMA010000015.1, read on the forward strand.
CGACCTCACGAACGTGCCGCATCGCGAACGCCCTGGTGCGATCATGCGGCTTCATCGTGGCTTTGTGCAGGACCCTGGTCCGTTTGCGGCGGCGAAAGTCGTCGATTGGATTTCGGTGCCATTAGGCGTCGCGACCCTGCGCGATCAGTTCGAGGACGTAGAGGACGACGCGGCGCGGTTCGCGCTGATGAGTTGGTTCTTTGAAGAACAACTGTCGAAATTCAGCCCCTATACCGCCGAACAAACCCGCGAAGGGTTCCAGATCGTTGGCACCAGCGGCACTGTCACGACCGTGGCGGCCAGCCATTTGGGGCTGAAACGCTATGATCGGACCAAGGTCGATGGGCTTCGGATGACCAGCGATCAGATTGATGCTGTCATTCGGGACTACCTATCGCTTGGCCCTGATGGGCGCCGCAATGACCCGAGGATCGGTCGCGATCGTCAGGCCTTGATTATGTCGGGGTCGGCTATCCTTCAGGCCCTTATGCGGATTTGGCCGACGGATCGTCTGTCGGTCGCGGACCGTGGTCTGCGCGAGGGTCTGCTTTATGCACAAATGAGCGCGGATGGCGTGCTTGAGGATACTCCGTTTTAGGGGTAGAGGAACGCTCTGCTAAGATCGGACTGGAAGAATGGCTAAGAAACCCGGGACCAAAAATACCAGTGGACGCGGACAGCGTGACCTTTTCGTTAAGGTGAAAACCGCCCGTGGTCGCAAGACCTCGTCGACCCGTTGGTTGCAGCGGCAGTTGAACGATCCTTACGTGAAACGTGCGCAGGCCGAAGGCTATCGCGGTCGCGCGGCGTTCAAAATCCTCGAACTCGACGACAAATATCGGTTCCTCGTTCCGGGGGCTCGGATCGTTGACCTTGGCTGTGCACCGGGTGGCTGGATGCAAGTTGCGGTGAAGCGTGTGAATGCGCTGGGAGAAAAGCAGGGCAAGCGGATAGGGACCGTTTTGGGCGTCGACCTTCAAGAGGTTGAACCGCTGGCGGGTGCTGAAATTCACCAGCTCGATTTCCTGTCCGACGATGCAGACCTTTTGGTTAAAGAGTGGCTGGGCGGTGAAGCGGATGTTGTGATGTCGGACATGGCTGCTGCGTCCTCTGGTCACAAACAAACCGACCACCTTCGCATTATCGCGCTGTGTGAAGCAGCCGCTTATTTCGCGTTCGACGTTCTCGCACCCGGCGGCACCTTTGTTGCCAAAGTCCTTGCTGGTGGGGCGGAAGGCGAGTTGATGAAAACGCTGAAAAAGAACTTCAAATCGGTCGCGAACATCAAACCGCCATCGTCACGCGCGGATAGTTCTGAAAAATTCGTGGTCGCACGCGGTTATAAGGGACGAAATGGCGACTTTGACGCCGATCTGAACGACGAAGAAGAATAAGAGAAGGGGCCAGATGGCCCCTTTTTCATGTGCGCGGCAGGGTCCAATTCGGACGCGGGAAATGGCAGGTGTAGCCATTCGGGTGCCGCTCTAGATAATCCTGATGTTCAGGTTCGGCTTCCCAGAAGTCACCAACAGGTTCAACCTCGGTCACGACCTTTGCGGGCCAAATGCCTGATGCATCCACATCTGCAATCGTGCGCAGTGCTTCGGCCTTTTGATCTTCATCGACATAGTAAATCGCCGAACGATACGACAACCCAATGTCATTGCCCTGACGGTTCTTTGTCGTCGGGTCATGAATTTGGAAAAAGAACTCCAGCAGGGCGCGATAGCTCGTCTGGGTATCATCAAAGATGATCTCGATCCCCTCGGCATGGGTGCCGTGGTTGCGATAGGTCGCGTTCGGCACGTCACCGCCCGTATAACCGACACGTGTCCGCAATACGCCCGTTTGTCGGCGGATCAAATCTTGCATCCCCCAGAAACATCCACCTGCAAGGACCGCACGTTGCTCAGCCATCAAATTTCCTCCACTTGATCAATGAACGCGCCATAACCTTCGGCTTCCATATCGTCACGATGGATAAAGCGTAACGCAGCGGAATTGATGCAATAGCGTAGGCCACCGCGATCGCGCGGTCCGTCTGGGAATACGTGCCCCAAGTGGCTGTCGCCATATTTCGACCGAACCTCGGTGCGGACCATCCCATGCGACACGTCCGTAAGTTCGACCAGATGGTCGCTGACAATCGGTTTCACAAATGATGGCCAGCCGCAGCCCGATTCATATTTCGCGGATGAGGCAAAGAGAGGTTCGCCCGAAACCACGTCGACGTACAGACCTGGCTCCTTGTTGGAGAGGTATTTCCCCGTGCCCGGACGTTCAGTGCCGGATTCTTGGGTCACATAATATTGTTCGGGATCGAGCGCTTCGATCACCTCGGGTCGGCGTTCATACTGTGTCATGTCACCTCCTAATTTGAAGCTACGATATGGCGTGTCTTGCGTCGAAATCAAAGGAAGGTTGTCGATGATGTGATCGGTCCCGAAGTGGGCTGACGGAACTGCCGATCGGTGATAATCTAAAACGGTAAGATTTGGGGGTGAATTATGCTGAAGGTTGTAGCGGCGTCTTTGATGGTGGTTGGGGCTTTTTCGACCGCAGGTCATGGTCAGGGAAGTGATCGTTCCGTTGACGTTGAATTTGCAGCGGGAACGACAGGGACCGTAATTTCGGATCGGATTGTTGGGCGAGAAGCGGTTTTGTACCATCTTGGCGCCGAAGCTGGGCAAGTGATGGATCTCTCGCTTCAATCGTCGAACGCGGCCACCTATTTCAACGTTTATGCACCGGGGGCAGGTCCAGGTGATGCGGCGCTTGCCGTCAGTAGTTTGACCAGCGACAGCGTACCAGACCTCAACCAGTTTAGCGCCACCTTACCAGTTTCGGGTGACTATACGGTTATGGTCTATCTGTATCGCGCAGCCGCGCGACGCGACGAGGTTGCAGAGTATACGTTGGACATATCGATCACTGGTAATCCACAGGGTATTGTCCAAAATGACTATGTTGATGGGTTGATGGGCGGGCCTGATTTTTGGGCTGTTGTCGCTAGTGGCGGTTTGAACCTGCGCACGGGGCCTAGCCAAAGTGCAAACAAAGTTGCGGCCTTGCACACTGACGATGTCGTTCGAAACTTGGGGTGCCGCATGGCAGAAGCGCAACGCTGGTGTCAGGTCCAAACCGTCACAGAGCCAACCTTGACCGGATGGGTTGCAGGACGTTTTCTAGCCGAGGCTGCAGAACCCGCATGTTAAAGCGCCAATGAAACGCGAAACGCGCCCGAGTGGGGCGCGTTTTCGTGAGTGGTCGTGTTTGGATTTTTATGGCGGAGAGACAGGGATTCGAACCCTGGGAACCCGTGAAGGCTCAACGGTTTTCGAGACCGCCCCGTTCGACCACTCCGGCACCTCTCCGCGATGAAGGGGCGTTTAATGTGACTTCGAATGGCGTGCAATAGCAATTTCACAAAAATCTTTTGCAAAGATCGATCAACTGACTGCGATGGCAATTGGAACATGCATGGAGGGCCTATATGTAAAGGCACAACAGAAGGGTGTCTCATGCGCGCTAAGTCGTTTGTTTTCGTGTCCTGCCTTACGGCGATCACTGGTCCTGCCATGGCAGAGCAGTCACAAAGTGCCGAACGCGCCTTGTTTGAGGCTTTGATGCAGCCTGACGTGATTGCGATTATGTCGGCAGAGGGTATCGATTACGCAGGTCAAATCGCGGACGAAATGCTGATGGGGCATGTGAGTGATCATTGGTCGACCGTGATTTCACAACTCTATGACACGCAACAGATGGAAGAAGCCGCGTTTGCCGCCTTTGAACGGTCGCTTGCAGGGCAAGACGTGGATGCGATGTTGACGTTTTATGCAACTGATCCGGGTCGCCAATCGGTGCTTCTAGAGGTTGATGCGCGCCGAGCGGTGTCTGATCCCGATATTTTGGACGCGGCGACGGCGGCAGCGATTGATGCCCATGGCACCCCTCGTTTCGACCAAATCACGGCATATATCGAAGTCAATGACCTGATTGAGAAGAACATCAGCGCCGCGTTGAACGACAACTACGCGTTCATGCTAGGGCTATACGATGGCGGGGCAATGGACGGGCAAACGTCGCCTGAGAGTTTGATATCAGATGTCTGGGCCCAAGAAGCCGAATTGCGGTCCAGCACCTCTGAATGGGTCTATGGGTTTATGAACATGGCCTACCAACCGCTGTCTGATGCGGATTTGGACACGTTGATCGCGTTTTCCCAGACCGAGGCAGGGCAGGGCGTGAATAGAGCCCTTTTCGATGCCTATTCGGCCTTATATGAAGAGATCAGCAGAACCCTCGGCCTTCAGGTCGCACAAATGATGATGGTTTCTGAACTGTAGCTTGACTTTCCATAGTGTTCTGACGATAAGCCCGCATCCGGGGCGGATTCTGCCCTGGTTTTTGATTCAATACAGCCCAAAACAGGGCGCGCAGTTCACGGGCGGCATAGCCAGCAACACGAAAGTGGCCCCAGCGACGCGGTAGATGAAGGAAGATACTATGTTTGCGGTTCTCAAAACCGGCGGCAAGCAGTACAAAGTTGCTTCGGGCGACGTTCTGCGTGTCGAAAAACTGGCAGCCGATGCAGGCGAAAAAATCCAGTTCAACGAAATTCTGATGGTTGGTTCGACTGTTGGCGCGCCCTTCGTGGCAGGCGCTGCTGTTCAGGCAGAAGTCATCGACCAGATCAAAGGCGACAAGGTTATCAACTTTGTTAAGCGTCGTCGTAAGCACTCGTCGAAGCGTACCGTTGGTCACCGTCAGCAACTGACCCTCGTTCGCATCACCGACATCCTTGAGTCGGGTGCAGACAAATCGGGCGTCAAAGCTGCAATCGGTGCTGGTTCTGCTCCGAAAGCTTCGGCACCTGCTGCTGCTCCGAAAGCTGCAAAGGCCGCTCCGGCTGCCGCTGCTGCTGGCGCAGACGACCTGACCGCAATCACCGGCGTTGGTCCGGCTGCTGCTAAGAAACTGAACGAAGCTGGTATCACCACCTACGCTCAGCTGGCTGCTGTTGACGCTGCATCGTTCGAGGCTGTTAAAGTGAAACCCGAGTGGGTTGAGCAAGCCAAAGAACTGGCTAAGTAATTTAGGCATAGGAGAGACACATGGCACACAAAAAAGCAGGCGGTTCCTCCCGTAACGGTCGCGACTCCGCGGGTCGTCGCCTTGGTGTAAAAAAATTCGGTGGTGAAGTTGTCGTAGCAGGCAACATCATCGTTCGTCAGCGCGGCACTAAAATGTGGGCTGGCGAAGGCGTTGGTATGGGTAAAGACCACACCCTCTTTGCAACCGCAAACGGCAACGTGAAGTTCTACACCGGTCTTAAGGGCCGCACCTTTGTAAAGGTTCTCCCAGTGGCGGAGGCCGCTGAGTAAACCGATACCTTAAAGGTTTGATATTTAGGGGGATCGGGTTTTCCGGTCCCCCTTTATTATTTAGTGATTGTTATTAAGTCATTGTTGGGGTGAGGAAGAGGAGCCAAAACCCGACTCGGTTTCTAGGAGGAAGCCAACGATGTTAGATCAAGTGACACCACAGCCCACCATTCAGGCTGACCGTTTCGTTTTGCGCCCGCTGCGCAAATCGGATGCTGGTTTGATCAGCATGTATGCCGCTGATGATCGTGTCGCGCGTGGAACGCGGTCGATCCCACATCCGCTGCCACCCGGCACGACTGAGGCGTTTATTGGCCGTTCGACCAAAGCTGATCGCACCGAAGACGTGTGGGTCATTGATGGTAAGGCGACCGACCTGGGCGAAATGCTCGGTATTGTGAGCCTCGAACGTATGGACCGTGGGCAGAGCGAGATCTTCTTTTGGGTCGCGCCTGCGTTTTGGGGCACGGGCATCGCGTCTGGCGCTGTCAAAGCCCTGATTGACGCAAACCCACATGGTGCCAAAACACTCTTCGCGGAAGTGTTCCAAGATAACCTTGGCTCTGCGCGTGTTCTGACGAATTGCGGTTTCACCTACCTTGGTGACGCCGAAGCCTATTCTGTCGCTCGTAAGTCCACTGTGCCCACTTGGACCTATACGCTTAAAATCAACAGCTAAAGGGGGCGGCTTTCGGGCTCCCTCTTGAGCAATGAGGCGTGATCGCATAAGCGAGGCGCTGTAAAACCTGAAAGCCGTTCCGATGAAATTCCTCGACCTTGCCAAAGTTTATATTCGCTCCGGTAGTGGGGGGAATGGCGCCGTGTCGTTCCGCCGTGAAAAGTTCATCGAATACGGTGGACCTGACGGTGGTGACGGTGGCCGCGGTGGTGACGTGATCGCAGAAGCGGTCGAAGGTCTGAACACCCTGATCGATTTCCGCTATCAGCAGCACTTCTTTGCGCAAAACGGAACGCCCGGTATGGGCCGTGCACGCACGGGTCCGTCGGGTGACGATATCATTCTGCGCGTTCCCGTCGGAACCGAGATTATTGACGAAGACGAAGAAACCCTGATCGCGGACATGACCGAGGTCGGTCAGCGTGTGATCCTTGCCAAAGGCGGCAATGGCGGTTTCGGCAACCTTCACTTTAAATCTGCTACTAACCAAGCGCCGCGCTCTGCGAACCCCGGTCTTGCTGGCATCGAACGCACGATTTGGCTGCGGTTGAAGCTCATCGCGGACGCGGGTCTTGTTGGTCTGCCGAACGCAGGTAAATCGACCTTCCTTGCGGCAACCTCGAACGCGCGTCCCAAAATCGCGGACTATCCATTCACCACGCTAGTTCCGAACCTTGGGGTTGTTGGCGTTGACGGTCGCGAATTCGTTGTCGCAGACATTCCAGGTCTGATCGAGGGCGCGTCCGAGGGACGTGGTCTAGGCGATATGTTCCTAGGTCACGTAGAACGTTGCGCGGTGCTTTTGCACCTCGTTGACGGCTCGTCAGGTGATCCGATCAAAGATTACGAGATCATTCTTGAAGAACTCGAAGCATATGGCGGCGATCTCGCCGATAAGCCGCGCGTTACCGTTTTGAACAAAATCGATACGCTCGACGAAGAAGAACGCCAGTTCATCAAAGAAGAACTCGAAAAAGTGACGGGCGAACCTGTCATGCTGATGTCGGGTGTCTCGAACGAAGGCGTTCAAGACGTTCTGCGTGCCCTGCGTCGCGAGATTGATGACCGCAATGCCGAAGAGTTTGAGGCCAGTCAGGAGGATGAACCGTGGCGACCCTAAGCAGCGCAAAACGCGTTGTTGTCAAAATTGGTTCGGCGCTTCTCGTTGATCGGGATAGCGGTTCGCTGAAATCTGATTGGCTACGGTCCTTGGCAACTGATGTCGCGTGGCTCCGTCATTCTGGCATTGATGTTGTGCTAGTGTCCTCTGGCTCTATCGCGCTTGGCCGCGAGGTTCTCGGTCTGCCGCGTGGACCGCTGCCCTTGGAACAGAGCCAAGCTGCAGCAGCCGTTGGGCAAATCAAACTTGCCCGTGCCTACGAAGAGGTGTTGGCACCTCACGGCATTCACACGGGGCAGGTGCTGGTTACGCTCGAGGATAGCGCGGATCGTCGCCGTTACCTGAACACGCGTGCCACGATGGAAACCCTGATTTCATTGGGCGTGACGCCGATCGTGAACGAAAACGATACGATTGCGACCGATGAAATCCGCTATGGCGATAACGACCGTTTGGCGGCCCAAGTTGCCGTGACCTGCGGTGCGGATCAGCTCATCCTGCTGTCGGATGTAGACGGGTTCTACAACGGCAACCCGAACCTCGATCCAGCGGCCACGCGTTACGATGTCATCGACCGTATCACGCCCGAGATTGAGGCGATGGCGGGCGACGGCGTGTCTGGCTTGTCCAAAGGCGGCATGATTACCAAACTCCTCGCTGCACGCATGGCGACCGAAGCGGGCTGTGCGATGGCGATTACGCTGGGGTCGCGGATGAACCCATTGCGTGCGCTCGAGGATGGCGCGACGGTGACATGGTTTACCGCGCATGACGACCCGCAGGCGGCCCGCAAACGCTGGATTGCCGCGATGAAGCCCAAAGGCGAACTCGTTGTTGATGCAGGGGCAGAAACGGCGTTGTCCGCTGGCAAAAGCCTCTTGCCCGCTGGCGTTCGGATCGTGCGCGGCGCCTTTGGCCGCGGTGAACCCGTCGCGATTGTGACGGATGCGGGTAAATCGATCGGCATTGGCCTCACGCGATACACAAGCGCAGAAGCGCTCCAGATCATTGGTCGGCGTAGCGCCGATATTGAAGAAATTTTAGGATATAAGGGCCGCGCAGCTCTCGTTCATCGGGACGATATGGTGGTTCAATAAAGGGACGTAAGGCTATGACAGATATCGTAAACATTGCAGAAATGATTGCCGATATCGGTAAGCGTGCCCGCGCTGCCAGTGCAGAACTCGGTCACGCGTCAGCGGAACGTAAACACGCTGCCTTGATCGGTGCGGCCTATGCTGTTTGGGACAACCGCGCAAAGATCATTGAGGCGAACGCTAAGGACCTAGACTACGGTCGCGAGAAGGGTCTGAGCCCTGCGATGATGGACCGCCTTATGCTGAACGAAGATCGCATTCGCGGTATCGTTGACGGGCTTAGGTCGGTTGCGGAGCAGGCGGATCCCGTGGGGGCCGTTCTTGCCGAATGGGACCAGCCCAATGGCCTTCATATCAAACGTGTGCGTACTCCGTTGGGCGTGATTGGCGTCATCTACGAAAGCCGCCCGAACGTGACTGCTGATGCGGGCGCGCTTTGTTTGAAATCGGGCAACGCGGTGATTTTGCGCGGCGGGTCCGAGAGTTTCCATTCATCGCGCGCTATTCACGAATGTTTGGTTGCGGGCCTGAAAGCCGCGAAACTGCCCGAAGACGCGATCCAACTGATCCCGACCCGTGACCGTGAGGCCGTGGCCGCAATGTTGCGTGCTGTCGACTATATCGACGTGATCGTCCCGCGTGGTGGCAAGGGCCTTGTCGGTCTCGTCCAGCGCGAGGCTCGCGTGCCTGTCTTTGCCCACCTCGAAGGCATCGTTCACATCTACATCGACAAAGATGCCGATCCCGTAAAAGCGCTTCGCGTCGTGCTCAATGCTAAAACCCGCCGCACTGGGATTTGTGGTGCTGCGGAATGTCTGCTGATCCACAAAGACGTAGCGCAATCACTGGGCGCTGATCTGATCCAAGCGTTGATGGACAAAGGCGTTCGCGTTCATGCAGGCGAGGGGCTGAACGGTACTGACCTCGCGACCGACGACGATTGGGGCCGCGAATACCTCGACATGGATATCGCGGCTAAGATCGTCGATGACGTTGACGGAGCGATTGCGCATATCCGCCAATACGGGTCGAACCACACCGATTGCATCATCACCGAGGATTCGGCGGCCGTGGCGCGGTTCTTTGAGCGGCTCGATAGCGCGATCTTGATGCACAACTCGTCGACGCAATTTGCCGACGGCGGTGAATTCGGGATGGGAGCAGAGATCGGTATCGCAACAGGCAAAATGCACGCGCGTGGACCTGTTGGGGCCGAGCAGCTAACCAGCTTTAAATACCTTGTGACGTCGGATGGCGCGGTACGCGGTTAAACCGCGACCGTTAGTTCAGTGTCTGTCGCCGTATAGGTGACAGTGCGGTTCAAATTTTGCGCGACACGAGGTAAGAGCGCGAACTGCACCTGAGCCGCTGAAAGGCCTTTGCCTTCAAACGACCAGAGGGCAGGGTCGATTGCGATTTTTCGCCCCTTGCCGTGAATGTCGAACCCTGTGGACGTTTGCCTGAATTTAACTTCAGCGCCCAGTGGCGTCGCAGTTTCGATGCAGAGCGCGGCGAGGATCAACAAACGCACCTCAGAACGGTTCACGTCTCGGTCAATCTGCCAGTCAAAGCTCAATCGACCTGATTTCGAGACATCGCTCAGCAGGGTGATGACCTCTGATCGTGATATCGTTTGCGCGCAATCCGACGGACCAAACGCGAGGCGGAACAGCTTTACCCGCGCCATCGCCGCCGCGACACTGTCAGCAATCAACGCCATTTCTGGTGTTTGCGCCGCACCCGACAGTTCGAGGAGTTCCACCCCGTTGCTGATTGCGCTAAGGGGGTTCACAAGATCATGGCAAATGCGCGATCCGATCAATGCGGCGATGTCTGTGTCGTTGGTCATTGCGGTCCGAAAGGTAAAAGATGGATTTGAATTCAGTATTAGAACCAGGAATGCTCGTGCGTCATCCCGGGCAGCCGGATTGGGGCGTTGGGCAGGTGCAGTCCAATATCGCTGGCCGTGTGACCGTGAATTTCCCTGACCAAGGCAAAGTGGTGATCGATGGCAACCGCGTCATGTTGATGTTGGTCTCCGTTGATCCAAGTTAATTCGGGGATAGGCGGCAAAGGTTAACAGAAGGTAACCATGCCGCCACCCTTGATTTTGCGGCAACAAACCGCCTAAAAGTCGTGCACCCTGACCTAACCGTAAACGCAGCCATGACCGCAACCATTGATTGTTTGACCGTTCGGCTGGCCCAGACCGAAGACGACGTTCGCGCGGCGCAACATTTACGGTATCGCGTCTTTGTTGAAGAGCTCGGTGCCACAGGTCCGATGGTGGATCATGAGGCAAAGATTGAAGCGGATCACTACGATCCTTTTGTCGATCACCTGTTGCTCATTGACGAAAACAAGACGGGCCATGAACGCGTCGTTGGTGTTTATCGGTTGCTCCGGTCAGACATGGCAGAAGCTGCGGGCGGGTTCTATTCGCGGAGTGAATATGACCTCACGCGGCTGATCGCATCGGGGCGAAAACTGCTAGAGCTCGGTCGGTCGTGCCTCGCAGCAGACTATCGCGGTGGACAGGGTATGATGCTGATGTGGAACGCGCTGTCCGACTACGTGGTCGAACATGGGATTGAGGTTCTATTTGGCGTTGCATCATTCCATGGCACGGACATTGAACGCCTTGCGCCCGCTTTATCGCTGCTTGCCGATCGCCATATGGCGCCCGAAGGTCTTTGCGTGAGGTCGCAGGTCTATCAGCCTATGACCCTTATAGATCCGACGCAGATTGACCGCGTGGCCGCCATGCGTGACGTGCCTCCGCTGATCAAAGCCTACCTGAAGATCGGCGGTTTTGTCGGGGACGGGGCCTTTGTTGATCATGAATTCAACACGACGGATGTTTGCCTGATCCTCGACACGGAACGGCTCAATGCATCGCAAAAAGCGCTCTATGATCGGGGTGCGCGCCGATGATCACCAATTGGTCGCCAGAGCTACCGACACCTGACATCAAAATCACACCGCTCGGTTGGCTGCGATTTGCCATAAAGGCCCCTTTGATCGGAATATTGGTCTTTGGCGGGCTATTTGTTCTTTTGCTGGTGCGGTTGGTTGAACGCCCGCTGTGTGGAATGGATCGCCCTGTCACGCCCTTTATCACGCTGTTTGTTTGTCGGAACACGCTGCGCCTGATCGGTATTGATTACCGCGTTATTGGTGAACCGATGAAAGGGCCGGGCGCTGTGGTCGCGAACCACGTGAGTTGGATGGATATTTTCATCCTGAATGCCCGCAAGCGCATCTACTTCGTCTCCAAAGCCGAGGTTGCGAATTGGCCCGGCATTGGGTGGCTGGCTCGGGCAACGGGCACGGTATTTATCCGTCGCGATCGCAAGGATGCCAAAGCACAGATCACGCAGTTCCAAGAACGCATATCGCACGGGCACAAACTGCTGTTCTTCCCCGAAGGGACATCAACGGATGGGCGCGTTCTATTGCCGTTCAAGCCTACGCTCTTTGCTGCTTTCCTTGCCGATGAAATGCGAGAGACGCTCTCCATCCAGCCTGTGACGATGGTTTACCGCTCCGCCGAAGGGGCTGACATTCGTCAATACGGCTGGTGGGGCAATATGGATTTCGGCCATCATTTTTTGGCTGTTCTGACCGCCCCAAAACAAGGGTCGGTCACCGTTGTTTATCATGATCCTGTAAAGGTCGCGGATTACTCAGATCGCAAAGCTCTCGCTCGCGATCTAGAGGTTATCGTTCGTAAACCCTTGGCCGAGGCAGGTATCCTCGACGCCTGAGTTAGGACATCGCCGCGACGAGAGTGCGCAGCGCTGCAACGGGATCGTCGCTGGTCCAAATCTCATCACCAATACCAAAGAAATCGGTGTAGGGCGTCAGTTGGCGGATCAGATCAATGTCGAGAGAGCCTTCGGCGACCACAGGTACTTCGATCATTTGCGACCACCACTGGAACAGGTCGAGCGGGGCAGTTTCACCAGAAAACAGCGGGCTATTTCCGACGGGGCCAAAACTGACGTAATCGGCGCCCAATTCACCCGCCGTCATACCGTCGTGGCTGCTGTTGCCGCAGAACGCGCCGATAATTGCATCTTCGCCCAGTTCTTTGCGCATCTTTTTGACCGACCGCGCAGCGTCAGTCAGGTGCACACCATCAAGGCCGAGCCGTTCAACGAGCATCATATGCGTGTCGATAACGAGTGCGACGTCACGTTCCATCGTGACAGAACGCAGGGCGTCCGCAGCACGGGCAATGCGATCTTCGTCGCGGGTCGCGAGGGTCAGACGCACGCAGGCGATTTCTTGGGCGTCGAGGACAGAACCAAGGATGTCTGGATAAGTCGACAGTTCAAAATCGGTCGGTGTGATGAGGTAAAGCTGCGGAAGGTCGGCTGCGTCGGTCATCATGGTCCCCAATTCTGGCCCGTTAACATCGGTTTGTGGTCATATAACGATGCTTTTGCGCCTTAGGAAGAGGGTGCTTTGGCTTGTCTCGGGGAACCGCCTTGCGTATCAGGCACAGGAAACCTGAAAGGATGATCCCGATGCCCTCTGGCCAGCCTCAGCCCGCCTTTGTTCTGATCCGCCCACAGATGGGTGAAAATATCGGTGCTGCGGCGCGGGGGATGTGGAACTTTGGGCTCGATCTGATGCGCCTGACAACACCGCGCGATGGGTGGCCGAACCCGAATGCGGTCGCAATGGCATCTGGGGCAGGGCGTTTGCTGGATGAGGCGCAGGTCTATGAAACCACCGCTCAGGCCGTTGAGGATTGCACATACGTTTATGCCACGACCGCCCGACCGCGTGGTTTGACGAAACCCGTCATGTCGCCAGAGGCTGCGATGCAGGACGCCGCAAAACGGATCAACGACGGCCAAAAGGTCGCTGTGATGTTTGGTCCTGAACGGGCAGGGATGGAAAACGAAGATATCGCTCTTGCCAACGCGATCATTAACGTCCCTGTGAACCCAGAGTTTTCGTCGCTGAACCTCGCGCAATGTGTGCTGCTCGTGGGATATGAATGGCGTCGCGCCTCGACTGAAATTGTTCACGAACGGCTGGATAACCCGAACGAATGGGCGACCCAGCTCGAAGTTGAAAAACTGGCCGAGAATTATGAGACGCACCTCGAACAGGCAGGGTTCTTTTTCCCCGAGGACAAAGCGCCTCATATGAAGACCAATCTACGTAACCTGTGGAGCCGTATGCCGCTCACCCGTCCTGATGTGCAGATCCTACATGGCATCATGCGTCAGATGGTCCGCTGGAAGGACCGCGGCTAGCCCTTGCCGTGATGCCTCCTGCGACTTAGGTTCCCCGCAACATCGAAGGAGGCCGGCATGGCGCAAACACCGCGCAAATTGTTCGAGGACGTGGGCGAAGCCCCGAAACAAACCGCAGCACCGGGACAGATTGATGCCAAACGGCGCGGCGCACGTGGTGCTATCCGCGTTTGGCTCATGGTGATTTTCGCGCTCGTCGCGTCGATGATCGTCGTCGGTGGCCTCACACGTTTGACCGATAGCGGTTTGTCGATCACGGAATGGAACCCTGTCATGGGGGCTATCCCGCCGCTGAACGAAGCCGATTGGGCGGTCGAGTTTGAAAAATACCAAACGAGCCCCGAATACCTGTTGCAGAACAAAGGCATGAGCCTAAGCGAGTTCCAGTTCATCTATTGGTGGGAATGGGGCCATCGTCAGTTGGGCCGCTTTATCGGCCTTGTTTGGGCGCTCGGCTTCTTTGGCTTCATGCTGACAAAAAACATTCCGACAGGTTGGACAGGGCGTCTGTTCTTCTTGGGCGTGCTTGGCGGTATTCAAGGCGCTATTGGCTGGTGGATGGTTCATTCAGGCCTTGACCAAACAGCTCAAGAAATTGGCCGCACCGATGTGGCGTCCTATCGTCTTGCAACGCACCTCGGCCTTGCCTTTGTGATCCTCGGGTTCACTGCGTGGTTTACGTTCCAGATGGGCCGCACTGAGGCTGATTTGATGCAGGCGCGTCGGTCCGCAAATGCGAAACTGTTCGGCATGGGCACAGGGCTGATGCATTTCGCATTTCTGCAAATTATCCTTGGTGCGTTGGTTGCAGGTATCGATGCAGGTCGCGCCTTCCCAACATGGCCGCTAATGGGCGATGGGTTCCTACCGCCTGATCCTTTCCAGCTGACCCCGATGTGGCGGAACTTCTTTGAGGACGCAGGCCTCGTGCAGTTCATCCACCGGATGTCGGGATACCTGTTGTTCATTTATGGCATCGTCGTTTGGCTTCGTGCGCGCAAATCGCCGAACGGTAAAACCCGCTTTGCCTATAACGCCGTGATGGCGATGATGGTGGTGCAGATGGTTCTCGGCATCATGACCGTGCTGTATCAAGCCCAACTCCACGTCGCGATCACCCACCAGATCGGTGCGATCGTCCTTTGGGTCTTGATCCTGCGTGGTCGTTATCTGGCGCGTTACCCGTTGGCCCAATCCATTCGTGAGGCGTGAGATGACTGCTTATGATGAACTGATCGCCTTTGATCGCGAAACCCAAGCTCTTGCTCAAATCGCGGGACGTCTGGGCTGGGATCAGGAGACGATGATGCCACGCGGATCGGCTGATCAACGTGGTGAAGAATTCGCTGCGATTGAAGGTGTCCTGCACGCGCGCCGCACGGACCCTCGGGTCGGTGAATGGCTGGCAACCGCAAAGGCAAAGGATGAGGTCGCGACCGCCATGTTGCGCCACATCCGTCGCAGCTATGATCGCGCGATGAAAGTGCCTGCGAAACTTGCCGCTGAAATCGCAAAGGTCACGTCGAAATCCCAAGGCATCTGGGCGGAGGCACGGTCGAACAATGACTTCGCCGCCTTCGCGCCGACCTTTAAAGAGGTGCTGCGCCTGAAACGCGAAGAGGGTGCCGCGCTCGCCAATGGCGGCGATATCTATGACGCGATGCTCGATGATTACGAACCCGGTGCGAAAGCTGCGGATCTGGTTGCGATGTTTGATGCGATGCGTCCACGCCTAGTTGCGCTGCGCGAGGCCGTTCTGGCACAGCCACAGCCAGCTGGCGTCACGGGCACATTTGATGAGGTCGCACAGTTAAAACTGTCGACACTTCTCGCGGAAACCTTTGGCTACGACATGTCCCGTGGCCGCATCGATAAGGCTGTGCACCCGTTCAGCTCTGGGTCTGGCAATGACGTTCGTATCACGACCCGCACGGCTGCTGACGATCCGTTTAACTGCTTCTATTCAACGATCCACGAAGTCGGGCACGCCTGTTACGAACAGAACATTGATCAGGCCTACCTTTTGTCCCCACTGGGTGGTGGTGTGTCGATGGGCGTCCACGAAAGTCAGAGCCGTATTTACGAAAACCAACTCGGGCGCAGCCGTGCGTTCACGGGCTGGCTCTTTGGTAAAATGCGCGATGCGTTCGGTGATTTCGGGATCGCGGACGAGGGCGGATTTTATGCCGCCGTGAACCGTGTGAACCGTGGCTACATCCGCACTGAAGCCGACGAGTTGCAATATAACCTGCATGTTCTTCTGCGGTTCGATCTCGAACGCGCATTGATCAGCGGTGACCTAGAGATTGACGACCTAGAGGCTGCATGGAACGACCGTTTCAAGGCTGACTTTGGCTACGCGGTCGATAAGGCATCGAATGGCGTTCTTCAGGACGTGCATTGGCCTGTTGGCCTGTTCGGATATTTCCCGACCTATTCGCTGGGCAACGTCTATGCGGGCAACCTACATGCGGCATTGCGCAAGGCTGTTCCTAACCTCGATGATGATCTGTCACGGGGTGATTTGGCGGCGGCGACGGGGTGGCTCCGTGACAACCTGCAACAGCACGGTGGCCTCTATGAACCGCGCGACACGATTCGTCGTGCGATTGGAGCAGAGCCAACAGAGGCTCCGCTCCTTGATTATCTCGAAGCTAAATTCTCTGACCTGTATCAGCTCTGATCCCAGTCTGGTTTGCGTTTCTCGATAAAGGCCGTGATGCCCTCGTTGGTGTCACGGTCTAGCATATTGCGCACCATAACGTCGCCCGCAAAGGCATAGGCGTCTTGGGTCGTCATCTGGGCTTGATCATAGAACGCGCGTTTGCCGATCTGAACCGCGCTCGCCAATTTTGACGCGATGGTATTGGCCAATTCATCAACCGCCGCATCAAGGTCGTCATGCGGAACAGCGCGGTTGATCAGACCATACTCTACGGCTTCGTCACAGTTGATGAACTTACCGGTGGTGAGCATCTCGAACGCTTGTTTGCGATGAACATTGCGGGTGAGGGCGACCATTGGGGTGGAACAGAACAAACCGATGTTCACGCCATTCACGCCAAAACGCGTTCCTTCGGCAGCAATAGCGAGGTCGCAGGTCGCAACCAATTGACAGCCCGCAGCAGTCGCGATGCCGTGCGGTTTGGCGATGACAGGCTGTGGAATTTGCTGGATGGTCAGCATTAGTTTCGTACAGCGATCAAATAGGTCCTTGAAATACGCCGCACCACCGTCCGCAGCAGCGCGGCCCGCTTGCATCTGTTTCAGATCATGACCCGCGCAGAACGCTTTACCCGCACCGGCCAGTGTGATGACGCGAATGGAACGGTCCATCGCGACCTCATCCAGCGTCGATTGCAGTTCCGCCAACATCTCGTCCGAGAGCGCGTTGAGCTTTTCTGGTGCATTCATCGTGAGATGCAGAACTGCACCTGTGACGCTACGTTCTAGCAAGGCCATCTTGTTTCCTCCTCTTCCCTGCGGTCACCTTAGGGCAGACGAGCGAGGGAGGAAACTATGCCGTTGGCCATGGACAAAGACGCATTGACGCAGTTCTTAGCGTCGGATTTTTCCCAAGTGGACGGGATGTTTACCATTGAATCCGTTGATGAAATGGAAGCCGTCATTCGCCTCAACGTTGGCGAAGAACATTTGCGCCCCGGTGGCACAGTCTCTGGCCCGTCGATGTTCGCATTGGCCGATGTGTCGGTCTATTTGGCGATCCTCGCCATGATCGGACCAAAGGCGCTGTCCGTCACCACGAATTGCAGCATTGATTTCATGCGCAAACCCGAAGCAAGTCGTGATTTGCTGTGCCATGTTCGGCTTTTGAAAATGGGCCGTGTTTTGGCTGTGGGTGATTGTTTGCTATTTTCTGACGGCAGCGATCAGGCGGTTGCGCGTGCATCGCTGACCTATTCTATTCCGCCGAAATAAAAAGGGGCGGGGAAGTCCCCGCCCAGGTACAGGAAGAGCCGGGGATTAGGCCCTCCAAAAGTATTTCGCAGCCTCAAGCTTTGCCTGCTCGCGTGTGAGGCCGATATCGAACAGAACATGTTCAGGCAGGTCGCGCAGATGTTGACGGGTTTGGCGTCGCATCGACCACGTCTCTACCTTGAGCGCGATGGTCACCAGCGCACGTGCCGCGAGGGTCGTGGGCGCAGGAATAATCATCGTGTTCAGCGGGAGGAGGTGGGATACCAGTGTCATCATCTTTCTCTTTACTTGTATTGATACAATGTGGCAATGTGCCGTATATAATCGATACAAAACCACGCTATGCGTGTCGAGGAATACATTGTGACCGATACAATTTGGCTACCCGATCTAACACAAGCCGACGGACCGAAATATCGCGCGATTGAGGTCGCCATTCGTCAGGCGGTGCGGGGTGGCACGCTAAAAAGCGGTGATAAATTGCCACCTGTCCGTGACTTAGCGTGGCAGGCCAAGGTCACCCCTGGGACTGTAGCGCGGGCATATAAGAACCTTGTTGATGCGGGTTTCCTTGATGCTGCGGTAGGGCGTGGGACATTTGTACCAGAGCAGAAAGTGGTACAATTCGAAGAAGTCACCGATATGGGGGCGACGCTGCTTAGTCCGCGACTTCCTGACCTTGGTCAGACAGACCTTATTCGGGACGGGTTTCACAGATACGCCGATACAGCTGCCTCTGAATTACTGCTTCGCTATCCCGTGCGTCAGAACCATCGGGATGCGCATGTGGCCTTTTATAACGCGAGCAAAGATTTTCCGATTGGCAAGTTCTCTCCTGACAACGTGGTTATCACTCACGGCGGTCAGCATTCGATCGTCATGATCTTACAGACGGTTCTCAAAGGATCGTCGCCCGTCGTGATGGTCGATGAGCTCACCTATGCAGGTTTCCGTCGTGCAGCGGAACTCTGCCGTGCGCCGACCGTTTCGGTCGAATGGGATGAGGAGGGGCCTCGGCTCGATAAATTTGAACGGCTGGTGATCGACCACGGCGTTCAGGTTTACGCGACCTGTTCCGATGTGATGAACCCAACCGCGATGACGACCTCGCTTAAACGGCGCCAAGAAATTGCAGAGCTTTGCCGCCGCTATGGTGTCCACATCATCGACGACGACAGCTATCGCAATGGTCCGTTCATCGGGCCGAGCTATCGCCAATATGTGCCCGAACTGGCGTGGTATACGACATCTCCGTCTAAATCGATCTCTGCGGCCCTTCGGATCGGGTTCGTTGTACCGCCCGAAGGACACCTTAACGCGTTTATCCGCTCGGTGACGTTTAACTCCTTCGGCGTACCAACTGCGATTACCTCGGTTTATGCCTATGTCCAGAACCACCCCGAAATGCCTGCGATTTTGAAATCGACACGTGCGCACATGGCGGACCGTATGCGCATGGCGCTAAACGTTCTCGGTGGATATAAAGTGCGGTGGCAAGAGAACGTGCCATTCATCTGGCTCGAACTCCCTGATGGGTGGCGCAGCGGTGAATTTTGCCGAAGCTCTGAGGCACAGGGTATCTTCCTCAAATCCGCCGAAGAGTTCGGGCCGCGCGACGGGCGGCGGGTTCAAACGGTGCGGATTGCCCTGAACGGTGGAATCGCTATCGAACGGTTTGAGACGGCCCTAAGGGGGCTCAGAGAACTTTTGGACCATCCACCCGAGAGAATTACGGTCTAAATCGTGGGGTAAAATAATACCTTAATTTTAAGTAACTGATTTTACGTATTTATTTCGTGTAAATTGCTGTTGACTGGATTTTCGCGGCCTATATAACCCGCCCATCCGAATGAACGGGGCCGTAATGCCCCCAACCAGCAATGGTGTAATATGAAAACCTTCTCTGCTACTCCGGCAGATATCGATAAAAAATGGATCCTGATCGACGCTGAAGGCGTTGTTCTGGGCCGTCTTGCTTCGATCATCGCCATGCGCTTGCGCGGTAAGCACAAGCCGTCCTTCACCCCCCACATGGACATGGGTGACAACGTGATCGTTATCAACGCTGACAAAGTTCAGCTGACTGGTAACAAACGCGAAAAGCCGAACTACTGGCACACTGGCCACCCGGGCGGCATCAAGTCCCGCACCACCGGTCAGATCCTCGAGGGTGCACACCCCGAGCGCGTCGTCATGCAAGCTGTTAAGCGCATGCTGCCGGGCAACCGTCTGTCGCGCAAGCAAATGACCCACCTGCGCGTCTTCGCTGGTGCCGAACACGGCATGGAAGCTCAGAAGCCTGAAGTTCTCGACGTTAAGTCGATGAACAAGAAAAACACGAGGGTCTAATCGATGGCCGATCAAATCAACTCGCTCGAAGATCTCGCAGCAGCCGCTGGCACCGCTGTAGAAGTAGACGCACCGCGTGAACCTGTTCGCGACGAACTGGGCCGTTCCTACGCAACCGGCAAGCGTAAAGACGCTGTCGCTCGCGTATGGGTTAAACCGGGTTCCGGCAAAGTGATCGTAAACGGCAAAGAAATGGCTGTTTACTTCGCTCGTCCGGTTCTTCAGCTGATCCTGCGTCAGCCGTTCCAGATCGCTGGCGTTGAAGGCCAGTTCGACGTAATGGCGACCGTTAAAGGTGGCGGCCTGACTGGTCAGGCTGGCGCTGTTAAGCACGGTATCTCCAAGGCTCTCCAGCTGTACGATCCGTCGCTCCGTGGTGCTCTGAAAGCTGCTGGCTTCCTGACCCGCGACAGCCGCGTTGTTGAACGTAAGAAATACGGTAAGCGTAAAGCTCGTCGTTCGTTCCAGTTCTCGAAGCGTTAATTCGTTTCTTGCGACTTACGGAAAAGGGCACCCTCGGGTGCCCTTTTTCATTTGTGTCAGCTGTCAGGCGGTAGAAGTCCCAGACCGCGCAAATAGACCCCAATGCCAGTTTCGAGCAGGTCCTCAGGCGGGAAGGGTGATTTGGTCCCAGGGGACCCCCTCGCGAATAGCTCAACAACGCCGTGGCTCATGGCCCAGATATGTGCGCTGAACATCTGAGGCGGCGGACGGCGGTCAGCGGGGATGTGTTGGCTCAGGTCTTCGGCGGCCTTCTCCATCACACCCAACGCTCGCTTTGAAGCCGCAGCAAGCGCAGGATCACGCTGGATCGATACGCCGCTTTCGAACATCGCGATGTAGTGGCCGGGGAATTTCCGCGCAAAAGCGAGGTAGGCACGACCCGTCGTTTCAAACGCAGCCAGCGCGGTAGGCTGACCTTTATTATAGGCGTGCTCCATCAGGTCGCCGAAAATCTCATACCCTTGACGGGCTGCTTCCGCGATCAGCGCTTCGCGACCGTCAAAGTGACGGTAAACGGCAGCAGGGGTTACACCTGCCTCACGGGCGGCCTCGGACAGGGTAAAGCCTGTCGGCCCCCGTTCCTCAATCAGCTTGAGACAGGCGTCGACCAACGCACTGCGCAGGTTTCCGTGATGATAGCCGCGTTTAACCATTCCAGATGTCAGGACCGCCTGCGATTTTCGGGTCAATCTGCCCGATGTTGTTCGTGTCTTTGCGGTGATAGTCGATCTGGGTCAAGACTGCACGGATCGCATTCAATCGGGCGCGTTTTTTGTCGTCAGAGCGAACAACAGTCCACGGAGTCTGTTCGGTGTGGGTTCGGGTCAGGGTTTCACCGATCGCCTCGGAATATTCATCCCATTTCTTTAGACCCTCAACGTCAATCCATGAGAGTTTCCATTGCTTTAGCGGGTCTTTCTCACGTTCGAGGAACCGCTGAAGCTGCGCGGCACGACCAACATTCAGCCAAATTTTAAAGAGCTTGATCCCTTCGTCGACGAGCATCTGTTCAAACGGAACAACCTGTTCGAACCATTTGTCCCGCTGCTCATCGGTGCAGAACCCAAAGACCTTTTCGACGACGCCACGATTATACCAACTGCGATCAAAGAACACGATTTCGCCAGCGGTCGGCAGTTGTTCAACGTAGCGCTGGAAATACCATTGACCGGACTCAACCTCGGTCGGTTTAGAGAGCGCAACCACACGCGCGCCACGGGGATTCAGATTTTCGCGGAACCGTTTGATGGTGCCACCTTTGCCCGCGGCATCGCGCCCTTCGAACACGATGGCGATCCGATCACCGTTTTCCTTAATCGCGTTCTGCAAACGGACGAGTTCGATCTGGAGGGCTTCCATCTCGTCCTCGTAGTCCTTTTTCTTCATTTCCTCATCGTAAGGAAAAGAGGCGTCTAGAATTGCGTTTTTCTCAGCGGTTTCAATGGCTTTGCGCACCTCTTTGGGGGCGTCGTTTTTGAAAAATGCGCTGATGGCTCCGTCGAAGGGTAGTTCCATGTCTTGCTCCGTCTTTTGAACCACTATGGCGAGCAAGGCGGCGTAGTTCAATCGACACAAAAAAGGCGGCCACAGGGACCGCCTTTGGATTAATTGCCAATGTCGTTCAGATCATATGGCGTCGACTGATAGACCTCATTGATCCAGTTGCCATACAGCAGGTGAGCATGGCTCCGCCAACGGTTCTGCGGCGCCCGCGACGGATCATTGTCGGGATAGTAGTTCGCAGGCACGTTGATAGGCTTGCCAGCTGCAACATCGCGGTCATATTCTTCTTTGAGCGTCCCACTGTCGTATTCGAAGTGGTTAAAGATATAGAGCGCGCGATGCGCAGGATCTTCGACCAATGCAGGTCCCGTTTCTGCGCTATCGAGAAGTATATTGAGCCCATCGATCGGTTCAATTTCATCACGGCGCATTTCGGTCCAGCGGCTTACCGGCATCACCAGATCGTCCGAGAACCCACGCAGGTACGGCGAGGCGGGCTGACAATTGGTATGACGTACGCAGCCGAAAGCCTTATCCGACAGGATGTGTTTCTGCACACCGTGGAAATAGTTGATCATCGCCATACCACCCCAGCATACGCCAAAGGTGGATTGGACGCTGGTTTGGGTCCACTCAAAGACCTCTTTCAACTCATCCCAATAAGTTACCTCTTCGAACGGAAGGTGTTCGATGGGTGCGCCTGTGATGATCAAGCCGTCGAATTTCTCGCCGCTGGCCTTCACTTCTTGGAAGGGGCGGTAAAACTCGGCCATGTGTTCGGCGGCGGTATTGCGCGTCTCGTGCTCTGACATCCGGATCAGCGAGAGTTCGATCTGAATCGGGGTTGCCCCCAACAGACGCGCAAACTGGTTCTCAGTCTGGATTTTCTTGGGCATCAGGTTCAACAGCCCAAACCGTAGAGGACGGATGTCCTGTTTTGCTGCCCGCTCATCCGACATGACCATCACACCTTCGTTCGTCAGAACGTCGAAGGCAGGAAGGTTGGCGGGGAGTTTAATAGGCATTGGTCTGGTCCTGATAGTGTTGAGAGGCGGTATGTAGTCCCGTTAAGCGCGAGCCTCAAGGGTGCGGGCGATCAGCTCTTGGAAATCTCCGGCAGAGCGGACGGCGTAGATATCTTCAGCCTTCACCGTAATGCCCCAGCGATTAGCCATGGCGCGATACCGCGGCTGACGATGGTCGAGAGCCTTGCGGTAGGTCCAGCGGATGAAATCATCGGGGTTCACGTCGTCAGGCGACACTGATTTTTCAGCCAGATAGTCGGCCCAAGCCTTGGTCAGAAACTCTGGCTGATAGGACATCGGTTTTGGCGCTTTGTCGAACCGACGGCAAAGTTCATCGATATGCGCGTCAGAGCCCTCGATCCATACACAGAGGCATTCTTTGGCCAGCGCGGTCATGATCGGATCATTCGCGTCATCCGGATCAACCCATTCGCAGATCGATCCACCCGTATCGCAAATGAAATTCGGATAGCCATAAAGAGACTGCGCACGGCGGATGAAATAGCTCGTGTCCATCAGGGCGTCGATTTCGGCGCGGCGGAATTGATCCTGACGGCGGCGGTATTCGTCAATCGGTACACCACCTTTGTTCGGATCACCAGGTTTGCCGAGGTAAGAGGCCACAGGCGACAGGTTCTCGAACGTGATGTTTGATCCGATGTAAATCGAATCCGACATCAGGAGGTCCCGTAAGAACGGTACCTTCATTGCCTCGGCCTTTGCGTTGTCGGCGATGTATTCGCCCATGTAACGCGTGCCGATGCGGTAATCGACGCTGTAATGGAACCACTCCCCCTGATCCCGCAGAAGGTTAGACACATATGTCTTGCCCAGTCCGGACATGCCAAACAGGAGGATGTGTTTGTTGGGCGCGTTGCGCCAATCGTCTGCGGTTTCGTAAATCATGGTGTCTGGTTCGTTGATCGGGCTTATTGCTTTGGGGTTTTGCCGATCGGCAGCCGCCCGTCAAGAACGACCAACCCCAGCGTCAGCACCATAAAGCCCACATAGGCGTGCCAGTCCAGTGTTTCTCCGTAAACCAAGGCACCTAGGCAGATCGCAAAGGGGATGATTAGAAGCGTCACGAGGCTCAGGTTGCCAGCGCCCGCGGTCGTGAGGACTATATAGTAAAGCCGATAGGCCACCGCGCTCGCCATGATCGCGAGATAGAGAACCGCTACGATACTGCGACCACTGTAGGCAAAGTCAGGCACGCCGTCCGTCCACAAGGCGAGGGGGATCATTATGAGGCCAGCACCCGTCAGCATGCCTGCACTCGCAACCTCAGGCTGGAGCCCGCGCAATGTGCGGCGAGAGATGATAGCCGACAGTGCATAAGACAGTGACGCACCAAGGATCGCCCATTGCCCCAACGCGCTGAGGTTCAGGTTCCGAAACGCGTCGAACCCGATCACAACGACGACACCGCCAAAGCCGATCAGCACACCGATCAAACGGTTCAGAGTGAGGCGCTCATCCGCAAAGAAAATGGGCACCAACAGCACCGTAAAAAGCGCAGTAGTTGCATTAAGAATACTCGCCAAGCCACTGTCAATAAACTGTTGCCCCCAAACAATGAGGGTAAAGGGCAGGGCGTTATTCAGGAGCCCATGCATCAGGAATATCGGGATATATCGGGCCTGTTTGGGCACCTTAGCGCCACCTAGATAAATCCATACCCAGAGCACCATCGCCCCGCCCGTGACCCGAAACGCGACCGTCGTGTAAACGCCGATGCTCTCAAGCGCCGCGCGATTGGCAAGGAACGATCCCGCCCAAATCAGCGCCAAAATAAGGATCATACCCCATGCCTTAGGTGATAGTCGCATCTGCGGAGTCATCGGCGCCTCAATATTTGATCAAAAAGACAAAACCACACAAAAAAGCCCCGCACAATGGCGGGGCTTTGGGAATTTATCGGCTGGGATTAGTAGTTGTATGCCAGCTTCAGACCGATGGCGGTAACCGAGTTGTCGGAGAAGTTGCCAAATGGCGTAGTCAAGTTACCAGGAGCTGGTGTGGTGGTGGAGACAGGTGAATAGGATGTCGCATCACCAACCCAGACCCGACGGATGCCTCCCGACAACTCCATACCGTTATCAAATGTGTACGCGCCACCAAGAGAGAGGCTTGTGTACCCATCGGTCGGCGAAAGGTTCCCTGTGTAATCTCCTGCGGCTTTTTCATAGCCAACGGAAATCAAACCAGAGAAATTATCAGAGAATTTCCGCCCAAGGCCAATTGTATAAGTGTAGGTATCCTTATTCCCAAAATCGGTAAGGTTACCAGCGACACTGTCATCAATAGTAGCTTCGGACCAATCAGCCCAACGAATAGAAGCGATCGCAAGTGTATTCGCAGCAACCCCAGTTTGGAAGTCTAGGTTAACAGTTTGTGGTGTGGTTGCTGTAAGATTACCAACAGCAGTTCCGAAAGGCACGGCAACAGTTCTTGGGTTCGTAGGCGATTCAGGTAGGTTACTATCAAACGTAGGGTTTGGGACCTCTGCTGCGCCGTATCCACTGCCATTTAGAGCAAAACTCATTTCTGAAGAATAGGTTACAGCTGCACGAAGCGCAATCTCTGGGATTTCGTATGCCGCACCGACGACATATCCCATCTCGGACGATTTTTCATAACCTGCTGAATAAGCTTCGACACCTAATTTTGCTGCTCGATATTGACCCTCTACACTCACAATGCGTGGGCCAGCATAAACGCTAGCGTTGTCATTGATTTGGTACTGACCGAGCAGTGTAATTGACGATGAGGTCACTTCTGCTGACGTTCCCGCAAGTGGGTAACCAGCGGTTGAATAGTCAACATTAGCTCCGAACGGCTGATCCATGATGAAAGCCAAAGATACTTTGTCATTCACGTCTGTTTTAAACGCCAGACCAAACGTTGTATAATCGGGTGCGATATTGCCCGAAGGCAAAGGAGCCAAGGTATAAACTCCCGACACATCCGGGCTCACCGACCCGAACGAAATCTCTGCGTAGGTGCCTTCTTCGAACAGAGCGGTGATGCTCTGGCCGGAACGGTCCATGCCGCCTGCGTAGGCTGCGGTGGTGCCGAGTAGCAGGGCGATGCCTGCGCCTGTAAACTTTTTCATGTTTTTGATCCCTGATTACCGTCACGTAAGCTGACGGTCTCCTTCTCCCATGACGTGAACGTTAGCTAACCGAAAGTTGATCGGTCAATTCTGACGCCGCGTAAGATGTTTTTCATGACTTAAGGTAACAGGGGACGTGGTAAACGGAAGATTAACAGACGGATAGGCGCGCGGATAATTTGACAGTTGGTCAAATCTGTTGCGGCACCGCATCAAATAAACCGTTCAGTTTACTTTATTTTTTGAGATCAGGCCGTTCGTGGATTGCATATTCACGCGGAATGCCAGCCGAGATTTCACCCCACGCTGAGGCTTTTACCCGCGCCTGATGCGCATCAAAACTTTGACGATCGGTAAAGAGTTCGGACACGTTGTAACGGCCTGCAACCTCGGGATCAGGAGTTACATCGAACCCCACACAGCCCGTTTCAGCGCGGCTAAGTTCGATATGAAGCGGAAGGGCGGCCGCGATTGCCTCGCGCCGCCCTTCGGGGACATCTATGTATCCCGTGAGTTCGATCATTCTAGCTCGATCGTTCCCGGAGGCTTGGACGTGAGGTCGTAGAACACGCGGTTCACGCCTTTCACCTCGTTGATGATGCGGGTCATTGTTTCGCCGAGGAATTCCTGCGTGAACGGATAGGTGTCCGCCGTCATACCGTCGACTGACGTCACAGCGCGGATTGCAACCGCGTAGTCGTAGGTGCGTCCATCGCCCATAACGCCCACGGTGCGCATCGGAAGGATCGCAGCAAAGGCTTGCCAGATTTCATCATACAGACCGTGCTTGCGGATCTGGTCGATGTAGACGGCATCCGCTTTGCGTAGGATCTCCAGCTTTTCGCGGGTGATCTCGCCTGGGCAGCGGATCGCGAGCCCCGGACCAGGGAAGGGGTGACGACCGATAAAGCTGTCTGGCAGTCCGAGTTCGCGTCCAAGTGCGCGAACCTCGTCTTTGAACAACTCACGCAGCGGTTCGACCAGTTTCAGGCCCATCTTTTCAGGTAGGCCGCCCACGTTGTGGTGCGATTTGATGGTGACCGAAGGGCCGCCCGAGAAGGACACGGATTCGATCACGTCCGGATAAAGCGTGCCTTGGGCAAGGAACTCTGCGCCTTCGATCTGGTCCGCGTATTTCTGGAACACGTCGATAAAGAGCTTACCGATGGTTTTGCGCTTCACCTCAGGATCGGAAATGCCTTCGAGTTCGCCAAGGAACAGCTCGCTTTCGTCCGCATGAATGAGGTTCAGGTTGTAGTTGTCACGGAACATCGCGACGACCTGTTCAGCCTCGTTCAGGCGCAGCAAACCGTGGTCCACGAACACACAGGTCAGCTGGTCGCCAATCGCTTCGTGCAAGAGAATACCCGTGACCGAAGAATCGACGCCGCCCGACAGAGCACAGATGACTTGTTTGTCACCGACTTGGGCGCGGATTTTTTCGATCATTTCCTGACGGTACGACGCCATTGTCCAATCGCCAGTGAACCCAGCCATTTTGACAAAGTTTTCCAGCATCTTGGCGCCGTTCGGGGTGTGGTGCACCTCGGGGTGGAACTGCACAGCGTAGAACTTGCGCGCTTCATCCGCGACCATAGCAAGAGGGGCGTTCGGCGAAACACCGATGACCTCAAACCCAGGGGCGAGCTTTGTGACGCGGTCGCCGTGCGACATCCAAACCTGTTCTTTGCCTTCGCCAAAGAGACCAGCAAAGATCCCGTCGCCTTTGTGACCCTCAGCAGGTGTTACAAAAGCACGCCCATATTCAGCGTGGTGTCCAGCTTCGACCTTACCGCCGAGCTGTTCCATCATAACTTGTTGGCCGTAGCAGATACCAAAGATCGGCAGGCCCATGTCAAAGAGTTCTTGCGGCGCGCGGGGAGAGCCATCGCGCGTCACGCTGTCAGGACCACCAGAGAGGATCACAGCCTTCGGAGCGAGCTCACGAATGGTTTCAGCGGTGACCGACTGATAGGGGTGGATTTCGCAGTAAACCTTCAGCTCACGCAGGCGGCGCGCGATCAGCTGCGTCACCTGAGAACCGAAGTCGATGATAAGGAGGCGTTGATGCTGGGTCATGCCTGCGGAATAGGGCCGCGGCCGCTAAACCGCAAGCGTATTGTCGATAGGGAAATGTCGCTTTTGCCCCCGATAGGACGCAAAATCCGCACCTCGTGTGTTTTTGGCGCGGTATTGAACGTCAAACACCTACCGGAGGGATAAATATGTCGGATGTTGCAGAGGCTCGTGGTCGTCGTGGACGTGGGGGTGGCGGTGCTGCCCGTCGTGCGGAACGGTCTGCCGTCAGCGTCGAAACGGCAAAATACATCGAACGCAACATTCCTAACCTCGAAGTTCTGAACGACGAGGCACTGGAAATCATCGAGAAGAACGCCGAAACGATTCTCGCTGAAGTTGGCGTAAACTTTGTCGATAACCCTGAAGCTCTCGAACTGTGGAAAGCAGCAGGCGCAGATGTTCAGGGCGAACGCGTTCGTATTCCCCGCGGCCTTGCTCGTGAATTGTGCAAAACCGCTCCGTCGAAATTCATTCAGCACGCTCGTAACCCCGAGCGCAACGTTGAAGTTGGTGGCAAGAACCTCGTTCTGGCTCCGGTTTATGGCCCGCCATTCGTACGCGACAGCAACGGTGGTCGTCGTTACGCGACCATGGCTGACTTTGAGAAGTTCGTGAAACTGGGCTATATGTCCAAATGGCTTCACCACTCAGGCGGCACCGTTTGCGAACCGACCGATATTCCGGTGAACAAGCGTCACCTCGACATGCTTTTGGCGCACATGACCCTGTCGGACAAACCGTTCATGGGTTCTGTGACCGAACCGAGCCGTGCGCAAGATTCGGTTGAGATGTGTGAAATCCTGTTCGGCAAAGAGTTCGTCCAGGAAAACACCGTGATGACCTCGCTCATCAACATCAACTCGCCGATGACTTTCGACAGCATCATGATGGGTGCACTCGAAGTTTACGCTCGCAACAACCAAGCCTGCATCATCTCGCCGTTCATCGTTGGCGGCGCAATGGCTCCGGTTTCGGTTGCTGGCACGCTGACCCAGGTTCTGGCCGAAGTTCTGGCAGGCGTGGCTTATAGCCAGCTGGTCCGCAAAGGCGCGCCAGTGATCTTTGGTGCGTTCGTGACCTCGATCGACATGGGGTCGGGCGCTCCGACCTTTGGTACACCTGAGGCCGCTCTGATCACCTACGGTGCTGGTCAGCTCGCACGTCGTCTGAACCTGCCGTATCGTTCTGCTGGTTCGTTCTGTGGTTCGAAACTGCCTGACGCTCAGGCAGCTTATGAAACTGCGAACTCGCTGAACATGGGCCTCATGGCTGGCGTGAACTTCATGCTTCACGCTTGTGGTTGGCTCGAAGGCGGTCTTGTTGCAGACTTCGAAAAGTTCGTGATGGACGCTGATCAGCTCGGCGCTCTGCATGGTCTGGCTCGCGGCATCGATATGTCCGAAAACGGCCAAGCGATGGATGCGATCCGCGAAGTCGGCCCTGGCGGTCATTACCTTGGCTGCGCCCACACTCAGGCGAACTTCCAGACTGCGTTCTGGCGCTCTGACCTCTTTGACTACAAGCCGTTTGAGACTTGGGACGAAGAAGGCGCACGTGACACCCGTGCACTCGCTGCCAATCGCGTCGAAAAGATGATCGAAAACTACCGTCAACCGGTTCTCGATCCAGCTATCGAAAGCGCGCTTCGCGAGTATGTCGCGAACAAGAAAGCGTCGATGCCTGACAGCTTTACCTAAGACCATCAGCCCCGCAGCGCTTCAAACGCTGCGGGGTTTTGCATTGGCACGCAGGTCGCGTGCTTCGGCCATGATCGCAATCAGAACCTCGACGTGCTTTGCAATCGAATACTCGGCCCGTGCGGCAAGCCGATGATCATTCATCCTCCGCTCTAGCTCCAAAAGTTTGACCAAAGCCTCTGCGCATTTAGGCAATGATGGGCTGCGCAAAATGCGGGGCAGGTGGATTGATCGTTTGTAATCATCCACTCCAAATCGCGCCGTCCGCACCAAAAGCGACGGACGATTAAGCGCCGCAACCATTCCAAAGATATCCAACATCGGTCAGTCCTTTCGCATCAGAATTTGGAATATCCTGACACAGGTTTTCCCGTGTTGCGTGTGTTCGAATTTCAGCGTTCGGTCCTGCTACCAGAATTTATCTTTTTGAAACCATTATGATATGGCGCGGTTTCCTTAACATTTAGGTAACCAACGCAATTATAGGTTGAAAAAGTGTTAAGGGCGCTGCGCCCTGACGTGGGATGGACGATCTGGGGAACACTATGACTGTAACTGCTGAAAGGGTGGCCATCGTCACGCATCTGCCTGCGTGGGTGCCCGATGCCGCACGGAACTATCTGGCGCATACCGAAACGGGGCTTTCCATACGGGCATTGGCACGGGCGAGCGACTGCCATGCCTCAACGATTTTGCGCCAAGTGCGACGGTTCGAAAACCGACGTGACGATCCATTGGTCGACGATGCACTCAGACGGCTAGCGGGGCATATGCCTGCGCGGTCTCAAGCGTCAGATGGGGAAACAGCCTTTATGAATGTCGAACTGCGCAATGATCCAAACCCGCAACCTGATGGTCTGACCGAAGACCAAATCACCCGTGAAGCAAACCGTATCCTGCGGCGTCTATGTGAAACGGGTGCCGTTCTGGCGGTTGCTCGCGACATGGAAATGGCGGTCGTCGTGCGGGATGATCCTAGCGGTGGCACAATGCGCACGGCGGTGACGGAACGCGCGGTCGCGCAGGCCTTTGCGCTGCGCGATTGGATATGTTGCGACGATCCCGAAGCCCGCATTGTCCGCTATCGGATCACCAATACCGGCCGCGCCGCAATTCGCCAAATGATCGAAACCAGTGGGTTTGCTGAGCAGCAAAGTCCGTTCATTTCGTCCATGGATGAGCGGTTCTTTGACGACGTTCGGACGGCGGGGCGGGTGACAATTGCGGAAAGTCCGCTAGTTGGGCTTTCGCGTCGACGCGGGAAAGATGGGCAACCTTTTCTGACGCGGGATTTGGTGACCGCAGGGGAACGGCTCCGCGAAGATTTCGAGTTAGCAAATATTGAGGCGAACTCCAAATTGGACTGGGCAGCCTTGATCATGTCACCCGCGGAGACTGAGGTTCGTTTAGATGGCGCGGGGCAGCGTGTTCTGTCGGCCCTCCATGACCTCGGCCCGGGGCTGGGTGACGTCGCATTGCGCTGTTGTTGCTACCTTGAGGGGTTAGAGGCAGCAGAGCGCAAAATGGGCTGGGCCGCGCGCTCGGGTAAAATCGTGCTCCGCATCGCACTGCAGAGGTTAAAGCGCCATTACGATGAGCAAGGCCAATACGCGCCGAAAATCGGATAAAGAAAACTTGCCCTAAGTTGAGTTTCAAATAAGTTCACCTGATGCGAACCACATTCAAACAACTCCGCTACATGATCGCTCTGGCCGAAGAAGGCAGCTTTGTTGGCGCGGCCGAACGCGTTCACGTCTCGCAGCCCGCATTGTCGCTTCAAATCAAAGAGATAGAGAGCAACCTTGGCGTTGATCTATTCGAACGTTTACCGCGTGAAGTTCGATTGACGCGAGCAGGACAGGTTGCGGTGGATCGGGCGCGTCAAATCATGGCAGAGGTAGCAGACCTCGAAAAAGCGGTTCGTGACCAGAAGGGCCTGTCAGGGAGCCTCAAGTTGGGGGTTATCCCGACTGTCGCGCCCTATCTTTTGCCGCTTGCCGTTACCGAAATTCGGGCACGGGATTTGATGCTAGAGCTTCGGATAAGAGAGGCGCAAACAGACCGTTTGATCGAGGAACTTAAACGTGGGCGCCTCGATGCCGCGGTGATGGCGCTACCGATTGGGGAAAAGGGTCTCGTCGCGCATCCACTGTTTGACGATCGGTTTCTGCTGGCCGGATCAAAGGGGCGGCTGGCGGCCATAGCCGACCGAGGAGAGGCGCTGCGCCCGACCGAGATTGTGCCTGATCAACTACTGCTCCTCGATGAAGGCCACTGCCTTGCCGATCAAGCGCTAGAGGTTTGCGGGTTACGTGGTCGCGGTCGCGTCGATCTCGGTGCGTCGTCGCTGTCGACCCTATGTGGCCTCGTGGCCGAGGGGTTCGGTTTGACACTGCTGCCAGAAATTGCCGTTCGAACCGAACAAGCCGCGCAATCGGGGCTGTCGTTGATGCGGTTCAAAGGGGCAGAGCCAAAGCGTACGCTTGCCTTGGTCCGGCGGGAAACCACGACCGACGATGGGTGGTTTACCGAATTGGCGGGTATTCTAACGAATGCCGGGCAGGGGCTTTTGACCCATGCCCGACACGTCTCTCAACCTTAGGCGGCTGCGGTTGCGTTGGCTTCTTTGAGCCACGCCATCACGGTTTCAGGCGAAGATACGCCATAGGGGTCTTCGCCGTGGTTGTCGCTCAGACCCGGCTCTTCGAACCATGCTTCGATCACGCCATCATTGACGACGCAGGCATAGCGCCACGAGCGCAGACCAAAGCCGAGGTTATCTTTACGCACCAGCATACCCATGCGGCGAGAAAACTCACCCGAACCGTCAGGAATGACTTTGACGTTTTTCAGACCTTGATCCTGCGCCCATTTGTTCATCACGAACGAGTCGTTTA
Source organism: Aestuarium zhoushanense (assembly GCF_056431045.1). Lineage (NCBI taxonomy): Bacteria > Pseudomonadati > Pseudomonadota > Alphaproteobacteria > Rhodobacterales > Paracoccaceae > Aestuarium > Aestuarium zhoushanense. The sequence continues at coordinate 161,935 of NZ_JBWKMA010000015.1, forward strand.
CGGACATGCAGTAGATTTCATCGATGCCTTCTGCCGCGAAATCTGCAAAACCGTTTTCAAAACCCGGAAGTTGGTAGGTCGAGCAGGTTGGGGTGAATGCGCCCGGCAGCGAGAAAAGAACAACGCGCTTGCCCGCAAAATAATCCGCAGTGGTCATGTCCTGCCAGCGAAACGGGTTCGGGCCGCCAACGGATTCATCACGAACACGGGTCTTAAATGTTACGTCGGGAAGCGTGTAACCAACTTTCATCTGTCTCTCCTAAAAGGTTGCTCTGCAGTGCAGCAATTCTGTCCGCTGTTTAGAATGATTCTACCCAAGCCACAATTCAGACCGAACCCTCAAATGGCGCATAGCTGCCATTCATTGCTTTCAATTCATAAAGAGACTATTTCGGTTCCATCATCGCTCAGGAGGAGGTCCCATGCGCGATCTTAAAATTCCGGATCAGCGGCACCCTGAAAAGGCGCACCGCCCAGACAACGCTCAGCCGAAGAAGCCGTCGTGGATCCGTGTTAAGGCACCGACTTCTGACGGGTATAAGAAAACCGCCGCTATTATGCGCGACCACAAGCTCGCGACCGTCTGTGAAGAAGCCGCATGCCCGAACGCTGGCGAATGCTGGAGCCAAGGTCACGCCACCATGATGATCATGGGCGAGATTTGCACCCGTGGCTGCACATTCTGTAACGTGGCGACGGGCAAACCGAACGCTCTCGACGTGTTTGAACCGGGTCGTGTTGCGGATGCAGTGCAAAAGCTGGGCCTGAACCACGTTGTGATTACCTCTGTCGACCGTGATGATCTGGATGACGGGGGTGCGGAACATTTCGCGCAAACGATCCGTGCCGTGCGCCATCGGTCGCCTGAAACAACGATCGAGGTTCTGACGCCCGACTTTTTAAAATGTGGCCCTGAAGCGTTGGAAATCGTTGTTGAGGCAAAGCCCGATGTGTTCAACCACAACCTCGAAACCGTGCCGGGACTTTATCACGAGGTTCGTCCGGGGGCGCGCTATTTCCATTCGCTGCGCCTTTTGCAGCGCGTGAAAGAGCTCGACCCGTCGATGTTCACCAAATCGGGGATCATGGTTGGCTTGGGTGAAGAGCGGCAGCAAGTGTTGCAAGTGATGGACGACATGCGATCGGCCGATGTGGATTTCCTGACGATTGGCCAATATCTTCAGCCGACGCCAAAACACCACCGCGTTGATGCGTTTATCACGCCAGAGGAATTCGGCTCTTATGAAAAGTCTGCCTATGGCAAAGGGTTCCTAATGGTTTCAGCGACACCGCTGACGCGTTCGTCGTATCACGCAGGCGACGATTTTGCCCGTTTGCGGGACGCGCGAAATAAGAAATTGGGCCTCGCCTAATCCTTCATACGGTCCGCTACGGCGGGCCGTTTTCGTTTAGGCGTAAAGTACGCCCGCGCGATCCTCGAACGCCTTCACGATCCGCGACATCGCCTCGTTAAAGAACATGCCAGCAGCCCCTTGGAGCAGTTTGTTCTTAAACTCAAAATCCACTGAAAACGCGACTTCGCAGCCACCCTCAACATCGCGAAAGTTCCAGACGGAATTGAGATGTTTGAACGGGCCGTCAATGTAGGCTGTGTCGATCTGCATCTTCTCGGGCCAGAGCGTGACACGCGACCCAAAGCTTTCGCGGAAGACTTTAAACGACACGACAAGGTCCGCCAGCATGACCGCATGATCGCCGTGATCAGTCACCGACCGAATGCGCGCACCTGCCGTCCACGGAAGGAACTTTGGGTAGCTCGCCACATCGCCGACCAGATCGAACATCTGTTGTGCGGTGTAGGGCAGAACCTTTGTCTCGGCGTGGCTTGGCATTTTGGCCTCATCGGTTTTATCGCGTCTTTACTTACGGACCACAGCCCGCGATGCAAGAGGGCCATTTCGCCACATAGCCAAAATCGACTTTGACATAGGCGGACTGTTTTCAGACAAAGAGGCGAAACTAACGGAGAGTCAGATGCCCAACCGTCCTTATGTCATTGACGAGATGATTTCCGCAAAGGCCATTGCGGCCCGTATTGAAGCCCTCGCCAAGGTTATTGAGGCAGAGTTTGCAGACACCGACAAACTAGTTGTCGTTGGGCTCTTGCGTGGGTCGTTCGTGTTTATCGCGGATTTGGTGCGCGAGATCGGATTGCCGATTGAGGTCGATTTTCTTGAAGCTTCGTCCTACGGCGATGGAATGGAGAGCAGCCGCGAGGTTCGTATCCTCAAAGACCTACGCGGTCAGATCGAAGGTCGCGATGTTCTGGTAGTCGAGGATATTATCGACACAGGTCACACGCTATCTAAGGTGACTGAGTATCTCAAAACCCGCAAACCCGCGCGGTTACGCACGATTGCGCTGTTGGATAAACCGGCGCGTCGCGAGGTGCCGTTTAAGGCGGATTGGACTGGCTTTGAAATCCCTGATGAATTCGTCGTGGGCTACGGTATCGACTTTGCCCAGCGGAACCGAAATTTGCCGTTTATTGGCTCGGTGAAATTCGTACAGGATTAATTGAAAAGGGGGCCAATCGGCCCCCTGATCGTTTTAGGAGTTCAGTTCGTAGGCGCGTTCGCCGTGAACCGATAGGTCGAGGCCGTTTGTTTCGGTCTCTAGATCAACGCGGATCGGAAAGATCAGTTTGACCACGTAGATGATGATCAGCGTGCCAACAACGGTGAAGATACCGACGATTGCAAGAGCGCCAAGCTGAGCCGTCCATGTAGCTGCGCCAAAGACAGCGAGCATGATCGTGCCGAAGATACCGCCAATCCCGTGAACCGCAAACACGTCGAGCGAGTCGTCGATCTTTAGTTTGTCACGGATCAGGACGACGGCTTCTTGGCAGAGGACGCCAGCGATTGCGCCGATGATCAGGGCCTCAACAGGGCCGACAGAGCCAGCAGCTGGGGTGATCGATGCAAGACCCGCAATCGAACCTGTCACGATAGACACGAGCGAGGCGCGACCGAATTTGATACGTTCCCAGAGCGCCCAAGACAGCGAAGCGGTCGCAGCCGAGAGGTGGGTCACGGTGATCGCCATTGCAGCCGAACCGTTTGCTGCCAGTGCCGAGCCACCGTTAAAGCCAAACCAGCCAACCCAGAGCATGCCAGCGCCGATAAACACGAGGCCTGGATTATGCGGCGGGGTGTGCTTGGTTTTGCGCGGACCAAGGACCAGCGCGAGAAAAAGCGCCGCGAGGCCAGCGGTTTCGTGAACCACGATACCACCCGCAAAATCGACAGTGCCCATCTGTGCAAGGAAACCACCGCCCCAAATCCAATGGGTGACGGGTGCGTAGATCAGCAACATCCAAGCAGCCGAGAACGCCAGTACGAACCCAAAGCCGATACGTTCGACATATGCGCCGATGATCAGGGCAGGGGTGATGATTGCGAATGTCATCTGGAAGGCAAAAAACAGCACTTCGGGGATGGTGCCCGAAACGGTATCTGCATCAACGCCAGCGAGGAACATCTTGGACAGGCCGCCCCAAAATGCGCCTTCGCCGCCAAATGCAATAGAGTAGCCAGCGACAAGCCACAGAACGCTCATCAGACAGGCAACTGTGAAACAGTGCATGAACACACTCAATACGTTACGGGCGCGGACAAGGCCCCCATAAAACAATGCAAGGCCCGGCAGTGTCATGAATAGCACAAGCGCAGTGGCCACAAGAATCCAGGCGGTATCCGCTCCGTTCATTGTCCCCTCCAGAATTGGGTTTTCCCGTTAATGGTGGGCAAAGGCAGGATTCGAAGTGCTTAGGAAAGGCGCAATCGCGGAATATCGTGATAAAATATTCAGCAGTTTTGTAAGTGATTAAATATTAGGCGGTCACAGGGTCCTAAGATTAAAATCAGGGCAACACTGAATCTATGGCCCTAAGTAAGAGATCAAGCGCATGATCCCGCGCTGCTAGCCGCACGTTTTCGCGGCCTAAGGCGCCGAACTCGACTGTTTCGGTCTGCGTTGCTGTGCCGTTGGTGATCCCAAAGCAGACACGACCTTCGGGTTTGAAGTCGGACCCACCGGGGCCAGCTATCCCTGTGATCGACACTGCAAGCGTTGCGTTGGAATGTGCCAGCGCACCGCGGCACATCTCATCAGCGACCTGTTCACTCACTGCACCAAAAGCATCTAAGGTTTTGGCTGACACACCCAACATCGCGATTTTAGCGTCATTGGTGTAGGTGACAAAACCCCGATCAAAAATTGCCGAACTTCCCGCGATATCGGTGATTGCAGCAGACACCATCCCACCTGTGCAGCTTTCTGCTGTGGCGATGACGATGCCTTTGGCGCGTGCAATTTCGAGAAGGCGGGCAGCGCGGCTCACATCAGCACCAGATGAAACAGCGCAGCAAAGCCGATGGTCACAATCGCGGCAAAGACACCCGCAATCACATCGTCAAGCATAACGCCCATAGCGCCACCTTTGCGATCCGCCCAACCGACAGGACCGGGCTTTGTAATGTCAAACAGGCGGAAAAAGATGAATGCACAGACCCAACCCGGCCAGAGGCGGGTTACGTCGATGTTCATCATCGATGCACCGTAGATCACGGGCGCAAGGGCGATCCATTGGCCGACAACTTCGTCGATAACGACCTCGGACGGGTCGTGATCGTCTTTGCCGTCGATGTAGATGTTGGTGAAATACAGCCCCTTGAGGAACCCAGCGACAATCGCAAAAGCAAAGAACCAAACGCCACCGATTTGATAAATCGCCCAGGCAAAGGGCAGGGCGGCCAACGATCCCCACGTGCCGGGGGCAGGGCGCAAGAGGCCGACGTAAAAGACGGTTACAGCGAGACGAGCGAGTTCTTTCATAGTTTCACCAATGTTGCTGTTGCAATAGATGCGATACCTTCTTCGCGACCTGTAAAGCCGAGCCGTTCTGATGTGGTTGCCTTGACGCTCACGCGCGTCTTATCAAGCCCCATGATCCGCGCCATTTCGGCTTTCATGGCGGCCGCGTGCGGGCCGACCTTTGGTCGTTCGCAGATCAGCGTGCAATCAACATGAGTGATGGTAAAGCCGTTTTCACGCGCCAAGGCACATGCGTGTTCGAGGAAAATATAGCTGGCGGCACCCTTCCATTGCGGATCGGAGGGCGGGAAATGTTGGCCGATGTCGCCCATCCCAAGCGCACCGTAGATTGCATCCGTCACCGCATGCATCCCAACGTCCGCGTCCGAATGACCCTTGAGCGCCTTGTCATGAGGGATTTTTACGCCGCAGAGCCAGACATGATCACCGTCCTCAAAAGCGTGAACGTCAAACCCGTTGCCAGTGCGAATATCCATGTCGGCCCTCAATATTGCTTCGGCTCGCGCAAAATCTTCGGGAGCCGTAATTTTAATGTTCGTCTCGTCGCCCGCAACGATCGCAACGTCAAGCCCAGCCCGTCGAGCGACCTCCACATCGTCAGCAGCGTCGCCAACTAGGGTGCGATGGGCGGAAAGGATCGCATTATAGTGAAACCCTTGCGGCGTTTGTGCTCGGTATAGGCCATTGCGATCCTGCGTGCCAATGACGGTTCCGGCTTCCCCTCGCCAGAGGGCATCGGTCACCGCGAGGGCTGGCGCAGCGGCGGGGTAGGTTTCCAATGCGGTAGTGACACGATCGATAACCGCTTGGGGCACCAATGGACGCGCTGCATCGTGGATCAATACGAAATCAGGTGCGGTTTCAACCATCGCCTCAAGCCCCGCCCGAACAGAGGCAGCGCGGGTCACGCCACCGGCAACACAGCGGCAGCCCGTCAATTCGGTAGCACGATCCATGTCGTCGGGATGAAGAACAACGACAACCAGATCACAGCTAGAAAAACGAGCAATAGACCGCGTGAGGATCATCTCGCCCGCGATGCTGCGCCATTGCTTGGGGATGTCGCCACCCGCTCTGACACCGCGTCCCGCCGCCACAATCAATGCTGCTGTCGTCATTAAAACCTCGGTTCGTTTTGCTCAGTCTTAAGCGCCTCAGGCGGGTCACGCAAACCATGATAGCTTTGCGGGCGTTTTGATTAAAAATTAAGCAACAACACGCAAATGCCTAAATATTATCGCTGATTTTATTGTGGGTTGAGTGCGAAATGGCTAGATCAGAACCGAACGCTCAACAAATAGGCAAAATTGGTGGTTCGGAACGATTCCTTATTGATTGGTGATGTGGCCCTAACGCCGACAGTGGCGCTGGCTCCGCTTGCGGGGATCACTGATCTGCCGTTTCGCCAACTGGTGGGTGAATTCGGTGCAGGTTGGGTCGTGTCCGAAATGGTTGCCAGTCAGGAAATGATCCAAGCCAAACCCGGTGTCCGCGAAAAGGCTGAACTGGGATACGATCAGGCCAATACCGCCGTTCAGATCGCAGGGCGCGAGGCCTATTGGATGGCAGAGGCTGCTCGGCTGATCGAGGCCAACGGCGCGCGGATGATCGATATCAACATGGGCTGCCCCGCGAAAAAGGTGACGAACGGCTACTCGGGTTCGGCCTTGCTCAAGGATTTGGACCACGCACTCACGTTAATTGAGGCGGTCGTGGACGCGGTTTCCGTGCCTGTCACTCTCAAGACACGTTTGGGCTGGGACGATGCGCTACTGAACGCTCCAACGCTCGCCAAACGCGCTGAAGATGCAGGGATCAAGATGATCACCATCCATGGCCGCACGCGATGCCAATTCTACAAAGGCAAAGCAGATTGGGATGCGATCCGTGCGGTCAAAGATGCGGTGACGATCCCCGTGATTGCGAACGGCGACATTGTAGACACCAAATCGGCTAGAGAGGCACTCGATCGATCGGGGGCAGATGGCGTGATGATCGGGCGAGGCGCCCAAGGGCGGCCTTGGGTTCTCGCGCAAATCGCGGCCGATCTTTCTGGCGCTAAAGCTCCAGAAACGCCAACCGTTGCGGAATTTATCGACCTAGTTTCAAAACATTACGAGGCGATCCTTTCATTCTACGGGATCGACCTTGGCGGGCGTGTCGCGCGGAAACATTTGGGTTGGTACATGGATCAAGCCGCACCAAGCGCAGAGCTCCGCCGCGCGGTTCTAACAGAAAAAACACCAGAACAGGTTCTGCGTCTTTTGCCCGACGCGCTATGTGACATGGAAAGACGTGCAGCATGATCAATGATCAAAACCTATGGAATTCGCTGCCTGTTCCGGCCTTGTTGCTGGGTGGGGATGATACGATCCTCGACAGCAACCCCGCTGCTGAAAGTTTCCTCAATCTCTCATCCAAAGCCCTGACGGGCGCGAATGTTTGGGAAAAGGTGATGATTGACGCGCCGATGGAAGAGGCCTTTGAACGGGCGCGGAAGTACAAAACGTCACTCTTTGTAAACGACATCGATGTGGGATCGGGTGAACGCCCGCCGATGCAATGCAACATCCAATTTTCTCCGCTCCAAGGCACCGAAGACCAGATGGTGATGATGATCTCACCGCGCGAAATCGCGAGCCGCATGACGATCAACACGTCGTCGGGAAAGGCCGCAAAGTCCGCCATTGGTATGGCTGAGATGCTGGCACACGAGATCAAGAACCCGCTGGCGGGGATCACGGGAGCGGCGCAATTGTTGTCGATGAACCTCAATTCTGAGGATCAGGAAATGACCGACCTGATCGTCGATGAATGCCGCCGCATCGTGAAGCTCTTGGAGCAGGTCGAGCAATTCGGAAACCTTCGCCCACCTGTCGCAAAGCCCGTGAACATTCACGACATCTTGGATCGCGCACGGCAATCAGCTTCAATCGGGTTTGGCGCGCATATGATGTTCGTCGAGGACTATGACCCGTCGCTGCCTCAAACAATGGCGGACGCGGACCAGTTACTGCAGGTGTTCCTGAACCTGCTGAAAAACGCCTCCGAGGCAGGCAGCACGGGCGGCACTATCCGCCTGCGGACCTTCTACGATCCGTCGTTGCGCGTGCGTCGTCCTGACGGAACCCATGCACGGTTGCCGCTTCAGATCGAGGTGATCGACGATGGCCCCGGATTGCCACCCGAAATCGCGGCAGATGTATTTGAACCCTTTGTTTCTGGACGAGAGAACGGAACGGGCCTTGGCCTTGCGCTGGTGTCGAAATTGATCGCCGACGTTGGTGGGTGGATTTCGGTGGACTCCGTTCCTGGACGCACCTTGTTCCGCATTTCACTACCTCTTGCGCCCAAAGACCTACAATTGACTGACGGAGAGACCTAATGGACGGCACAGTCCTCGTCGCCGATGACGACCGCACAATTCGCACCGTTTTGACCCAAGCATTGACGCGGGCTGGCTGTAAGGTCCACGCCACGTCGTCGATCGTGACGCTCATGCGCTGGGTCGAGGAAGGGAAGGGCGATCTGGTTATTTCCGACGTGATTATGCCCGACGGCAATGGTCTGGAACAGCTGCCCAAGATCGCAGAGCTTCGACCTGGGCTGCCTGTCATAGTAATTTCGGCACAGAACACCATCATGACGGCGATCCAAGCGGCCGAAGCAGATGCCTATGACTACTTGCCCAAACCGTTTGACCTACCTGACCTGATGAAACGTTCGGCGCGTGCGCTGGAAGTCAAACGCCGTGCGCCTGCGCCGCGTAGTGACAGCGATGAACGGACTGGGGATTTGCCTCTCGTGGGGCGGACAGCAGCGATGCAAGCGCTTTATCGGCTTGTCGCACGCGTGATGAACACTCCGCTTCCTGTGTTGATCACGGGCGAAAGTGGTACGGGTAAATCATTGATTGCCCGCGCAATCCATGACCTATCCGACCGTCGGAGCCTGCCGTTCGTTGTTGTGGCACCCTCTGACCTAGAAGGGATGGATGGCCCCAGCACAGTGATCGCACGTGCCAAAGGCGGTTCGGTCCTTTTTGATGAGGTCGGGGACCTTAGCCACGACGCTCAAGCGCGGATTGTGCGGATGCTGGATGCCTTGGGCGAGAACGCGCCGCGGATCATGGCGACAAGCCAGATTGACCTGATGTCGCGTATGGAGTCTGGTGAGTTCCGCGAGGACCTGTTCTATCGTCTATCGGGCGTAACGATCGCCGTTCCATCGCTTCGCGAACGGGTTGATGACGTTGCCATCCTTGCTGAACACTTCCTATCGAAATCAGAGCGTGACGGCATGCCTGCACGCCGTCTGTCCCAAGGGGCGCTGGATTTGGCCCGTGCTTACAGCTGGCCTGGCAACGTGCGTCAGTTGGAAAACGCCATGCGTCGATTGGTTGCGACTGCTGCCGAGGAAGAAATCACGCGCAGTGAAATGGAGATGATCCTCAGCAACCAGCCTGCGATGGAGCCGCTGCGCAGTGGCGACTCTGGTGACAAACTCTCGGCTTCGGTGACCAAACACTTGCGTCGGTATTTCGATTTACATGGCGGCGTGCTGCCGCCTTCAGGGCTTCACCAACGTATCTTGCGCGAAGTTGAGACGCCGTTGATCGAGATTGCACTGGATGCGACAGGCGGCAATCAGGCGAAATGCGCCGATCTTCTCGGGATCAACCGAAATACGCTCAGAAAGAAGATCACTGAGCTCGATATCCGCGTGACACGGCGCCGTAAGTTGATGTAAATTGGCCACACAACAGTGGCGGAAGAGTCGCAATGACCTTTTGACCACATAAGGCGGTAGCGGGGAAAACCTCGCATTTTACAGGACGAGCGGGTGCAACACTCCCTCTTGGGTCAGATCCTCAGCCAGTTCAGCTGGTGGAGACGAAAGCGTTCAGTTCAGAACGCTGCAACGCTCGGGTTGGTTCTTTTAGGGCCAACTCTTGTGGCGCTTACCTTTGTTGTTTTGGGACCCCTGGATCAAGGCGCTGCGGATAATTCGCTGCGTCTCGTCTTGCTTGCTGACTTTGTTTACATTCTCGTCGTTGCATCGCTCGTCATGCAGCGCGTGGCGAAAATGGTCGCAGCCCGTCGCGCACGATCTGCAGGCTCACGCCTTCACCTTCGTTTGACAGGTGTTTTCGCACTCTTGGCGCTGATCCCGACGGTCATGGTCGCTATTTTCGCGGTTCTGTCGATCAACATGGGCCTTGAGGGGTGGTTTTCGGAACGCGTTGGGAATGTTCTGAACAACTCACTCTCCGCGGCGCAGGCTTATAAGGACGAGCACCGTCGTGAATTGACCCGCGATGGGGAGGCATTGGCGGGGTATCTCAACCTCAAACGCCAAGCGACTCCATTCATGACAGATGGCCAAATCCGCGAGGCACTCGCCGCCGTTCAACCGCAAATCGACCGCACCCTCACTGAGGCGTTTGTGATTGATAGTGCAGGTGATTTCCGTGCCCGCGCCGTGGGGTCCTATGAGTTTGACCTCGAACGCCTCACACCCGAAGAGATTGCCGTTGCTGATGCGGACGGCCAACTTTTGATCGAGGACTGGGATAACAACGAGTTTCGGATCGTAATTCCGCTGGAAAGCTACCTTGATCGCTATCTCTATGTGAGCCGCGCGGTCGACGGGAGCGTCTTGTCGCTTCTTGACGAAACTGAACAAACTGTGGGCCTTTACAACCAGTTAGAAAAAGAGCGTGGACGTTTGTTTTTTGAATTCGGCCTCGTTTACCTCGGGTTCGCGTCGATCCTGATCCTTGCCGCGATTTGGCTTGGCCTTTGGTTCGCGGAACGCCTCGCACGGCCTGTTGGGCGTCTTGTGACCGCCTCGCACCGCGTTGGTGAAGGTGATCTAGATGTTCGTGTTCCAGAGATCGTAGGCGATGATGAAATCGCGCAATTGGGTCGCGATTTCAACAAGATGACAGAGCAACTTAAGGCGCAACGAACGGAGTTGCTGGAGAACACGCAGCAGATTGAGGGTCGCCGAAGGTTGTTCGACTCTGTGCTTGGCTCGATTACGTCGGGGGTTATTGGCCTCGACCCCAATGGCAATATCAGTTTTGTAAACCGCTCGGCGCGTCGATTGCTCGACATAGACAGCATGCAAAAAGATGTGGCTCTGTCAGTCGCCGTCCCAGAATTCGGCCCCGTGTTTGACGCCCTGCGCACCGAAGGACGTGAAGTCGTTCAAGAGCAGCTGAACCTGATAAGGTCCGGTAAACAAGAGACTTTGTTGGTTCGTATGGGGACACGGCGTGCGCAAATCCAAGGCGAGGGCGACGCCGCACTCGAAGGGTATGTTGTAGCGTTTGACGACGTGACCGACCTCGTGACCGCTCAGCGTACTGCGGCGTGGGGTGATGTCGCCCAGCGGATTGCGCATGAGATTAAGAACCCACTGACGCCGATCCAATTGTCTGCGGAACGGATCAAACGCAAGTTCGGGCCTAAAGTTGGTGAAGAGAGCGACAGCCTGACTCAAATGACGGACGTCATTGTTCGGCAGACGGGCGATTTGCGGCGCATTGTTGATGAGTTCTCTAAATTCGCAAGGATGCCAGAGCCCGTCAAAACGACCTTCGATTTGGTGAAGCTACTCAAGGATTCCGTTTCACTTCAAGAAGTTGGCCAGCCGACCGTTAAGTTTGTAAGTGACGTCCCAACTGATCACGTAGATGCCGAAATTGATCAGACAATGATTGGGCAGGCCCTTACGAACCTGATTAAGAACGCTGGCGAAGCCATTGAAACACGTCAGGAAAAAATGGGGGCCGACTTCACACCAGAGATCCGCGTGACGATGGCCGTTGATAGCGGATTGGCGCGTATCACGATTTCTGACAACGGCATCGGTTTGCCTGAGGATCGTGCGCGACTGTTTGAACCCTATGTCACCACCCGCGACAAGGGCACCGGCCTTGGCCTGCCGATTGTGCGCAAAATTATCGAAGAACATGGCGGCACTCTCACACTTGAGGACGCCGAAACCTATGACGGCACCGGCCATTTTGGCGCGATGGCTGTTATTGATCTACCTGTGCTGGCGGCGGTACCGCAAGACCAGAAAACGTGAGTTTATGAGGGACTTATGGGCGATATTTTAATCACCGATGACGAACGCGATATCCGCGAACTCATCTCGGACATTTTGAAAGACGAGGGTTTTTCGACCCGTATGGCTGCTAATGCAGATGAATGCATGGGGGCAATCGCGGCAGAAAAACCTGCGTTGATGATCCTCGATATTTGGCTCAAAGACAGCCACATGGACGGGATCGACATTTTGTCGAAGGTGAAAAAAGACCATCCCGAAATTCCGATTGTGATCATCTCTGGCCACGGCAACATTGAGATTGCAGTCGCTGCGATCAAACAAGGCGCCTACGATTTCATCGAAAAGCCTTTTAATATTGATCAGTTGCTGGTCGTTATTAAACGAGCAATGGAAACATCGCGCCTGCGTCGCGAAAACATCGCCCTGAAACGGTCTGATGGCCCGACGGCGGAAATGCTAGGCGATAGCGCAACATTCCGCATCATGAAATCGCAACTGGATAAGGTCACAAAATCCAATGGCCGCGTGATGTTAACGGGTGGTCCTGGTGCGGGCAAAGAAATCGCAGCGCGGTACATCCATGCGAATTCGAACCGCGCGGATGCTCCGTTTGTAGTGGTCAGCTCTGCGTCGATTGATCCAGATCGAATGGAAGAAGTTCTGTTCGGGCGCGAAGGCACCGAGCGTGGCCTAGAGAAAGGGCTACTGGAGCAGGCGAATGGTGGCGTCATCTATTTCGATGAAATCGCGGATATGCCGTTGGGAACACAAACAAAAATTCTACGTGTCCTTGTTGATCAAAAGTTTTCTCGCGTCGGCGGTTCCGATGTGATCGAAGTCGATCTTCGTGTGATCTCATCTACCAACCGTGACCTGAATGCCGAGATTGAGGCGGGTAATTTCCGCCAAGAACTCTATCACCGTCTGAACGTTGTTCCGATTGAGGTCCCGACCTTGGAAGAGCGGCGCGATGATATTCCGCTTTTGGCAGAACACTTTATCGCTGAACTGAACAAATCGCAGGGCCTGCCAATGCGGGCGTTGTCCGAAGATGCCCGCGCCATGCTCCAAACCATGATTTGGCCAGGGAATGTGCGTCAGTTGAAGAACGTGATCGAACGCGTTCTCATCCTTGGCGATAGTTCCGAGCCGATCAGCGCTAAGGAGCTTCCAAATGTTGAGGAGAGTGCTGCGACCGAAGGGCGGATCGTTCTGTCTGGGGCACTTGCGACTTTGCCGCTTCGCGAAGCCCGTGAACTGTTCGAACGTGAATATCTGCTGACCCAAATTAACCGATTTGGTGGCAACATTAGCCGCACCGCGTCCTTTGTCGGGATGGAACGGTCCGCGCTACATCGCAAATTGAAATCACTGGGCGTTGTGACGACCAGCAAGGCGGGCGCGCGGATCGCCCAAATCGAACAGGATTAATTGCTGTTAGAACGATGAAATGATAGCGCGCAGGTTGTTTTCGATGCTGCGCGCTGCGTCCTGCGCACTGTGGCGGCAGGTATCGCGAAGCATGAAGTAGACCTCAGGTCCAGATGCGACAAACACCATATCGCAGGCCTGATAGAAAGAGGTTCCGAGCTTCTGGCGCAGCGGGTCCATCGCCAGTCGGATCAGAGCCAAGCGTCGTGCTGCGTAGGGAATAGCGGACACGTCAGAATTTGCGGCAGATGCCAATTTTTCCTGCGTTTTCGCGATAAACAACCGATATCCAGCCTCATTTCGCATCACGAAATCAATCACGATACGATTGGCGAGATTGACGCGATCAATGACAGACAAATCCTCAGTGCAGTTCGATTGAAAATGCTGGATGAAGTCGGCCTGCGCTCCGATGTCTTGGCTCGTGACGGCTTCGAGTTGGAGCGTCTCTGGGTTTGGAAAATAACGGTAGGCCGTCGCGGTGGAAATCCCTGCACGTTCGGCGACAGTTGCAACGGTGACCACGCTTTGTTCAGCCATCAACTCTCGGGCGGCGTTCAAAAGTTGGTTTCTAGTTTTTGCCTTTTGAGCAATCCGACCGGTCGATTGAACCATTGAACGATGTAGTTTTGACATCACTAAACTCTTCTTACTGGATAATGTGCTGCGAATTTTATTCTTACAATTCAAGCATGACGATAGTTAATCCAATACACGCCATGGATTAGTAAGGAATTCCTTACCTGAGCGTCAAAGAAAGGGCTTCCATTGACCCTTTCCTGTGCATCTGCCACTTGTAGCCCAACCAAGATATTAGGAAGCTCGGTCATGAAAGTTATCATTTGTGGCGCTGGTCAGGTTGGTTGGCAGATTGCGCGCCACCTGTCTTCGGAACGAAACGACGTAACCGTTGTTGATAACAACCCCGAGCTGGTGCGCCGCGCGACAGAGACCTTGGACGTGAACGGCGTAACTGGACATGCATCCTATCCCGACGTGCTGGAACGGGCAGGGGCGCGGGATGCCGAAATGATCATCGCCGCAACGCATTCTGATGAAGTGAACATGGTCACCTGTCAGGTGGCGCACTCCGTTTTTGCCGTTCAGCGCAAAATCGCGCGCTTGCGGGCTCAAAGCTATTTGGACGCGATCTATTCCGATTTGTATCGTCGCGATCATTTGCCCATCGATGTGGTGATTAGCCCTGAACGCGAAGTGGCAGAGGCCGTACTGCAGCGGTTGTCATCGCCAGCGGCCTTTGACACAGAGAACTTCTTTGAGGGGAAGGCACAGCTTTTGGGGATCACCGTCCGCGAGGATTGTCCCGTTATCAACACGCCTCTGCGCCAGTTGACCGACCTGTTTTCCACCTTACGCGCTATTGTTGTCGGTATTCGCCGCGAGGGAACACTGTTCGCGCCTGCTCCAGGTGATCAGATTTTCCCGGGCGATGACGTGTACGTTTTTACCAGCACCGATGACATGACACGAACGTTAGAGGTGTTTGGCAAAACCAACGTCAAACAGGAGCGCGTGGTGATCATCGGTGGAGGCAATGTAGGCCTCGCTGTAGCGCGGGCACTGGAAACCAGTACGGACCGCGTTCGTGTGAAGGTAATCGAGAAGAACCGTGCGCGAGCTGAGATTGCGGCTGACGCCCTTGAACGGACGATTGTTCTGCATGGTGACGGCTTGAACGCGGCGCTCCTTGAGGAGGCCAACGTAAGCAGCGCGGATGCAGTCTTGGCGATTACGGACGACGATAAAACGAACATGCTGGCAGCGGTGCGTGCGAAATCTCTTGGCGCTGGTATGTCGATCTGTTTGACCAACGATCCGACTTTGGTGCCGTTGATGGGGCCGCTCGACATCGACGCTTATATTAATCCGCGCGCCACAACGGTTTCGTCGATCCTACGACATATTCGCCACGGTCGCGTACGGGCGGTTTATTCGATTGGTGATGCCGAAGCAGAGATGATCGAAGCCTATGTCCTCGGTACTTCGCCGATTTCTGGGCAGCGTATCAGAGAGATTGATTTCCCAGAGGGCGTGCTGGTCGGTGGGATTTTCCGTGATCGGAAATACCTCAAACCCACTGGCGACTTGCGAGTCGAAGAAGGGGACATCGTTGCGATCTTTGCGATGACCTCTGATGTTCCTGCAGTGGAACAGTTGCTTCAGGTTTCGATCGATTTCTTCTGATGCTTAAGCGGATCACAGACCTTCCGTTTTTTGTCCTCCTTATGGGGATCTCGTCTCTGGCGATGATTGCGCCTGCGGCTTTTGCATTGTCGCATGGGCACCACGCGATTGCGCGTCCGTTCTTTTATTCGATGATCCTGTTTATGTTGCTGACGACCCTGATCGGGTTCGCAACACATGGCCAGCAACCGCGCCGTGTGGCGCGTAGCCACCTGATCACTTTGGTCGGCGCCTACCTGATCCTACCGATCCTGCTCGCCGTTCCATTTCACGAAGCCCACGGTCGAACGACCTTTTTCGATGCGTGGTTCGAAATGGTGTCGGATTTCACCACGACGGGTTCTACTCTCTATGACAGCCCTTGGCGGATGAATGCAGCGCTGCACCTTTGGCGCGCGATCGTGGGTTGGATGGGTGGCCTGTTTATTTGGATCACCGCTGTCGCGATCCTCGCCCCAATGAACCTAGGTGGGTTCGAGGTTCGGAACGCGGGTGCACCTCAGGGCACTGTGCAGAGCTTTGTTCAAATCACGCGGGTCGCAAATACGTCCGAGCGTTTGACGCGCTACACCCTGCAACTTGCGCCGCTTTATATCGGGCTGACATTCGCACTTTGGGTTGGCCTGTCGGCGGTCGGTGAACGTCCCTTTGTCGCTCTCATCCACGCGATGTCCACCATGTCGACCTCAGGGATTTCCGCGACGGGCGGTTTGTATTGGGCCAATGGTGGCGTTCTTGGCGAAATACTGATCTTTGCCTTTATGTTCTTTGCGGTCTCTCGTCTGACCTTCAGCAGCGACATCCTCGCCCAAGAAAAGGGCCGTTTGCGCAAAGACCCAGAGATACAAATGGCGCTCTTATTGATCACGATTGTGCCGACGCTCTTGTATCTGCGCCACTACGTTGGCGTCCTTGAGGAACATCGCATCCACGGACTTTTCACAGGCCTTAAGGCACTCTGGGGCAGCGTGTTCACTGTGATGTCGTTCCTGACCACGACAGGATTTGAATCACGTTACTGGTCGATAGTCGCGGATTGGTCCGAACTCTCAACGCCGGGGTTGGTTTTGCTTGGCCTGTCGATCACAGGCGGCGGGATTGCGACGACCGCGGGCGGGGTGAAGCTCTTGCGGGTATATGCACTGTTCCGCCATTCCGAACGCGAATTGGAACGGCTGGTTCACCCTAGTTCCGTCGGTGGATCGGGCCAAGAGGCGCGTCGCATTCGTCGGCAGGGGGCGCAGATCGCATGGGTGTTCTTCATGCTCTTCGCGCTATCTATCGTCGGCGTACTTACAGCACTTTCGCTAACTGGCGTGCAGTTTGAGAACGCAATGGTGCTCGCCGTTGCCGCGCTGTCGACCACGGGTCCCTTGGTCGAAATCGCAGCTGAGGCACCGATTTCAATCTCTGGCGTGACCAATGAGGCCAAGATGGTGCTGGCGCTTGCGATGGTTCTAGGGCGGCTTGAGGCGCTGGCGATTATTGCTCTTTTCAACCCCGATTTTTGGCGCAAATAGACCCTACGATAGATGGTTGATTTTGGGGCTGGAATCTCTTTCGCGGGTTAGACATACTCACACCAAAGACGGAGGCCGGTCCGCGGCCACAAGAACAAAGGATAATATCAATGGCGGCCGACAAGCAGAACCTTCAGGATGCTTTTCTTAACCATGTTCGCAAAGCTAAAATCTCGGTCACTATCTTTTTAGTGAACGGTGTAAAACTGCAGGGCGACATCACGTGGTTCGACAATTTCTGTGTGCTCCTGCGCCGCGATGGTAAATCGCAACTGGTGTATAAGAGCGCGATCTCCACGATAATGCCGGCTGCCCCTGTCAGCCTTTATGACGGCGAAGAGTAAGACCATCATGGAGGAAACGGACAGGCCTGCAACGCGGGCCTGGGTGCTCCACCCAGACATTAAATCAGATCGTAACCGCCGTGCTGCTGCTCCGGCGCTAGAGGAGGCTGTCGCACTTGCGGCGGCCCTTCCATCGTTGGAGGTCTTTGGTGCCACGGTCGTATCGCTGCCCAAAGTTCAGCCGGGTTATTTGTTCGGCTCGGGCAAGATCGAGGAATTGAACCAGCAGTTCAAAGCCGAAGAGATCGAACTCGTCTTGGTCGATGGCCACCTGAGTCCCGTTCAGCAGCGGAACCTTGAAAAGGACTGGGGTGTTAAGATCCTCGACCGTACGGGCCTGATCCTCGAAATTTTCTCGGATCGTGCACGTACCCGCGAAGGTGTGCTGCAGGTCGAAATGGCTGCCTTGTCCTATCAACGCACACGGCTAGTGCGGGCTTGGACCCACCTTGAGCGTCAGCGTGGTGGTTTGGGCTTTGTGGGTGGTCCGGGTGAGACGCAAATCGAGGCCGACCGCCGTGCCATCGACGAACAGCTCGTTCGTCTGCGTCGCCAGTTGGACAAAGTGGTTAAGACGCGCGAACTGCACCGCAAGGCGCGCGCTAAGGTGCCGTTCCCGATTGTCGCGCTGGTTGGTTACACCAACGCTGGGAAATCGACGCTGTTCAACCGCGTGACCGGTGCGGAGGTGTTTGCCAAAGACATGCTCTTTGCGACGCTCGATCCGACGATGCGTCGTCTCAATTTGCCTAGCGGTGAAGAGATCATCCTCTCCGACACGGTGGGCTTTATCTCTGACCTGCCGACCGAGCTGGTCGCATCCTTCCGTGCGACCCTCGAAGAAGTTCTCGACGCCGATTTGATCGTTCACGTCCGTGACATCAGCCACGAACAGACCGAAGAACAGTCCGAGGATGTTCATACCATCCTCCAGTCACTTGGCGTTGCTGAAACAGCGCCGATGATCGAGGTCTGGAACAAGGTTGATCGCCTTGATGACGAACAAGCCGACGCAGTGCGGACACAGGCGGAGCGCACCGAGGATATCTTTGCAATTTCGGCGATTACGGGCGAAGGCCTAGATACGCTGCTCGACGCGATTTCATTGAAACTGCGTCCGGACCACATGATCGAGGTTCTGACCCTGCCATTTAGCGCAGGCAAAGCACGGGCATGGCTGTTTGCACAGGGTGTGGTCGAAGCGGATGTTCAGACCGACGAAGGCTATCAGATGACGGTCAAATGGACACAAATCCAGAAAGACCGCTACGCCCGCCTCTGATCAGTTCGGCACCAGCACGGTAACGCCCACGGCACCCGCACGCGCAAGGGATGGATCGAGCGACATGGGGATATATTCCCCGCGTCGCCACAATTCGCCCATGTCATCGTAATAGCGGCTGAGCGGGTGGCCAGACTGACCTGTGGAGATGATAAAGACGGAACTATCTGGGTCCGCAAAATCATAAACCCCACGATACCCAGCAGCGTGAACATTGCGGAACGGGGTAGGGTCGACGCCGGAAGTCAAACCGCGCAAGAGCGTGTTGTCGCCGCCAGATGTCGATTGGTGAATATTCACGAACCAGCGCAAAATGGGTGCATCTGCGAGCGTCTTGTGCAAGTGAACCGCGGTATGAGCATCGCCCCAGCGAAGCGACTCAAGCGAACCGCTCTGGTTCTCAGAAATCCAGATCAACGCTTCATCCAAAGACTGCCGCGCAATGTCGACGCAGGTCTCAACAGGTGCAGATTGGATCACGTCGCACCAAGCGGAGGCACCACCGATATCGCGATAAACCCGTTCAATGAAAATAGGATCAACATGGGTAAAGGCGTCCGCCACATCTCCCAGTTCATCGCGGATCAAACGATCCTGTAACGCACGCATCCATGCCGCATAAATCAGCGGCTCGGGCAGGTGTTCGTTCATTTCACCATTCCACGAGGCCAACATATCGAGCGCCTGCTGACGGCGACGTTCTGGTGTGCCATCGGGTGCAGGATCGCCGGTGAACCACAGGTCCGCACCAACGAGAGGCAAGAGCGAACGGGCAGTGTAGCTGACTGTATCCAACTGCGCTTCGATAAAGCTTTCCCGCGTGTGAACGCCTCGCGCCTGCATGAGGCGCTGCCAACGATAGATACGCTGACTGTCTCCCCAGACATAGGACACATGGTTCGGGAACGCAGCGGTGCTGGTTTTGTTGTTGGTGTTGCCGATGATACCGCCTTCGGGATCGACGATCGACGGATTGCTGTCATAGGGCAGGGTGCCGCGCCATTGGTTCTGCGGAAGATAGCCATACGTCGGCATGCGGCCCTTGCTCTGGTGGGCTTCGTCGCGCGACGGGATCGCACCGATGGTTTGCATAGCAATCCCATTCGGATCGGCCAGCATCAGGTTCTGAGCGGGTGCAATATAACTCCGACCCGCATCAATCGCGGACCGAACAGAGCGGGAGCGCATGATGCCCATGGCCGCCGATAAAGACGTGTCCTGATCGCTTAGCCCCGTCCAAGCCAGAGAGACGACATGACCCGCTGGACGAATGGTTGCGAGGTTAAACTGATCGGGCGGCAGAACAGGTCCGTTCTGGGTCCATAAGAGTTTAAGGGTCACGGCAGGCGCATCGACGATTTCAATGATGCTTTCGCGAGTTACAAAGTCGGCCCAGCCATCCGCGGTGCGATACCGATTGGATTGGTTTTCATCGACCTCCTCGAGGTAGAGGTCCATATCGTCGGCCCAAGCGCTGGTGATCCCCCAACCGAGGCTCGCGCTGCGTCCCGTGAGCACCACAGGTACACCGGGGATTGTTGCGCCAATCACGCCGCCAGTTGATAGCTCCAAACGTGCCAAATACCACGGCGACGGGGCGGTCAGCATCCCATGCGGATCATTGGCGAGAAGGGTCGATCCGGACGTCGATCGTGACGGACCCGCAGCCCAAGCATTCGAAGCACCCGAAAAATCAGCGGCAGGAAAACCCGCGCGCGAAGCGTCGGACCAATCGAACGCAACTTCGGTCGGCAGATCGTGAATAAGCGACGCATAGGATGGCAGCGCAGTGACGCTCGTTCCCGGAACCTCTGGCAATATATCATGGATACGGTCGTTAGAGATGCGCTGCGACACGCTGGCGCGCAGAACTTCGGCCTGAAGGTGGCCGCTTTGACGGAAGGCATAGAGTTTAAAGAGCGCGATACTATCGGCAGGCTGCCAAGGGGCGATGGGCTGATTGAACACCCACATCTCTGGCGCGCCACGACCACGTACGCCGTTATTCACCTCGGTCAACCAAGCGTTCACCCCAGCGCTGTAGGCTTCAAGCGCGGCTTTGGTTTGGTCATCCTGCGCCTCAACGCTCGATAACGACAGATTATAGAGATCCAGACGCCGCATTAGGATATCGGACGGCAGCATCGATTGCCCGAACACTTGTGCCATGCGTCCTTGAGCGGTGCGGCGATCGGTGATCATCTGCCACATGCGGTCTTGGGCATGAGCAAAGCCGAGGGCAAAGAACACATCGGGATCGGTTTCGCCGAAAATATGCGGCACGTCAGAATTATCGCGCACGACCTCGACCGTTGCGCCCAAACCATTCACGGCGATCGTTTCGTTGTAATCGGGCAGGGACCGTGAGGCGAAATAATAGGCCAGCACGAAAGCCGCCAAGGTCAAGCCAATGAGCCCCGACGCAAGCCAAAACATCAAACGAAACACGGTGATCATACTGCCCCCAACGTACAGCATCGGCGTTCGTTATGGTGCCGACGGCTCTACTTATCGTGATGGTGCATATTCGGCAAAAGCAAAAGGAACAAGCCCGCGGCCAAATATGAAAACGGGGCCCAGAGGCCCCGCTTTGTTAATTTTCTGGAAGCATGCCGCGGGGATTGAACCGCAAGACAAAGAGGAGGACCAAGCCCATGGTAAAGAGCCTCATGTGCGCTGCGGCCTCTGTGATGCGAACGGCAACCCAGTGACCTTCGGGCAATCCGTAAGTCAACACTTGAGCAAGCCACTGACCCAGCGGTTCAACCTTGACCCAGAGCCACCAGATCAGGAAGCCACCGAGAACAGAACCGAGGTTATTGCCAGAGCCACCAACGATCACCATCACCCAGATGAGGAAGGTGAAACGCAGCGGGTGATAAGACGCGGGCGTCAACTGCCCATCAAGCGTTGTCATCATCGCACCTGCGAAACCACAAACCGCAGACCCGAGGATAAAGATCTCGAGGTGACGGCGGGTGACGTTTTTACCCATAGCACGCGCAGCTGTTTCGTTATCCCGAATGGCGCGCATCATACGGCCCCATGGGCTGTGACGCGCCAACTGCGACAGAACGAGGATCGTAACGAGCACGGCGGTGAACAAAAGCGCGTAGCCGATTTTCACATAGAGCGTCGAGGCAGTCACAGGATCGAGGCCAAGGCTCGCCGCATTCGCCACAAACTCGGCACTCTGCTGAAGGTCGACTTCGTAAGGAACAGGACGAGGCAAGCCGTTCACGTTCTTTGCACCACGAGACAACCACTCTTCGTTCTTAAGGATCGCAACGATGATCTCGGCGATGCCGAGTGTCGCAATGGCGAGGTAGTCAGACCGAAGACCAAGCGCTGTTTTGCCGATAATCCACGCAGCACCCGCCGCAAGGAGACCACCAACAGGCCAAGCTACCAACACAGGCAGGCCAAGGCCACCAATGTTACCAGTCACAGACGGGTTGATTGCCTCAACCGCTTGAACGCCGCTATCGAACACAGCGCGGTAGAGAAAGAAACCACCGATAAGGATCGCGAGGGTCAATGCGCCACGCAGACGCCCTTGGGGCAGTTTCATGCGCATAAGGATCGTACCAGCTATGGTCAGCGCACCAAGGATCAGACCAAGGATGATCCGATACCCACCAGCCGACCAGCTCTCTGTCACGGGCGGAAGCGAGGTGATCACAACTGCCAGACCACCCAAGGCCACAAAGCCCATGATGCCCGTGTTAAACAGACCTGCATAGCCCCACTGGAGGTTCACCCCCAACGCCATAACAGCCGAAACCAGCGCCATGTTCAGGATCACCAAAGAGGTGTTCCACGAGCCCGAGAAAATCCAAAAGTTCGTGCTGCCCTCAATGATAAAGAGCGCAGCCATGAAACCAAAGAATAGGATTGCACGCATGGATTGGGTCATACGGATTGCCCCTTGAATAGGCCGGTCGGTTTAAACAGAAGCACGACAACGAGGATCGCGAAACTGACCGCAAATTTATATTCGGTCGACATCAACTGCAGCAGGCCGTTTGGCTCTAGTGCTTCGGGCAGCAGATAGATCGCGACCTTTTTCCAAACGTAGGTGACCATGACCTCTGAGAAGGACACGACGAACCCACCGACAATCGCCCCAAGCGGGTTGCCGAGGCCACCAACGATCGCGGCTGCAAAGGTCGGCAGCAGCAGCTGGAAATAGGTATAGGGCGAATAGGCTTTATCGAGACCATAGAGAACGCCAGCCGTCGTCGCGAGCATAGCCACGATCACCCACGTCACCATCACAACGCGGTTCGGGTTGATACCCGACAGGAGCGCCAAATCTTCGTTGTCCGAGAAGGCGCGCATGGATTTACCAGTGCGGGTCTTGTTCAGGAACCAGAACAGCCACGCCACAATCGCGATTGCGACAACGAGGGTCAGAACTTGGGTCGTGCGCAACGAGAGGGCTTCGTCCAAACCAGACCACTCTTTGAAATCTCGCGCCTTGATGATGAACCGCGTGCCGTCGTCAAAGGTTTGGTCCTTCACGCCAGCCATAAAACGAATAAGACCGTTCATCACGAACATAACGCCTAAAGATGCCATCACAAAGATGATCGGAACAGCACGTTTCTTGCGATAAAAGCGGTAGATCGCAAAGTCGGTGCCGACGAGCAGAACAGCCGTAATCGCAATGGCAAAGGGCAGGGCGAGGAGGGCGGTTGGAAGCGGCCCGAGGCTGATGCCCCACGATTGGAACAACGTCGTAATGCCAATGGTTACGACGGTGCCAAAGGCCATCGTGTCGCCATGCGCAAAGTTAGAGAACCGCAGGATCGAATAGATCAGCGTCACACCCAACGCACCCAGAGCAAGCTGAGCGCCATAGGTCGTTGCGGGAATGATAAGGAGGTTGGTGATCGCCACCACAGCGTTGAGGAAATCCATATTAACCCCCGAGGAAGGAACGGCGGACTTCAGGGTCGGCCAGTAGGTCTTTGCCCGTGCCAGTGTGGGCGTTTGCGCCCTGAACTAGTACATAAGCACGGTCGGCGATTTCGAGCGCCTGTTTGGCGTTCTGTTCCACCATCAGGATCGGAATACCTGTTCGGCTGACCTCAATGATACGGTCGAAGAGTTCGTCCATCACAACGGGCGATACGCCAGCGGTTGGCTCGTCAAGGAGGAGCACTTTGGGCTTTGTCATCAGGGCACGGCCAACGGCAACCTGCTGACGTTGGCCACCAGACAACTCGCCCGCGGCCTGAAAACGTTTGTCACGCAGGATCGGGAAAAGGTCATAGACCTGTTCCATCGTCTCGCGGAAATCGTCGGTGCGGATGTAGGCGCCCATTTCGAGGTTCTCTTCGACCGTCATCGATGGGAAGATGTTGCGCACCTGCGGGACAAAGCCCATGCCTTTTATCACCCGCTCTTGCGGCGAAAGTTTGGTGATGTCCTCACCATCAAGGCGCACAGCACCAGAGCGGACGTTCAGCATCCCAAAGGTCGCCTTCATCGCGGTCGATTTACCAGCCCCGTTCGGGCCAACGATCACGGCGATTTCGCCTTTGTTCACAGAGATTGTGCAATTGTGGAGGATGTCAGGACCACGGCCATAGCCGCCCGTCATATTGTCCCCGATCAGGAATGGTTCGCTCATGCGCCCACCTTGTCTTTGTTCTTGAGGCCAGTGCCGAGGTAGGCTTCGATTACCTGCTCGTTTGCCTTGATTTCAGCGAGTGTTCCTTCGGCCAGAACCTTGCCCTCTGCCATACAAATGACTGGGCCACAGATCTTACCGATAAAGTCCATGTCGTGTTCGATCACGACGAAGGTGTAGCCACGCTCTTTGTTGAGCTGGAGGATAGCATCACCAATTGTCATGAGGAGAGTGCGGTTCACACCTGCGCCGACTTCGTCGAGGAACACGATCTTTGCGTCGACCATCATCGTGCGGCCAAGCTCCAACAGCTTTTTCTGACCGCCAGAGAGATTGCCCGCTTTTTCGTCCGCCAAATGGCTGATGGTGAGAAACTCTAGAACCTCATCCGCTTTGGCACGCAGGGCGCGTTCCTCGTCCGCGATACGCTTGCGGCCGAACCACGTGTTCCAGAGGGTTTCGCCCGTTTGACCAGCGGGAACCATCATCAGGTTCTCACGGCAGGTCATCGAATGGAATTCATGCGCAATTTGGAACGTCCGCAGGAGGCCCTTACCGAACAGTTCATGCGGCGGCAGGCCAGTGATATCCTCACCGTCCATCATCACACGTCCAGAAGTCGGCTCAAGAACGCCCGCTATCACGTTGAAAAGAGTGGTTTTTCCGGCACCATTTGGACCGATCAAGCCAGTGATCGAGCCTTTTTCGATGCTCAGAGAAGCTCCGTCTACGGCATGAAAGCCGCCGAAGTGTTTATGGAGGTTGTCGACGACAATCATTTTGATCCCCAACGGCGCGATTGATCGCGCTCATCTTATGGAAAACGGCGCGGGGACAAACCCCGCGCCGCAAAGAACGTCATTTCTGACGATTAGCGGTATTCAGCGGTTACCATTTCGCCACCCTCAAAGGTGACAACGCGGTAGGAACCAGCAGCTTCGCCGCCGTTTACCAGTTCAACGCCAGTCGCGCCAATCAGGTCAACGTCGCCGCCAGCTGCGAGGATTTCGAGAGCTTTGCCCAGTTCGCCCGGCATGATCGGCTCACCCGGAGCGTTCGCAACCGACTCTACATATTCTTTGTAGATGTTCGGGTCGGTCGAACCAGCAGCCTGCATAGCGAGCAGGATCAGAGCAGCAGCGTCATAGGATTCCGACGCATAGGTGCCTTCGCCGTTGAAGCCTTCTGCAAGGCTAACAAACGTCTGGTAGCCGGGGTTGTCCGAACCAGGAGCCTGACCGTAGGAGCCGTCGATGTCAGCACCGAAAGTTGCCGGCAGTGCGTCACCGATCATCCCATCAGGGAAGTGGAACAGGTCAAATGCGCCAGCGTCGATCGATGCGCGAACAATATCGCCGCCACCTTGGTCAACGTAGCCAGCTACAACCAGACGCTCACCGCCAGCGGAGGACAGCGCTGCAACTTCTGCAGAGTAGTCACCTTTGCCAACGTCGTGCGCAGCAGAGATGGTGACGGTGCCGCCCATGCCTTCGTATGCAGCTTGGAAGCTGTCAGCGAGGCCTTTGCCGTAGTCGGAGTTGATGTAGGTCAGAGCAACCGAGCCAACGCCTTGCTCTTTGAGCAGTTCAGCCATCACAACGCCCTGACGTGCGTCAGACGGTGCGGTGCGGAAGAAGAGGCCGTTGTCTTCGACGGTCGACAGACCCGGGGAAGTCGCGGACGGCGAAACCATAACCATGCCGTTCGGCACAGCAACGTTCTGGAGGATCGCGCCGGTTACACCAGAGCAGTCAGCACCAAAGATACCAGCAACGCCTTCAGCGATCAGTTCTTCGGCAGCAGCGGTCGCAGCAGCAGCGTCAACGCAGGTCGAGTCCTTGCGGATCGGCGTAACAGTCATACCGCCGAGCAAGTTGCCCGATGCAGAAACTTCGGCCATCGCCATTTCGGCGCCAGCAGCCATGTCAGGTGTCAGCGATTCGATCGGACCAGTGAAACCAAGGATAACGCCCAGTTTCACTTCGTCTGCCGAAGCAGCACCAGCAACCAGAGCGGTGGCCGCAGTGGCCAGCAGCAGTTTTTTCATTTTTAGACTCCCTATCGGATGTTCTTATCCTGTAGCGAAGCTAATTGGACCATTTGGAAAAGTGAAGCGGTGACGCAAGGTGAATTTTCCCGCAGACAGGGGTAAACTCCGTCAATTGGCCTGCGAGACGCCTAAAACGGTTAAGAAACCAGAGATTTGACTAGTCGCGACGCCCATGTGCACCGCGTTCGCGGTAGGGTGTGGTCTGGTAATGTGCACGATAGCATTTCGAAAAATGCGACGGTGAGGCAAAGCCGCAGGCGAGAGCGACGTTGATCACACTCATGTCGGTTTGCATAAGTAGGTTCCGCGCCTTTTGAAGACGCAGTTCCATATAATAGCGCTTTGGCGACCGTGTAAGATATCGACGGAAGAGGCGCTCTAGCTGGCGGGTCGACATGCCCACGTCTTTGGCAAGGGTCGCGGGGCTAATAGGCTCTTCGATGTTCTGTTCCATCATCTGAATCACGCGGCTCAGTTTTGGATGGCGAACACCGATGCGGGTCGGGATAGACAGACGTTGTGTGTCTTGGTCGGTGCGGATCGACGAATAAATCAGCTGATCTGCCACTGCGCTGGCGAGCTCTTCACCGTGATCGTCCGCGATGATTTTCAGCATAAGATCGAGGGAGGCCGTGCCACCCGCAGCCGTAATGCGATTTCCGTCGACGACGAAAACCGATTTCGTCAGGTCAACTTCTTCGAATTCTTCGGCAAAGCTGTCTTGGTTTTCCCAGTGGATCGTCGCACGTTTTCCATCAAGGAGACCCGCTTTTGCCAGCGCATAGCTCGCCGTGCAGAGACCGCCCATGACCACGCCACGACGCGCCTCACGACGGAGCCAATTCAGCACGCGTTTGTTCGTGGCTTTTTGAACATCGATTCCACCGCACACGATAACAACATCGTCGCGGGTGAGTTCATCGAGGTCCATCTGCAGCTTAAATTCAGTTCCGTTCGAACAGGCGACCATTTCGCCGCCATCACCCGCGAGAGCCCATGAATACAGCTCAGCATTCGACATGCGGTTCGCAATGCGCAAACACTCCACCGCGCTGGCAAAGGACAGCATAGTAAATTGTTCCAAGAGCACGAAGACAAAACGCTTTGCTTTCTTGGGCGCTTCGACTTCGACGATTTGAATTTCTGTGTCCATTTGGGTCTCGAAAACGGTGGTGATTTTCGACCACAACATCTTTTTCTCGACAAAGGCAAGAGTTGTTTGTTTGCGACCTCAGTGTCGCTAAAGGACAGGTCACAAATTGAGTAAAGTGATTTTTACGTTGCCGTGTCAAAGTCAGAAGCTATAAACGCGTCCTGATACCGCTAAAATCGATTATGCGGGTCGAATTTGAACGCAAAACGGAGCGAGACAATGACCGAGTGGCAGAAAACGGACTGGCGTGCAAAACCGCGGGTTCAGATGCCCGACTATACGGATGAGGCAAAGCTGAACGCTGTAGAAGCGAAGCTGGCAAGCTATCCGCCCTTGGTCTTTGCTGGCGAGGCACGCAAACTCAAAGCGAAACTAGGTGCAGTTTCCCGTGGCGAGGCCTTCCTTCTTCAGGGCGGTGACTGCGCTGAAAGCTTTGCTGAATTTTCGGCTGATAACATCCGCGACACCTTTAAGGTGATGCTGCAGATGGCAATGGTTCTGACCTACGGTGCGAAGGTTCCTGTGGTCAAAGTAGGTCGTATGGCTGGCCAGATGGCAAAGCCGCGTTCGGCACCGACCGAAGTGATCAATGGCGCGGAACTGCCGAGCTACCGTGGTGATATCGTCAACGGTTTCGACTTCACGCCTGAGGCTCGTATTCCTGATCCAGACCGTATGCTGCAGGCCTACACGCAGGCCGCTGCAACGCTGAACCTTCTGCGCGCATTCTCTACAGGCGGTTATGCTGACCTGCACAAAGTGCACTCTTGGACGCTTGGTTTCACCGCGTCTCCTGAGGCAGAGCGTTACCGCGAACTGGCAAACCGCATCAGCGATACGCTTGATTTCATGAACGCTGCTGGCATTCGTGATGAGGCGAACCATGCGATGCAGACCGTCGACTTCTTCACCAGCCACGAAGCGCTGCTCTTGGAATATGAAGAAGCTCTTTGCCGTCTGGATTCGACCTCGGGCAAATGGCTTGCAGGTTCGGGTCACATGATCTGGATCGGTGACCGTACCCGTCAGCCTGATGGCGCGCACGTTGAATTCTGCAAAGGCGTTCAGAACCCGATAGGCCTGAAATGCGGTCCTTCGATGACTTCTGGTCACCTGAAATCGTTGATGGCGTCGCTGAACCCACAGAACGAAGCAGGTCGTCTGACTCTGATCGCGCGTTTCGGTGCAGGCAGCGTCGGTGAACATCTGCCACGCCTGATCAAAGCTGTTCAGGAAGAAGGCGCAAACGTTGTTTGGACTTGTGACCCGATGCACGGCAACACGATCAAGTCGTCGACCGGTTACAAGACCCGTCCGTTCGACAGCGTACTGCGTGAAGTCCGCGAATTCTTTGCAGTTCACAATGCCGAAGGTTCGATCCCGGGTGGTGTACACTTTGAGATGACAGGCAAAGACGTCACCGAATGCACGGGTGGTGTTCGCGCTGTGACTGACGAGGATCTGAGCGATCGTTATCACACCGCCTGTGACCCGCGTCTGAACGCGTCGCAGTCTCTGGAGCTTGCGTTCCTTGTTGCGGAAGAACTCTCTGCGCGTCGCGAAAAACTGGCAGCAGCGGCAAACGCTTAATCGCGGTCGTTGTCGACAACCAAACGAAGGGCCGGCCGTTGGGTCGGCCTTTTTCGTTCGCCCGCATAGAGCGCCTGATCAAAGGCCTGCATGGGGGCCATATTGATCTTCTCGTGGCGGATAGGAGCAGGGCCATTAATTGAGAACCGACGTGCGCTGCGGCCCTGAATTCCCTCAGTCACAATTGCACCAAGTGCCCGCGTCGGGATTCCGTTCACACCCGCGAGCGGCATCAAGAGGAGCCGCCCTGTAAACTTTGGACGAGAGAGGCCACGTTGAGTGGTCAGTGACAGTTCGACAATCGCTGGATCGGCAAAACACGCCTCAACATAAGTCTGTAAACGATCCCGTTCGGCAGGTTCAAACAGCATGGACAGAGGCATACCGCGCGCCTCCATCATCATGAGATCGTTGATTTTTTGACCGCTGACCCGCAACCGCCCAACACCCGGGGCCACACGTTCCAAGATAAAAGAATAGGGCAGAGCCGCGTCAATTCGCGTTGGATCAATGGCACGACGTTCGGGCAACGTTTTAGGGCCGCGCAATTCATGCCAATAGGCCTCAAGCACCTTGAGCGTTTCGCTATTTGTTTGGTGTGGCTTGTCCATGTCGCACATCCTTAACGGGTCTTTCAAATTCATAAAACAATTCATTCAAATTGACACGACCCTTCGCGCATCAAGGTTAACAGGCCGTCGCGCCACTTGCCGCAGTGCCCCAATTTGCATTAAGCCATTGGCAACAAAAGGAGAGGCCATCGTGATCAGATCAATGACCGCATTCGCCAGCCGAACGGGCGCACATGGCGCAACCCAATGGAGTTGGGACATTCGCAGCGTGAACGCGCGGGGACTCGACCTTCGCCTACGCCTCCCAGACGGCATTGAAGGGCTGGAACAATCGGTGCGCACGTCTCTGACCAAACGGTTTTCGCGGGGGAACATCACCTTGAACCTGCGGCTTACGCGGGACGAGACCGATAAAAAACTGGATGTTGACACCGCAGCATTGGACCGCGCTTTAGAGGCACTTGGCCGCATCGAGGCACGTGCAGTAGCAATGGGGCTGCAGGTAAACACCCCGACCTCGGCCGAAATCCTCAATATCAAAGGCGTTTTTGTTCCTACGAACCTGTCCGAGGATGACGACGACCTTCTGAAACACTTGATCGATGACTTTGCCCCCTTGCTCGACGATTTCGCCGCGATGCGGGCAACCGAAGGGCGCGCGCTCCATGAGATTGTGACGGACCACCTGAACAAGATCGAAGAACTCATTGAAAAGGCAACGATTACCGCCCAGGAACGCAAGACCGATGTGCGCACTGCGCTTACCTCGGCGATGAAACGTGTGCTCGACGATATTGCAGAGGTCGATGATCAACGGCTGGCCCAAGAGCTCGCTGTTCTTGCGGTAAAACAAGACGTGACTGAGGAATTGGATCGTCTTCGCGCACATGTCGATGCGGCCCGTGGATTGATCAGCGATCCGGCCCCTGCGGGACGCAAGCTCGACTTCCTCGCGCAGGAATTTAACCGTGAAGCCAATACCCTGTGTTCGAAATCTCAGGCTGTTGGGCTAACGGCCGTTGGGCTAGAGTTAAAAGCCTTCATCGAACAGATGCGCGAACAAATTCAGAATGTGGAGTAATTGATGTCTGCCATCCAACGCCGTGGTCTATTGATCATCTTGTCCTCGCCGTCAGGGGCAGGGAAATCCACATTGGCGAAACGTTTGATGGCGTGGGACCCGACACTTTCGTTCTCGGTTTCCGCCACCACGCGCAATCCGCGCCCCGGTGAAACCGACGGTGTCGAATATTACTTTAAATCCAAGCCCGAATTTGAAGCGATGGTCGACGCAGGCGACATGCTCGAACATGCGGAGGTTTTCGGGAACTACTACGGCACACCGAAAGGTCCTGTTGAAACCGCTATGATGGCTGGTCGTGACACGATTTTCGACATCGATTGGCAAGGCGGTCAACAAATCAGACGCTCTGCCTTGGCCAATGACGTTGTGTCGATCTTCATTCTGCCTCCGTCGATCGCTGATCTGGAATCGCGCCTACGTGGACGTGCACAAGACAGCGATGAGGTGATCGCGAACCGCATGGCCCAAAGCCGCGATGAAATCAGCCATTGGGCCGAATATGACTATGTGATCGTGAACCGCGACGTGGATGCAGCCGAAGCCGAACTAAAAACGATCCTCATGGCGGAACGGTCACGTGCTAATCGTCAACCGGGCCTCAATGAATTTGTCCGCGGATTGAACAAGGAGTTTGAAGCCAGATGATTTACGAACTCGACGGAATCGCCCCGATTATTGATGAAAGCGCTTGGGTTGCCGACGATGTGAACTTGATCGGCAAGGTGACGCTGGCCGCAAAATCTTCGGTCTGGTTTGGTTCAACGTTGCGCGGTGACAACGAAATGCTCACACTCGGCGAGGGGAGCAATATCCAAGAAAACAGCGTGCTGCATACCGATATGGGGTATCCGCTCACCATCGGTAAAAACTGCACTATCGGTCACAAGGTTATGCTTCACGGCTGCACCATTGGCGACAACACATTGATCGGGATGGGCGCGATGGTGATGAATGGCGCTGTCGTCGGGAAAAACTGCCTTATTGGGGCAGGGGCGTTGATCACCGAGGGCAAAGTGATCCCCGATGGCTCGCTCGTTATGGGCGCACCGGGTAAAATCATCCGAACCTTGACCGACGACGCGATCGAAGGGCTGACCAGATCCGCGTTGAGCTATCAGAAAAACGCAGAGCGTTATCGTAAGGGACTCAAAGCAATCAATGCAGAGTGATTTTGGGCGCTAAGAAGTTCAGAACGTCAAAATCCAAACCCGGTGCAACTTGTGCGACTTCGCGACGGATCATGTCAGGGTTGGGCAAGTTCCCCGTGAGCGCACGGTAGCGCCCCGTAAACCCAAGTTGGTGAAGTTGCTTTGCGATATCAATCGCATCAAACCCTCGACCAAAGAGGGACGACACAACGGTGTCGGGTTCAATACGCGCCATAAGCACACGGTCTAAGTCGGAAAAATCAACGTAGTGATAATCGGCAACCTCTGCCGCAATACCTGGATCAGCCCACTCGGATTTCTGTCCAATCACAAGCATCACAGATCGCTGCGCAGTGCTGCGCAGGCGCGTTGCTTTTAGGGTTCCCATCCCCGATTTCCCCACTCTTAGTCGTTCGTCACGCAGTAAGATACACCGACTGCGTATACAATTATACGGAGTATTTCTCATGTCGCAATCACCGTTAAGGGGGAGTTGAAAAGACTTGCGGGGAAACAAACGAACGCTACGAATAGCGGCATGACGCCAGATATCCCAACCCCCGCCCAGATCGTCCAAGCCCTGCCACTGGTGGCTTTGATCATTGGACCAGACGAACGGATCACCGTTGCCAATGGGCATGCACGATCCCTGTTGGGTCAGGAAATCGTGGGGCGCCACTGCATTACGGGGTTACGGCAACCCAATATCCTCGACGCGATTGAGACGGTGTTTCGCACGAAGACGAAACAAGAATCACGCTACCTCGGGCGCGACAGCGGGCGGGATACGACGTTTAGGGTGAACATTGCTCCGATTGAAACGGGTAAGGGGACCTCTGTCCTGATCACCTTCGAAGACCTCACCGATATTGAAGATGCGGGAAAAATGCGGCGCGATTTTGTGGCGAACGTCAGTCATGAACTCAAAACGCCACTCACTGCGCTGATGGGGTTTATCGAAACGCTGCGTGGGCCAGCGCGGAATGATCCCAAGGCGCAAGATCGGTTTCTGTCCATCATGGAACAAGAAGCCACACGGATGTCACAGCTTGTTTCGGACCTATTGTCGCTGAGTAAGGTTGAGGAGAATGAACGCATTCGCCCCGTTCAACCCGTTAACCTTGATGCGATCCTCAATTCGACGATCCTTGCGCTTGCGCCTGTCGCGGAAAAGGCTGCGGTCGCAGTCACTACACATTTCCCGCCAACGGTTCCGCTCATTCCAGGTGATGAAAATCAATTACGTCAGGTATTTCGCAATCTCATCGAAAACGCGATCAAATATGGCGCACGTGGCGGCAAAATCGACGTCATCATTGATGAGGCCCAAGAAAGTGCACTTTTGCGCGGCCAAGGCATCACGGTGCGCGTTCGGGATTATGGCGAAGGGATCGCAGCGCATCACATTGCTCGCCTGACTGAACGATTCTACCGCGTTGATAGCCATCGTAGCCGCGAAGTTGGCGGCACAGGCCTTGGGCTTGCGATTGTAAAACATATCATCAGCCGACATCGCGGGCGCCTTCGGATCAATTCCGTAGTAAATGAGGGTACTGAGTTCGCAGTTATTTTGCCTGTTGAGTGAAGTTTTCTGCAAAAATCTTAGGCTGTCATAAAACTCTTACAAAAGTGTCACAAAAGGTTGTCACGCCGCCCTTAGGTGGAGCGCATAGGTCACGCGGCTCGCGTGTGACCCATGTCTGACAGACAGGAGTTTATTTAATGTCGTTCATGAAACTGACCGCCTCGACCCTGGCGATCGCCGCCGTATCCGCAACTGCTGCAGTAGCACGTGACAACGTCCAGATCGCTGGTTCGTCGACCGTTCTGCCTTACGCCTCGATCGTTGCAGAAGCATTCGGCGAAAACACCGATTTCCCGACCCCCGTTGTAGAATCGGGCGGTTCGTCTGCTGGCCTCAAAGCTTTCTGTGAAGGCGTAGGCGAGAACACCATCGACATCGCAAACGCTTCGCGCGCTATCAAATCGTCGGAAGTTGAAACCTGCGCTGCAAACGGCGTAACCGACATCATCCAAGTTCGCATCGGCTATGACGGCATCGTGTTCGCATCTGACATCAACGGTAACTCCTTCGAGTTCACACCGTCTGACTGGTACCTTGCTCTGGCTGCTGAACTGCCAGTTGACGGTGCAATGGTTGCAAACCCGAACACCAACTGGGCTGAAGTAAACGAAAAATTCGCTGACCAGCCGATCCAAGCCTTCATCCCGGGCACCAAGCACGGCACCCGCGAAGTATTCGACGAGAAAGTAATCCTTCAGGGTTGTGAAGACACTGGCGCGATGGCTGCAATTCTCGAGATCAACGGTGGTGACGAAGACGCTGCTGAAGAAGCATGTATGACCATCCGTGGCGACGGTCTGTCTGTAGACATCGACGGCGACTACACTGAGACCCTCGCACGTATCGCTGCAGACACCAACGGCATCGGTGTGTTCGGTCTGGCGTTCTACGAAAACAACACTGACAAACTTCAGGTTGCGACCATGAACGGCGTTGTTCCTTCGACTGCATCGATCGCTGCAGCAGAATACCCTGTATCGCGTCCGCTGTACTTCTACATCAAAGCAGCTCACATCGGCGCTATCCCGGGCCTGAAAGAATACGCTCAGTTCTTCGTATCTGACGAACTCGCTGGTCCTGACGGCCCGCTCGCAGCTTACGGTCTGGTTTCGGATCCGGAACTAGCAGCAACCCAAGCAATGGTTGCTAACGAAGAGACCATGGGCTCGAACTAATCGGCCTGAAATAGGCGGGGGGACGGGTTTCGTCCCTCCGCTTTTTCGTGTCTAAAGGCACAAACAAGAATTTACGCATTTGGGGTCCCTATGCCGTTTCTCTGGATTTTAATTGCCCTCATCATCATCGCATCGGTTGCGTTTGTTTTGGGTCGGCAGCGTGCAGTACAGAGTGCAGGCGGCGACTCCCGCAAACTTCATTCTCTCCCCGGATTTTACGGCTGGAACACTGCAATTGGCGCAATGGTTCCGTCGATTGCAATCCTCGCCGTTTGGATGATCGCCCAGCCCATTATCGTTAACATGTCGATTGCCCCGATGATTACATCGGTAGAGGCTTCTGACAGCGCGACGCTTGGGCTCGTTTTGTCCAACGTGACCAATGTTTCCGAAGGTTTGGACGCCGCAATTGCCGCAGGCGCGATCACGGACAACGAAGTCGCAGCTTTGAATGCTGAGACGGACAACATCAAAGGTCTTCTGTCCCAAGTCGGCAAGGTCGTAGGTTCTGATATCACCCCTGAAATTCTCGACGCGGCACGTGCATCGCGTGACATGAACGCTACGGGGACCCTGTTCAAAACCATTGTGGTTCTAGCTTCGGCCATTGCTGGCGGCGCCTTTGCGCTAACGAAAATTCGACCCGACCTCTGGGCTCGCAATCAGGTCGAATCCTTTGTGCGCTACATTCTTATCACGGCCGCATCGATCGCTATCCTGACCACAATCGGCATCGTTCTCTCACTGATCTTCAACACGGTGAAGTTCTTTGGCATGTATTCAGCCACCGACTTCTTCTTTGGTCTAAACTGGCTCCCCCGTTTCCAGGGCGAAAGTGATCTCGGCATCCTGCCACTGATGTGGGGCACCGTCTACATCTCGATCATCGCGCTCCTAGTTGCTGTCCCAATTGGACTTTTCGCTGCGATCTACCTATCTGAATACGCGTCCAAAGGGGTTCGTGCCGTCGCAAAACCCGCGCTAGAGGTTCTGGCTGGTATCCCGACCATCGTTTACGGTTTGTTTGCTCTTTTGACCGTTGGTCCGCTGCTGAAGTCCGCCTTTGGTGACGGTGGCGTTCTGGGCGTTCAGTGGATGGGCAGCGCAGACGCTGCAATGACTGCTGGCCTTGTTATGGGCATCATGTTGATCCCATTTGTTTCGTCGCTTTCTGACGACATCATCAACGCTGTGCCTCAGGCGATGCGCGATGGCTCTTATGGTCTCGGCGCGACGAAGTCGGAAACGATAAAGCAAGTTGTCCTGCCTGCCGCTCTGCCTGGTATCGTAGGTGCGGTTCTTTTGGCGGCCTCGCGCGCCATCGGTGAAACGATGATTGTTGTTCTTGGGGCAGGGGCCGCGGCGCAATTGTCGTTGAACCCCTTCGACGCGATGACTACTGTGACGACCCGCATCGTTGCCCAGCTGACAGGTGACACCGACTTTGCGTCGGCCACTGCGCTGGTCGCCTTTGCTTTGGGGATGACGCTCTTTGTTGTCACCCTCGGGCTGAACATTCTCGCCCTCTACATTGTCCGTAAATATCGGGAGCAGTACGAATGACCGACGCGTCCGCAAATAACTCCGCATCGGGTAAATCATCGCTGCTCGTTCAGGATGCCCGCACGCGCAAACGCAATGCTGTCGAGGCACGGTTCAAGTGGTATGGCATCACGGCGATTGCCATCGGCTGCGCGTTCCTGATCCTTCTCGTGACCGCGATTGCATTCAACGGTAGCCGCGCATTCCGCCAGACGTTTGTGACCGTTCCTGTGACACTCGACGCCGCGGCTATTGAGGCTGCAGAAGCGTCGATGATGAAAACGTCGCAGTATCGCAAAATGATCGAAGCGGCGCTTTTGATCGAAGTGTCGGAGGCCACCATCGAGACCGACATGGACGCTGGCAAACTTGGCGACATGCTGTCGTCCTCGGCGCCTGCGCAAATGCGTGATTTCGTTTTGGCGAACCCTGACCGCATCGGCGATACGGTTTCCTTTGATTTCCTGACCTCCTCGCGCGTCGATGGCTATTTGAAAGGCCGCGTGACCCGCGAGTCTCTCGCGAACGATAAGAACCTCGATGCCGCTCACCTCGATCTGGTTGATCAGATGCGTGACATTGGCATGGTCGAAAAACGGTTCAATATCGATTTCATCATCGGCTCGGATGCGTCCGAGGAACGTCCAGAACAGGCGGGGATGGGCGTTTCTATCCTAGGCTCACTGTTCATGATGTTTGTGGTTCTTTTCCTTTCGCTCCCGATTGGTGTCGCAGCGTCGATCTACCTTGAAGAATTCGCACCAAAGAGCCGCTGGACCGACTTGATCGAGGTGAACATCTCGAACCTCGCTGCGGTTCCGTCGATCGTTTTCGGTATCTTGGGCGTCGCCGTATTCATCCAGATCGGCCACCTGCCTAAATCCGCACCTCTGGTCGGCGGTCTGGTGCTGACACTGATGACCCTGCCGACAATCATCATCTCGACCCGCGCAGCACTCAAAGCTGTTCCGCCCTCGATCCGCGAAGCCGCGCTTGGGGTAGGGGCCTCGAAAATGCAGTCAGTATTCCACCATGTTCTGCCTCTCGCTATGCCTGGCATTCTAACGGGCACAATCATCGGTTTGGCGCAAGCCTTGGGTGAAACTGCACCGCTTCTGCTGATCGGTATGGTTGGCTTTATCGCGACGAATTACCCGACAGGTCCAATTGACGGCTTCCTGTCCCCGAACTCCGCAATGCCTGCTCAAATCTACGAATGGGCCAAACGCGCTGATCCAGCCTATTACGAACGGGCTTGGGGAGGTATCATCATTCTGTTGGTGTTCCTTCTCGCCATGAACGTAATCGCGGTCATCCTGCGCCGCCGTTTTGAACGCCGGTGGTAAGAAGGTCTAAAACCATGAACGATATGCGACTAATAGATAGAGCGGTGGACATGAAGGACATCAAATTTTCGGCCCGCAACGTGCAGGTCTACTACGGAACCACGCATGCCATCAAAGACGTGAATGTTGATATCGCGGATAAAACCGTGACTGCATTCATTGGCCCGTCGGGTTGCGGTAAATCCACGTTCTTGCGTTCGCTGAACCGGATGAACGACACCATCGATATTTGCCGTGTCGAAGGCGACATCCTCTTGGACGGCGAAGACATCTACGACAAACGCGTGGACCCTGTGCAGCTGCGCGCAAAGGTCGGCATGGTGTTCCAAAAGCCGAACCCGTTCCCCAAGTCGATCTATGACAATATCGCCTATGGCCCCCGTATTCATGGCCTCGCTAAGAACAAGACCGACCTCGATGAGATCGTCGAAAGTTCGTTAAAGCGTGCGGCGCTGTGGAATGAGGTCAAGGATCGTCTTGATGCTCCGGGCACTGGGCTTTCTGGTGGTCAACAGCAGCGTCTGTGTATTGCACGTGCTGTAGCGACACAGCCTGAAGTCTTGTTAATGGACGAACCTTGTTCGGCACTCGACCCGATTGCGACAGCGCAGGTTGAGGAATTGATAGATGAACTGCGGTCCAACTTCTCGGTCGTGATCGTGACCCACTCGATGCAGCAGGCTGCACGTGTGAGCCAAAAGACCGCCTTCTTCCACCTCGGTAACCTCGTCGAATACGGCGAGACGGGTCAGATCTTTACCAATCCGGTTGATCCCCGCACCGAGAGCTACATTTCCGGCCGCATCGGCTAAGGAGCGCACATAATGAGTGATCAACACATCCTATCCGCCTACGACCGCGACCTCGAAGCCATTCAGGCTTTGGTTATGAAAATGGGTGGCCTAGTTGAGGCTGCTATTCTCGACGGCGCACAGTCGTTAGAAACCCGCGACGTGGAATTGGCGGCGAAAGTCCGCGCCAATGATAAGGCCATCGACGAGCTGGAACTTCGCATCAACGAAGAAGCGGCACGTTGTATTGCCCTTCGTGCACCCGTGTCCAAAGACCTGCGCACTGTTTTGACCACGCTCAAACTGGCAGGCAGCCTCGAGCGTATCGGCGACTACGCAAAGAACATGGCGAAACGCACCAATGTTCTGGTCGAGATGCGCGAAATCCCAGGCCCCGACGCGTCCCTACGTCGTATGGCCCGTGAAGTCGAAGGCATGCTGCGTGACGTTTTGGATGCCTACATTCAACGCGACGCGAAACTGGCTGAGCAGGTCCGTGAACACGACCACGACGTCGACCAGATGTATAACGCCATGTTCCGCGAATTTCTCACATTCATGATGGAAGACCCGCGTAACATCACAGCATGTATGCACCTGCATTTCATCGCGAAGAACATCGAACGCATGGGCGATCTGGTGACCAATATGGCTGAACAAGTCATCTATTTGGTGACCGGCGAACTGCCCGAAGATAGCCGCCCCAAAGCTGATAGTACCTCGTATATTTCCAAGGTTGATTAATGGCTCAGCAACCCCTTGTTCTCGTCGTCGAAGATGAACCCGCGCAACGTGAGGTTCTGAAATACAACCTCGAATCAGAAGGTTACACGGTGTCTTTCGCAGTAAATGGCGAAGAAGCGCTGCTGATGATCAGCGAAGAGCTTCCCGATGTGATCGTTCTGGACTGGATGCTTCCGAATGTCTCTGGTATCGAGGTATGTCGTCAGGTGAAAACACGCCCTGAGACACGTGAAATCCCTGTCATCATGCTCTCTGCGCGGTCAGAGGAAGGCGACAAGGTTCGCGGTCTGGAAACAGGTGCCGACGACTATGTGACCAAACCCTATTCAGTGACTGAACTTCTGGCTCGCGTTCGGTCGCAGCTCCGCCGCTCCCGTCCGACAATGGCGGGGCAGGTTATGGTATTTGAAGATATCCAACTCGACAGTGAAACCCATCGCGTCACCCGTGATGGTGAACAGTTGAAACTCGGCCCGACAGAGTTTCGTCTCTTGTCGACCTTCATTGAAAAGCCGGGCCGTGTTTGGTCGCGTGATCAACTTCTGGACCGTGTTTGGGGACGCGATATCTACGTCGATACTCGCACCGTTGACGTGCACGTTGGGCGACTAAGAAAAGCGCTTACCGCCCATGGTGGTAATGACCCAGTACGCACCGTTCGCGGTGCCGGATACGCCCTGGGCTAAGGCGTTTTTGGGCTTTTAAACGCTAATTAATCGCGTAGCGTAGGGAAACCACTTCGAAAGGTTTCCCTATGCCAAGTACGCGCACAAGCCCATCGTTTGCAGATTCAGAATACTGGGATCGTATTGAGAAAACCCGCGCGGCGATGGAAGCCGCTGGCGTTGATACGATCATCGTCTCCGACCCATCCAATATGGCTTGGCTCACGGGGTACGATGGCTGGTCGTTCTACGTTCATCAGGCCGTGATCCTCGGCATGGAGGGCGAACCCATTTGGTGGGGTCGCGGTATGGACGCTGCAGGCGCGTTGCGCACTGTTTTCATGCACGAAGACAACATCTTTGGCTATGAAGACAGCTACGTTCAGAACCCTGACAAACATCCGATGGAAGACCTATCGCGAGTAATTGAAGGTTATGGCTGGGACGCAGGTCGCGTCGGCGTCGAAATGGACAACTATTATTTCAGCGCTGCAGCCTATGGATCATTAATCAAAGGTCTGCCAAAGGCGACTTTCGTCGATACTACAGGCCTCGTGAACTGGCAACGTGCGATCAAGAGCCCGACGGAACTGACCTACATGCGCCGTGCCGCCGACATCGTTCAAGCCATGCACGCACGTATCGCCGAGGTCGCCGAACCCGGGATGCCAAAACACCATCTGGTTGCTGAGATTTATCACACTGCGATCAAGGGCGTCGGTGGCCACTGGGGTGACTATCCAGCAATCGTTCCCATGGCGCCGTCTGGCCTTGACGCCACCGCACCACACCTGACGTGGGATGACACACCGCTGCGGACAGGTGAAACGACGTTCTTTGAAATTGCTGGCGTTCACCGCCGCTATCACTGCCCGCAATCCCGTACGCTGTTCTTTGGCACCATGCCGCAAAAGTTCATCGATGCAGAACATGCAGTGACTGAAGCCACTGCAGCTGCCCTCGAACAAGCGAAACCGGGCAACCGCTGCGAAGACGTTGCCAACGCCTTTAACCAGACGCTCAACAAGCTCGGTTTTGTCAAAGACAGTCGTTGCGGCTACGCCATCGGCCTTAGCTATCCGCCGGATTGGGGCGAACGCACGATGTCGTTCCGCGCGGGCGATAAAACGGTTCTACGTCCGGGGATGACGTTCCACTTTATGCCTGCGCTTTGGCTGGACGACGGCGGTATTGAAACGACCGAACCGATTGTTATCACCGAAACTGGTCACGAACTGCTTTGCAAAACCCCTAGCGGTATCGTTATCAAGTCGTAATCGGTGCAACACAGAGGAGGGCGGCGATGAGCGATGTTGAACGACTTGCCGTCCATGACCTGAAACTGCTACGCGCACTTGTCGTCGTGGCCCGTGAGGGGAACGTCACACGTGCCGCAGACATTCTGAACCTCTCCCAACCTGCGGTGAGTTTCCAGCTGCGCAAGCTGGGTCAATTGAGCGGCCTCGTGTTGTTCAAACGAACCGCGACGGGGCTAGAACTCACGAAAGACGGAGCCTTATTGGCGACGAAGGCCGAACAGGTTCTAGGTTCTGTCCAAGACTTCAACCGTCTTCTTCAAACGATGCGGACCCACCTACAGGGCACCTTGCGCGTGGGCACCATCATCGACCCTGAATTCACCCGTTTGGGCGCGTTTTTGCAGCAGATGTTGCAGGTTGGGCCAGGGGTTTCGACCTCACTTCGTCACGGGATTAGTGGTGAAGTTCTAGATTATCTGCGGAACGACACCTTGGATGTCGGATTTTACCTCGGTGACTTGGATCAGCCAGCGGACGCCGAACAGTTCCACGTGCGTCACCTATCTACGCTGACGTATTGTGTGGTGGCGCCACCTGCACTCTTAGGATCGGCCAAAGACTACGATTGGCGCGAACTGGCTGCGTTGCCGTGGATCGGGACACCACCCGCATCGGTTCATAACCGTTTGCTGACAAAGGTTTTTGACCGAATGGGTCTGCGCCAAAACCAAGTCGCACAGGTCGATCAGGAATCGTCCATGCTCGCTATGGTGCGCACGGGGGTCGGCCTGAGCCTCGCACGTGAATCCATTGCACTCCGTGAGGCCCAGTCCGGCAACGTCACCATCCTGACGGGCAAACGACTGGATACATCGCTGAGCTTTCTCTGCCTTGCGCAGCGCCGCGATGATCCAGTTGTTCAACTTGCCTTTGAAGCCATTGATGATGTTTGGCCAACTTAACTCGGCAGATATTCTTTGCTCCACGTTTCGCTGATCGATCCGTTTTGCAACATCACATCGATGTCGGCGTCGTTATAGCCAAGCTCAATCAAGACCGACCGCGTTGAGGCCCCGTATTTTTCGGCAGGGTCCATCATATTCACAGCGCTACGAGTAGGGCGAACGGCAAATGGATCGAGCTGTGTGACGGTATGGCCGCTCGGGTGGTCCTCATAGACCGAGAACGAATAGCTACCGCGATCAATGCCCGGAGTGCCATCAGGCGTCCGAACGTAGGCCGCGCGCAAGGCGTCGATGTTGTCACAGACCGCCGCGCCAATATCATTCGCCCGCAAGACCTCTAGCCACGCCGCTGAGGTATCATTCGCAAACACCCCGGCAAGGAACCCTTCGCGTTCCTCATGGGGCAGGGCCGATAGCCCCGCGAAAGCCTCGATCGCTTCTAGGCGTCCAATGTCTTTCTCGTAAGTTGAAAGCAGCAGATATTCGCCTGACGCGGTGTAGTAGAA
Source organism: Aestuarium zhoushanense (assembly GCF_056431045.1). Taxonomy (NCBI): domain Bacteria; kingdom Pseudomonadati; phylum Pseudomonadota; class Alphaproteobacteria; order Rhodobacterales; family Paracoccaceae; genus Aestuarium; species Aestuarium zhoushanense. Next base: position 204,470 of record NZ_JBWKMA010000015.1, read on the forward strand.
CCGCGACAAGGCATCGTAGCCGTTCACGTAACGCCCCGAGGGTTCATCAAACAAACCGCGTCCTGTGTAGTCATAGCAGAACGGCACCTGCAGAAGACCGCTGTTCGCAGAAAGCGATGTACGACCGCGACCCGTTTTGCCCGTCTTCAGTTTTTGATACAGGGCTGTCGCGACGCCCAATGCGCCGCCAAACCCACACATCACGTCAATCGTACCAACGTGCGCGTGTTCCTCTGGTTCGCTCATCAGCCCACCAAAGCGCAACATAATACCCGTCGTCGCCTGCACGAGGTCATCGTAGCCTACATAATCCGTCCGAGGGCCACGACGCACGCCGCTGAAACAATCAAGCTTGCAGAAGATCGCATCGGGGTTCAGCCGCGCGAGGTTATCCGCGTCCAATCCCATCGCTTTGATCTGGTTGTCTGGCGCGTTCCAAACGATCACATCGACGGACCGCACGAGGTTCTCAAATACCTTGCGACCATGTTCGGACGTGATGTCTGTCAGAACTGACTTCTTCCCGCGCATGTGCGACATGCCAAAGATCACCGTGTTCCACGCGTCATACATCGGCTTTGATGGATCAAGCTTGATCACCTCAGCGCCAAACCGTGCCAGATAGCTCACCGAATGTGGTCCCGCGATCACGTTGCAAAGGTCGAGAACTCGGACACCTTCGAGCCAGCCAGACCGATCGTTCGGATCGGTCACACGTGGCAGTTTGGTGCGTTGTTTCTTTAGCTGCGCAAGGGCACTGCTTACATCCACCCAACGACGTGGGATCGGATAGAGCGCGGCTTCACCGCTTTCCTCTAACCAGACGACAGGTCCAGGTTGGATCATCATTCCGTATTCAGGATCCTCAACGTCGATCATGAGACCCGACGTTTCCGCGTGGTCGTCGTTGATCCATTCTTGCAACCAGCGCTGTGGTGCACCAGGGAATTTGTTGCGACCAAAAATGCGTTCCCACTCTTTGGCAGTTCGCGTGATGAAAACCTCTTTCATCTTTGCAGCGATCTTGTCCGCCCAGAATTTCGGGAGCGGATAAACACCCAGCGACACGTCGGACGACCATTCGCTGGTGGGCTTGTAGGTATCGTCTTCTTCCTGAAGGCCCTCGGCAACAAGATCGTCATAGATACCGAGCGTCTGCAGACACCGTTTCGCGTGGGTTTTATGGCTCGGACAAACGACATAGAACATCCGACCGTCCTTGCAGAGGTAGCTGCGATAGAATGGGTCAAGGAGCTCCTGCAGCTCTTCATAGGTCACATTCATCGGCAGGCCCTCGGTCCGACGACGGGTGATCTCTTGTTCACGCTGGGTGATATAGCGTTCGGGCAAACCGTCGATCTTGATCGAGTTGTAGCACAGGCCTTCCATAACCGCGCTCGCCAACGGCACCTCAATCTGATCACCCAACCCCGTACGTTCCCGTGCCTGAAGCGCCAGAACCGCAGCAGAGGCCGCCATCATCGCACCGTAGGACGAGGCGAGGGGCAGGGGAGAGAACGACGGGTTCACGCCCATCAGAACACGGTTCAGCCCCATGTCCGTGAACACACCCGAACTCGCCGCTATGACGCTTTCGTAAGCACGCAACTCACGACGTTCTTCGTCTGCTGACGCAAAACCGGGGATCGAGACGGTGATCAGGTCAGGCTGTGACTGGCGCAATTCCGCGAAATCAATGCCGAGCTTAGCCAGTTTCCCCGGACGGAAATTTTCGACCACGATGTCGGCTTCTGCGATCAGCGCTTTGGCCAGTTCGACACCCTCGGCAGACTTCAGATCGATCGTTACGATCATCTTGTTGCGGTTCAGGGTCGCGTTTGCGGGGCTCTGCCACATCGGACCACCGGGCGGGTCGATATGCACCACCGTAGCCCCCAGATCGCCAAGGATCATCGCAACCGCGGGGCCCGCAATATATTGTCCAAAATCAATGACTTTGACTCCAGCGAGAGGGAGCGTGTCACGGGAAGGGATGGTCATTTCCGAAATCCTGAAAAGGGGGTGTTAATGTGCATCGGCGAGGATATATCCCGCCGCTTTTTCAGCAATCATCAGCGTTGGCGAATTCGTATTGCCCGACGTGATCTTTGGCATCACGCCCGCATCTGCAATGCGCAAGCCCTTGATACCTTTGACGCGCAAACGGCTATCAACAACCGCCATATCATCGTCCGCGCGTCCCATTTTGGTGGTGCCAACAGGATGGAAAATCGTGCTGGCGATGTCACCAGCGAGACGGGCCAATTCCTCGTCCGTTTGGAAATGAGGACCCGGTTTCCATTCGACGGGTTGGTATTTAGCCAAAGCAGGCTGCGCCACGATATTGCGGACCTGACGAATGCTCTCGGCGGCGACCAAACGGTCCTCTTCAGTTGAGAGGTAGTTGGGGGCAATCTTTGGCGCGTCAAACGGGTTAGCAGATCGAAGCGTAACGCTGCCTGTCGAGGTCGGGTTAAGGTTACAGACACTCGCCGTGAAGGCTGGAAAATCGTGCAACGGATCACCAAACGCATCGAGGCTCAGCGGCTGAACGTGATACTGCAAGTTGGCGTGGGTACGGGATGCATCGGATCGCGTGAACGCCCCAAGTTGAGACGGCGACATGCTCATTGGGCCAGTGCGTTTTAGCGCATATTCCAGCCCGAACATCGCCTTACCAATCAAACTATTCGCAAGCGTATTCAGCGTCTTAGCGCCTTCAATCTTGAACACGGTACGGATTTGCAGGTGATCTTGGAGGTTGCGACCGACACCTTGAACATTGGCAACAACAGGTATGCCATTCGCGGTTAGTTCTTCGGCGGGGCCGACACCTGACAACATCAGAATTTGCGGCGAACCGATTGCCCCTGCAGACAAAACGACTTCTTTATTAGCAGCGACAGTCACCTGAGCACCTTTGCGGTTCACAATCGCACCAGTGCATTTCAACTGACCATTTGCATCGGTCTCAAAGGTGATTTTCTCGACCTGAGCCTCAGTCCAGATGGTTAGATTTGGTCGCTTAGACGCTGGCCGCAGAAACGCCTTGGAACTATTCCAACGCCATCCAGAGCGTTGATTTACTTCGAAATATCCAACACCTTCATTGTCGCCGGTGTTAAAATCTTCGGTGCGGCGCACACCAAATTGTTCAGCAGCTTCAGCAAAACTATCAAGGATATCCCATCTCAATCGCTGTTTTTCGATACGCCATTCACCACCATGGCCGTGCAGATCGGAAAAACGACCATTGTCGCCGTCTGCAGGATCAGCGTCGTCGTCCAATTTGTAGTGGTTTTCATGAGCCTTAAATGCGGGCAGGGTGTTTTCCCACGACCAATCGTCATCACCCGTAAGGTCCGCCCAATTGTCGTAGTCCCGTGCTTGACCGCGCATGTAGATCATACCGTTGATCGACGAACATCCGCCGAGTGTCTTACCACGCGGATACCGCAACGACCGACCGTTCAAACCAGCTTCGGCTTCGGTATTGAACAGCCAATCGGTCCGAGGGTTACCGATGCAATACAGATAGCCAACAGGAATATGGATCCACGGGTAATTGTCTTTTTTACCAGCTTCGAGGAGTAGAACACGGTTCTTTGGGTTAGCAGAAAGACGGTTCGCAAGAAGACATCCAGCTGTCCCAGCGCCAACAACGACATAGTCAAAGGTCGTAGTGCTCATGAAATTCAGCGCCTCCCGTCGCGTAATTGATCGGGACGAAGGTAGCTAAACAGAGGATCAACTCCCAATGAAATCTTGCACGAGAGGATATCAAGTAATCTTATAAATATTTAGGATCAGATACTTGCGCCTTTGACTGAGCTGTAGGGCATGAAAAAGAGACAATGATTTTCGAAATCTAGAAGTGTCATTTGCGTCAGCATATATAATGCATAATCAGTATTATGTTCATATATGTGTCAGGAAGTAAGTCTTGGACAGGTCATCTTACAATGGTATCTATTTTAGCGACAAAGATCACATCAGAACGTCCATATAATGAACTTTATTCGTCTTCTCGAAGAAATCACGAACGCTCCGCGCGTTGACGTTCTTTGGAGCTTGATGACTGAAGCCATGGCGGGATACGGCTTTGATCGTTTGATTTTTGGGTACACGCGGTATCGGACCGAACATTCTTTGGGCGATCCACTCGACTGGGTTCTGCTGACCAATCAGTCGCCTGAATACATGCGGCACTTCATCGATGAAGGTTTGTATTTCAACGCTCCGATGGTTCGCTGGGCGCTGGAAAATGAAGGCGCCTGTAGCTGGTCTTGGCTCCAAGATCGGATCGCTGCAGGCGAACTGAGTGCCGCAGAAATCGCAGCGTTAGAGTTTAATCGATCGATGGATGTTGTCGCTGGTTACACGATCAGTTTCAGTTCGATTTCCGCTCGGACCAAAGGCGCCATTGCGCTGACTGGACGCAAAGGCCTAAGCCAAGCTGATGTGGATCGAATTTGGGCCGAACATGGCCGCGAAATCATTCTCATTAACAATGTAGCTTATCTCAAGTTAATGACCCTACCCTACTCCCATGCGCGACCTCTGACAAAACGTCAGCGTGAAGTTCTCGAGTGGGTCGGTGACGGAAAAACGACCCAAGATATCGCACAGATTATGGGCCTTACGGCGGCAACAGTTGAGAAACATTTGCGCCTTGCACGCGACAACCTAGACGTCGACACCACCGCACAAGCCGTTCTAAAGGCTGCATTTTTCAATCAAATGTTTGTGATAGACCCATAAAGCAACCTAGGCGCGTAAAGTATACGACTGATACTAAGTTAAAGGTCAGGATTACCGTACTTTTCGCCTCTAAACTTTTACGGTTACCTACAATTGTCCGTGAGTGGTGGCCTTGGGCCTGGGACAAAGCGATGCGGAACCCCTGTTAATTGTCAGGATAACCGTATCGTTCCGGTCTAACCGGTTGCTGGGGTGTTAAGGTTTGCCTTGATGGTCCAGCCCATAAAAAGCATGTGGGTGTCCATCCCATCCTGATATCTGCATGATTTTGCGGCGCGACGTTCTCCCGATGTCGCGCCGCTTTTTGTTTTAATCTTAGGCGCTAAAACGAAAAAGGCCCGCCAAAATTGGCAGGCCCCTTCCCTAAAACTGCGAAAGCAGAATTATTTGTTCATTGCAGCAACTTCAGCTGCGAAGTCGCTAACTTCTTTTTCGATGCCTTCGCCGACAGCCATGCGGATGAAGCCAGTAACTTCAACGCCAGCTTCTTTTGCAGCAGCTTCGACGGTCAGGTCAGGGTTCACAACGAACGCTTGGCCCAGCAGTGTCGATTCAGCAACAAATTTAGCCATACGGCCAACGATCATCTTCTCGATCACTGCATCCGGCTTGCCGGATTCACGTGCGATCTCGATCTGAACAGAGCGCTCTTTTTCAACGAGAGCCGGATCCATGTCCGCTTCACTGAGTGCAGCAGGCGACGCAGCAGCGATGTGCATTGCAACTTGCTTACCGAATGCTTCGTTCTCGCCCGAAAGAGCAACCAGAACGCCGATTTTGCCCATGCCGTCAGCAGCAGCGTTGTGCACGTAGGTCACAACCGAAGCGCCTTCGATTACAGCCATGCGGCGCAGGGTCAAGTTCTCACCAATTTTCGCGATTGCGTCAGTTACGGTCGACTCAACGGATTTACCATTGATTTCGGCTGCTTTGAGCGCATCAACGTCAGAAACGGTCAGAGCAGCACCCGCGATTGCGGTAACCATGCCTTGGAATTCTGCGTTTTTAGCAACGAAGTCGGTCTCAGAGTTAACTTCGATCGCAACGCCTTTGCCGCCAGCTACTGCAACAGCAACGAGGCCTTCAGCAGCAGTACGGTCAGCTTTTTTCGCGGCTTTCGCGAGGCCTTTGGTACGGAGCCAGTCTACAGCTGCTTCCATGTCGCCATCAGTTTCGGTCAACGCTTTTTTAGCGTCCATCATGCCTGCGCCGGTCGACTCGCGCAGTTCTTTCACCATAGCTGCGGTGATAGCCATTTCACATCTCCTGCAAATTTGGGTGTCCGGGCGCCGAGATAGCAAGCGCCCGGTAACGATATTGCGACAGTGCCGCGATTAGTTTGCAGCAGCCGCAGCTGCGGCAGCTTCGTCAGCCAGAACTTCTTCAGCCATTTCTTCAACGGCGCCGAGGTCAAAGCCAGCTTTAGCCATCTGAGCGGACATGCCGTCCAGAGCAGCGCGTGCAGCCAGATCGCAGTAGAGAGCGATAGCGCGTGCAGCGTCGTCGTTGCCCGGAACAACGTAGTCAACGCCATCTGGCGAAGAGTTGGTGTCAACGATGCCAACAACCGGAATACCCAGTTTGTTTGCTTCGAGGATAGCCAGGTCTTCTTTGTTTACGTCGATAACGACCATCAGGTCCGGAATGCCGCCCATTTCGCGGATACCGCCGAGCGACGCTTGCAGTTTTGCCTGCTCACGTTCAGCGTTCAGACGCTCTTTCTTGGTCAGGCCTTCGAAGCCGCGCTCAGCGGATTCGTCGATTGCCTTCAGACGGTTGATCGACTGCGAAACGGTCTGCCAGTTGGTCAGAGTGCCGCCGAGCCAACGGTGGTTCATGTAGTACTGAGCGCATTTCTCTGCAGCTTCAGCAACAGGCTTCTGAGCCTGACGCTTGGTGCCAACGAAGAGAACGCGGCCGCCTTTAGCAACGGTGTCACGGATGACGTTCAGAGCTTGGTCGAGCATCGGAACAGTCTGAGTCAGGTCGAAAATGTGGATGCCGTTGCGCGAACCGTAGATGTATTTCTGCATCTTCGGGTTCCAGCGCTGTTTCTGGTGGCCAAAGTGAACGCCAGCTTCAAGCAGCTGACGCATGGTGAACTCTGGAAGAGCCATGTCGTTATTCCTTACCGGTTTAGCCTCAGCGGGGGATCAGACAATCGTCCAACCGGAGGATGGTATGGGATTTCTCCCCATAGCACCCGCCCCCGCCTGCGGAGTTGAAGTGGTGCGCGTCTATACTACACCCACACAAGACGCAACCCGTTTTACAAATGTTATAGAATGGTGCGCTCAATCACCCACCAAATCCCCATCATCGCAATCGCAGCCGAGGCAGGAACTGCGATCACACGGCGATACCAAGGCTTATTCCCGAACCACAGACCGACCGCGAGGAAGGCTACGGCGATGACGAACAACTGGCCCAGTTCGACACCGATATTAAATCCGATGAGAGCCGCAACGAACCCATGCTGTGGCAGACCAAATTCCTCAAGCACAGACGCAAAGCCGAGGCCATGCAATAAACCGAACCCAAAGATCAAGAACGGTCGCCACGGCGTCAACTGACCGTTCATAAAGATGTTTTCAATCGCCACATACGCGATCGAAGCTGCGATCAGCGGTTCAACAATTGATCCGGGCACAGCAACATAACCCAACGACGCCAAAGCAAGCGTAATCGTATGTGCCGCTGTAAATGCGGACACCTGCCACAGAAGCGGCCTCATGCGGGTCGAGAGGAAAAACAGGCCGAGCACGAATAGGATGTGATCCAAGCCCATCGGCACGATGTGGGCAAAGCCTGTTGGAATGTAGCTGACAAAGGTTTGCCAAATCGGCAAAGCACCACCACCGCCAAGAGGGATCGGTCCAGAATTTTCGCCGCCAACGAGGTATCCCGTGTAGGGCTCGGCCACCCCAATCTGACGCAAAACAATCGTCCCGTAATTCGACGCCCATCCAAAAGTGGCCTCATTCGCCCCTACCCCAACATCGGCAAAAATCTTCACTGTCGATAGACGAGGAACGTCTGGATTTTCGACCTCAGGGGCAACTACAGCGGCCAACTCTAGAGGCACAGACGCCCCATCTACGGAAAGACCAATGCCTTCCGAAAACGCTGGCCACGCGGTTGTGAACTCGCTCTCTAGCTCCGCCCCCGACAAAGCATGCAGAGCATCATACCGTGCCGCCTCTGGCGCTTCGTTCGTATCAAGAACGGAACCGAGGTCGATCCCCGCCAGAACACCCTCTAGGTTCATCTCCAAAGTCAGTTCGATCCGCCCATCAACGTAGGCCAAGTCCGCAACAGCGGGTTGAACCTCATGCGCTTGGGCAGTCGGCGCTACGATCATCACCGAAACGAGAGTTGACAGAACACCAGCAAAGATCACCTTTGCTAGGCCTAAAAAGGATTTGATCATGCGTATTGCCTCACTCGCTCTGCTCTTGCTGGCAACTCCAGCGCTGTCCCACGAGCTTTGGCTCGAACCGCTCGCCTATCAGGTGAGTAGTCAGGGTAGAATTGAAGCGAATATTGTCAACGGACAAAACTTTGAAGGCCCCAATTTGGTTTACCTTCCCCAACGTTTCGAACGGTTTGACGTGATTAGCGTTGACCTCGATACCGAAGTGGCTGGCCGCGCTGGCGACCGCCCTGCCCTTGCCATGGATGCACCAACTGATGGGCTCCAAATTCTCGTGTATCAGTCTACGCCCACGCTGTTGAATTACGAAAACTGGGAAAAGTTCGCCCGCTTTGTCGAACACAAAGATCTGGGGATTGAACGGGCCGATCATGATGCTCGCGGTATCCCCGACACCAACTTCAAAGAAACCTACATACGGTTTTCCAAGTCACTCGTCGGCGTCGCAGATGCAGCGGGAACGGATAGACGTGTAGGGCTAGAGACCGAACTCGTCGCCCTCATGAACCCCTACACTGATGATCTGTCTAACGGCTTTGCCGCTCAGCTGTTCTACCACGACGATGTCCGCGCCAACGAGCAGGTTGAAGTTTTTGACAAAGCGCCAGATGGCACTGTGACGGTTGAGCGGCTCCGCACTAACGACCAAGGGATTGTAACCCTGCCCGTCACTGCTGGTCACGCTTATATGCTGGATGCCGTTGTGATCCGAGAACCGTCCGGCGATGATCAGACCGAAGCCGTTTACGAAACGCTCTGGGCCAACCTCACCTTTGCGGTTCCAGAATAGCTTGCAGCGGCAGCGTAGCCGCGTCATGACAGGCGTATGAAAACCAAAGCTGACATCTTATGCATCGGGTCGGTCCTCTGGGACGTGATCGGACGGTCCTCAGTGGTCATGCGCGTCGGATCAGACGTGCCGGGCCGCATCACTCGTGTTCCTGGCGGCGTTGCGATGAATATCGCGATGACGCTCACCCGTTTTGGGATGACACCCACCCTACTCACCGCCATTGGCCGCGATAACGAAGGCGAAGAACTGGTTGGCGAATGTCAGCGGATGGGCATCCTGACCGATCACGTCTATCGCTCCGAGGATTTGCCGACCGACACCTACATGGCTGTCGAAGGTGCGAACGGCCTGATCGCTGCGATTGCTGATGCGCATTCCTTGGAACAAGCAGGCGATAAAATTCTTCGACCGTTGTCGAACGGCGCACTTGGAACCGCGGAAGACCCATACGCTGGGCCTGTCGCCCTCGACGGCAACCTGACGGTAGACTTGCTGCGCGATATCGCGGTCTCGCCGCTTTTTGCTGCTGCCGACCTACGTGTTGCTCCGGCAAGCCCCGGCAAGGCCGATCGCCTCTTGGCGCTCCTCGGCCATCCATCAGCCACGCTTTACGTGAACCTTGAAGAGGCTGGCCTCTTATGCCGTCAAACCTTTGAAACCTCCGAAGACGGCGCCAGAGGTCTAATCGCACGCGGTGCGAAACGGGTTCTCGTAACTGATGGGGGAAAATCAGCATCCGAGGCCACTGGCGATAGCGTCCTTACACAGACCCCGCCTCAAGTGCTCGTGACCCGTGTGACGGGGGCTGGCGATACATTTATGGCCGCGCATATTGCTGCCGAACACGCTGGCGCAGACCGTGAAGAAGCGCTACATCGCGCCCTTTCCGCCGCCGCAACTTACGTTTCAGGAGAACTCCCCCGATGATCCCCATGTCCTTTTCCCCCGAAGTCTCTGAGGCCATGAAGCTCGGCACGCCGATTGTGGCGCTCGAGAGCACGATCATCAGCCACGGCATGCCCTATCCACAAAACGTCGAAACCGCACGACTGGTAGAGGCCGAGGTCCGCGCGAACGGCGCCGCGCCCGCTACAATTGCGGTGATCGACGGGGTTCTGTGCATCGGCCTTGATGACGCGCAGCTCGAGATGTTTGGCCAAGCGGACGGCGTCGCCAAACTCAGCCGCGCTGACATTGCAGCATGCCTCGCGTCTGGTGGCACGGGTGCGACGACAGTTGCCGCGACGATGATCGCTGCGCATCACGCAGGTATCAGCGTTTTCGCTACGGGCGGGATCGGTGGCGTGCACCGCGGTGCCGATCAGACCTTTGACATCTCGGCTGACTTGCCCGAACTGGCACAGACGCCTGTAACTGTCGTGGCTGCTGGTGCCAAAGCCATCCTCGACCTGCCGAAAACCTTTGAGGTCTTGGAAACCTATGGCGTCCCCGTGATCGCATATGGTCAAGACGAACTTCCAGCATTTTGGTCCCGTGCCTCAGGCATTCCTGCTCCGCTTCGTATGGACAGCGCCGAAGAGATTGCCCGCGCCCACCAAATGCGCGGCCTACTCGACCTGCCAGGTGGACAACTCGTCGCCAACCCAATCCCAGTTGAGGCTGAAATTGCTGCCTCCGAACTCGCACCAGTGATCGAGGCTGCGCTGAAGGAAGCCGAGGCTCAAGGCATCACCGCCAAAGAGGTCACGCCGTTCCTCCTTGATCGGATGTATCAAATGACCGAAGGCCGCAGCCTGACCGCTAACATCGCACTCGTGCTAAATAATGCGCGTTTGGCGGCCAAAATTGCAGCAGCTCTGCACGAACTGACACATAAGTGAGGTATTCGAGTGTTTGGGCGATTGCAGAGCATTCGCCCAGACCCTACTTATCACACTGACTTAACCGATCGGCTTAATCGTGAACGAATTCTCCCACATCGAACCACCCAAGCGTCGCCACTCCATGATCAGCGGCCTACGCAACAATTTCCTTGCGGGTCTCGTTGTGATCGCACCGATCGGTTTGACCGCATGGCTCATCTGGACCGTCGTGGGCTGGGTTGATGGTTTTGTTTGGCCGTTTGTCCCTGGATCCTACCATCCAGAAGCACTGATCAACCGTTGGTTCGGTGACCCAAATCCACTAAGCCCTGACCACATCACGATTAACGTCCGTGGCCTCGGTGTGGTGCTTTTCTTTATCGTCACGATCCTCACCGGCTGGGTCGCAAAAGGCTTGATTGGCCGCAGCTTTATCAGCTGGGGCGAAGGGCTTGTATCGCGGATGCCCGTCGTACGCTCGATCTACAATGGTGCGAAACAGCTCGCTGAAACCGTTTTTGCCCAAACTGAAACCAGCTTTGACCGCGCCTGTATGATCGAATACCCGCGCAAAGGCATTTGGGCTGTCGGCTTCATCTCGATCAAAGCCAAAGGTGAAATCGCAACAAAAGTGGAAAGCGACGACAAGATCATGACGGTCTTCTTGCCGACCACACCAAACCCCACATCAGGGTTCCTGTTGTTCGTCCCTGAATCCGATATCACCTACCTCGACATGTCGGTCGAAGATGCCGCCAAATTGGTGATCTCTGCGGGCCTCGTGTATCCCAACGATAAAAAAGTGATCCCGTCAGACACGAAGCCAGCGGAAAAACCTTAATCAAACATACCCGCTAGGTCGAAACTGCTCGACCTTCCGATGGTGTGTTTGTGGTTGCGCAAAAAGTCATCCATCGCCAGACGTCCTGCCTCTTTGAGACGTGACAGTATAATTGGCATCGCGATCATCTTGGTCGCAACGCTAAGTTCCGTCATCAAGGCATCGTCTTCGATCAGATGAACGTTCACGTCTTTCATTCGACCCTTTTTGACCGAGCCGTCCGCAATCAACCGTTTTACAAAATTGATCGCCCGCAGCTCGCGCAAGAGCGAGGTGTTAAAGCTGATCTCATTGATACGGTTCTGAATAGATTGGCTGTCTTGCGGCACCGTATCGCGATACAATGGGTTTATGTTCACAATCACAATGTCGTCTGGCAAGTGATTGGGAAATAGTGGGAAAAGAGCGGGGTTTCCCGTGTATCCGCCATCCCAATAGGCTTCTGTCTTGCCTGTTTTTGGATCATCGATTTCAACGGCCTCGAACAAGGTGGGCAAACATGCCGACGCGAGGATTGCCTTCGTCGTCACCTCATCGTCCTTGAACACTCTGATCTTGCCCGTCCTCACGTTCGTCGCACACACATGAAGTTCGGGGCCGTCGGATGCACAAACTGCATCCCATTCCAATTCACGAATAACGCGGTCAAGCGGGTTCTTGATCACACCGCCAAAGGCATATGGCGACAATGCCCGCGCCGCAGTATCCCACCAGAAATAAGCAGGGGAATAGGTCAACGCTTGGGTATAAAGTTCAGTCGCAGGCGCAAAGGGCGCAATCCATTTAGCAAGGTTTGTGTCCGTGACGGCCCCAACCTGACGCCACACCCAATTTAGGCTCTCACGAGCGCCTTCTCGGCCACCATTCACAAAGCCAGCTTTGAACGCAGCCCCGTTTAATGCGCCCGCGGAAGTGCCTGAAATTGCCGCGACCTCAACGTCGCTCTCGTCGAGCAAACGATCCAACACACCCCACGTAAAAGCGCCATGAGCGCCCCCGCCCTGAAGGGCAAGATTGATGTTATAGGTCATAATTCCCCAATGATGCAGCAAGCAGCAAAAAATAAGCCGCTCTAGTACAGAAACTTTCCCGACAAATGTCCCGTCGGAGGGTCAACTGGCGCCCCGATGGGCGCCAATCGTTTACTTACAGCGCAGTCCAGCCGCCATCGACGCTAATTGTCGTGCCAGTGATTTGGGCCGCAGCATCCGAACACAGGAACACAGCCGTCCCGCCAATTTGTTCCGTGGTCGCAAACTGTTTAGATGGCTGGCGCGAAAGAATGACCTGAGCCACCGCTTCTTCTTCGGTCAGGTTGTATTCCTTCGCCGTCGCTGGGATTTGCTGTTCGACCAACGGCGTCAGTACGTAGCCTGGGCAAATGGCATTACATGTGATGTCTTCTTGCGCGGTCTCGAGAGCGATCACCTTGGTCATACCGACAACACCGTGTTTCGCAGCAACATAGGCCGATTTAAACGGTGATGCGGTCAAACCGTGCGCAGAAGCGATATTGACCACGCGCCCCCAGCCCGCCTGACGCATCATCGGCAAAGCAGCAGCCGTTGTGTGGAACGCAGAGTTCATATTGATCGCAATGATCGCATCCCATTTTTCAACTGGGAACTCATCAATCGGCGACACATATTGAATACCAGCATTGTTCACGAGGATATCGCAGACGCCTGCTTTTTCGATCAGGGCACGACAATCGTCGCCTTTGGACATGTCCGCCTGTATGTATCGCACGGACACCCCGAACTCCGCCGCCAGAGAGGCCGCAAGGTCGTGATCCTCCGGACGGTCCGTAAAGGAGTTCAAAACAATGTCCGCACCCGCCTTCGCGAGTTCGCGCGCAACGCCCAGACCGATACCAGAGTTTGAACCTGTGACGACGGCGGTCTTACCTTTGAGTGACATAGATAGTCCCCTATTCGATTACTCGTTGGGCATCATAATGCTGCAACTGCAAAATAATTCAACGAATCTTCCAGCCAAACGCAAAAGAATCGCCCCAAATGGGAACCGATTCCCAAGAGGGTCACGCAGGATCACATTTGCGGGAAAGCCCAAGAAAAAAACGCCGGCACAAGGCCGGCGTTAAGTCATTGAGGCAGGTTTCATACAGGCAAGAAACCTATCGAGCAGTGCCCTCTTTATAAGCAATCCATTGCCACTATCCAAGCTAAAAGTTTGAAAAGGATCAGAACCCTAGATACGGTTTGATTCAAACAATACAGGCCAACGGGGGATTGTTATCGAAATGAGACCAGTGTTTTTCAGGAATTTGCGCCAGTCGCTGACCGCGCTTCCGCTTTTGTTCGCCTCCACCTTTGCGTTCGCAGAACCAATGCATGGCATTTCGATGTATGGGGAGCCCGCATTGGCGGATGACTTCATCTCCCTTCCCTATGCCAATCCAGATGCGCCAAAGGGTGGCGCTATGATCACTGCCGAGGTCGGCAGCTTTGACAGCCTCAATCCCTATACCGACAGCGGCAAGGTGCCTTGGCAGATCAGCTACCTCGCAGGTGAAAGCCTGATGGGGCGGTCTTTGGATGAACCTTTCTCTCTTTACGGACTTCTGGCCGAAAGTATTGAGACGGGCCCGAACCGCGAATGGGTCGAATTCACCTTGCGTCCAGAGGCTGCATTCTCGGACGGTAGCCCTGTGACTGTTGAGGATGTGATATGGTCCTTTGAAACGCTCGGCACGGTCGGCAACGGTCGCTACCGTGGCTTCTGGTCAAAGGTCGAGAGCATTGAAGCAACGGGTGACCGCACCGTCCGCCTGACCTTCAATACCGAAGACCGCGAACTCGCCCTACTCGCGGGTCTGCGTCCGATCTTGCAGAAGGCCCAGTTCGAAGGCGTCGATTTCGCCAACGATGGGCCAGACATGATCCCGATCACATCATCGCCTTACGTGATCACCGATTATGAGATGGGCCGTTACGTCGAATTGACCCGCAACCCTGATTATTGGGGCAAGGATGTCCCGTTCCGCCGTGGAACGGCAAACTTTGACACTCTGCGGATTGAATTCTTCGGCGACGAAACCCCAGCGTTTGAGGCGTTCAAAACAGGCGAAGTCAACTTCACCCGTGAATTCAACGAAGCCCGCTGGGACACCCAATACGACTTCCCCCGCGTTCAAGACGGCGACGTGGTAAAGGCCGTCCTGACACACGAACGTCCTTCTGGGATGACAGGCTTTGTGATGAACACCCGCCGCGCCCCGTTCGACGATTGGCGCGTGCGTGATGCGATGCTGCAGGTGTTCAACTTTGAATTCATCAACGAGGCGATGACAGGTGGCAGCCAGCCGCGCATTACCTCCTACTACTCGAATTCACCGCTCGGGATGAAAAATGGTCCCGCTGAGGGCCGCGTACGTGAGCTCCTAGAACCATTCGCAGATAGCCTCCTGCCTGGTGCGATTGACGGATACGAACTGCCCGTAAGTGATGGCAGTGAGTTGAACCGTCGTGGGGTGCGCGCTGCTCTCGCCATGTTCGACGAAGCTGGTTGGACACCTGGTGCTGACGGTGTTCTACGCGATGCTAACGGTCAGGCCTTTGAATTCGAAATCCTGATCCAAACAGGCGCCAGCGAAATCGAAGCCATCGCCGATATGTATGTCCAAGCCCTCCAGCGGGTCGGGGTTCAGGCCAAAGTGACAAATGTCGACAGCGCCCAGTTTGCAGAACGCAACGGCACCTATGATTTCGACGTGACCTACTATCGCCGCGGTCTGTCGCTCTCACCCGGCAACGAACAATACGCCTACTACGGCTCTGAATATGCCGACACCCAAGGCGGGCGTAACCTCATGGGGGTAAAGTCCGAAGCTGTAGACGCCTTAATCGGGCATCTCTTGACCTCAGAGAGCCAAGACGATTTTGTAGCGGCTGTACGGGCGCTTGACCGCGTCCTCACTTCGGGGCGATACGTCCTACCGATATACCAATGGAACATCACACGGATTGCGCATGACAAAGACCTCCACTACCCCGCAGAAATGCCCATCTTTGGCGACTGGCCAGGCTGGCAACCGGATGTCTGGTGGCATGAAGACTAAGGCCGTCCTAGTCGCTGCGACGCTTCTGGCTCTCGCTGGCTGCAACACGGTCGCGGGTGTCGGCGAAGATATCGCAGGCGGCGCGCGCACAGTTCAAACGTGGTTCTAAGCTGAAATTCGGGCCGGTTCGCCGGCCCTTTTCATTAGGCGAGCGATGTAACCCAAAGGATCAATGCATCTTCGGGGCTGGTAGACACAACGTTGTGCCCCATTGACGCATCGTAGTAGGCGC
The DNA here is from genome assembly GCF_056431045.1 of Aestuarium zhoushanense. Lineage (NCBI taxonomy): Bacteria > Pseudomonadati > Pseudomonadota > Alphaproteobacteria > Rhodobacterales > Paracoccaceae > Aestuarium > Aestuarium zhoushanense. The sequence continues at coordinate 220,434 of NZ_JBWKMA010000015.1, forward strand.
TATCACCGCGTTTCATCTCAACAGGCTCGTAAAATTCGGTGAATAGTTTGACCGTGCCCGTCAGCACATACAAAAACTCTTCGCCATCGTGGCGCACCCAACCGTCGAACTCATCCATGCTGCGTGCTCGGACACGAGCGCGATACGGCAGCATTTGCTTTTTGGTCAGCTGATCCGCCAGCATCTCATGTTCATATGTCGCTGTGATATGCGCACCACCTTCGCCACCACGGGTCATAACCATGCGGCCATTGACCTGAGTCCGACTGGGCGGCGTGAACAACTGAGGCACGGAAATTCCCAACCCGACAGCGAGCTTTTTGAGCGCGTCATAGGTCGGTGACATTTGCCCGTTTTCAATCTTTGACAAGGTCGACCGCGCAAGTCCCGCCTGTTGGGCCGCTTGCTCAAGCGTCCAATCCCGTTCTTTGCGCAACTCACGAACTCGCACCCCTAAATCGAGAGGCAGTGCCGATTCAGTTTCGCCGCTTTCGCGGGCAATGCGGATGAGGCTCGTATTGTCGTTTTTTGTCATGGCGTCTGTATACGGCTTTGATTGATATGCTTGCAATGACCTCAAAGCCCTTCTAGCGATGTCACATGATTAGCGAAATCGACACCAGCCCTTTCACTGCCTGTCCTGAGCCGTTCAATATGGCCGACCACGTCCTGCAGGCTGGCCGTGCAACGCCCGACAAGGTCGCCCTCTCTGTGATCAGCGAAAACACATCCGAGGAATGGACCTTTGCCGACCTAGAAACCGCAATCCGTGGCGTCGCGGCTGGACTTCTGGCCAAAGGATTGACCGTTGGCGACCGCGTTTTGATGCGCTTGGGCAATACGCCCGAGTTCCCGATTTGCTATCTGGCGTCCATTGCCGTCGGGCTCATTCCCGTCCCGACCTCGTCGCAGCTCACCGCGACAGAGATCAGCAAGATCGCAAAAGAGATTGACCCAGCCCTCATCGTTGCCGATGAAGGGATCGCCCTCCCCGATCACACCGCCCCTGTCCTGATGGCGTCAGAACTAGAGGCGTTTCACAGCCTCGCCCCCGCGCCGGTTGATTTTGGGCCGTCTGATCGCCCCGCCTATATCATCTACACCTCTGGCACCTCTGGAAAACCTCGTGCCGTCGTTCACGCCCACCGCGCAGTCTGGGCGCGTCAAATGATGTGGACGGGCTGGTATGATTTGCGTCCGGCAGACCGCCTGATGCATGCAGGCGCGTTCAATTGGACCTATACGCTAGGTACGGGGCTCATGGACCCTTGGGCCGCTGGCGCAACGGCCCTCATCCCGGCAAACGGGACGAAACCTACGGACCTCCCCGCGCTCATCTCAGCACATCAGGCAACCCTAATCGCCGCCGCACCGGGTGTGTATCGTCAAATGTTGCGCTCTGAGATTCCTGCCATGTCGACCCTCAGGCACGGGTTTTCCGCGGGCGAAAAACTGCCCGAAAGCCTTCGTGAGGCGTGGACCACAGCAACAGGCACCAAACTCTACGAAGCCTACGGCATGTCCGAATGTTCGACCTTCCTATCGAGTTCCCCGTCACGCCCTGCGCCAACTGGAACGCTTGGTTTCCCTCAGACAGGACGACGGATCGCTTTGATCGATGAAAACGGCCCTGTTCCTATTGGCACAGCAGGCACCATCGCAGTTCACAAATCCGATCTCGGGCTGATGATCGGCTACCTCGATCAACCCGAAGAAACCGCTGCGCGATTTGTCGACGATTGGTTCCTCACGGGCGATGTTGGTCGAATGTCAGAGGATGGCGCCATCACATACGAGGGCCGCGTGGACGACATGATGAACGCTGGCGGCTATCGCGTCTCGCCTGTCGAAGTCGAAGAAGCCCTCGCCACGCACCCCGACATCCACGAGGTCGCTGCGAGCGAAGTCACCGTCAAAGCCGACACAACCGTGATCGCCGCTTTTTACACCAGCGCCAAAGAAATCGACACTGACGCGCTCGCGGCTTTTGCGGCCTCGCGAATTGCTCGCTATAAGTGCCCTCGTATCTTTGTGCGTGTCCCTGTGTTACCGCGTGGCGCAAACAACAAACTACTGCGCCGCAACTTGCGCGCCGACTGGGAGGCCACTCATGGTCAAGCTTGATATTTTCGCCGATCCGTCCTGCCCGTGGTGCTATATTGGCAAGGCCTATCTGGACCGTGCCCTAGAACAAGCACCAGACCATCCCTTTACCGTCGAATGGCATCCGTTCCAGCTGAACCCTGCTTTGCCGAAGGCTGGCGTCGATCGCGCCGCTTACCTCGAAGGGATCTTTGGCAGCAAGGACGCTGCAGTCGCGGCTCATGTCGAACTGCAGAAACACGCGGATCAAGCTGGCGTGACGTTCAATTTCGATGACATGAAAACTACGCCGAACACCTTGGACGCACATCGTCTCGTGTTCTGGGCAGGGATCGAAGGCCGCCAAACGGCAGCTATGTCTGCCCTACTGAAGGCCTACTGGACCGAAGGTCGTGACATTGGTAGCGCCGAAGTCTTGTGCGATATCGCTGATAGCATCGGGCTAGATGCGGCTGTTATTGCACGACTTTTGAAGTCGGACTCAGATGTGGAAAGCATTCTTAAACGCGAGGCTCACAGCCGCGAAATGGGTGTGCGTTCGGTGCCGACCTATATCGTCGGCGGCCAACACGCTATCGCGGGCGCACAACCCACTGAACTATGGTCGAAAGTCATCACTGACATCAAAGAGATGATCGCAACAGACGCATAAAATGGCAGGCGTAACGGTTTACGCCTGCTTGCTTTTCTTCTCTTCAGCAACTTTTTCAGCAAGGTCTTTGGCAATCGCAAAGGCCCCTTTGATCTTGTCTGCTTCAGTTTTCCACTCGCGGCCAACGACGATCTTGTTGTCTTTGACCTTCGCCATGCCTTTTTGCGCCTGAATAAATTCGACCAACCCTTTAGGTGATGCGAATTTATCGTTGTGGAACCGAATGGTAGCACCCTTAGGTCCACCGTCAAGCTGGCTGATACCCGCGCGTTTACACATCGCCTTGATCCGCACGATGAGCATCAGGGTGTTCACCTCTTTCGGCAACGGACCGAAACGGTCGATCAGTTCAGCCGCGAACCCTTCGAGTTCGACCTTTTTCGTCAAGGCAGACAAGCGACGATAGAGGCCCAAACGCACATCAAGATCAGCCACATAAGTCTCTGGGATCAATACAGAAACGCCAAGGTTGATCTGCGGTGCCCACTGTCCGTTGTCGTCCGACAGACCAATCGCGCCAGACTTGATCCGCGCAATCTCGTCTTCCAGCATTTGCTGGTACAACTCGTACCCGACCTCATTGATGTGGCCCGACTGCTCCTCACCGAGGAGGTTACCTGCACCACGGATATCAAGGTCTTGAGACGCAAGGGTAAATCCAGCCCCAAGGGTATCAAGGCTCCCCAACACTCGAAGACGCTTTTCGGCCTGAGGCGTCAGTTTCGCACGCGGCTTAGTCGTCAGATAGGCATAGGCGCGGGTCTTCGATCGACCGACACGCCCTCGGATTTGATAGAGCTGCGCAAGACCAAACATATCAGCACGGTGCACAATCATCGTGTTCGCCGTCGGAATATCCAAACCGCTCTCGACAATCGTTGTTGCCAAAAGCACGTCGTATTTCCCGTCGTAGAACGCGTTCATACGATCATCGAGCTCACCTGCCGCCATCTGACCATGTGCCACAACGAACGACACTTCGGGCACCTCGCGTTTGAGCCAATCCTCCATCTCGGGCAGATCAGACAAACGCGGCACAACAAAGAACGACTGGCCACCACGATAATGCTCGCGCAAGAGCGCCTCGCGGATCGTAATGGTGTCGAATTCGCTGACATAGGTTCGGATCGCCAAACGGTCGATGGGTGGCGTGCCGATGATCGACAAATCGCGCACCCCAGAGAGCGACAATTGCAGCGTCCGTGGGATCGGCGTCGCGGTCAGCGTGAGAACGTGAATATCAGAGCGCAATTGTTTCAGACGTTCTTTATGCTGCACACCAAAGTGCTGCTCTTCGTCGATGATCAGCAAGCCAATGTTGTTGAATTTCACGCCTTTCGCCAGCAGCGCATGGGTTCCGACAACAATATCGACCTGCCCGTTCGCCATGCCCTCACGAGTTTTCGCCGCATTCCCAGCACTGACAAACCGCGACAGAGGCGCTACGTTGATTGGGAAGCCACGGAACCGTTCGGCGAAGTTCTTATAGTGCTGACGCGCAAGCAATGTCGTCGGCGCAATCACCGCCACCTGAACACCCGACATCGCCGCAACAAAGGCGGCGCGGATTGCAACCTCGGTCTTGCCAAAGCCCACGTCGCCACAGATGAGACGATCCATCGGACGACCTGAATCTAGATCCTCAAGTACGTCGGAAATTGCCTGAAGCTGATCCTCGGTTTCCGCATAGGGGAAACGTGCAAGGAACTGATCCCACATGCCATCGGGTGGTGACAGAACAGGCGCTTTGCGCAACTCACGTTCGGCCGCTACGCGGATCAAACGTTCCGCCATCTGGCGAATACGCTCTTTCATGCGGGCTTTCTTCGCCTGCCATGCACCACCGCCCAGACGATCTAAAAGACCATCTTCGTGCCCGAATTTGGACAGCAGTTCGATATTCTCAACAGGCAGGTACAGCTTCGATCCTTCGGCATATTCCAGAAGAATACACTCATGCGCGGCGCCCAAAGCTTGAACGACCTCAAGGCCCTTGTATCGTCCGACACCGTGATCAACGTGTACGACAAGATCACCGGGTGTGAGGCTCTGCGTTTCGGTCAGGAAATTCTCGGCTTTACGCTTTTTCTTGGTCTGCCGAATAAGACGATCGCCTAGAACATCCTGTTCAGAAATGACCGTAAGGCCTTTGGTTTCAAATCCTTTTTCAAGGGGCCATATGGCGAGGTGTAGACCTGATTTCCCAACGCGAGAGAAGTTCTGCACGGGGATCACTTCACCAGCGCCCTCATCCTCCAAGAGCCCCATCAGACGTTCACGCGCACCCTCGGAATAGGATGCTACAACTACAGGCCCTTCAGACGCCCGTGCCTTAACGTGCAGCATCAGAGCTTTGAAAAGGTTTACGTTTTCCTGCTGGCGCTCAGGTGCGAAATCGCGACCAATGCGACCGCCTGCGTCGATCACACCCAGACCAGTCGATTGTTTGAGCGGCGTAAATTGCAGCACGCGACGATCCGCGATGACGGCCTCCCATGTGGGATCGTCCATATACATCAAGGCGGGCGGCGCTGGCTTATAAACGCTGTCCATCCGCCCCTTTTGTTTCAGGGCAAACATCCGCGTGTCATAGGCGTCTTCGATCATCGTCCATCGGGCGAGCCGCGTTGGCGTGACCTGATCGTCAATCGTCACCGTTGCGGTTGGGACGTAGTCAAACAACGTCTCAAGGTGGTCATGGAAGAACCCGAGCCAATGTTCCGCGCCCGCATGTTTGCGCCCCGCACTGATCGCCTCATACAGCGGATCGTCAGTGCCAGCCGCGCCAAATTCGATACGATAGTTCTGACGAAAACGCGTGATCGCCGCCTCATCGAGGATCACCTCGGAAACGGGCGCGAGTTCCACCACATCGAGCTTTTCCGTTGTCCTCTGGCTCGCTGGATCAAACCGCCGCGCACTGTCGAGAACGTCACCAAAGAGGTCCAGTCGCACTGGCCCCGCTTCACCCGGAGGGAAGATATCGATGATCCCGCCCCGAACCGCATAATCGCCAGGCTCCATCACAGTCGGTGATTGGGTAAACCCCATGCGGACCAAATACTGTTTTAACGCAGCCTCATCGATGCGGCTATTCACCCGCGCCGTAAAGGACGCCTCTTTTAGCAGCCCCCGCGCAGGGACACGTTGTGTCGCTGCATTGAGCGTCGTCAGCAGAACGAACTGCTTTGGCATCCCATGGGCCAATGCCGCCAAGGTCGCCATACGGGCCGCACAAATATCAGCGTTCGGAGATACACGGTCGTATGGCAAACAATCCCACGCAGGAAACACGACTACAGGCATCTCGGGCGCGTAAAACGCCAAGGCCGCTTGCATTTCGGTCAATCGCCGATCGTCCCGCGCGATGTGGAGCACGGGAGCGCCAGATTTTCCGACTTCATCAAGGATCAATTTCGCGTCAAACCCTTCGGGGGCGCCGCAAACGGTAATGTGGGATTGTGATTTCATGCGCGAGACCTACCCCGCCACGGGGTAAAGTCAACTCAGAACCCGTAAGCACCGCCAAGGTTCTGGTACATCCCGTAGGTCGCAGTCACAAAGATCGAGAACATACCGATGAATTGCACATAGGTGCGGTGACGCCGCAAACGGCGAAACAGCACCTCAGGCTCCATCCCTTCGGACCTAATCAGCATCGCCGTATTAATCGACAAAAGTCCAACCAATGACAACGGAAACCCGAGGAGGAACAGCGCCTCCGCGAATTCGATATGGTAAACGAACGCCAACAAAAACAGCCCCGTCAGCACAAAGCACATAAAGCCCGTAAGCCATAATCCGGATTGATGAGAGATATAGAGAAGACGGTTCACATTGACCCGAACAATCGCTTGAAGGTCTGCAAACGGCTCTCCACCCTCGCGGGCGGCACGTTGAATGAGGTCAAAGGGAACACCAATCACCCAATGACTGGTCGTCGACCACAGCACAGCGAGCGCAATCCAGAACCAAAGGTTCGAGAAAGAGCGCAAATCGATGACTTCAAATACCGTCTGGGTCCAGTTCACTGTCGTGCCTGATCTTTGTTTTCCGCCAACCTAAACTTCACCTGCGGCAAAGCCTAGACTTGTCGTCATGAAATTTCCGTGGCACCCATCGTGTGTGACATGAAAGGCCCGCTATGAAACCCACCGTCGCCCAATACCCTGCCGCTCGTTTGCGCCGCGTTCGTAAATCCCCTGCCATTCGCGCTTTGGTTCGCGAAAACACGCTGACAACTGACGATTTCATCTGGCCCGTCTTCCTCATGGAAGGCCGCGACGATGAAACCTCAATCGCGTCGATGCCAGGTGTGACCCGTAAAACGATCGACCGTGTGGTCAGAGCCGCCAAAGAAGCGCACGACTTGGGTATCCCCGCGATGTGCCTGTTTCCCTACACCTCGATGGAACATCGGACCGAAGATTGCGCGATGGCGTGGTCACCCGACAACCTGACAAACACAGCAATCCGCGCGATCAAAGATGCCGTTCCCGAAATGGCAATCATGACGGACATCGCGCTCGACCCCTATAACATCAATGGGCACGACGGTTATGTGGTGGATGGCGAAATCATCAATGACGAAACGGTCGAGGCATTGGTGAAAATGGCATTGGCTCAGGCTGAAGCTGGTGCAGATATCCTCGGCCCCTCCGACATGATGGATGGCCGTATCGGCGCTATGCGATCAGCGCTAGAGAGCGAGGGCCATCAGAACGTTGCGATCCTGTCCTACACCGCCAAATACGCGTCGGGTTTCTATGGTCCGTTCCGTGACGCCGTTGGTGCATCGGGCGCGCTAAAGGGCGATAAAAAGACCTATCAGATGGATCCGGGCAACAGCGATGAAGCGCTTCGCCTTGTCGAACGCGACCTGATGGAAGGCGCGGATATGGTCATGGTGAAACCGGGAATGCCCTACCTCGATATCTGTCGTCGCGTGAAAGACAGCTTTGGCGTGCCGACCTATGCCTATCAAGTTTCAGGCGAATACGCGATGATCCAAGCAGCCGTTCAAAACGGTTGGCTCGACGGGGAAAAAGTCATGCTCGAAAGCCTCTTGTGCTTCAAACGCGCGGGCTGCGACGGCATCCTGACGTATTTCGCCCCCGAAGCGGCGCGGCTCTTAAACGGCTAACACCCGCGCACACCTTATGTAGTGGATGACAGGCGCGAAAATCGCGCCTATAGTTCGCGTGATAGAGCGGCAAAAGCCGCCCCCAGATAGAGGCACGAGCAATGACCCTTCTTACCCGCCGCAATTTTGCGCTAGGCTCTTTGGCAACGACTGTCGCCGCCTGTTCCAACGGTGTTGGCACAAACGCCGCCGCGACAATTGACGCGCGCGTCGATAGCACGCTGTCGTATATGTATAGCACCTACCCTGCGACCCGCGATCTTTCGATGAAAGCCGCCGGTATGCTGGTTATGCCGCTCGTCACCGAAGTTGGCTTTGGCCTAGGTGGATCGTTCGGTCGTGGTGCCCTGCGGATCAGCCAATCCACCGTCGACTACTACTCTGCCGCATCGGCAAGCGCGGGTCTCCAGCTTGGCGGTCAGCAATATAGCCACGTCCTGTTCTTCATGACCGAAGAAGCGCTGATGGAGTTCCGTTCCTCTCCGGGTTGGGCTGCCGGTGCAGATATCGAATACGCTCTGAACGATCAGGGCGATACGCTGCGCGCTCAGACGACGACTTCGCTGTCGCCCGTGATTGCGGTCGTGTTCGCTCAGGCGGGGTTCCGCGTTGGTGCCACGCTCGAAGGCACCAAATACACCCGCATCCTTCCGTAAAACCATGACAGCGCCGGCACCCTCCGTTGGCACTGTCGTCCTGATCCTCGCTGCTGGGCAGTCGTCGCGGATGCGCGGCGGAGATAAACTGCGCGAGCTTGTCGATGGCGTGCCCTTGTTGCGGCTTCAGTGTCAACGCGCGCTCGGGCTTGGCCTTCCCGTCTACGTCGCCCTGCCATCGGCAGACCACCCGCGTCTGGCGCTCATCGCGGACCTGCCCGTGACCCATCTCATCGTCCCCGAAGCATCCGAGGGAATGTCAGGCTCCATGCGTGGCGCAGTCGCGCGAATACCAGAGTGGTCCCATCTCCTAATGGTCCTGCCTGATTTGATTGAAATTGAAACCGCAGATATGGCCGCTGTTCTAGCAGGCCCTGCCCAAGCCCCCGATGCCCTCATTTGGCGCGGCGCGACAGATGACTTTCAACCCGGTCATCCGATCCTTTTTGACGGCTCGCTACGCGAAAATTTTGCTACGATCAGAGGCGATCAAGGCGGCAACTGCATTGTGCGCCCGTATCGCGACCGAACTCACCTCGTGCCCCTGCCCGATCAACGCGCCCGACGCGACCTCGACACGCCCGAGGACTGGGCCGAATTTCGCGCAGAAACAGGCCGCTGAAACGCAACATCCCGATGTCTCGGGCCACGAGGGTGTCGCCCAAGATCATCGGGATGGCTGTCTGACCCACCTTCAGACTTGCGACCGGAAAAGTAGCCCCCTTCCGGTCAGCTGCACGTCTTAACGGACCAGAAGTTTGGCCTCGTGTTTTTTCAGCGCACGACGAGCGGATTGATAATCCTGAATGCCCGCTTTCTCCTTCAGCTCGGGGAAGAGTTCGAAAATCTCGTTCCGCTGGCTGTTGCCGATACCCTTGAGGCTATAGTCACCAGGCTGGAAGCTTTCCGTCCATGCGCCATCCGACAGCACCACTTCATGACGTTCAAACATGAAGTGAATGTAAGTCGTGTTGGTCACATCAACCTGATGGATACCCGCGCTACCGACCAAGTGTTTCGCCGCAGCCAGAACTTCACGCTCTTCAAAGTAGAGTTGCGTGAGGTCGGAGGCGACCAGAACACGGTGGTTCGGCGACACAAGCATATCACGTTCAGGCAGACCGTTGCCCAAAGCACCAGCCTTGATCAGGATCGGCTTGAGGTGCGGGTTCGCAATCAACTGCTTGCCCGGCATCTCTTTCTGACCCAACCAAGCGATTTCTTGGATGCCATTGTCACGTGTGATGATCTTGTCCCCAACATGGAGCTGTTCCACAGGAACCTGCCCACGCGGTGTCGCGATCAACGTACCCGGTGTGAAGCACGGGATAACATTCTCAATCTCCGAGAAGGTCATCACCGAACCGTCGTTGAAGAACACAGTCCCAGCTTCAGGATCGCTGCTGTTGTAGACGATATGATCGACACCGCTGCCGGTCAGGTTCAGCACGTCAACATCTAGACCATCAGCGTCTTCGCCACCGACAACAATGTCGCCACCGTTGCCGCCGTAGAAGGTGTCATTCCCGAAGCCACCCTGCATGATGTCTTCGCCCGTGCCACCGATGATAATGTCATCATCGTCCCCACCAAAGATGAGGTCGTCGCCTTGGCCACCTTGCAGCGTGTCGTCACCAGCGTTGCCGTGAATGACGTCGTCATCAATACCGCCATCAACGAAGTCGTTGCCAGCGCCACCGCTGATCAGGTCATCGTCATCGCCGCCATAGATGGTGTCGTTGCCAGCGCCGCCCGAGATGATGTCCTTGTTGTTATTGGTAACAAGGTCTTCACCGAGGTCGTTGCTATCACCGTCGCCATCCAGATCATCAGGAAGGTCGAGGACATCAGTCGTCAAACCACCGTAGATCAGGTCATCACCGTCACCGCCGAGGATCTGGTCATCGCCTTCGCTGCCGATGATGGTATCGTTGCCATCCTCACCGTAGATCAGGTCGTCATCGACGCCACCGTCAATCGTGTCATTGCCAGTGCCACCATAAATGGTGTCATTGTCATCGCCCGTGGTGATCGTGTCGTTGCCAGCTCCGCCATAAACGGTATCCCGATCATCGAATGGATCGCTATCGGCCGCATACACACCTGGATAGGCCGTATCGGGGCTTTGCTGACCACCTGCGGTGTTGATGACATCGTCCCCATCTTCACCAAACACAGTATCCGAACCACTATCATCTAGGATCGTGTCATTGCCGACGCCACCGTAGACTTCGTCATCTCCATCGCCCGAGAGGATGGTGTCATCACCCTCGTAGCCATAGATCAGGTCGTCATCACCAGTGTCACCCGGCAGGATCGCGTCGTCATTGTCAACGAAGTCACCATTCGGATCGCCCGCATAGTTGTCGTCAATGATATCGTCGCCCGAGGTCCCTTCGACCGTTCCATCTGGAACTGGCGGAGGCGGCGGAGGCGCATCATTCACCGTCACAGTGACAACGGCATCAGCGGTCAGACCATCCGCATCCTCGATGGTATAGCTGATTGTCGCCTCACCTTCGAAGCCAGCTGCAGGTGTAAAGACAACCTTGTTGTCGACGATTTCAACGCTGCCCTGAACGTCAGGGACAGATGCGTCTATCACCGTTAGGACAGTGCCATCTGGATCGCTGTCGTTTTCCAGAACGTCGATGGTGACTGCCGTTTCAAAGTCAGTCGTTTCAACATCATCAACCGCAATCGGTGCCTCAAGAACGCTGTTTACGGTGACAGTGACTTTAGCCACATCGACCGCACCCTCTTCGTCCTCGATGGTGTAATCGATCGTCGCCTCACCAAAGAAGTTCGTTGCAGGTGTAAAGACCAGCTTATTACCAACGATCGCCACAGTGCCTTGGGCCGCAGGGACAGTCGCACCAATCACAGTCGGCGCACCGCCATCTGGGTTCTGGTCGTTGGCCACAACGTCGATGGTTACAGGCGTATCTTCGTCCGTCTGCGCAACGTCATCCACCGCAACGAGGTCATTCACCGGCAGAACATCAACATTCACAACCGCTGTGTCCGTGTTCCCGTCTGGATCGGTGACAGTGTAAGTGATCGTTGCAGGACCATTGAAGTCTTCAGCAGGCGAGAACACCAGCTTGCCGTCTACGATTTCAACAGTGCCCTGATCAACTGGAACAGTCGCTTCCGTGATGGTCAGCGGTTGACCATCTGGGTCGCTATCGTTCTCCAGAACATCAATCGTGACAGGCGTATCTTCCAGTGTCGCAGCGCAATCGTCTTCAGCATCAGGCGCGTCGCTCATGCCGTTAACGGTGACCACAACATTCGCTGTGTCCGTGTTGCCGTCTGGATCAGAGACCGTGTAGCTGATCGTTGCTTCACCGTTGAAGTCATCGGCAGGGGTGAACACCAGTTGACCGTTCACAATCTCGACCGTGCCTTGCTCGGCAGGAACAGTCGCTTCTGTGATCGTCAGCGGTTGGTTGTCTGGATCGCTGTCGTTGTCGAGCACGTCGATGGTGACAGCTGTGTCCTCATCGGTGGTCGCGGTGTCGTCCAACGCTTCTGGTGCGTCATCAACGGGGTTAACGGTGACCACAACATTGGCGGTGTCCGTGTTGCCGTCTGGATCAGAGACCGTGTAGCTGATCGTTGCCTCGCCGTTGAAGTCCGGCGCCGGTGTGAACACCAGCTGACCGTTCACGATCTCGACCGAGCCCTGCTCGGCCGGAACCGTTGCCTCAGTAATCGTCAGCGGCTGGTTGTCCGGATCACTGTCGTTGTCGAGCACGTCGATGGTGACAGCGGTGTCCTCATCGGTGGTCGCCGTGTCGTCGATAGCTTCTGGTGCGTCATCGACAGAGTTCACCGTCACAACCACATTGGCAGTGTCCGTGTTGCCGTCTGGATCCGCGACCGTGTAGCTGATCGTTGCCTCGCCGTTGAAGTCCGGCGCCGGTGTGAACACCAGCTGACCGTTCACGATCTCGACCGAGCCCTGCTCGGCCGGAACCGTTGCCTCAGTAATCGTCAGCGGCTGGTTGTCCGGATCGCTGTCGTTGTCGAGCACGTCGATGGTGACAGCGGTGTCCTCATCGGTGGTCGCCGTGTCGTCCAACGCTTCTGGAGCATCGTCAACAGTGTTAACGGTGACCACAACATTCGCTGTGTCCGTGTTGCCGTCTGGATCAGAGACCGTGTAGCTGATCGTAGCCTCACCGTTGAAGTCCGGCGCCGGTGTGAACACCAGTTGACCGTTCACAATCTCGACCGAGCCCTGCTCGGCAGGAACCGTGGCTTCGGTGATGGTCAGCGGCTGGTTGTCCGGATCGCTGTCGTTGTCGAGCACGTCGATGGTGACAGCGGTATCCTCATCGGTGGTCGCGGTGTCGTCC